>CAVWPH010000005.1:0-182500 GCA_963756805.1 uncultured Alphaproteobacteria bacterium
TAGGCTGGCGCTGAGGTCAATCATGTCGAACCAGCCGGCCATTCCCATCGTCGATGCGCACCAGCACTTCTGGAACCTCGACAAGAATTATTATCCCTGGCTGTGCGATCCCGAACCCATACCCTTTCGCTACGGCGACTATTCCGCGCTACGGCGCAACTATCTGCCGGGCGATTATCGCAGCGACAGCGCGCGCTTCCGGATCGTCAAAACCGTGCACATGGAAGCCGAATGGGATCGCGCCGATCCGGTGGCCGAAACGCGCTGGATCGAAACGATTGCCCGCGAACACGGCTTGCCCAGCGCCTGCATCGGCCACGCCGAGCCCAACCGGGCCGACATCGAAGCGGTGCTTGCCGGCCACGCCAAGAGCGCGCTGGTGCGCGGCATCCGCCATAAACCATCAGCGGCAAGCAATCCGCGCGACGCCAAGCGCGGCGCGCCCGGCTCGATGGACGATCCCGTTTGGCGAAAAGGTTATGCGCTGCTTGAGCGCTTTGGCTTCTCATATGATCTGCAAACGCCGTGGTGGCATCTCGATGCCGCGGCCGCACTGGCCGCCGATTTTCCGCGCACGCCGATCATCGTCAATCACACCGGCCTGCCGGTCGACCGTAGCGAGGAGGGGCTTACGGCCTGGCGGCGCGCGCTTGAGACCATCGCCGCGCGGCCGAATGTTGCGATCAAGATTTCCGGCCTCGGCCGCGCTGGCCTGCCTTGGACGGTCGCGGCCAACGCGCCGGTCATCCGCGATACCATTGCGATCTTCGGCGTCGAGCGCTGCATGTTTGCCAGCAATTTCCCGGTCGATAGCCTCGCCGGCACATTTGATGAAATATACGGCGGGTTCTTCGCATCGGTCGCGCATTTGCTCGGAAGCCGACCAAAGCAAGCTGTTTCATGATAATGCTGTGCGCCTGTATCGGCTTTGAGCGGCCGGCATCGGCGCAAAAATCAGGACCATCATCATGAGCGAAAAAAACACGAGCGAGGGCGACGGGATCGTCCGCTACACAACCGACGGCGCCATCGCACGGGTCGCGTTCGACCGGCCGCATGCGCACAACGCCATGACCTGGTCGATGTATGAGCAATTGGAAAGCATCTGCGCCCGTATCCGCGCCGATAGCAGGATCAGGGCGGTTTCTTTCGCCGGCGTCGGCGGCAAGGCCTTCATCGCCGGCACCGACATCGCGCAGTTTCGCACCTTTACAACGGCCGACGACGGCGTCGCTTATGAAAAGCGCATCGAGAAAATTGTCACCGCGGTCGACACTTTACCGGTGCCGACGCTGGCGGCGGTCGACGGCTGGTGCGTCGGCGGCGGCTTGGCCATCGCCACTTCCTGCGATCTGCGTATCGCAACGCCGGCGTCGCGCTTTGGCGTGCCGATCGCGCGCACGCTGGGCAATTGTTTATCGGCCGCAATCTACGCGCGGCTCATGGCGGAATTCGGCGTCGGCCGCACCAAGCGCATGCTGTTTCTGGCCGAGATGCTCACCGCCGAGGAAGCGCGCGAGGCCGGCTATGTCAGCCTGGTGGTCGAGCCCGATGCGCTTACCAAGAGTGCCGATGAGATGCTCGACCGTATCGCGCATCATGCGCCGATCACCATGCGGGTCGGCAAAGAAGCGATCCGCCGTGTGCTGGCCGCGGTCGAAGTGGAAGACGAGGATCTCATGCGCCAGGCCTATGGCAGCGAGGATTTCCGCGCCGGTGTGCGGGCCTTCGTCGAAAAGCGTAAACCCGAGTGGCAGGGGCGCTGAATAGTTCCCGGGCGCGCGGAACAGCCGGGCTGGCTCATGGATTAGCCATCAGCAATGGCCGCAGCGGCATTATTGATGCAGCGCAATGCCGAATGACGATTTACATGAGCCATTTACCCTTGGCAGCGATGACCTTGCTGACTATGGTCGCGCGCCTTGGACCGGGGGGCTATACTAAGGTCTAAATAACCGTGCGGGTGAAAACGGCCCGTAAGGCGCAGGGGAGATCTAGCGTGCAAGAAACGGGTGTGCGGAACGGCGCTCACGGGGCCGATAAATTCGGTTTCAAGGAGCTTGCCGCGGTCCACTGGAATTTGCTCGAGCCCACGCTCTATGAGCATGCCATTGCGGCCAAGGAAGCCTCGATCGTCGCCGGCGGCGCGCTTTGCGCCGAGACCGGCCACCACACCGGCCGTTCGCCGAAGGACAAGCACACCGTTGTCGATGCGCTCACCGAGAATTCGGTGTGGTGGGACGGCAACCGGAAAATGTCGAAAGAGAACTTCGACAATCTGCTCGCCGATTTCATCGCCCATGCCAAAGGTAAAAGACTATTCGCGCAGGATCTGGTCGGCGGCGCCGATCCGAAATACCGCATCAAAACGCGCGTCTTCACCGAATTGGCCTGGCATTCGCTTTTCATCCGTCAATTGCTGATCCGTCCCGAGCGTTCCGAGCTCGATAAGTTTGTTCCCGAACTCACCGTCGTCGACATGCCGTCGTTCAAGCCGGACGCGAAACGCCATGGCGGACGCGAAGGCTCCGACACGATGGTGGCGATCGACTTCACGCGCAAGATCGTGCTGATCTGCGGCTCGTCTTACGCCGGCGAAATGAAGAAGTCGGTATTCACCACGCTCAACTTCTATCTGCCGGCGCAAAATGTCGTACCGATGCATTGCTCGGCCAATATCGGGCCTGACGGCGATAGCGCATTGTTCTTCGGTTTGTCCGGTACCGGCAAGACCACGCTCTCGGCCGATCCCAATCGCACGCTGATCGGCGATGACGAGCACGGCTGGGGTCCGGACGGCATTTTCAATTTCGAGGGCGGCTGTTACGCCAAGACCATCAAGCTGTCGCATGAGGCCGAGCCGCAGATCTGGGACGCCACCAACCGGTTCGGCGCCGTGCTGGAAAACGTCGTGTTCGATCCCGACACGCGCATTCCCGATTACAATGACGGCTCCAAGACCGAGAACACGCGTTCGGCCTATCCGCTCGACTTCATTCCGAACGCCTCGCGCACCGGGCGCGCCACGCATCCAAAGAACGTCATCTTCCTCACCGCCGACGCCTACGGCGTGATGCCGCCGATCGCCAAACTTTCGCCGACGCAGGCGATGTACCATTTCCTTTCCGGTTACACGGCGAAGGTTGCCGGCACCGAGAAGGGGCTCGTCGGCGTGCAGCCGGAATTCTCCACTTGTTTCGGCGCGCCGTTTTTGCCGCGGCATCCTTCCGTCTACGCCGATCTGCTGCGCGACTACATCAACAAGCACAAGGTCGATTGCTGGCTGGTCAATTCCGGCTGGACCGGCGGCAAATACGGCGAAGGCCGCCGCATGCCAATCAAGGCGACGCGCACGCTGTTGACCGCAGCGCTCGACGGCTCGCTGAAAGATGCCGATTTCCGCACCGATCCTTATTTCGGTTTCTCGGTGCCGACTTCCGTTCCAGGCGTCGAGCCGCATCTGTTGAACCCGTTCAAGACCTGGAAGAACAAAGCCGAGTTCGACAAGACCGCGCGCGATCTGGTGGCGATGTTCCAGAAGAACTTCACCAAGTTCGAAAGCCACGTCACGCCCGATATCAAGGCGGCGGCGCCTGAGGTGCGAATTGCGGCGGAGTAGTTCAATTCCGCACCGAAAGTGAAAAGTGTGCTCTTGCGCCATCACGTAGCGTCGGAGCCTCGAACGCCATATCGATCGCGTAAAAATATTGCCGACCGATCACAAAGAAACAGCTTTTGCGCCAAACGCGCGGCTTGTCACGCAACCGTGATGAAAGCTGGACGTACCAACCTCCCCAGTTAGCGATAACCTCGTTGCAAACGCGAAAGAGCGTTCAAACAAAGCTCATGGGGGAGACATCCAATGTCGACGTTTGATTTTGGTGATTGCGATCGCCGCGGCGTTCTCGTTGCCGGCGGCGCGCTGATGCTCGGCGCGGCGCTGTGGCCGCTGCGCTCGCTGGCGCAAGGCGCCGGCGGCAAATTGCGCATCGGCGTCATCGGCTCCGGAAAAATCGGCGGCACGATCGGCGGGCTCTGGGTGAAGGCCGGGCATTCGGTGTTGTTCTCGTCGCGCCATCCCGACGAACTGAAAGACATGGTCGCGGGTCTTGGCGCGCTGGCGCAAAGCCGGCACGGTCGAGCAAGCGATCGCATTCGGCGACGTGATTTTCGTCGCCGTGCCCTATGGCGCGATCCCGCAGATCGGCAAGGACTACGGCGCGGCACTCAAAAACAAAATCGTGCTCGATGCCTGCAACGCGGTTGCCGCGCGCGACGGCGCCATCGCCGAAGAAGTCGAGCGCGACGGCATCGGCGTCACGTCGCAGAAATATCTCGCCGGCACGCGGCTGGTGCGGGCTTTCAATACGATGTCCTATATGATCTTTGCGCGCGAGGCGAACCGTCCCGATCCCAAATTGGCGATCCCGATTGCCGGCGACGATGCCGATGCCGTCAAGGTCGCGGCCGGTTTGGTGCGCGATGCAGGCTTTGATCCGGTCGTGGTCGGGAAACTGGCGGATGCGCGCCGGTTTCAGCGCGGCAATCCGGGATACGGCCAGCAGGTGAGCGCCGCCGAGCTCAAGCAAAAACTTAACCTCGCACCATGAGTCTCATCCAGCGCTGGCTGGGCTGGACGATGCCGGCGACGCCGCGGGAACGCGCGGCGGCGCTGTGGTCGTTCGCTTATTTCTTCACGCTGCTCGCCGGCTATTACGTGTTGCGGCCGTTGCGCGACCAGATGGGCATCGCCGGCGGCGTCAAGAACCTGCCCTGGCTGTTTACCGCCACGTTTGTTATCGCTGCTGGTGGCGCAGCCGCTTTACGGCGCGCTGGTGGCACGATTGCCGCGCGCGCGCTTCATCCCCATCGTCTATCACTTCTTTGTCGCAAACCTCGCCGTGTTCTGGCTGCTGCTGACGCTCGGCATCGAGACCGCGATCGTCGCACGCGTCTTTTTCGTCTGGGTCAGCGTGTTCAATTTGTTCGCGGTCGCCGTGTTCTGGTCGTTCATGGCCGACCTCTACGACGCCGAGCAGGGCAAGCGGCTGTTCGGCTTCATCGGCGCCGGCGGCACAGCCGGCGCATTGCTCGGCCCGGTGATCACGATTTTACTGTCGGTGCCGCTCGGGCCCGACCAATCTGCTGATCGCGGCGGCGATATTTCTCGAAGTCGCGGTGTTTTGCGTCTACCGGCTGGAGCGCGTGGCGACCGCGCAAGCCGGTGCGCGGCCGCCGCAGGAACGCATCGGCGGCGGCGCGCTTGCCGCGATCCCTGAATTGATCCGCTCGCCTTATCTGCTCGGCATCGGCGCCTGGGTCAGCCTGCTGTCGTTTGCGGCGACCATTCTCTATTTCGAGCAGGCCCATATCGTTTCGGCGGCGGTGAAGGGCGCCGGCGCGCAGACGCGGGTCTTTGCCAGCATCGATCTGGCGGTCGGCCTGCTGACGCTGGCGACGCAAGTCTTTGCCACCGGCCATCTGCTCAAGCGCTTTGGCACCGGCATTGCCGCCGGCGCGCTGCCGGCGATTTATGTCGGCGGCTTTGCCGCGCTGTTTTTGGCGCCGACGCTCGCCGTCGTCATGGTCGTGCAGGTGCTGCAGCGCTGGATGAATTTCGCCATCGCCAATCCGGCGCGCCAGGTGTTCTTCACCGTCATCTCGCGCGAGGAAAAGTACAAGGCCAAGAACCTGATCGACGTGGTGATCTATCGCGGCTCCGACGCGTTATCCGGCTGGGTGTTCGACAGCTTGCAGGCGGTGGGGTTGAAACTCGGCGCCATCGCGCTGTGCGTGCTGCCGATCACGGTGGGCTGGCTCGCGCTCTCGGCGGCGCTCGGACGCACACAGGAACGCCGCGCCGCGGCGCTGGCAGCAGCGGCGCAAACCGAATGAGGTTGCCATGCAAATGACACGACGTGACTTCGCGGTGATGGCGGGCGCGGCGGCGATGACGGGCCCTGCGTTCGCGCAAACCGGCGCGCCGCTTCTCACCCGCGCCATCCCGTCGAGCGGCGAGAAGCTGCCGGCGGTCGGCCTTGGCACCGCCCAGGTTTTCAATACCGCCGACGATGCGACCAAGCAGAAAGCCGCCGCGGTGGTGCAGGCGCTGATCGCGAATGGCGGACGGCTGATCGACACGGCCTCCACCTATCGCGATGCCGAGGTCGTGCTCGGCGACGTGATCGCGCCCGCGGGCTTGCGCGACAAGCTCTTCATCGCCACAAAAACCGAGGCGCGCCGACATTGCGGAGTTCAAACGCTCATTGGCGCGGCTAAAAACCGCGAAGGTCGACTTGCTGCAACTCCACAACGTCAGCGATCCGCAGCAATCGCTTGCCCGATTCAGGGAATGGAAAGCGCAAGGCCTGTGCCGTTACATCGGGATCACGTCGACCTTTCATAACGACTTCACCGCCGTCGAAGCCGTGCTCAAGCGCGAGAAGCCGGATTTCGTGCAGATCGACTATTCGCTCGACAACCGCGTGGCTGAAAAGCGCATTTTGCCGCTGGCCGCCGAGGTCAAAGCCGGCGTGCTCACCGCGCTCCCCTTCGGCCGCGCCCGGCTGTTTCGCGCCGTGCATGGCAAGGAAATTCCCGACTGGGCGAAAGAGTTCGCCGGCAGCTGGGCGCAATTTTTCCTCAAATATTTGTTGGGCGATGCGCGCGTGACCGCGGTCATTCCCGGCACGTCGGACGCTCGGCACATGATCGACAATCTCGGCGCCATGCGCGGTCCGTTGCCCGATGCCGGCCAGCGCCAAAAGATGGTGTGCTTTTGTCGAGGCGCTATGACCATCGGTTGCGCGCTGCGTAACGATGGCAATCCAGCGCGTAAAATTCGCATAATTAAATAAAATTTGCGCGTGCAGGCGGTAATTAATCTTCAAGCTTTTGCGCTTCAGTGACGCCCGTCGGCGTTCCTGGATTTTGGGACTGCCGGCAGCGCACGCCCGACTGCGGCGCTTCATTCACAACCACGTCGGCGCGTGCATCACGCGTGACGCGGGCGGCGCTGCAAGTACGGGTGATTGGTTGAACTCTCCGCTTCGATACAACCCGGCCTTAGATGGAATGCGAGGGCTCGCGGCGGCATTGGTCATCGCGGATCATTGCCGCGTTCCCGGATTCGACCCGGGTTATTTCGGCGTCGATCTATTTTTCGTATTGAGCGGTTACTTGATTACCCGGCTGCTTGCGGAAGAATTTGAAGCGCGCGGCAAAATAAACCTGTGGGGATTTTATCTGCGCCGCTTCCTCCGGCTCACCCCGCCTTTGCTGTCATTGCTGGTGGTGTATCTGATGATTGCGCCCAGGCTCTGGCCGCAGTTCAGCCTCGGCGAGCACATCCGCGACGCCGCGCTGGCCGGATTTTATTTGTCCGACTATGCGCGCGCCTTTTGGGGTATTCCGAAAGTATTACAGCACACGTGGTCGCTCTCGGTCGAAGAGCATTTTTATTTGCTCTGGCCGTTCGTAGTCCTGCTGTTTGCCCGCATTGAACTGCGATGGCGCATCGCCTGTCTGCTTGGCCTCTACTTGCTTACGACGATGTGGCGCATATTCAATTTCGAAAGCCTGGGCTGGTCGCCGACCTATTTCCGCTTCGACACCCGAATGAGCGGACTGATTTTTGGCGCGCTTCTCGCAATGGGTCTTCCGCTTATGGGCCGGATCTCAGAAAAGGCCGCCAACTGGGCAGGTGTTCTCGCTTGCGCCGCGCTCGTGCTCTGCCTCTCGATCGGATTTTGGAATGCGCCGTGGTCTTTGGTCTATATGACGAGCCTCGCCCAGTTGGCCGCCGGAGGCTTGTTGATCGCGGCCTCGGTACAAAACACTTGGGTGTGTTCGACGTTGTCGGTGTCGCCGCTTGTCAGCTTCGGTACGATCTCTTACGGCGTGTATTTGTGGCACTATCCCGCGGCCGTCTTCTTCAGGGGTCTGCTGCCCTGGAACCAGACCGTCCCGATCGTTCTGGTTTGTGCCATCAGCGTGGCGACGGTCAGCTATCTGACCATTGAACGGCCGCTGCAACGCTATCGCCACAGCCTTAAAGCGCGAGACCTGGAAGTCGATGTTGAGTCCGAACTTGCGGACGGCGATCGCGCGTCATTGACCCAAATGTTGCCGCAGCCGCGTTTTGCCGAATCGCGCGTTCGCGCGATGAGCGAGTAGGAGCGGTTCAGGACTTCTTGTTTATGACGCGATGGCTGGCGTTGAGAAAACCTGCGATATCCGCGATCGCGTCATAGGCTTTCGGTAATAATTTGGCGCGCGAAAGAAATCCGTGCATCTGGCCCGGATAATTCTTGACGGTGGTCGGCACGCCGTCCTGCTTGAGCCGCGCGGCATAGGCTGCGCCTTCCGCGTAGAGCGGATCGAAGCCGGCGAGAATGACCAGCGCCGGTGCCAAGCCTTTCAGGCTCGACGCGAACATTGGCGAGGCGCGCAAATCTTTGCGTTGCGCGACGTCGGGCACATAGGCGTCGATATAATTGCGCATGCCGCCATTGGTGAGGGCGACGCCGCTGGCGAAGCGGCTGTCATAGGCCGCGGTGAGATCGACGATCGGATAAGTGAGGATCTGCGCGCGCAGCTTGATCGCGCCGCGGTCGCGCAGCGCCAACGCAACGGCCGCCGCGAGATTGCCGCCGGCGCTGTCGCCGCCGACCGACATGCGCTGTTGGATCGACGTGCAGCAGATCGGCGTTGGCGGCGATCCATTCGAAAGCGGCGAGCGCGTCGTCGAAGGCGGCCGGGAATCGATGCTCGGGCGCCAGCCGATAATCGACGCTGATGACGGCGCATTTCGCCGCGTTGGCGACCATGCGGCAGGTCCAGTCGTGGCTGTCGAGATCGCCGATCACCCAGCCGCCGCCGTGGTAATAGACCTGCACCGGTAGCGCGTCCGCCGCTGCCGTACCGGCGCCGCGATAGGCGCGTAGCGCAATCGGCCCGGCCGGTCCCGCCGCCTGGTATTCCTTAATCACAGCCACTTGCGGCAGGTCGGGCTGATTGACGAGCCGCATGCGGCGCAGATTTTCGCGCGCCATGGCCGGCGTCGGCGCAACGCTGGGCGGCGGCGGCTGCATCGCCATGAAGGCGATCGAGTCGGCATCCATGTCGCCAAGCGGCGGCGACGCGGCGGCTTTGGTGGAAGTAATGCTCATGACACGTTTCTAACACGCACGGCGGCGCTGCGTCACTTGTCCGGCGCGCCGAGCCCATGCGTGCGCGGATAGGCGCTTGCTTGCGCCGGTTGCCAGCCTTTGAGGCTTCCTTCCGCCGGCCGATAGACTTCCACCTTAAGCGGATAGCATTTTGCCGTGTCGCTCGAATGGGTGGCGCCGCAATCGCCGCCGGGGCAGGCGGAGAGCGCCGCCAGCAGATCGATCTCGGCGAAGAACTCGATAAAATCGCCCGGCCGCACCGGGCTCGCTTTCATGAAATACTGATGCGTGTCGCGGGTGAAGCCGGTGCACATGAATACGTTGAGCACGTCATGCACCAAAAGCTCGGCCTCACGCACATCCATGCCGCGCGCCGCCGCCAATGCGCGCGACAAATTCGAGTGGCAGCAATGATGGTAGTCGCCGCCCGACAGCAGGCGGTTGGTGTAAGGATCGCAGCGCGTGCCGATCACATCGTGCACGCCGGCGCCGTCGGCGTCGAAGCCGTACCAGCCGAGCGTATCCTCGGTGATGGTCGCCAGCGGGCGCAAATACGGAAGCGTGCTCCACAGGCGGCAGCCTTTGCCGACATGCGTTGCGTGCAGCGCGCGAGTCTTGCCGCTGAAGAAGCGTTCCGACAAATCGTGTGCGTTCCATAAGTTGAGGTCGCCCACTTGCGGGCCATCGATACTGACGATGCGGAAGAAATGTCCCGCCGGCACATCGAAGGCGCGCGCATCGCGCGGCGGCACGATCACCTCGGAAATTTTCGTAAGGCTTTGGCGGGCGCGCTCCAGCATGGCCATATCGGGCGGCGGCAGCGTGCCGACCGGATAGACCACCACCGGCGGCTTGCCGCGCCGCGCGTTTGCATCGTCGGGTTCGCGCACTAGGTCACCTGGAAGCCGTGCGCCAGCGGGTCGCGATCATCGACAAAAATCGTGTTGTGGCCGGTGACCTGCGCCCAGCCGGCGATGCTCGGCCGGATCGCCTTGTAATTGCCGACGTGGGTCTCGCTCTCGACGCGGCAGTCGAACATGGTGCCGATGATGCTCTCATGCACAAAATTTTCGCCGGTCTTGAGTTTGCCCTTGGCCGCCAATTGCGCCACGCGCGCCGACGAGCCGGTGCCGCAAGGCGAGCGGTCGATCGCCTTGTCGCCGTAGAACACCGCGTTGCGCGCATGCGCGCGCGCATTGCGCGGCTTGTCGCACCACATCACGTGATGAATGCCGCGGATGCGGGAATCTTCCGGATGCACGGGTGCGAATTTCTCCTCGGCTGCGTCGCGCACGATCAAGCTTAGTCTTTGGATCTCGCTCACCGGCATGT
This sequence comes from uncultured Alphaproteobacteria bacterium, assembly GCA_963756805.1. Lineage (GTDB taxonomy): Bacteria > Pseudomonadota > Alphaproteobacteria > Rhizobiales > Xanthobacteraceae > Pseudolabrys. Next base: position 10,503 of record CAVWPH010000005.1, read on the forward strand.
CGTCGAGCCCGCGCCAATTTTTCTGCGGCTCGATGATCGCGTAATAATTGCCGCCATAGGCGACATCGATCTTGAGCGTGCCCAGGCCGGCGACGTCGAGATCGACATCGGCGGCGTGCAGATAGCTCGGTACGTTGAACAGCCGCACCTGATCGACGAAACGGCCGTTCTGCTTGTATTCGATCGCCACGCGGCCGGCCGGCGCGTCGATCGCCAGCCGTCCCGGTTCGCGCGGGCTCACCAGTCCCTCTTCGATCGCCACCGTCACCGTGCCGATGGTGCCGTGGCCGCACATCGGCAGGCAGCCGGTGACCTCGATGAACAACACGCCGACCTCGCAATCCTCGCGCGCCGACGGATAAAGGATCGAGCCCGACATCACGTCGTGGCCGCGCGGCTCGAACATCAGTGCGCGGCGCACCCAGTCATGGTCGCGGATGAAGATTTCGCGCTTCTCGATCATCGGCACGTTCGGCAGCAAAGGCGCGCCGCCGGCGACCACGCGCACCGGGTTGCCGCAGGTGTGAGCGTCGACACAAAAGAACGTGTGACGGGCCATGAACGGGCTCTCCAATTCCGACGATCAGCAGGTTAGCACTAGGCGGGCGCCAAGCGAACAAACAAGCGAACAAAAAGGGCGGCCTTTAAGGCCGCCCTTGTCGTTTCAGGCGCTAGGTTGAACGGCTAGCCGTTTGTCTTCGCCAGCTCCTTGCCGATGCGGTTGAAGCGCGCCTTCTGCTCGTTGCTGAGCGAGCCATAGAAGCCGTCAAGCGCGGGCTTCACCGTATTGGCCGCTTCCAGCATGGCCTGCAGCCGCTTTTCCGTCGCATCGAGCCGGCCGGTCGGCGTAATCGGGGTTTCGTCCGGGCAAGCCGCTTGCAGGATGGAGACCGCCTTGGTGGTGGCCTCGTCCAGCCGGTTGAGCTCGCCCTCCTGCGCATCGGTCGGCTTGACCACTTCCGCGATCTTCTCGATCGGCAAATTGGTCAGGCCGGGCTTTGCCTCAGAACAGGTCTTGGTCTCGCCGCGCAGCGGCGCGCGCGCTTCCGCATTGGTGGCGGACGGCTTGGGGCCGATCTGGTTGAAGCGCGCCTTCTGCTCGTCGCTGAGCGAATTGTAGAACGCTTCCAGCGCAGGCCTGACGGTCCGCACCGCCTGCAGCACAGCGCCGAGGCGAGCCGACATGGCCTGCAGCCGGCCGGGAGGCGTGAGCGAGAAGTTGTTTTCCGGCGGACACGAGGTCTTGAATACGGCGGCGGCCTCGCGGCCGGCGGCCCGCAAATCATTGAGCAGCGTTTTCTGCTCGCCATTGAGACCGACTTTGCGCTCGATCTCCGCGAACGGCCAGGCGGTAATACCGGTGCCAGGCTGACTGCACAGTTCGGTCACCGCCGCATGGCGGACTTGCTGCGCCTTTGCTGAGTAAGGCTCGGCATAAACATATTCGCTGGGTGGGCCCTGTTCGCCCCAGAACATGCCGTCGACAAAGTCGTCATAGGCATAGGCCCAGTAGCCCTCTTCATAGCCGCCGGGCCAGAACGCGTAATCGAAAATATCGGAATAGGCATAGGGCCAGAACACCGGGCCATACCACGGCACGAAGTCAGCGCGCTGGCCGCGATGCCAAGCGCGGTGGGCGGCGAGCTGAAGGGCGTTCGTGCCGCGATTGCGTTGGGCGCGCGAAACGAGCGTTCGCGTTATACGGCGCGGCGAAGCGGCCGCGGCGCGCGTCTTGCACCGTCACGCGTGGGTCGGCGTTGCGGCGGCCGGCATGGCGAACCCGCGCGTTGGGCTGCGCTTGGACTTTGGTCTGGATGTTGGTCCGGCCATTCTGGCGCTCATGCAAACGTTGATCGCGGGCGTGGCGGGTTTCCCCGCGTCGCCGCTCGTGCGTGTTTGCTTGCTTTTTTGTCTGGGTATGAATTTTTGACTGCGCTTGCGTGACCGCCGGCTGCGTATGCTGCTTCGGCTTGTGCTGGGCGCGGTCTACATGGCGAACATGCGCAGGCGTGCGCTGCTGGACAGCACGTCTCGTATCGCGCGCGGGTTTGTGCACACGACTGGCGGCGCGATGCGGCGTTGCATGTTGCACGGTGCGCGCTCGTGGCGCGGCATGTTGCACGCTGCGCGCCTGCGGCGCTGCGTGAACTTGCGGGTGTGGTGCAGCATGAGCCTTTGGTTGCGGCGCGGGGCGCGCCTGAGGATGAGCTGCGCCTTGCTGTTGTAGCTCGTGCCGGTCCTGCGCGCCGGCGGAAAGAGGCAGCGCCACCGCCGAAAATACCGCCAATGTGGCGATCAAATATCCTGTTCGCTTTTTCATAAATCGGTCCTTCACAGCCCCAAATCACTGAAACGACAACCCCTCACTAGCTTTAACGTTCCGGAACAAAACAGCCGGTGGTTAATCGTGCGGATGTGATCGAAAATGAACATTCGGTAATCATTGCGCCGCGGGAAATGAAAACCAGCGTGGTTCGCAAATGAAGAGGCGGCGAATCCGAGCTTGAGAAGACAATTCGTCGCAAATAGCGATTGCAGAATCAGATTCCGGCCGCGCGTCCAGTGCTGCGGTTCAGCGGTCCCTTGGGCATGCGCCGCAAACCCTCGGGAACAGGATCGATAAAAAAGACAGGAACCTCACTTAATGGAGCGCGCCCGGTGGGTGCGACGGCGGCTTTATACTCGGTGCTGAGGAATTCGATGAACAGACCGATGACGACATAAACGAGAAAAATGACCGGACCGGCGACCATGCAACCCGCTGCCACGTTAAAAAAGAAATCGTTCACGGCACTCGCGGGCAGCAGGCTCGACAGGGCAAAACCGCCGAGGCCAACGAACGTAACTGCTGCCGCAAAAATAGGGATGATCATACGACCATTTAGGCACGGTTACCGGCCACGCGCATTGATTTGAATCAATGGCGCCCGGGCGGCGCCGGAATTAGCGCGCGCGCAATTTCTCGATCAATTCGGCGGTCGGATAGGAGTCCGCGGGAAGGCCGACTTTCATCTGCGCCTTCTTGATGGCGCCGCGGGTGCCGGAACCGACTTTGCCGTCCACTTCGCCGATCTCATAGCCGTGCTTGATCAGCAGGCGCTGCAAATCCATGACTTGTTGCGTGGTGAGCACCGGCACGGTCTTGGCGCCGTCGTGGTTGACGGTCGGTGCGCCCGCCAAACGCGTGGCGAAATAGGCAACCGTGGTGGAATAAACATAGGCCGAATTCCAGCCGAGGAACGCCTGGAAATTCGGATAGGCCAGGAAGGCCGGGCCGTGGCGGCCCATCGGCAGGATCATCGAGGCCGGCAGATCATCGGCCGGCAGCGAGCCGTGCGCGGCCTTGACGCCCCAGGCCACCCATTTCGAGCGTGGATGCGTGATGGTGAGGTCAGCCTGGTCCCAGGCCAAAGTCTGCGGCACGCGCACTTCCTGCAGCCAGGGCTCGCCGCGTTTCCAGCCGAGGCTGACCAGGAAGTTGGCGCCGGAGGCGATGGTGTCGGGAATGCTGTGGATCAGATCGCGGCGGCCGTCGCCGTCGAAATCGACCGCGTTCTTGAGATAGTCGGACGCGGTGAATTGCAGGCCGCCAAACTCGCCGGCCCAATCGCCGATCATGCTCTCCACGGTCTGGTCGCCGCGCTCGATGATACGCAGCGCGTCAAACAATTGTTTGCGGAAGAAATCAGGCCGCCGGCAATCATAGGCGAGCGTGGCAATCGCGCTCAGAATCTTGTAGTCGCCGAAGTTGGCGCCGAAATCGCTTTCAAGCCCCCAGAAGGCGGCGATCACCGGCGCCGGCACGCCGTATTTCTTTTCGACGGCGGCGAACAGCTTGGCGTGATCGTGGATCTTCTTGAGGCCGTTGGGAATGCGTGCGCCGCCGACCATGCGGTCGGAAAACTGCAAAAATGTTTGATTGAATACCGACTGACCGTGGTCGCGGCGCACGATTGCGGGATCGAAGGTCATAGAAGGTGACGCGGCGGCGATCACCTTGGCCGAGATGCCTTGCGCGAGGGCGTCCTTCTTGAACTGCTCGAGCCAGTGCTCATAACTGCCGGTATTGTGGCAGGTGGCCGCCAAAGCCTGGCTCGCCCAGAGGACGCCGGCCACGACCGCCGCCAATTTCAATGCCGTTTTGCGCATAGCTCTAAATCCGCCGTTGCCAATGAATTGAAATAGGAATTTGCCTGAGCGGTGCGCCGGGTCAAGGCTGATCGCCGCTAAGCGTTAAGGTCAATTCAGGCACAATTGTGAGAACAGCGCCGATTGAGCCATTTAGGGCGAACGTTGTGCGCTGCGGCTTTCGTCGACGGGCGGTTTTGACGCAAGCGGAAACGTCACGGCCGACGCATGGCCTTCGCCCGGGGTGGGCGGCATGAGTTTCATCGCGGCGAGCTGGGCGCGATAGCTCTTGGGCATGCGGGAATCGGATTTGACCGGGGCGAATTCCGCCACATGGTTCTTCATGCGGGAGACGGCGACCAGACCCTTGCGGGTGACGACCACATCGCCGGGCTTGAGCGTTGGATCGGTCTTCACGTCGATGGGCGCCAGGCCGAATGCCGTGCGGCCGTCGCAGGTGCAGCCGGCAACGGTTTGCTTGCGATAGAGGAACGCGGCCGGCAAATCGGCGTAGCGGGCCCCGTTGGCGGTGACCGCATGGTCGATACTGCTGCCGGAATAAAGCCGCGTCTTGCCCGCCGGACAGAACGCCTGACACGCCTGCGCCGCGCTCAAGCCGGGATGCGTCTGCACCGGGAAGTAATGGCCGTCGCAACTGCGCACGCAAAAGGCCGTGGCCGGGGCGGATTCTTCGCGTTGCTGCGGCCTGACCGATTCAAAGAAATTGTCGGAGGGCGCATAACTGCGCACGTCGATCGGCGGCGGCTCGGAAGATCGGTGATGGATTAGCCCGCCGAAGATGGTTTCGAAAATGCCTTGCGCGGAAGCCGGTTGAGACAACGCAAACAAGCCGGCGGCAGCCAAGCCGGCCAATAAACAAAAATGCTTTGTCGAGCCGGAAGCGGCCATTCGCTCATCCCTTGCGTTGCTTGCGCGCGCGGGTTCCACCACGTGGCGCACAAGATCAACGTTTGGGAGCGCTTATGGTTGCGCGGCCGAAAGCTTCAGAAGTAGCGCCACCACACGTAAACGTTACTGATCGCGACCGACACGATCATCATCGGCGCGGCGTAGAGCGTATACGTAAGAAAGCGGAATGGAACTTTGTTGCGTTCGCCGATACCGGCGACCGTCAAATTGGCGGAGGCGCCGATCAGCGTACCATTGCCGCCCAGGCAAGCGCCGAGCGACAGGCACCACCACAGCGGCATGATGTGTTCGGGTCCGCCGAAAGCCGGCGCCATGTTCTTGATCAGCGGAATCATGGTGGCGACGAACGGGATGTTATCCACGATCGCCGACAGGAAGGCCGACGCCCATAAAATGGCGTAGCCGGCATGCGCCATGTTGCCGCCGGTCGCTTTCACCAGCTCTTCGGCGAGCAGCTTGAGCAGACCGCCGACATCGACGCCGTGCACCACCACGAACAAGCCGATGAAGAAGAAGATGGTGATCCACTCCACGTCGCCGAACGTCGTATGGATATTGTGCGCGGCCTTCTCGGCGTGATGTGTCCAGTTGTCGAGCAGCATCAAGACGGCTGCGCCCGACATCGCAATGGTGGCGGGCTCCAGATGCAGCGGCCGCGCGAAAACGAATGTCACCATCACCGCGGTGAGAACGACCAGCGATTGCTTAAGCAGCAGCCAGTCCTCGATCGCCTCCACGGCCTTCATCTTCATCACGCGCGCCTCGGAGGCGGCGCTGGCCTTGAGGTCCTTGCCCCAGAGGAAATGAATCATGATCGCCTGCACCGCCATCACGATGATGATGACGGGCGTGAGGTGATAGACGAAATCGTTAAACGTCAGACCGACCTGCGAGCCGATCAAAATATTGGGCGGGTCGCCGATCAACGTGGCGGTGCCGCCGATATTGGAGGCGAAGATTTCCGCGAACAAATAAGGATAGGCCGGCACCTTCAGCGTCGAGGTGATGGCCAGCGTCACCGGCACGATCAACAAGACGGTGGTGACGTTGTCGAGGAAGGCGGAGAGCACCGCGGTGGTGATCTGCAGGATAAAGAGAATGCCGGCCGGGTGCGCGCGGGCGGCTTGCGCCGACCAGACCGCGAGAAACTGAAACATGCCGGAACGGCGCGAGATCGACACCAGGATCATCATGCCGGTGAGCAAGCCGAGCGTGTTCCAGTCGATGCCGTGGATTGCTTCTTCCTGATCGAGCACGCCGACCAGGATCATCACGCTGGCGCCAATCAGCGCGACGATCGCGCGATTGCATTTCTCCGACATGATGGTGGCGTAAGTGGCGGCAAGGATGCAGGTCGATACCCACATCGCATTCCAGCCGAAATAGACGTGCGATACCGCGTGGGCGGTCATGGCCGAGCATTCCCCCAAGTTACCGGGCGCCCGGCCTTATGCGGCTCGATGCACCCCTGCGCCCCGTTTCGTGGCGGGGAAACTCGGGCAACGGCCCATTTAAGTCAAGGTAGGTTTGGCTGGAACTCAGAAATATCGCCACCAAACATAAACATGGCATATCGCGATCGAGACGATCGTCATCGGCGCGGCATAAAGCGTGTAAGTGAGAAAGCGGAACGGCACGCCGTTGCGCTCGGAAATCCCGGCCACGGTCAAATTGGCGGAGGCGCCGACCAGCGTACCATTGCCGCCCAGGCAGGCGCCGAGCGACAGGCACCACCACAGCGGCATGATGGCGGCATCGCCGCCCATGGCCGGCGCCACATTCTTGATCAGCGGGATCATGGTGGCGACGAAGGGGATGTTGTCCACGATCGCCGAAAGAAATGCCGAGGCCCACAGCACGGCGTAGCCGGTGGCCGCCAGATCACCGCCGGTGGCCACCACCAGTTTGTCGGCAAGCAGGCGCAACAATCCGCTGTGGTCGACGCCGTGCACTACGATGAACAGGCCGAGGAAGAAGAAGATGGTGATCCACTCCACGTCGCCGAAGGTGGAATGGATGTTGTGCGCGGCCTTCTCGGCGTGATGCGACCAGTTGTCGAGCAGCATCAGGACGGCGGCGCCGGCGATCGCGATGGTGGCCGGCTCCAGACGCAGCGGCCGCGCCAGAACGAAAGTCACCATCACCACGGTCAGCACGAATAGCGACTGCTTGAGCAGCCGCCAATCAACGATCGAGTTGGTGGGATGCATGGCCATGATGGCGGCCTGCGCCTTGCGCGTGGCTTTCAAGCTGCGGCCCCACAGCACATGGATCATGACGGTCTGCACCGCCAGCACGACCAAAATGACCGGCAAAAGGTTGACGACGAAATCATTGAAATCGAGGCCGACCTGCGAGCCGATGATGATGTTGGGCGGGTCGCCGATCAATGTGGCGGTGCCGCCGATATTGGAGGCCATGATCTCGGCGAACAAGAACGGGTAGGGCGGCACCTTCAGCGTGCGCGTGATGGCGAGCGTTACCGGCACGATCAGCAGCACGGTGGTGACGTTGTCGAGGAAGGCGGACAGCACGGCGGTCGCGATCTGCAACAGCACCATGATGCCGGCCGGATGCGCTTTCGCGGCTTTGGCCGACCACACCGCCACGAATTCGAACACGCCGGAGCGGCGCGAGATCGACACCAGGATCATCATGCCGGTGAGCAGGCCGAGCGTGTTCCAGTCGACGCCCTTGATCGCCTCTTCCTGCTCGAGCACGCCGGCGATGATCATCACGCCGGCGCCGATCAGCGCGACAATCGCGCGATTGCACTTCTCCGACATGATGACGGCATAGGTGATCGCCAGGATGCAGGTCGCCACCCACATCGCATCGAAGCCGAAATAGACGTGAGATACCGCGTGTGCGGTCATGATCTTGTGCCCCCAAGAGCGCGCAAGCTCCGGTATGCGCCGCTCTTAAGTCAACGAAAACGTCCCGCGACCTAAATACGCAGGCTGTTTAACGGCGTTAGGCGATGGATATCCACGTCAGCAGCGCCAGCACCGGCAGCAATATGGCGCCCGACCACAGCATGTAGCCAAAGAAGCTCGGCATCTTCACGCCGCGCTCGTTGGCGATTGCGGCGACCATAAAGTTGGGCGCGTTACCGATATAAGTGAGCGCACCCATATAAACCGCGCCCATGGAGATGGCCGCGAGCGTGGGCGCCAGCTTGACCATCAGCTCGGATGCATTGCCGCCGGCGAGCTGGAAGAACACCAGATAGGTCGGCGCGTTGTCGAGGAAGGCCGACAGCAATCCGGTCAGCCAGAAATAGGCGACCTCGTGTGGCGAGCCGTCCTTGGCGGTGACGGCGCCGAGCAGCCAGCCGAACGGGCCGTCGTGGCCGGCCTCCAGCATCGCCAGCACCGGGATGATGCAGACGAAAATGCCGGCGAACAATTTGGCGACCTCGGCGATCGGTTCCCAGGTGAATTCATTGGCGGCGCGGTGCTCGTCGGGCGTCAGCCATAAAGACAGCAAAGCGATCGCGACCAGCACGCCGTCGCGCACAAGGTTCTGCAATTCGACCGCGGTGCCGTAGACCGTTATCGCGATGCCGGGCTTCCATGCGGCCGACATCAGGATGGCGCCGATGATGGCGGCGATCAGCGGCAGGTTGATCAAGCCGTGCAGGCCGATGGCGCCGCCGCCGGGCACCGGTTTCTCGCGGCGCTGGAACCAGAGATCGAGCGCAATAAACATCGCCAGCACCAACACGGCCGCGATCAAGGTCTCCTGCCACAGATGCGCAGCCGGCCAAAAGAAATCGACGCCGCGCAGGAATCCGACGAACAGCGGCGGATCGCCGAGCGGTGACAGCGCGCCGCCGATATTGGCGACCAGAAAAATAAAGAACACCACCACGTGCACATTGTGCGTCCGCTTTGCATTGGCGCGGATCAGCGGGCGGATCAGGATCATGGCGGCGCCGGTGGTGCCGACCACGCTGGCAATGGCCGTGCCGAACGCCAGCACGCCGGCATTGCTCCACGGCTTGCCGCCGAGATGGCCGGTGATCAGCAAGCCGCCGGCGACCGTGTAGAGCGCGAACAACAGAATGATGAAGCTCATATATTCGGCGAGCATGGCGTGCACGAAGGCGGCGAGCGAAGCCGAAGGCCCCGCCAACCAGGCGACGGCGGCGAGCGTCACGATCGACCACGCTGCTGCGATCTTGCCGTAATGCGCGTGCCAGAATTTCGGAAACAGCAGCGGCCCGGCGGCGATGCTCAACAGAATACCGCCGAAGGGCAGCGCCCAATACCAGCCCATCTGCGCGCCATCGAGCGCGGGCGCGGCGTGAGCGGCCTGCGGCATAATCGCCAGACCTGCGGCGAGCGCGGTGGTGAGACGGCTGAACATCGGCAAATTCATTGTCGTGGGCCGCGCGCTGCCTAGCAGCCATGGTTAACGGCGACAAGTCGACGGGTGACAGTCCTGCCATCGGGTCATACTATGGCACGTGGGGGATTGACGGAAACTTCAAGAGGCCGCGATTTACAAAAACAAATGCGGCCTGGTTTCCGTGGTGGGGGCCGATGCGTACGCGTATTGCATTTTTTATGATGAGCATCGCGCTCGGGCTTGGCGCCTGCGCGACGATCCATAATCTTCCGCTCAATGAGCCTTCCGCCACGCCCTATGCCGGATTTGCCGGAGCGGCCGCGGCGCGGGTGGCGGCCGAGCAAAAACTGCACGGCGAAAACGACGGCATGGTGGTCGGCCTGTCTTTTTCCGGCGGCGGCACGCGCGCCGCGGCTTTTGCCTATGGCGTGCTCGATCAACTGGCGCGCACGCCGGGCCCGCATGGCCGCAACGCGCTGCTCGACCGCGTCGGCGTCGTGTCCGGTGTGTCGGGCGGTTCGATCATCGCCGCCTATTACGGCCTGAAGGGGCGCGCAGGACTCGCCGATTTCCGCGAGCGCTTTCTGGTGCAGGACGTGATGGCGGTGCTCGACACCAACGTGAACCTGATCAATATCGGCAAGGCGCTGGGCGGCGGCGCCAATACCGACAACAAGCTGCGCGACTGGTTCAACGCCAATCTGTATCACGATGCGACCTTCCGCGACTTGATCGGGCGGCGGCCGATTGTGCTGATCAACGCCACCGACATCTACAGCCGCACGCCGTTTTTGTTTGCCCCGCAAACTTTCGCGGCGGCTTGCAGCGACATCACGCAATATCCGGTCGCGGCGGCGGTCGCGGCCTCGGCGGCGGTGCCGGCGGCTTTCGCGCCGATCATTATCGAAGCCTTCCCCGGCCAGTGCCAGACGCCGCTGCCGCCGTGGGTGCATGAGGCGGCCGCGAACACGGCGGCTTCGCCGCTGCTGCACGCTTACGCCAAGGGGCTGGAGGATATTCGCGACGGCAAGGTGAAATACGTCAAGCTGTTCGACGGCGGCCTGATCGACAATTACGGATTGAGCGGCCTCACCATCATCCGCGCGGCGATGGGCACGCCTTACGGCCCATTGCGGCCGGAGGAAGCCGTCAACTTGCGGCGCTTTTTGTTCGTGGTGGTGGACGCAGGACAAAGTCCGAAGGGCGACTGGTCGCAAACGCTGGACGGTCCGGCCGGCAAGCAGCTGGTCGGCGCGGTGGTCGACGTTTTGGTCGACGCCAACGCGCATGCGAGCTACGCGGCCTTCGAAGCCACCATGCGCAACTGGCGCGACGCCATGGTCAAATGGCGTTGCGGCCTGAAGCGTGAGGAGGTGGCGCGTCTGCGCGCCGGGCAGAGCGGCCGCTGGAACTGCCACGATTTGAAGATCACCATTGCGCGGGTCGGCTTCGATCAACTGGCCGCCGAGCGCGCCGCGCTGCTCAACAAGGTGCCGACCTCGTTCACGCTGCCGGCGGCCACCGTCGACGAAGTCAGCCGTGCCGGCGGCGACGCGCTGCAGGCCAATCCGACATTTCAGAAGTTTTTGAAGGATATGTGAAGCGCTAGTGCGCCTCGTCCCAATTGGCGGCGGCGCGGGCGTCCACTTGCAGCGGCACATGCAGCGCCAGCGCCGGGTGCGGCGCGCCTTCCATCACCTCTTTGACGATGGCGATGGTGTCCTTCACTTCTTTGTCCGGCACCTCGAAGATCAATTCGTCGTGTACCTGCAACAGCATTTGCGCCTTGAGCTTGGCTTCGTCGAGCGCCGGCTCGATGCGCATCATGGCGCGGCGGATGATGTCGGCGGCCGAGCCTTGCAGGCGCGCATTGATGGCCGCGCGCTCGTTGAAGGCGCGGATCGAAGCGTTTGAATTCTTGATGTCGGGGTAATGGCACTTGCGGCCGAACAGCGTCTCCACATAGCCGTGCTGGCGGCAGAATTCGCGCGTCTCGTCCATGTAGTCGCGGATGCCGGGGAAGCGTTCGAAATATTTCTTGATATAGCTGCCTGCTTCCTCGCGCTCGATGGCGAGCTGATTGGCCAGGCCAAAAGCCGAGATGCCGTAGATGATGCCGAAATTGATCGCCTTGGCGCGGCGGCGCACGTCGGGGGGCATATCCTTGACCGGCACGCCGAACATTTCCGAGGCGGTCATGGCGTGGATGTCGACGCCGTCCTTGAAGGCTTGGCGCAGCGCCGGCACTTCGGCGACTTCCGACAACAGACGCAATTCGATTTGCGAATAGTCGGCCGACACCAGTTTCATGCCGGGCGCGGCAATAAACGCGCGGCGGATCTTGCGGCCGTCCTCGGTGCGCACCGGGATGTTCTGCAAATTCGGGTCCGATGACGATAGCCGCCCGGTCGTGGTCGCGGCGAGCGCGTAAGAGGTGTGCACGCGATGCGTCGTCGGGTTGACGTAAGTCGGCAACGCCTCGGTATAAGTCGAGCGCAGCTTCGACACCTGCCGCCAGTCGAGAATCTTGCGCGGCAATTCGTGGCCCTGCTCGGCGAGCTCTTCCAGTTCGCGCGCGCCGGTCGACCATTGCCCGGTCTTGGTCTTGGTGCCGCCGGGCAAATTCATTTTGCCGAACAGGATATCGCCGAGCTGCTTGGGCGAGCCGGGATTGACCGGTTCGCCGGCAAGCGTCTTGATTTCGTCTTCCAGCCGCCCTTGCGATTGCGCGAATTCGCCGGACAGGCGCGAGAGCACCTGGCGGTCGATCATGATGCCGCGCCGCTCCATGCGCGCCAGCACCGTGGGCATCGCGCGCTCCAGCGTTTCATAGACGGTAGCGACGCGTTCGGCGGCGAGCCGCGCTTTCAGCGCCGACCACAGGCGCAGCGTCACATCGGCGTCTTCGGCGGCGTATTCGGTCGCCTTGTCGATGGCGACGCAATCGAAGGTCACCCGGCTTTTGCCCTGGCCGGCGACGTCGGCGAAGTGAATGGTCTTGTGGCCCAGCCATCGCTCGGAAAGATCGTCCATGCCGTGGCCGCTTCTGCCGGCGTCCAGCACATATGAAATGAGCATGGTGTCGTCGTAGCCTTCGATCTCGATGCCGCGCTGCGCGAACACCAGCCAGTCGTATTTCATGTTCTGCGCCACCTTGAGGACGGATTTGTCCTCCAGCAGCGGCTTGAGGACTTTCAGCGCGTCGGCTTCCTTGATCTGATCGGGCGCGAGACCTGCATCGAACAGCCCGTCGCCGCCGCCGTCTTTTTTGTGGGCGATCGGCACGTAGCAGGCTTCGTTCGGCGCGACGGCGAGCGAGAAGCCGCACAGGCCAGCCTGCATGGCGTCGAGGCTGGTGGTTTCGGTGTCGACCGCGACCACGCCCACCTCATACGCGCGCGCGATCCATTCTTTCAGGCGCGCCAGCGTGCGTACGCACTCGTATTTGCTGCGATCGATTTTTGTGCTGCGTGCTTTTTCGGCGCGCGCGGCGGCGAGTGAGATGGGGTGAGCGAACCGGGCGCGGCGTTCTCACTCCCTCCCCCTTTACGGGGCGAGTGGGCTGGGGACGGCGGGGTGAGCCAAGGTCGAGTTGTCCGCCGTTACCCCCCTCCCGGCTCGCTTCGCTCGCCGACCTCCCCCGCAAGGGGGGAGGTGACGAAGAGAGTTTTGCGTCCGCCTCCACCGCGCTCGCATCGATCCCGGCTTTTTCGGCGACGCGCCGGGTGATGGTGCTGAACTCCATCGCTTTCAGGAACGCGATGAGATTCTTGTAATCCGGCTCATGCACCGCAAGCTGATCGACCGCAACGTCGAGCGGGACGTTCTGGTCGAGCGTCACCAGGCGCTTCGATATGCGCGCGATCTCGGCATTGTCGATCAGCGACTGCCGGCGCTTGTCCTGTTTGATTTCCTTGGCGCGCTTGAGCAGCGTTTCCAGATCGCCGTATTCGCCGATCAACTGCGCCGCGGTCTTGACGCCGATGCCGGGCACGCCCGGGACGTTGTCGGACGAATCGCCGATCAGCGCCTGCACCTCGATGACTTTCTCCGGGCCGACGCCGAATTTCTCGATGACCTCTTCGCGGCCGATGCGGCGGTCCTTCATGGTGTCGTACATGGTGACGCCGTTGCCGACGAGCTGCATCAGGTCCTTGTCGGAGGAAACGATGGTCGTCGTCGCCTTGGCTTGCGTCGCCAGCCGCGCGTAGGTCGCGATCAGGTCGTCAGCCTCAAAGCCTGCCTGCTCCAGGCAGGGGATTTCGAAGGCGTGCACGGCGTCGCGGATCAGCGGGAATTGCGGAATGAGATCTTCCGGCGTTTCCGACCGGTTCGCCTTGTATTCGGGATAAAACTCGGTGCGGAAAGTTTTTTCCGACTTGTCGAACACCACGGCCAAATGCGTCGGCTGGTCGTTCTTCATCTCGGCCAGGAGCTTCCACAGCATGTTGCAGAAGCCGAGCACGGCGTTGACCTGCAAGCCGTCCGACTTGCGGGTGAGCGGCGGCAGCGCGTGATAGGCGCGGAAGATGTAGCCGGAGCCATCGACCAAAAAGAGATGATCGCCTTTTTTGAGCGGCCGCGCCGCCGGATTTGCGGGCATAGGCTTTTTCGCGTCGGGCTTGGCGGCGGATTTGGATTTGGCGGATGCGGGCATAATGCGAATGTGGGCCGTGGCGGCGCGTTAATCAATCCGCCGATGCGCGACCTGTGGAGTGCTTGGCGGCTCTCGCCACTGGGTACGCCCTCTGCTATGGAAACGCCGCCGGCCGCGGCCGGAATTGGTTAGCCCTCGACGCAAAGGACAAGCATGCGCGTTGCCATGATCGGCACCGGCTATGTCGGCCTCGTTTCCGGGGCCTGCTTTGCCGATTTCGGGCACGAGGTGACCTGCGTCGACAAGGACAAGGCCAAGATCGCAGCCTTGGGCCGCGGCGAAATGCCGATCTACGAGCCGGGGTTGAACGACCTGGTCGCCGCCAATGCGCGCGCCGGACGGCTGAAATTCTCCGAGGCGCTGCCCGCGGCGGTGAAGGCGGCGGACGCCGTGTTCATCGCGGTCGGCACGCCGTCGCGGCGCGGCGACGGCCATGCCGATTTGAGTTTCGTCTATGACGCCGCCCGTGAGATCGCGCGCGCGCTTGATGGGTTCACCGTGGTGGTCACCAAGTCTACCGTGCCGGTCGGCACCGGCGACGAGGTCGAGCGCATCATCCGCGAAACGCGGCCCGACGCCGAATTCGCGGTGGTGTCGAATCCCGAATTCCTGCGCGAAGGCGCCGCCATCCGCGACTTCAAGCTTCCCGACCGCGTCGTGGTCGGCGCCGAGCGAGGACCGCGCGCGCGAGGTGATGACGGAGCTTTACCGGCCGCTTTATCTCAATCGTTCGCCGATTTTGTTCACCGACCGGCGCACCGCCGAGCTGATCAAATACGCGGCCAATGCGTTTCTCGCCACCAAGATCACCTTCATCAACGAGATCGCGGACTTGGCCGAAAAAGTCGGCGCCGACGTGCAAGAAGTCGCGCGCGGCATCGGGCTCGACAATCGTATCGGCTCCAAATTTTTGCATGCCGGGCCGGGCTTCGGCGGCTCGTGTTTCCCCAAGGACACGGTGGCGCTGCTCAAGACCGGGCAGGACAACGGCGCGCCGTTGCGCATTGTCGAAGCGGTGGTGGCGGTCAACGATGCGCGCAAGCGCGCGATGGCGAAGAAAGTGTCCGCGGCGCTCGGCGGCGACCTGCGCGGCAAGACCATCGCGGTGCTGGGCCTGACCTTCAAGCCCAACACCGACGACATGCGCGATGCGCCGTCGCTGCCGCTGATCACCGCGCTGCAGGACATGGGCGCCAAGGTGCGCGCCTACGATCCGGTCGGCATGGAGCAGGCCAAGCCTCTGCTCGACAAAGTGACGTTCTGCGGCGGCGCCTATGAATGCGCCGAAGGCGCTTCCGCGCTGGTGATCGTGACCGAATGGGAGCAGTTCCGCGCGCTCGATTTCGCGCGCCTGAAAAAGGTGATGGCCAAGCCGGTACTGGTCGATCTGCGCAATGTCTACCGGCCGGAGGAGGTCGCGCGCCACGGCTTCGTCTATGAGAGCGTCGGGCGGGCGCGCAAATGACGCAAGCGCCGCACAATAGAAGTCGCCGTCCCCCGCGTTAGCGGGGGACCGGACATTTCCAAAATAGCTGTTCGCCTTTTTTGTTTCCTGGATCGTCCGCCTTCGCGGATGGTGACGCCGAAATTAAATGCGCACATTTGACACGCCGCTCCCGATTGACGCCGCGCTTGGCAACTTGACCGCCGCGCTTGCCGGCGAACAATTGCGCCGTGCTGGTGGCGCCGCCGGGCGCCGGCAAGACCACGCGCGTGCCGCTGGTGCTGCTCGATGAGCCTTGGGCGAAAGACAAGAAGATCCTGGTGCTGGAGCCGCGCCGGCTGGCGGCGCGCGCCGCGGCCAGCCGCATGGCATCGACGCTTGGCGAGCAAGTCGGCGATACCGTCGGCTTGCGCGTGCGCTTCGGCTCGAAAATCTCGAAACGCACGCGCATCGAGGTGATCACCGAAGGCGTGTTCACGCGGCTGGTGCTGGACGATCCATCGCTCGACGGCATCGCCGCCGTGCTGTTCGACGAATTCCACGAACGGTCGTTCGACGCCGATCTTGGGCTGGCGCTGGCGCGCGACGTGCAGTTGGCCTTGCGCGAGGATCTGAAAATTCTGGTGATGTCGGCGACGCTCGATGGCGCGCGGGTGGCGGCGCTGCTCGGCAACGCGCCGGTGGTCGAGAGCCAGGGCCGCAGCTTCGAGGTGGAGACGCGCTATCTCGGCCGCGACGCGCGCGAACGCATCGAGCGGCAAGTCGCGGACGCCGCCGAGCGGGCGTTGCGCGCCGAAACGGGCTCGCTGCTGGTGTTTCTGCCGGGCGCCGCCGAAATCCGCCGCACCGAGACACTGCTCAAGGAGCGCGTCAGCGACCCCAATGTCGATATCGTCGCGCTTTATGGCGCACTCGATGCGCGCGAGCAGGACCGCGCCATTTCGCCGGCGCCTGCGGGCAAGCGCAAGGTCGTGCTGGCGACCTCCATTGCCGAAACCTCGCTCACCATCGAAGGCGTGCGCGTGGTGATCGACAGCGGGCTGTCGCGCGTGCCGCGCTATGAGCCGGATGTCGGCCTCACGCGGCTGGAAACCGTGCGCGTGTCGCGCGCGGCGTGCGACCAGCGCCGCGGCCGCGCCGGGCGCACCGAGCCTGGTGTCTGCTACCGGCTATGGGACGAGCCGCAGACGGGTTCGCTTGGAGCCCTACACGCGGCCGGAAATATTGTCGGCGGATTTGTCGTCCTTCCTGCTCGATCTGGCGCAATGGGGCGCGAGCGATCCGGCCAAGCTGGCGTTTCTCGATCCCCCGCCGTTGCCTGCGCTCAACGAGGCGCGCGCATTGCTCACCGAGTTGGGCGCGATCGATGCGCAAGGCCGCATCACCGAGGAGGGGCGACGCTTGCGCGCTTTGCCTTTGCCGCCGCGCCTGGCGCGCATGGTGGTCGATGCCGCAAGCGAAGGCGCCGGCGAATTGGCGGCGCAGATCGCCGCCATACTCACCGAACGCGGGCTCGGCGGCGACGATGTCAATCTGGAGCACCGGCTCGATCAGTTCCGCCGCGACCGCTCGCGCCGCGCCGAGGACGCGCGCGCCATGGTGAAGCGCTGGACTTCTTCTCCCTCCCCCTGGGGGAGGGTCGGGGAGGGGGCTGACGACACCCCCTCCCGCCGCGCTGCGCAAGGCGCCTCGCCCACGGGCGGCGAGTGCCAAGTGATGCAGCCCGGCGCGCTGCTCGCGCTCGCTTATCCCGACCGCATCGCGAAAAATCGCGGCGGCGGCGCGGGCGGTTTTCTGCTGGCCAATGGCCGCGGCGGCAATGTCGATGCGGCTTCATCACTGTCGCGCGAACCGTTTCTGGCGGTGGCGGAATTGACCGGTGCGGCGGCGTCGAGCCGTATCGTGCTGGCGGCGCCGATTGCGCTGAGCGAAATCGAGGCGCGTTTTGGCGCGCGTATCGAGGATCGAAAAACAGTCACCTTCGACAATGCTTCGGCCTCGTTGCGCGCGCGGCGCTCGCGCCGGCTGGGCGCGCTCGTGCTCGGCGAACAGGTGCAATCGATCGATCCCGATGGTGAAACCGCGAATCGTTTGGCGGAAGGAATTGCCGCGCTCGGCATCGCCCGGCTGCCATGGAGCAAGCCGCAACTGCAATTGCGCAATCGTGTGAAATTCCTTCGCGTCAGCGAGGGCGAGGAATGGCCCGATCTGTCGGACGACGCGCTGGCGCGCAGCGTCTCCGGCTGGCTGGCGCCATTCTTGACCGACAAGACCGCACTGGCGCAAATTGGCGCCGACGATCTATCGGCCGCGCTCGACGCGCTCCTGCCATGGACTTTACGCAAACGGCTCGACGCCGAGGCGCCGACGCATTTCACCGCGCCGTCCGGCTCGCATGTGCCGATCGACTACGACGCCGAGCAAGGTCCGACGGTCTCGATCCGCGTGCAGGAATTGTTCGGGCTTGCGATCCACCCCACCATCGCCGGCGGCCGCATGCCGCTGGTGATCGAATTGCTTTCGCCGGCGCACCGGCCGGTGCAAGTGACGCGCGATCTGCCCGGCTTCTGGCGCGGCAGCTACGCCGACGTGAAAACCGAAATGCGCGGCCGCTATCCGCGCCATCCCTGGCCGGACGATCCCTTGCACGCTCCGGCCACCCGCCGCGCCAAACGCCGCGGCGAATAATTCGAATTTGCAAAAGCCGGTTAACCGCCCGCTCACCATTCGCGTAAAGCCGTACCGGCGCTTTGGCGGACGTTAAGACCGCCTTTGTGGCCGCGAGTAAATATTGCGCGCACATTAGCGGGTCTCGACCATCATGCGTCAGGTTCTCATTCTCGCGGCGGCGCTACTCATCGGCGGCGGCTATGCCGCGCGCGTTGCCAATAAAGTGGTGACCGAACAGCCGATGCAGGAAGCCTCGCTCCAGCCGGTCGCCCAGCCGAGCCAGTCCTCGGATGGCCAGCACCGCATGATGCTGGAGAGTGACCGCCAAGGGCATTTCCGGGCCGATGCCCGGGTCGACGGCCGCCATATCGACTTCATGGTCGATACCGGCGCCTCGCTGGTGGCGTTGCGTGAAACGGACGCCGCCAATATCGGCATCCGCCTTTCGCCGCGCGACTACACCGCAATCGTCACCACCGCCAACGGCCAGATCAAGGCCGCCCGCGCCAAGCTGTCGCGGGTCGAGATCGGCGATATCACGGTCTATGACGTGCCGGCGCTGGTGCTGCCCGACGAGGCGCTGGCGACCAATCTGCTCGGCGTCTCGTTCCTGTCACGGCTGCGGCGCTATGAATATGCCGATGGCCGCTTGGTGCTCGAGCAATAACTCCCTACCCATTGCAAATCGTGAAAGAATGGACCGCTTTGCGGGGTCTCGGCGTTGAGCTATTGAACGCGAAGAGTCCCGCCGCGATTTGAGGACGTGCATGTTTCCCAAGCCGAAACCGAGCTTGACGCCCAATACCTACGAATACGAGTCCTCGCCGCTGGTGAAGCCGACCGGTTTCCGCGAATACGACGCGCGCTGGCTGTTGGAAAAAGAAATCAATCTCATGGGCGTGCAGGCGCTCGGCATGGGGCTCGGCACGCTGATCCGCGAAATGGGCGTGAAGCCTGAGATCGTCACCGGTCACGATTTCCGCGCCTATTCGGCTTCGGTGAAGATGGCGCTCATCACGGGCCTGATGGCGGTGGGCTGCAAGGTGCACGACATTGGGCTCGCCATCACGCCGATGGCCTATTTCGCGCAATTCGCATTGGACGTGCCCTGCGTCGCCATGGTCACGGCCTCGCATAACGACAATGGCTGGACCGGCGTGAAGATGGGCGCCAACCGGCCGTTGACCTTCGGGCCGAACGAGATGAAGCGGCTCAAGGAGATCGTGCTGGAGGCGAGATTCGCCGTCACCGGCAATGGCTCATACGTGTTCGTGGAGAATTTTCCCGACCGCTACATCGCCGATCTCACCAAGCGGCCGAAGATCAAACGCAAACTGAAGGTCGTGGCTGCTTGCGGCAACGGCACCGCCGGCGCTTTCGCCCCCAAAATCTTGCAGGCAATCGGCTGCCAGGTGATGCCGCTCGATTGCGAACTCGATCACACGTTTCCGCGCTACAATCCCAATACCGAAGACATGAAGATGCTGCACGCCATGCGCGACGCGGTGCTGGTGCATCGCGCCGATGTGGCGCTCGGCTTCGACGGCGACGGCGACCGCTGCGGCGTGGTCGACAACGAAGGCGAGGAAATCTTTGCCGACAAAGTCGGCGTCATGCTGGCGCGCGACATGTCGATGCTGCACAAGAATGCCACCTTCGTGGTGGACGTGAAATCCACCGGCCTGTTCCTCACCGATCCGGTGCTCAAAGCCAACGGCGTCAAAGCCGATTATTGGAAGACCGGCCATTCTTATATCAAGCGGCGGGTGAACGAACTGGGCGCGCTCGCCGGCTTCGAGAAATCCGGCCACTTCTTTTTCAACAAGCCCTATGGCCGCGGCTATGACGACGGCATGATCTTCGCGCTCGCCGTCTGCGATATGCTCGACCGCAATCCGGACAAGAGCATGGCCGACTTGCGCAAGGCGCTGCCGAAAACCTGGGGCTCGCCCACCATGTCGCCGCATTGCGACGACGAGAAGAAATACGCGGTGGTCGATGCGGTGGTGAAGCATTTCGAGGACTTGCAGGCCAAGGGCGAAAAATTCGACGGCCAGCGCATCCGCGATCTGGTCACCGTCAACGGCGTGCGCGTCACGCTGGAAGACGGCACCTGGGGCTTGGTGCGCGCCTCGTCCAACAAGCCGGAGTTGGCCGTCGTCATCGAGAGCCCGGTGTCGGAGGCGAGCATGCGCCAAATGTTCAAGGCGGTGGACGCCGTGCTGCGCACGCACAAGGAAGTCGGCGAATACAATCAGACGATTTGAATTAGCCGCCTAAAATCCCCAGAACCGTCCGGTGCCGCCGAGCACGACCACGATCAGGCCGAGCGGCAGGTTGATCATGATGATCTGACGGATGCGGTTGAGGTGGGAGGCAGCGGCCGGCCAGTCTTGCGCGTCGACGGCGCGTTTGAATTTGAGCCAGGGCCCGTGGAATAGCCAGACAAAGAGCGCGACCATGATGAGGCCGAGCGTCTGCATCAGATTGATATAGAGCGGCGCGCCGTGAAAGCCGCCGAAATCCTTCACCAGCATCCAATAGCCGGTGGCGAGCAGCAGCACGATCGAGACCCAGACCCAGATAAAGAAGCGGGCAAAAAAGCGCCGCCACAGACCGAACTTCTCCGGTGCCGGCAGGGGGCCGGTGGCCGGCCGCAGGCAGAGATAGGCCGCGAACATGCCGCCGACCCAGACCACGGCGCCAAGGATATGAAGCGTGAGGAGAACGACGATGCCGATCATGGGCTGCATGCTAGCATGAACGATGCCCTTTCGCGAGCGCGCTACAGTTTGTAACAGTAGCGCCCATGCGTATTGCCATTATCGGCGCGGGGCCGGCCGGGCTTTATCTGAGCTTCCTGATCAAGCGCCGCGACCCTCGCGCTGACGTCACCGTCATCGAGCAAAACCCGGCCGACGCCACCTTCGGCTTCGGCGTGGTGTTTTCCGACCGCGCGCTCGAATTCTTGCGCGAGGACGACGAGGCCACCTACGCGGCCATTGCGCCGCAAATGGAATCCTGGAACGACATGACGCTGAGCTTGCGCGGCGAGCGTATCGTCATTGACGGTATCGGCTTTGCGGCCATCGGCCGGCTCAAGCTGTTGCAGCTCTTGCAGGCGCGCGCCGCGAGCGTGGGCGTTACGCCGATCTACCGGCGCGCGGTGAAAGACCTCGCCGATCTCGACGGCTTCGACCTTGTGGTTGGCGCCGACGGCGTCAACTCGTTGGTGCGGCGCAGCCACGCCGATGCATTCGGCGCGCGCGTCGATCATCTGAGCAATCGCTTTGCCTGGTTCGGCACGACCAAGCGCTTCGAGACGCTGACGCAGACTTTCATTGAAACCGAGGATGGCCAATTCAACGCCCATCACTATCGCTACGCGCCGGATGCCAGCACGTTCATCGTCGAGACGAACCAGGCCACCTTCGATCGCGTAGGGCTCATCGCGCTCAACGAGAGCGCGTCGCGTGGAGAGTGCGAACGCCTGTTCGCCGAGGCGCTCGACGGCCATCCGCTGATCGCCAATAATTCGGTCTGGCGGCAATTTCCGATCGTGCACAATGAACGCTGGTCGCACGGCAAATACGTATTGATCGGCGACGCGCTGCACACCGCGCATTTCTCCATCGGCTCCGGCACGCGGCTGGCGATGGAGGACGCCATCGCGCTCGACAAGGCGCTTGGCGCTGCACGGCGGCGATGTGCCGGCGGCGCTTGCAGCTTATGAAGCGGCGCGCCGGCCGATTTTGGAAAAGCTGGTGGCCGGCGCCAATGGCAGTGCCGACTGGTACCAGCATTTCGGCGAACACATGAAGCTCAAGCCCACTGATTTCGCCATGAGCTACATTACGCGCTCGGGCCGCGTCGATTTGGAGCGGCTGCGCAAGCTGTCGCCGCGTTTTGTCGCGCGCTACGAGAGCGAGCGCAATTAGTTATCTCAGCAGAGCCGCGAATTTTGCTGCCGGTTTCTCACGACCAACGATTTTACCGGCCCGCAGCTTTCGCAGATAAAGCCGTGAATTTCGAGCCCCATGAGTACGGGATGCGGCATAACTTCGGCGAGCGCGATCCCTGCGCCGCAAACCGGGCAGCGCTCGTGTGTTTCATTTTGCACTGGCGCATGATGTGGCATCGGCATGTCTCTGGCCCCCCTTTGACATGATCGCAGGTGTATAGAATTGGCACCGGTATATTTCTGCACAGGCCTAAATTGTCGTCTGTATCGAACCGCACAACTGCAATTTGCTTTGTGGAAAAATCAGTTCGCTTTGTGGGTAAGTCTTGATCGTATCCGATTGCGCAAGGCGTTAGCGCGGATATTTGTTGGCTTCGGCGGAGAATTCGCACTGCGGCCGTTTGGGCGAGTCCCGAACAGCACAATCGTTCATAGGTATCTGCTTATTGGAAATCAGCGGACACCCCGTCACTTGCGAGTCTTGTGCTGCGTTCGCATTACCGCCGGCTAGCTATTGCGCATTTCCTTGCGCAGCGTCGGCAGACCGATGCCGGTTGAATCGAAGCCGCCATCGACCGCTAGAACTTGTCCCGTTATGTAGCTGGCGCGGTCGCTGCACAAAAAGAAAATAACTTCCGCCAGCTCTTCTTCCAGGCCGTAGCGATTGAGCGGCATGTGGTCGTGATAGTCCTGGCGGATTTCCGGCGTGTGCACCGCTTTCGCCATGGCGGTGTCGACCGGGCCGGGCGCCACGGCGTTGACGCGAATGCCGAGCGCGGCGAGTTCGGCGGCTTGCTGTTTGGTGAGGTGCGCAAGGCCGGCTTTGCTGGTGCCGTAGGCGGTGCGCAGGGTCGATGCGCGCAAGCCTGAAATCGACGTGATGTTCACGATTGATCCCCCGCCCGAGTCGCGCATCACCGGCGCCGCCGCCTGCGTGCACAAAAACGGCCCGGTGAGATTGACCGCCAGCACGCGCTGCCAGTCTTCGTAAGTGACTTCAAGGATCGGCTTGAAAATGGCGATGCCGGCATTGTTGACCAGCGCGTCCAGCCGGCCGAATTTTTTCGTGACCGTTTCGATCGCGCGGGTAACGCCGGCGGCGTCGGCCACGTCGCATTCGATGGCGATCGTGTCGTTGGGCTTGGCGATCGCGGCCATGGCGCGCTTGAGGTTGTCGCCGTCGATATCGAGCAGCGCAACGCGCCAGCCTTCAGCGAGAAAGCGTTTGGCGGTGGCCAGCCCGATGCCGCGCGCGGCGCCGGTGACGAGGGCGGCTTTTTGCGGCGCGCTGGTCATCGGCGTCGCTTTAGTCCTTCTCTTCCTTGAACGTGTCGCGGAAGGGATGCGCCGCATAGACGCCGAGCACGGTCAGTTCCTTGGAGAAGAAGGCGAGCTCCTCAAGCGCGAACACCAGATTGCGGTCGTCGGGGTGGCCTTCGACGTCGGCATAGAATTGCGTGGCGAAGAAATTGCCGCCGATCATGTAGCTTTCGAGCTTGGTCATGTTCACGCCATTGGTGGCGAAACCGCCCATCGCCTTGTACAGCGCGGCCGGCACGTTGCGCACCCGGAACACGAAGGTGGTGATGACCTTGCGCTGGCCAGGCTCGGCCCATTTCTTTTCGCGCGAGAGCACGATGAAGCGCGTGGTCGAATTGGATTCGTCCTCGACATTTTCCTTCAAAATATCGAGCCCGTAGATTTCCGCCGCCAGCCGCGAGGCGATGGCTGCGCGCGTGATATCCTTGCTCTCGGCCACTTCGCGGGCGGAGCCGGCGGTGTCGGCGGCAACCACGGGCTTTAGTTTCAATTCGCGAATGATGCGGCGGCACTGGCCGAGCGCCATCACATGGCTTTCGACCGACTTGATGGTTTTCAAACTCGCGCCTTTCGGCGCCATCAATTGATTGCGGATCGGCAAGAACCATTCGGCGATGATGTGCAGCTTCGCCGTCGGCATCAGATGATGGATATCGGCGACGCGGCCGGCGACCGAGTTCTCGATCGGGATCATGCCAAGCTCGACATCGCCGGAGGTCAACGCGGCGAAGCAATCCTCGAAGGTCGGGCAGGGCACCGGCTCATGGTCCGGATAGGCTTCCTGGCAGGCGAGATGTGAATTCGCGCCCGCTTCGCCCTGAAAAATGATCTTCTTTTTGGCCATCACACGCTACCTTTAAGGCCGTTCGTTACGCGGACCTGCCGCCTCAAGTCAACCGGCGAGCAAAGCGCGCGCTTTGGCCAATTCCTCTGGCGTATCGACGCCGAGCGGGACGCCTTTGACGACCGCCACGTCGATCCGCATGCCGGCATCGAGCGCGCGCAACTGCTCGAGCTTTTCGCGCTGCTCATTGGCGGAGGGCGGCAGTTTGACAAAACGCTCCAGCGCCGCGCGCCGGTAGGCATAAAGCCCGATGTGATGGTAATGGGGATCTGCGCCCACGGCGTTGGCGCGGGTGAAGGTCGTGGCATGCAGCCGGCCGGGCGAGATTTGCGCGCCCTTGACCTTGACTACGTTCGGATTGCTGAGCTCGGCCGGATCGGTGATCACCGCTGCAATCGTCGCGATGTCGACCGCCGGATCGGCGAGCGGCCCGAGTGCGGCGCGGATATCGGACGGCTCGATGGTCGGCAGGTCGCCCTGGAGATTGACCACGATATCGATGCGGCGTTCGGGATCGAGAGTTTCAAGCGCCTCGTAGATGCGGTCGGAGCCGGAGACATGGTCTGAGCGGGTCATCAGCGCGCGTCCGCCTGATTTTTCCACCGCCGCTGCTACGGCTTGCGAATCGGTTGCCACCACCGCCTCGCCGATCTTGGCGGCCAGCGCCCGGCGCAGCACATGCACGATCATGGGCAGGCCGGCGATATCGGCCAGCGGCTTGCCGGGCAGCCGGGTGGAGGCCATGCGGGCTGGGATCAGGACGATTGTTTCGGGCATCGGGGCAGGCCGGTTGGACACGACGAATGTCGAAGGGCGGCGTGGGGCTTATACGGGTTGCCACGCTCGCGGCAAAACGGTATCTGTCCGCCGCTGCCGGGTTCCTGGTGGCGATTAAGTCCCCGCACCGTATCGCGCCCTTCTCGGGAGCCAAAATTCCGATGAATTCCTTCGAACTCAACAAGATCCTTGGCGCCATCCTGGGCTGCTGCCTGATTACGCTCGCGCTCAACATCGCCGCCGGCGCCATCTTTGCGCCCGAGAAGCCGAAAAAACCCGGCTATGAGATCGCGGTCAAGGAGGAGGGCGGCGGCAAGGTCGACGCCGCGGCCCCGTCCGAGCCGATCGAGGTGCTGCTGGCCAAGGCGTCGGTGGAAAAGGGTCAGGCGACCGCCAAGCAATGCGGTGCCTGCCACACCTTCGAAAAAGGCGGGCCCAACCGTGTCGGCCCCAATCTCTGGGGCATCGTCGGCGACGAGCGCGGCAAAGAGCGCGGCGGCTTCAATTTCTCCACTCCGATGAAGGCCAAGGGCGGCAAATGGACCTTCGAAGAGCTCAATAAGTTCATCAAAGATCCGCGCGGCTATATTCCTGGCACCGCCATGACCTTTGCCGGCATCAAGAACGACCAGCAGCGCGCCAACGTGATCGATTATCTGCGCACGCTGGCCGATAGCCCAATGCCGCTGCCCACGGCGGCGGCGGAGCCGGCCAAGCCGCCCGAGGCGCCGAAAGCAGCGCCGGCTCCAGCCCCGGCTCCGGCCAAGTAGCCGCTACTGCAACCATTTGACGACACGGCCGGGCGCTAAGTCCGGCCGTTTCGCTTTGTCCCCCTCATGTTGCGGCGTTTGGCCACGGAAAATTGACCGTGGCCGGGGATGGCGGTCGGCAAGACGCTGGTGGGGAACCGGAAAACCGACATAATCTTCCGCGACTGCACTTGACCCTTGCATCGTGAATGGCGCACCGCCCGCCGGAGCCTTTTCCATGTCCTTGAGCCGCCGTTCCGTCATCCGCGCCACTGCTTTGACGCTCGCGGCGTCGGCCCTGAGCGCGCTCGGCTTGGGGTCGCTGGCGCGCCGCGCCGCCGCGCAAACGCAAAAATGGCAACACGGACTGTCGCTGTTCGGCAATCCGCATTATCCGGAAGACTTCAAGCATTTCGACTACGTCAATCCGGCGGCGCCGCAAGGCGGCACGGTGCGGCAGATCGCGTTCGGCACGTTTGATAATTTCAATCAGGTGGTGGCCGGCGTGAAGGGCAGCCTGGCGCAAGGTTCCGAACTGATCACCGAGTCGCTGATGACGTCGGCGCTCGATGAGGTCTCCACCGAATATGGCATGTTGGCGGAATCGGTCAGCCATCCGGAAGATCACTCCTCGGTCACCTACCGTTTGCGCGCGCAGGCGCGCTGGCAGGATGGCAAGCCGGTGACGGCCGAGGATGTCGTGTATTCATTCGACACCTTCAAGCAGAACAGCCCGCAATTGTCGGCCTACTACCGCCATGTGGTGAAAGCCGAAAAAACCGGCGAGCGCGACGTCACTTTCACCTTCGATGGTCCGGGCAATCGCGAACTGCCGCAAATTGTCGGCCAATTGCCGGTGCTGGCGAAGCATTGGTGGGAAGGCACCGACGCCAAGGGCAACAAGCGCAACGTCGCCGCCACCACGTTGGAGCCGCCGCTCGGCTCCGGCCCCTACCGGATCAAGGATTTCGCGCCCGGCCGCACCATCGTCTACGAAAAGCGCGCCGACTATTGGGGCAAGGACCTCAACGTCAACGTCGGCACCCATAATTTTGCGGTCGTGCGCTACGAGTATTTCCGCGATTCCACCGTGGCGCTGGAAGCGTTCAAGGGCGACCAGGTGGACTGGCGCACCGAGAACAGTGCCAAGAACTGGGCGCTGGCCTACGATTTTCCCGCCGTGCGCGACAAGAAAGTGGTGCTGGAGGAATTCCCGATCCGCAATTTCGGCGTGATGCAGGCTTTCGCTTTCAATATCCGGCGCGACAAGTTCAAGGATCCGCGCGTGCGGCGCGCCTTCAATTTCGCCTTCGACTTCGAGGAGATGAACAAGCAACTGTTCTTCGGCCAATACAGACGCACCACCAGCTATTTCGACGGCACCGAACTGGCGTCGTCGGGGCTACCGGAAGGCAAGGAATTGGAAATCCTGCAAACCGTGCGCGACCAGGTGCCGGCGGATTTGTTCATCAAGCCCTATACCAATCCGGTTGGTGGCGACCCGCAGAAGCTGCGCGATAATTTTCGCGAGGCGCTCAAATTGTTCCGCGAGGCCGGCTACGACATCAAGGACACCAAACTCACCAACGCCAAGACCGGCGAAGTCTTCAGCGTCGAATTCCTCGCCGAAGATCCGGCGACCGAACGCTACGTGCTGTTCTTTAAGCCGTCGCTGCAGCGCATCGGCATCACCGTGAACATCCGCGTCGTCGATGCCGCGCAATACGAGAACCGGCTGCGGCAATGGGATTTCGACATCATCACGGCGTCTTGGGGCGAGTCGCTGTCGCCCGGCAACGAGCAGCGCGGCTTCTGGGGCTCGGCTGCCGCCGATCAGCCCGGCTCGCGCAATCTGGTCGGCATCAAGAACCCGGCGATCGATAAATTGATCGAGCGCGTGATCTTCACCAAAGACCGCGACGATCTGGTGGCCGCCACCAAGGCGCTCGACCGCGTGCTGCTGTGGAATTTCTACGTGGTGCCGCAATGGACTTACGGCAAGCAGCGCACCGCGCGCTGGGACCGCTTCGGCCGGCCAGCCAGCATGCCGAAATACGGACTGTCGGCGTTCCCGACCATCTGGTGGTGGGACAAGGACAAAGCGGCGAAGGTGCCGCAGCGGTCTTGATCTGATGACACTCAGCCGACGCCGTGCGTTGAGTCTTTTCACCGGTGCGGCGGTGAGCGTTGGCGCTGCGCGGCGCTTAATTGTTCCAGCAGTCGCTCAGGACGCCGAACGCCACGGCATTTCGGCTTTCGGCGATCTCGCTATGCCGCCGGATTTTTCGCATTTTCCTTACGTCAATCCGGATGCGCCCAAAGGCGGGATCTATTCGGAGACCGTAAGCAGCCGCGGCTATAACGGCTCGTTCCTCACGTTCAATTCGCTCAATGCCTACATCCTCAAGGGTGAGGGCGCCTATGGGATGGATCTGACCTTCGCGCCGCTCATGGTGCGCTCGGGCAATGAGCCCGACGCCATGTATGGGCTCACCGCGCGCGCCGTGCGCATTTCCGGCGACGGGCTGACTTACCAATTCCTGCTGCGCCCGGAAGCGAAATTTCACGACGGGTCGCCGCTCACCGCGCAGGACGTGGCCTGGTCGCTGACGACGCTCAAAGAAAAAGGCCACCCGATCATCACGCAATTGCTGCGCGATCTCGCCGGCGTCGAGGCGCAAGACGAGCGCACGGTGACGGTGCATTTTGCGCCCAAGCGCGGCCGTGACGTGCCGCTGTTCGTCGCAGGCCTGCCGATCTTCTCGCGCGCCTATTATTCAAAACAGCCGTTCGACCAGTCGACGATGGAAATTCCGCTCGGCTGCGGGCCCTACAAAGTCGGCAAACTCAACGGCGGCCATTTCATCGAATTCGAGCGGGTGACGGATTGGTGGGGCGCGAAACTGCCGGTAGCGACGCGGTCAAAATAATTTCGACCGCGTGCGCTACGAATATTATCGCGACCGCGAGGTTGCCTTCGAAGGTTTCACCGCCAAGAACTATCTGTTCCGCGAGGAGTTCACCGCGCGCACCTGGGCGACGCGCTACACTTTTCCTGCCTTCATGGATGGCCGCGTCAAACGCGACGTGATCCCCGACGATACGCCGTCCGGCGCGCAAGGCTGGTTCATCAATACCAGGCGCGACAAATTCAAGGACCGGCGTCTGCGCGAGGCGCTGATCGACGCCTTCGATTTCGAATGGACAAACAAGAACATCATGTACGGCGCCTATGACCGCACGCAGTCGGTGTTCGAGAATTCGCCGATGAAGGCCAAAGGAAAGCCGGACGCCGCAGAGCTTGCGTTGCTCGAGCCGTTCCGCGGCAAGGAGCCGGACGAAGTGTTCGGCGAACCTTATGTGCCGCCGGTGACCGACGGTTCGGGGCAAGACCGGCGCTGGCTGCGGCAGGCGGTGGAACTGCTCAACGCGGCCGGTTATGCGCTCAAGGACGGCAAACGCGTGATGCCGGACGGCACGCCGATCTCCATCGAATTCCTGCTCGACGAACCGACCTTCAAGCCGCATCACCTCACTTACATCAAGAACCTGCAAACCATCGGCTTCGACGCCACCTTGCGCATCGTCGACCCGGTGCAATACCGCGCGCGCGTCGACGACTTCGATTTCGACATCACCGTCGAGCGCCTGAGCTTTTCGGCGACGCCCGGCGATTCGCTGCGCACCTATTTTTCCTCGCAAGCGGCGCGTACCAAAGGCACGCAAAATCTCGCCGGCATCGCCGACCCGGCGGTGGACGCGCTGATCGATATCGCCATCGGCGCCAAGACACGGAACGAGTTGACCACCGCCTGCCGCGCGCTCGACCGCGTTGTGCGCGCCGGGCGTTATTGGATCCCGCATTGGTACAAAGCGTCGCACCGGATCGCCTATTGGGACGTGTTTGGCTTTCCGGCCGCTAGACCGCGCTATTTCCGCGGTATCCCGGACGCCTGGTGGTACGACAAGGATAAAGCGGCAAAGCTGGAACAAAAGGGCTAGGCCGCGTCATGGTCGAGAATATCTGCGCTATCGCGGCGCGCCGGAATGACATACTGAGAGTCGCATGAGCGCCTATATCATCCGCCGCCTGTTGTTCATGATCCCGACCATGTTCGGCATCATGCTGGTGGCTTTCGTCGTGGTGCAATTCGCGCCCGGCGGTCCGGTCGAGCAAGTGATCGCCAAACTCACCGGCGCCGACACCGGCGCGACCTCGCGCATTTCGGGCTCTCCCGGCGGCGACTTCGGCAATCGCGGCATGGTGCAGGGCGGTTCGCAAGTCGACGCCGTCTCTTCCAAATATCGCGGCGCGCAGGGGCTCGATCCGGCCTTCATCAAGAAACTCGAAAAGCAGTTCGGCTTCGACAAGCCCGCATACGAGCGCTTCGGCCTGATGTTGTGGAACTACATCCGCTTCGATTTCGGCAACAGTTATTTCCGCGATGTCAGCGTGATGCAATTGATCAGGGAAAAGTTGCCGGTCTCGATTTCGCTCGGCCTCTGGATGACGCTGCTCACTTATCTGATCTCAATCCCGCTCGGCATCCGCAAAGCGGTGGACGAGGGCTCGCACTTCGACGTGTGGACCTCGGGCGTCATCGTCGTCGGCTACGCTATTCCGGGTTTCCTGTTCGCGATCCTGTTGATCATCTTGTTTGCCGGCGGCTCGTTCTACGATATCTTCCCGTTGCGCGGGCTGATCTCGGAGAATTGGCACCAGCTGCCGTGGTGGCAGAAGATCACCGATTATTTCTGGCATCTCACGCTGCCGATTATCTCGATGGCGTTGTCGGCCTTCGCCACCATGACGATGTTGACGAAGAATTCGTTTCTCGAGGAAATCCGCAAGCAATACGTGCTCACCGCCCGCGCCAAAGGCTGCACCAGCAATCAGGTGCTCTACGGTCATGTTTTCCGCAACGCCATGCTGATCGTGATCGCCGGATTTCCCGGCGCCTTCGTGCACGCCTTTTTCACCGGCTCATTGCTGATCGAAACCATCTTTTCGCTCGACGGCCTCGGCCTGCTTGGCTTCGAGAGCGTGCTCAACCGCGATTATCCGGTGGTGTTCGCCACGCTCTATATTTTCTCGCTGATCGGCGTGGTGGTGAACCTGATCTCCGATCTCACTTATACGTGGATCGATCCGCGCATCGACTTCGAGACGCGGGAGGTGTGACGTGGACGCGCGCACCGGCATCAAGTCACCCGATACGATGGCGGCCGGCGTCTCCGGCCTGGACGTGCCGCTGACGCAGCGCTGGATCAGGATTTCGCCGATCAACAAGCGGCGCTGGGAAAACTTCAAGGTCAACCGGCGCGGTTACTGGTCGCTGTGGGTCTTCCTGGCGATGTTCCTGCTTTCGCTGTTCGCCGAATTCATCGCCAACGACAAGCCGATCTATATCCACGTCGGCGGCCACTCGTACTTTCCGGCGGTGGTGACTTATCCCGACACAGCCTTTGCCACCAAGCCCGACCCGAATCTGTTCGGCACCGCCGCCGACTACACCGACGACTATCTGATGGGTCTGATCAAGAAAGAAGGCGGCTTCATCGTCTGGGCGCCGGTGCGCTATTCCTTCAACACGCAGGTGAAAAATCCGCCGTCGCCGTTCCCGTCCAAGCCGACATGGCTGCTCAACCAGAAGGACTGCGAATTTGCAGCGAGCCACGGTTTTGCCAAATGCGGCACGGCCGAGACCAATTGGCTCGGCACCGACGATGTCGGCCGCGACGTGGTGGCGCGGCTGATCTATGGCTTCCGCATCTCGGTGCTGTTCGGCCTGTGCCTGACCATCGTGTCGTCGATCATCGGCGTCGCCGCCGGCGCGGTGCAGGGTTATTTCGGCGGCTGGGTCGATCTCTTGTTCCAGCGCTTCATCGAAATCTGGACCTCGATCCCGTCGCTCTATTTGCTGCTGATCATTTCCTCGGTGCTGGTGCCGGGCTTTTTCGTGCTGCTCGGCATATTGCTGTTGTTCTCCTGGGTGTCGCTGGTCGGTCTGGTGCGCGCGGAATTTCTGCGCGGGCGCAATTTCGAATACATCATGGCCGCGCGCGCTCTCGGCGTGTCGAACGCCACCATCATTTTCCGCCATCTGCTGCCGAACGCCATGGTGGCGACCATGACCTTCCTGCCGTTCATCCTGTCGTCGTCGGTGATGACGCTCACGGCGCTCGATTTCCTCGGCTTCGGCCTGCCGCCCGGCTCGCCCTCGCTCGGCGAACTCTTGAGCCAAGGCAAAGCCAATGTGCAGGCGCCGTGGCTCGGCCTCACTGGATTTTTCTCGATCGCGATCATGCTCTCGCTTTTGATCTTCATCGGCGAAGCGGTGCGCGACGCCTTCGACCCGCGAAAGACATTCCGATGAACGCCGCTAACCCGCTGCTGTCGATCCGCGATCTCTCGGTCGCCTTCGGCGTCGGCGCGCGCGAAGTGCTGGCCGTCGATCGCGTGTCGTTCGACATCGCCAAGGGCGAGACGGTGGCGCTGGTGGGCGAAAGCGGCTCCGGCAAGTCGGTGACGGCTTTGTCGGTGATGAAGTTGCTGCCTTATCCGGCCGCGCATCATCCGTCCGGCTCGGTGCGTTTCCAGGGCCGCGAATTGCTGACCATGAGCGAGCGCGAAATCCGCCAGGTGCGCGGCAACGACATCACCATCATCTTCCAAGAGCCGATGACGTCGCTCAATCCGCTGCACACGATCGAAAAGCAGATCGGCGAAATATTGCTGCTGCATCAAGGGATTACAGGCGAGAAAGCGCGCGGCCGCATCGTCGAATTGCTCGGCCAAGTCGGCATTCCCAATCCGGCGGAGCGGCTCGGCGCCTATCCGCATCAACTCTCCGGCGGCCAGCGCCAGCGCGTGATGATCGCCATGGCGCTGGCGAACGAGCCGGACCTATTAATCGCCGACGAGCCGACCACCGCGCTCGACGTGACGGTGCAGGCGCAAATTTTGAAACTGTTGAAGGAAACGCAGCAACGGCTCGGCATGTCGATGCTGTTCATCACTCACGATCTTGGCATCGTGCGCAAACTCGCCGACCGCGTCTGCGTCATGCAGCAGGGCAAGATCGTCGAGCAGGGCGACGTCGAGCGCGTCTTCACCGCGCCCGAGCATCCTTATACGCGCGCGCTGCTCGCGGCCGAGCCCAAGCCCGATCCGGCGCCGCCGCGTCCCGATGCGCCGATCATGGTCTCGACCGACGATCTGAAAGTCTGGTTTCCGATCAAGCGCGGCGTGCTGCGCAAGATCGTCGGCCACATCAAGGCGGTGGACGGCATCAGCGTCGAAGTGCGCAAGGGCGAAACGCTCGGCGTGGTGGGCGAGAGCGGCTCCGGCAAGACCACGTTGGGCCTGGCGATCTTGCGGCTCATTTCGTCCGACGGCCCGGTGGTGTTCATGGGCCAGACGATCCAGGGCTTGAAGTTCAAGGCGATGCGGCCGTTTCGCCGCGACATGCAGATCGTGTTTCAGGATCCTTACGGCTCGCTGAGCCCACGCATGTCGGTGTCCGACATCATCGAGGAAGGCCTCTGGGTACATCACCCGCAACTGAGTGAAGCCGAGCGCGAGCAGCGCGTGGTGGCCGCGCTCAAGGATGTCGGCCTCGATGCCGCCACGCGCGACCGCTATCCGCATGAATTTTCCGGCGGCCAGCGCCAGCGCATCGCGCTTGGCGCGCGCGGTCGTGCTGGAGCCGAAATTCATCGTGCTTGATGAGCCGACCAGCGCGCTGGATATGCTGATCCAGGCGCAGATGGTCGATCTGTTGCGCGATCTGCAGAAGCGGCGCGATCTCACTTACATGTTCATCTCGCACGATCTGCGCGTGGTGGCGGCGCTGGCGAGCAGGCTTTTGGTGCTGCGCAACGGCAAGATGGTGGAAGAAGGCGCGGCCGCCGATTTGTTCAAGAACCCGAAGAGCGATTACACGCGCGCGCTGTTTGCCGCCGCCTTCGATCTGGAAACCGGGCCCGAGGGCGTGGTGGCGCAGTAAATCCTAGAGCCGCTTCACACTGGTGACTTCGCCGCCCGCCGCCTTGATACGGCGGATGGCTTCCTCCGCCGGCTCGATCGCCACCGCCATGTGATGCGCATTGGCGTGCAGTAAAGTTTTGTCGTCGCGGGCGATGGCCACGTGACCTTTCCAGAACACCAAGTCGCCGCGCTTGAGATCGGCGAGCGACGACAATTTGCCGAGGGCGAGTTCCTGCATGTCGCTGTCGCGCGGACAATTGACGCCAGCAGCTTGCAGTGAAATTTGCACCAGGCCCGAGCAATCGATGCCGAGCGAGGTCTTGCCGCCCCACAGATAGGGCACACCGAGAAATCGTTCGGCGACCGCGACGAAATCGTTCTGCTTCGCCTTGAGCGGCGCCAGATGAACCGCGGGAATATGCCAGCCTTGGGCGGTGACGGCGAAACGCTCGTCCTGGCGCGCGATGGCCACAACGGCGCCCATCGGCAGCGCGGCGGCCGGCGGCAATTTGATGTCGGGTCCGGGAAAGGCGAGCGTGCGCAAGGCAGTGACTTTGTGGGTCGGGGCGGCGCCCGGCGCGCCAAGCGCATTGGCCGACAACCAGCCGACATAATTGTCGGTCTCAAGCTGGCCCCAGGCCCAGCCCTCGTCGGTGGTCTCATAGACCGTGACGCGCTCACCCATGAGCGCTTCGCTGACGAGCTGCGCCTCGTGCGAGGCCGCGCGGCGCATGCTCGCGACCGGTTCGATCACCTGGTAACGCGCGCCCTCGACAAAACGCCGCGCCTCGACTTTGCCTTGCAGATATTTCGCCGCGATCTCAGGGCGGAACGGATTGATGCGAGGATCGAGCGCGACCATGATCAGGAATATTTCGCGCACAGCATCGCATAAAGCGCGCGCGCGACTTGGCATTCGCCGCCTTCCGGCCGGCCGGGCTTGGCCGCAGGGGTCCAGGCGAAAATGTCGAAGTGCATCCAGGATTTTGCGGTTATGAACCGGCGCAGGAACAGCGCGGCGGTGATGGCGCCGCCCAAGCTGCCGCCGACATTATTGAGATCAGCGACTTTCGAATCGAGCATGGCGTCGTAGGGCCGCCACAACGGCAGGCGCCACAGCGGATCGCTTTCGGTGACGGCGTGCCCGGACAATTCGGCCGCGAGCGCAGTCGTCGTCGGTGAAAGCCGCCGCGACGTCCGGCCCCAACGCAACGCGGGCAGCGCCGGTAAGCGTGGCGAAGTCGACGACCAGCGCCGGATTTTCTTCGTCAGCCAATGCGAGCGCATCGGCGAGCACGAGCCGGCCTTCCGCGTCGGTATTGCCGATCTCGACCGAGATGCCTTTGCGCGATGTATAAATGTCGCGCGGGCGGAAGCTGGTGCCGGAAATCGAATTTTCCACCGCCGGGATGATGACGCGCAAGCGCACGTTCAATTTGCGCGCCATGATCATGTGCGCCAGCGCCAGCGCGGTCGCCGCGCCCCCCATGTCCTTTTTCATATTGAGCATGCCGGTGTCGGACTTGATGTCGAGCCCGCCAGTATCGAAACACACGCCCTTTGCCGACCAAAGTGATCTTCGGGTCGCTGTCCTTGCCCCAGGTGAAATCGATCAGTCTCGGTGCGCGCGCGGAACCTGCGCCGACGGCGTGAACCAGCGGGAATTGCTTGGCCAGCGCATCGCCACTCACGATCGATACTTGGACGCCATGTTTCTTGGCCAGCGCCCGCGCGGCATCTTCCAGCTCGGCCGGCCCCATGTCGTTCGACGGCGTGTTGATGAGATCGCGGGCGAGCGTCACGCCTTCGATAATGCGCGAGAGGTCTTCGCCGTCGACGCCTTCGGGAAGCACCAGCCGTATGTCGCGGCTCTCGCCTTTGCGGTAGCGCGTGAACTGATAACAGCCGAGCGCAATGGCGAGCGCTGCCAGCCGCGCGTCATGCGGCGCATTGGCGAAACGGTAGGTGCCAGGCGGCAACAGCCCAGCGAGCGCGCCGGGGCGAAACAGGTCTTTCACCGGCTCGTCGGCATTTTCCACGCCGAATAACACGCCGGCGAGTTTGCCGTCGGCGGCCGGCACCACGAGATGGCGGCCGGGTTTGGGCTCAAAACCCGCTGCGCGCACAAAGACGTGCTCACGAGCATCGAGAATCTTGGTCGCCGTGTCGAGATTGTCGGCGGATACGAACAAGATCGGAACCGAATCTGGTCCGGCTTTCGCGAAAATCGGATGCATGATTACTCCGCGGCGTCGCGCATGGAGGGTTTCGGCGCGTAGCCATCGCGCGTTTGCGGCAGCTTCCAGCCCAGCATTTTGGAGGCGACCAGCGTGCGCAGCACCTGCGCGGTGCCGCCGCCGATGGTGAACATGCGCACGTCGCGCGCCATGCGCTCCAAGGGCAATTCGCGCGAATAGCCGCGCGCGCCGAATAACTGAAGCGCGTCGTTGACGATTTTGATCGCCGTTTCGGATGCGAAAATCTTGGCCTGCGCCGCCAGCATGGGATCGGGAAAGGCGCTCGCCTCAGGGCCACGTGAGCGCGCGGCCGTGTAGAGCATCAAGCGCGACGCGGTCAGCTGTGTCTGCATATCGGCGAGCATCCATTGCAGGCCTTGGAATTCGCCGATCGGGCGGCCGAACTGCTCGCGCGTCTTTACCCAGTCGAGCGCCAGATCGAGCGCGCCGGCAGCGATGCCCATAGCCACGGAGCCGGCGCCGACGCGCTGGCTGTTATAGGCGTTCATCAAATCGGCAAAGCCGCGGCGCATTCCGGACGGCGGCGTCAACGCCATGCTCACCGGCACTTCTAGGTTCTCGAAAGTCAGTTCGCCTTCCGGCATGCCGCGCAGGCCCATGGTCTGCTCGCGCCGGGTCACGTGCAGACCTTTGGCTTCCTCACGCACGGCCAGGAAGCCGCCGATACCCAAATCCTCGCCGCGCTCGTCGAACACGCGCGCGAAGATCAGATGCAGTCGCGACACGCCGGCGCCGGTGATCCAGTGCTTCTTGCCGTTGATGATATATTTGTCGCCGCGTCTTATCGGCGCGGGTGGTCATGGCCAGCGCGTCGGAGCCGGCGTCGGGTTCGGTGATGCAGATGGCGGGCTTGTCGCCTTCCAGCACCAGGCGCGCGGCGAGTTTTTTCTGCGCCTCGCTGCCATAGGCCATCACGGTGGAAATCGCGCCCATATTGGTTTCGACCACGATGCGCGCGGTGACGGTGCAGGCCTTGGCCATTTCCTCGACCACCAGCACGGCATCGAGGAAGCTCGCGTCCTTGCCGCCGAGCGCCTTGGGAACGGTCATGCCGCAAAAGCCCGCTTGCGCGAGCGCCGTCACGATATCCCACGGGTATTGCTCGTCGCGGTCGATCTGCGCCGCGCGCGGGCGCACCACGTCCTGGGCAAAGGCGCGGGCGCGCTGCTGCAGGGCGATTTCGTCCTTGGAGAGGCCCAAATCCATGCGCCGATCCTAAACCGGGATGAGACGAAATGCACTGTCATGCCCGCGCTTGTCGCGGGCATCCACGCTAAAAAGCCATTGCAGCCTCAAAGACGTGGATGGCCGGGACAGCCCGGCCACATTCGGAAGTTAACCACTCGTTAGGGTTAACGTTTTATTGCTCGGGAATGCCGCTGGATCGCCAGCCATCGGATTTCCATGAGTCTTAGACCTGCCCGCACCGCCCCATTGCTCGTTACGGCCGCGCTCGCGGCCGTCTTGGCCCTATCGGTGGCCGGCTGCAAGACCACCGGCGACGACATCACCGGCTCGGTCGGCAGCCCCAGCGCGCCGCGCACCGAGGCCGAATGGCGGCAATCGATTGAAGTCTGGGGCGCGCGCTACCGGGCAAACCCCGGCGATGCCGAAGCCGCCATGGCCTATGCCCGCGCGTTGCGCGCCACCGAGCAGCGTGCGCAAGCCGTCGCCGTTCTCGAACAGGCGTCGATGCGCAATCCGCGTGACATGCCGTTGCTCGGCGCCTATGGCCGCGCGCTGGCGGATGCCGGCCAATACGTCCAGGCGCTCGATGCGCTCGGCCGCGCGCATACCCCCGACAATCCCGATTGGCGCATTCTCAATGCACAAGGCGCGGTGCTCGATCAGTTGGGCCGGCACGCCGAGGCGCAACGCCATTATTCGGCTGCGCTCAAGATCGTACCGAACGATCCTTCGGTCCTGTCCAATCTTGGGTTGTCTTATTTGCTGATGAAGGATCTCAAGCACGCCGAGCAGACATTGCGGCTCGCAGCGGCGCAGCCCAAAGCGGCGCCCAAGGTGCGGCAGAATCTTGCGCTGGCGGTCGGGCTGGGTGGCCGCTTCGCCGAAGCCGAGGCGATCGCCCGCGCCGATCTGCCCGAAGCCGAAGCTGCCGCCAATGTCAGCTATCTCCGGCAAATGCTTTCACAACAAACCAGCTGGAAGAAAAAGGGCGGCCAGCCTTACGTGCCGTCGCCCGACGCCGGCGGCTGATCCGAAACTTTATCCGGTGATTATTGTCGCTGCGCGCGGCCGCGCTCAGCGCAGCGCCATGACCTTGATCGCGGCCGGGCCGAGAATGACCACGAACAGCACCGGCAGGAAGAACAGGATCATCGGCACGGTGAGCTTCGGCGGCAGGCCGGCGGCTTTCTTCTCGGCTTCCGACATGCGCATGTCGCGGTTTTCCTGCGCCATCACCCGCAGCATATTGGCGAGCGGCGTGCCGTAGCGTTCCGCCTGCTGCAAGGCCATGCAGACCGATTTCACGCCGTCGAGATTCGTGCGCTTGGCCAAGTTTTCGTAAGCCTGCCGGCGGTCGGGCAGGTATGACAATTCCGCCATGGTGAGCGTGAGTTCCTCGGCCAACGCCACCGACTGGCTGCCGATTTCCTCGCTGACTTTGCGGAACGCCGCCTCGATCGACATGCCGGATTCCACGCAGATCAGCAGCAAATCGAGCGTGTCGGGAAACGCGCGTTTGATCGAAAGCTGACGGCGCGAAATCTTGTTCTTGAGGAAGAGCAACGGCAGCTGCATGCCGACATAGGCGGCGGCGATGCAGGCGCCGATCTTGATCATGTTCGGCTGATCCAGATTGAGCACGACGAATAGATAAAACACGGCAAACAGGAACAGCACCACCGGCGTCACCATGCGGAAGAACAGGTAGGTGATGTAGGGCGCCTGGCCGCGATAACCGGCCTGAACCAGCTTAAGCCGCGCTTCTTCCTGGCCGACCCATTTGGTCAGGTTGAAGCGGTCGACGATGGCCTGAACGTATTGTTTCGGCGATTGCCGCAGGTTGATCTTCTGCTGCTGCTGCACCATGCGCTCGCGTTCGCGCTGACGAATCCTATCGCGCTCGACCGCGACCGCCTTCATGCGCTTGCCGAGTTGATCGGCGAAC
The DNA here is from genome assembly GCA_963756805.1 of uncultured Alphaproteobacteria bacterium. Taxonomy (GTDB): domain Bacteria; phylum Pseudomonadota; class Alphaproteobacteria; order Rhizobiales; family Xanthobacteraceae; genus Pseudolabrys. Next base: position 49,717 of record CAVWPH010000005.1, read on the forward strand.
ACCAGCGGCATCGCAAGCGTCAACACGGTGGCGGCCGCGGCGACGGCGGCAAATATCATCGCCAACGTCTTGGCGTTGACATTGTAGATAATGTAGTTGATCAGCGCTTCCATATTGCCTTGCCTGCGCTAGAAATCGAAGTTGATCATCTTCTTCATCACCCCGACGCCCAATGACATCCAGATGACGGAGGCGCCCATCATCACGCGGCCCATGGGTTCGGTCCACAGCATCGAGATGTATTGCGGGCTGGTGATATAGACGAGGATCATGACCGCGATCGGCAGCGCGCCGATGATGCCGGCCGAGGCCTTGGCTTCCATCGACATCGCCTGAATCTTGGCCTTCATCTTCTTGCGGTCGCGCAGCACGCGCGAAAGATTGCCGAGCGCCTCGGCGAGATTGCCGCCGGCCCGCTGCTGGATGGAAACGACAATGCCGAAAAAATTCGCTTCCGGCACCGGCATCTGCTCGTAGAGTTTGCCGCAAGCCTCGCCCAACGGCATGCCGATCGCCTGCGTTTCGACGATGGTGCGGAATTCGGATTTCAGCGGCTCGGGCGCCTCGATCGTGATCATCTTGAGGCAGTCGAGCAGCGGCAATCCGGCCTTGACGCCGCGCACCACGATGTCGACGGCATCCGGGAAGGCGTCGAGAAATTTCGCCTCGCGTCGCTTCTTCAAAAAAGACAACAACCAGCGCGGCACGCCCCATCCGCCGGCAAAGCCGAGCGGCACGGAAACGTAGAGGCCGCCGCCGGTGAGAAATCCGAGCATGAACATAAACATGCCAATGCTGATGGAGATGATCAGGAATTGCCGCTTCGACCACTTCAAGCCGGCGCGTGAGATGCGCACCGAGATCGCCACGTGTTTGCTCTTCTTGTGGCGCTCTTCGAATTCCTTGAGCGTGGCCTCGACGACATCGCGGCGGGATTTCTGCTGGCCGCGTGCGACACGAGCGGCCGGTCCCGGCTTGGCAACAATCGCCATGCGCTTTTCGGCGTGCCGCTCGCCGGACAAGATCGGATAGATGAATACCCAGGCGAGGCCGCCCATTGCGGCCGATGCCAAGAAAAATACGGCCATTGTTTCCATGGCGCGGTCAGGCCTTCATGGATTCGTTGGCAGCCTCGGCGGCGTCAAGCGCGGCGGCGAGGCGGGTATCTTCGCCGTAGTAGCGGGCGCGATCCCAGAAGCGCGGACGGCCGATGCCGGTCGAGCGGTGGCGCCCGAGGATGTTGCCCTGCGCGTCTTCGCCGGTCATGTCGTAGACGAACAAGATCCTGGGTGATGATGACGTCGCCTTCCATCCCCATCACCTCGGTGACGTGGGTGATCTTGCGCGAGCCGTCGCGCAAGCGCGCGGCCTGGATCACGACGTCGACCGAAGCGCAGATCATTTCGCGGATGGTGCGCGACGGCAGCGAGAAGCCGCCCATGGTGATCATCAATTCAAGGCGTGAGAGCGCCTCGCGCGGATTGTTGGCGTGCAGCGTGCCCATCGAGCCGTCGTGGCCGGTGTTCATGGCTTGCAACAAGTCGAAGGCTTCGGGTCCGCGCACTTCGCCGACGATGATGCGTTCAGGGCGCATACGCAGACAGTTGCGCACCAAATCGCGCATGGTCACCTGGCCTTCGCCCTCGAGATTGGGCGGCCGCGTTTCCAGGCGAACCACGTGCGGCTGTTGCAGTTGCAATTCGGCGGCGTCTTCGCAGGTGATGATGCGTTCGTCGTCGTCGATGAATTGGGTCAAACAGTTGAGCAGCGTGGTCTTGCCGGAGCCGGTGCCGCCGGAAACCAGCGTGTTGGCGCGCACGCGGCCGATGATGCGCAGGATCTCGGAGCCTTGCTGCGTGATGGTGCCGTACTTGACCAGTTGATCGAGGGTCAGCTTGTCTTTTTTGAATTTGCGGATGGTGAGCGCTGGGCCATCGATCGCCAGCGGCGGCACGATGGCGTTGACGCGCGCTACCGTCGGGCAAGCGCGCGTCGCAGATCGGCGATGATTCGTCGACGCGGCGGCCGATCTGGCTGACGATGCGCTGGCAGATATTGAGCAGCTGCTGATTGTCGCGGAAGCGAATGCTGGTCTTTTGAATCTTGCCTTTGACTTCGATGTAGACCGTGCCGGAGCCGTTCACCATCACGTCGGAAATGTCGTCGCGCGAGAGCAGCGGCTCGAGCGGGCCGAAGCCGAGCACGTCGTTGCAGATATCGTCGAGCAGTTCTTCCTGCTCGGAGATCGACATCACGATGTTCTTGATCGCGATGATCTCGTTGACGATGTCGCGGATTTCTTCGCGCGCCGAATCGGTGTCGAGCCGCGCCAGTTGCGCGAGATCGATCGCCTCGATCAGCGCGCCGAAGATGACGCCCTTGACCTCGTAATAAGTGTCGGAGCGGCGCGAATCGACCGAGGACGGTACGGTATTGATTGCCGAGGGGGCGCGGGTTGCGGGCGGCGCCGACACCAGCGGCGCGCCCAGCCCGTCGGAGGGAAACGGCGTGCGGCCGTTTTCCGTGCCGGTATTGGCGGTGGCGGGCGCGGGCTGCGCGCTCGGTTCGGGCGCGCGCGGGCGCGACGGCAGGCGCCGCCGGGCCAGGGGCCGGAACGCGAGCTTCAGAAGTACCGCTACGCCTACCGAACACGACTAAATTCTCCGAATCTTATGCCGATTTCTTTTTCAGCTTGGCGAACAGCGGCGACAGCAGGCCGCCGCGTGCGCGCTTGGCCTCGGCGCGGCCGGTCAGCACCTGCGCCAATTGGCTGAACATTTCCGCGGTCTTGTGGTTCTTGGACACTTCCGAAATCATCTGCCCGTTGTTGGCCGCGGTGCCGAAGATCTGCGGCTCGAACGGGATCACCACCAGCGGCTGGTCTTCGAGCGCCTTGGCGAAATCCGCCGGCGTGATTTCCGGCCGCTTCGGCACGCCGACTTGGTTGAGACAATAGTATGGCTTGTGGTCGTTCGGCCGCGCGGCGCGCAGATGATCGACCAGGTTCTTGGCGTTGCGCAGATTGGCAAGATCGGGGCCGGCGACGACCAAAATTTCGTCGGCGCTCACCAGCAACCGCTTGCTCCAGCCGGACCACATATGCGGTACGTCGAGCACGACGCAGGGGATGGCGCTACGCAGCGAGTCGAGAATCGAATCGAAGGCCTCGGCGCCGAAGTCGTAAACCCGGTCGAGCGTCGCCGGCGCTGCCAGCAAGCTCAAGTGATCGGTGCATTTGGACAACAGGCGGTCAACGAAGGCTGAGTCGACACGGTCGGGCGAGAACACCGCGTCGGCGATGCCTTGGGCCGGGTCCTGATTGTAATCGAGCCCGGCGGTGCCGAAGGCAAGATCGAGGTCGGCGACCACTGAATCGAGCGACAGATCGCGCGCGATGGCCCAGGCGACATTGTGCGCAACGGTGGAGGCGCCGACGCCGCCTTTGGCGCCGACCACGGCAATGATGCGGCCGACCGGCTTGGCGTCGGGCGACGAAAACAGCCCGCAGATCCCGCGTACGATATCGATGGTGCCGACCGGTGCGATCAGGTATTCGCTCACGCCGCGGCGCGTCAGCTCGCGATAGAGCGTTACGTCGTTGACGCGGCCGACCACGATCACGCGCGTGCCCGAGTCGCAGACCTCGGCGAGCTGATCGAGCCCGGTCAGGATTTCGTCGGAGCGGTTTTCCGATTCAAGCAGGATGACGTTGGGCGTCGGCGATGAGCGATAGGCTTCGACCGCGGCGGCGACGCCGCCCATCTGGATTTTCACATGCGCCTTGCCAAGACGGCGGTCCTCGCCGGCAGCCTGCACGGCTGCGGCGGTTTCAACCGTCTCGCAAAACGCCTGGATCGAGACCCGCGGCGCGGGCGCGATGTGTTCCTCGCCGGCGACATTGTCCGCCGGCCCCGCCGGCGGCGAATTGTCTGTGGCTGCTGCGACTTGATTGTGCGTGTTTTATCATTTGCCGAGATCGCTGATTTTGCCTTTGTCGTAACCGTCATACTTGCCGGAGGGGCTGTCGCCCTTGCGGTACTTGTCGAGGGCGACGCTGCGCCGCGCCGCATAAGCCGGCAATTCGCCGCGCGGCTGCACCAGATCGGCGGGATTATCGATCATGGACGCGAGATTGCGCTGGGTGGAGCAGCCGAGATTCCAGTACGGCTGATTTTCGCCATAGGGCGCTTCGGCGGCGGGGCCGAGATCGTGCGGCCACAGACCGCAGGGGCCCGCCTCCGCGACCAGTTTCGTATAGTTGATCTTGATGCTGGCGAGCGACCCTGGCGCCGGGCTGTAGTTGCGCACATAGACCGCGCGGCGCGGCACGCCGGAGGCGGCTAGGATCGAATGGATTTCGCGCAAGGAATCGGCGGCGGCATGATCGGTCGGCCCGCCGTGCGGGATGTCCATGATAATGCCGCTGGTGCCTTCGTGTTTCCACTGCTGCGCGAACGACAGCACGTCGGCGCGCTGGCTTGGCGTCAGCCCGCCGCGATTTTGGCCGAGGAAGATTTCGACCGTGCGCGAGCCTTCCTTTAGCGTGATCGGGTGGCGTTCACGGTAGTCGGTCGGAAAGTTTTTCGCTTCTTTCGCCGTTTCGTAGCAACCGGCCAGCATGACGGCGAGACCGCCGGCCACCAACAGCCGCAGCGCCGCTTGGGCGCGGCGCCTGACGATCGCCGTTTGAAGTGTTGTCATCAAAAGTCTCCCAGTCCCGCTCAATCGAGGATGAATCCGTATTTGCCTTGGTAGGTCTGTTTCACATCGGCCTTTTTGTCGGCGCCGTAGATGCGGTTCAGCCGGCCGAGCAGAATGCTGGTCGGATCGTTCGGATCGGCGAAGCCGTCATCGGGACGCGACAACTGCTTCTGCGCCACAGCGCGCACGATGTAGGGCGTCACCAAAATGACCAGTTCGGATTGGTGATTGATGTAGTCGCGGCTCTTGAACAGCGCGCCGAGAATTGGAATCTGCATCAGGCCGGGCAGGCCGTTGATCTGCTGCTGGGTCTTTTCCTGGATCATGCCGGCCAGCGCCAGCGAGCCGCCGGACGGGATCTCGACCGTGGTGTCGGCGCGCCGGGTCAGGATAGAGGGAACGGTCAGCGATTGACTCGAACCTGGCGCCTGCAAGGTCATGGCGTTGTTGGTCGACAGGTCGGACACCTCGGTCATGACCTTGAGGCTGATGCGCCCTTCGGTCAGCACGACCGGCGTGAACATCAAGCTGACGCCGAATTTCTTGAATTCGATCTGTGCCTGACAGACCGGCGGGCTCTTGGTGGTGTCGCACGACAGACCGTTCGGAATCGGAAATTCGCCGCCAGCCATGAAGGTTGCCGTCTCACCCGAGATCGCGGTCAGATTCGGCTCGGCCAGCGTGCGGATGACGCCGGCCCGCTCCATCGCCTGAATTTGGGCGCTGATGCTCGGTGCCAAGGCGCCGGTGATCGGATCGGCGGTGATGCCCTGCTGCCCCGAAATGCTGCTGCTGCTGAGCGGCTGACCGGAGGCCGAGAACGGATTGCTGTTGTTGAAATTGACCACGCCCTGGCGCATGAAGCCAAACGAACCGCTGAGATTGATGCCAAGCTGCTTGACCACGTCGCGCTGAACTTCCGCGACGGTCACCTTGAGCATGACCTGGTCGCGCCCGCGCACGGCGATGCTGTTGACGATCTTGCTGCCGTCGCCGACCAATCGCGAGGCTAGATCGTAGGCCTGCTGCGATTCCGCCGGGTTTGAGGCCGAGCCGCTCAGCATGATGCCGTCGCCGACGCCTTCGATGCGGATGTCGGCATCGGGCATGGCTTGCCGGAGCGCGGCCCGCACGCCATTGAGGTCGCGGGTCACGGCGATGTCGAAGCCGGCGATCTGCTTGCCGTCGGCGTCGAAGAAAAAGATGTTGGTCTGCCCGGTGGCGACGCCGATCATGTAGACGCGGCGGGATGAACGGATCACGGCGTTGGCGATTTTGGGATCGGCGACCAGAACGTCCTTGATGTCGGCCGGCAGGTCGATGGCGACCGACTTGCCGATGCCGAGCGGAATAAAGCGCGACGTCGCCTCGCTCGCCGCCACCTGGATCACCGGCACGTGCGAGTCGGCGGCTGCCACCGGTGTCGCCGGTGCAAAGCCTGCGCCGGCGGCGAGTGCCAAAAGCGCGGCGGCGCGGATCAACTTACCTATCGCCATATCCCGGTGTCCCCTCGCTGCGGTCATTTCGGTGTCGTAATCGTGCTAACGCCGAAGCGGACGATGTTCACGCCGGCGCGGCGCTTGCTCGGCTCGTCTTCGACTTTCGGTTTATCTTGCGTTGAATCGGTGATGCTGCGCAGCGCCAGCGAAAGCGTGCCGATTTTGTGCGCCAGCTCCAGCGTTTCCGACTGGCGCGGCGAGAGCTCAAGCGTCGCGGTCTTGCCGACCACGACTTTCTGCCCGTTCTTTTCTTCCACGGCCTGATCGATCGCCAGCACGCGCACATTGGCCAAGATGGTCTCGCTGGTCATGACTTCTGTGCCGGTGGCCTTCTCCGCCTCGCGGTCGCGGCGTGTCAGAATCACATCGACATGATCGTTCGGCAGGATAAATCCGCCGGCGCCGGTCTCCGGCGAAATCTGCGTTGAAACCGCGCGCATGCCGGTCGGCAGGATTGCCGCCATGAAACCGGAGCCCTTGGCGTCGACCAGCTTGGCCTCGCGGATCGGCTCGCCGGCGACAAAGGGAACGCGCGCGATGTTTCCGGCAAGCGATTCAACGGCGTTGGGCCGGTCGCTCTTGCGAATGAAATTGCCCCCGGTGGAGGTGGCGGGCCAGCTCTGCCACGTCACATCGCCGGGCATGATCGCCTTGCCCATGGGAATGTCGGCTTTGGCCACCAGGACATCGACGGTCGCCATCTTGGGCGGCTCCGCCGTTTTGACTTCCGGTGGCTTCGTTGACCGGCCAGCCAGCATGGCGGCAACACCACCCGCTGCGAGGGCGACGGTCAACACTACGAGACGCGCGGCTTTCATACTCTTCACTCGCTACCGTGACTGAAGCGGCCGGCTCGGCCGCGTAAACCACATGGCGGCCGACGCGGCCGCTCGCATCGGATTTGACCAGCTAAAGGTCAAGGCATGGTTAAGGAGCGGTATCTAAATCGAGTTAATATTGTCTTGCCGCTGAAACCGTTGCCGAATTTCAATATTCAAAAATATAGAATTTCAAATTCCGAATTTGGGCATCCAGGCGGTGTCTGGATAAACGGCGAGGGCCGCGGCCGCGAGCGCAATGCCATAGGGAACGCCGCCGGCCTTGTCGTGCAGGCGCATGATCCATTCCTGCCTGGCGAAAATGGCCGGCAGCGGCAACTTGCGGAACTGAATCAGCAGCAGCGTGAGCGCACCGCCGAACAGCGAGGCATAAATCAGATAGTCCATCAGATGGCCGAAGCCGAACCAAAGGGCGGTGGCGGCCGCGAGCTTGGCGTCGCCGCCGCCGATCCAGCCCTGCGAGTAAAAGCCGAATGACACCGTCAGAACCAGCATGGCGGCGGCCAGATGCATGCCGATGGCGGCAAAGCTCATGCCGATGACGAGGGTGAGCACGAAGAATGCGGCTGTCAGCGCCAGCGAAAGCCGGTTCGATATGGTCATGGTCAGAAGATCGCTCGATGCCGCGAACGCCATCAAGGCGGGGAACAGCAGGAGGCGGATCGAGTCGGTCACCATGATTGTCATCTTCAAGCGCCTTTTGGAACGGCGTGCGGTTAAGTCAAATTACGCCGCACAAGCTTGCCGTTCGGTTAGCGCGCGAAATATTTACCAGTCGTAAACCGTTAGAGAACGGCTCTTTGCAAAAACGAAAAGGCTCCGGCTGGAAGCCGGAGCCTTTGAAGTCGCACCGGTACGCTCAATTACTTGAGCTGATCCGAGATGCTCTTGAACTTGGTATTCAGCGTGCTGCCGAGACCGTTGACGACCGCGATGATCGCGACCGAAATGCCCGCAGCGATGAGGCCGTATTCGATGGCCGTGGCGCCGGAATTGTCCTTCACGAAACGCACGAAGAGGTTTTTCATCGGTAGCTCCTTAGATCCACACGTGGCTGTCTGAGCTGATCCAAGCGGCCGGATTACCTCCGGGCCCGCCAGAACCATGCCTCAAACTAGCAAGGAGGTCTTGCGTGCCGGTTAATACTCGCGATGAAAGCGAAGGTATCCCGGTGTATATCGGCTGTAGTTAATAAGTTATATATTGAAGAAGAACATGGTAAATAATTTATTACTTGGGTTTATACTGAGATGTACACGGCAACTATTCGTCGAAATACACTAAAGCCTTCGCAATATATACAGGCGTTGCTATTCGCAGGCACGACTAATACCAGCCGGGTCAATACTGGCGGGGTGCGATTTGGCAGGCGCTGTGTTCTTCAATTGCGCCACCAAGACCTGTGCAGGCCGCCACCGCGCGCGCCGCGTGCTTTGCGCCATTCACGCCATTTTAACCGCCAAAGGCCGATACCCGGTCGACCGGTAACGCGCCATTGGACGGCAGGCCATGATCGTAGAGACCCTCGCTTTCCTCGATGTCGCCGGCCAAACCATGCTCAAGCTGGTGCCGATCACGATCGCGCTTGGCGTCGTTTTTGCCGTGTTGTCGAATTGGTCTGCCTGCAATCCCGGCCATCCTTGGTGGCGAAAACGCGAAATCGTCACCGACGTCCTCTATTGGTTTCTCATTCCGCTGAGTACGCGCTTTGTGCGTATCGGCCTGATGGTGATGGGCGCGGCCTATTTCTACGGCATTCACGGCGCCCAGCCCTTGATGGATTTCTATGACGACGGCTTCGGCCCGCTCGCCAAGATGCCGATTTGGCTGCAAGCCTTCACTTTCGTGGTCGTCTCGGATTTCCTGACCTATTGGATCCATCGCGCCTATCACCGCGGCGCCTTGTGGAAATACCACTCCGTCCATCATTCCTCGGAACATCTCGACTGGATCTCGGCGGCGCGCTTTCACCCGATCAACCTGCTGCTCGGCAGCGTGCTGGTCGACGTGGCTTTGCTGCTGGCCGGCATTTCGCCGAATGTGATGCTCTGGGTCGGTCCGTTCACGACAGCCACCTCCGCGATGGTGCATGCCAATCTGAACTGGAGCTTCGGCCCGTTCAAATACGTGCTGGCCAGTCCGGTTTTTCACCGCTGGCACCACACGGCGCTCGATCGCGGCGGCTCGAGCAATTTCGCTGGCACATTCCCGATCTGGGACATTCTGTTCGGCACCTTCTACATGCCGAAAAACGAATTGCCCGACAGCTATGGCATCGACGACAAAGAATTCCCGGAAAGTTTCGGCGCCCAGCTGCTCTACCCGTTCCTGCGCTGAATTGGCGGCCGCCCGCGCGCTAAAAACGCGCTCTTTGCACTTCATTCACCAATTTGCAGTCAACTCCTAGGTGCCGGCCGCCTGTCATGCGCGGCGGGTTTTGTAGAGTTATGTAGCGTGCTGGAGAGTGCGATGTCGGGCGGGTTCAAACGCAAGCGGCTTATCGGTCTTTGGGCCTGGACGATTATTTTCGCCGCCACCTTTGGCGCCACGTCCGCGCAGGCCGACACCCTCACCGTCAGCGTCGACCAGGCGGTGGTGATGCATCTGCCACCCAAGGTCGCCACCATCGTCATCGGAAATCCGCTGATCGCCGACGCCTCGCTGCAAACCGGCGGCCTCCTGGTCGTCACCGGCAAGGGCTATGGCTCCACCAATATGCTGGTACTCGATGCCGCCGGCGGCGTGGTCATGAACAAGACCGTACAGGTGCTCGGCTCCCCGAGCAGCGATCTGGTGGTGGTCTACAAGGGCGTCGAACGCGAAACCTACAGCTGCGCGCGCGAATGCCAGCCCCGCATCACGCTGGGCGACTCGGCGAATTATTTTGGCAGCACGCTTGGTCAGATCGGCACCCGCGCCGGCGGCGCGCAAGCCGCACAGGCGCCGGCGCGCTGATCGTTGCCGCAAAACGCCAGCGTCCCACGATCTTTTCGTTTTCGTTTTTCGCCAGGCAGGGCGCGACCGTGGTTAGCGCGGGCTTAACACCCGCGCCATGTTTCTTCGCAATGTGCGCAAGAATTCGAAAACGCAGATTTGGTAGGAATAGGTATCGAATTCCCGTGTGTTGCTATCGATGGGACAGATGCCATGCGTAAGGCCTTGCGAGCAAAAATTACCGCCTGTGCGCTTCGCCTGCTGCCGGCGCGGGCCGCGCGGCGCTTCGCGCGCCACGAGGACGGCGCCGCCGCCGTTGAATTTGCGCTGATCGCGGTTCCGTTCCTGGCATTGCTGTTCGCCATCCTGGAAACGGCGCTGGTATTTTTCGCAGGCCAAACGCTGGAAGCGGCGACCGCCGCTGCGTCCCGCCTGATCCTCACCGGCCAGGCGCAGACCACCACATCCCCGACGTCCGGCGGTGCCAGTTACACGCAAGCCGACTTCAAGAACGCGGTCTGCGCGCAAATCGTCGCCATGTTCGATTGCACCAACAGCGTCTATGTCAACGTTCAGAGCTACAGCACCTTTGCCCAGGTCGACACGTCTTCGCCCGTCGTCAGCGGAAATTTCGACACCACCAAGATGGGCTACAGCACGGGCGGGCCCGGCGACATCGTCATCGTGCAGGTGTTCTATCAATGGCCGATCTACGTCTCGCTGCTCAACAACGACATGTCCAGTCTAAACGGCGGCAAGCGCCTGCTGGTGGCGACGTCGGTATTCCGCAATGAGCCATACAAATGAAGTCGCACATGATGAAAGCAACCATTTCCCGCGTCGCGGGCGAGTTCAAAGGTCTGGCGCGCGATAAACGCGGCGTTTCGGCGGTCGAATTCGCTTTGCTGGCGCCGTTCATGATCGCGCTTTATCTCGGCTGCGTCGAGATTTCGGACGCTGTGAGCGCGGACCGCAAAGTCAGCCTGACCTCGGCGGCGCTCGCCAACTTGGCGGCGCAGGTTACGAGCATCGACACGACCGGAATGAATAACATTCTCGATGCATCGACAAAGATCATCGCGCCTTTTTCGAGTTCGAATCTCGGCTTGAAGGTTTCGTGCCTGAAAATGGATTCGACCGGCAAGGCGAAGGTGCAATGGGGTGCATCGAGAAACGCCACCGCGCGCTCGGCTGGGTCTGCCTATACGTTTGGCAGCAGCAACACAGCGTTGGCTGTGCCGAACACCTATTTGATTCTGGCGGAAGTGACCTATTCCTATGTTCCGACCATCGGCAACAGCCTCACCGGCACGCTGACGCTCTCGGACCAGATGTTCATGAGCCCGCGCATTTCGCCGCCGACGTATCCCGATTCCGCCCACGCCTGCAGCTAGCATTCGGGTCGAGCGGGCTCAGAGGATCGGCAGCGCCGTCGTCGATTTGATCCGTTCCATGGCGAAGCGCGAGGTGACGTTCTTGAGCGGCACCGTCGCGATCAATTTCTTGTAGAACGTGTCGTAGCCGGCCATGTCCTGCACCACCACGCGCAGCATGTAATCGACGTCGCCGGCCATCCGGTAGAACTCCATCACCTCCGGCATCGCGCCCACCACCTCGGCGAAGTTCTTGAGCCAGTCCTGCGAGTGGTCGGCGGTTTCGATCGACACGAACACGGTGATGCCGAGCCCGATCTTTTCCGGATCGATCAGCGCCACCCGGCGCATGATTACGCCATCGGCCTCCAGCCGCTGCAGCCGCTTCCAGCAAGGCGTCGACGACAAGCCGACGCGCTGGCCGATCTCGGCGACTGAGAGCGAAGAATCCTGCTGGACCACGGCGAGGATCTTCCGGTCGATGGCATCCATTCTCTGTTCCCTTCGAAACTTAGAACCGGCAGTCCGCGTTTTGGGTCTATTTTAGAATATTATTCTTTTTTGTACGGACCATCTGTCTTTATATAGAAAAATATTCTATTTCAAGCACAATCTGGTGCCGCCAATGCGCGGCGTGAGCGAACCCCGACGTGCCCCATGCAAATTTTCTCCTCTTTCCGTCCCGCCCGCGCGTTGCGCCGCCTCGGCGCCGCGTTCCTGTTCAGCGCAGCTTTGGCCGCCGCATCCGCCGCGGCCCATGCCGAGCCGCTGGTGTCACCGCGGTGGCTTATGGACCATCGCGCCGATGCCGATCTGGTCGTGCTCGACGTACGCTCGGCCATCGATGGCGGCGGCACCAAGGCCTATCTCGAAGCGCACATCCCCGGCAGCGTGCACAGCGACTATGATCGCGGCGGCTGGCGCGTGACCGTGCACAATATTCCGTTCATGCTGCCGACCATTCTGGAAATCCAGAACCTGATCGGCGATCTCGGCATCGACGAGCACAGCCATGTGGTGGTGGTGCCGGCGGGCGTGAGCTACACGGATTTCGGTTCGGCTGCGCGCGTCTACTGGACGCTGAAGGTCGCCGGCGTGCCGAATGTCTCGATCCTCGACGGCGGCATCGCGGGCTGGAAACAAGCCGGGCTGCCGCTTGAAAGCGGCAATCATGCGCCGGTGGCAAAAACGCTATTCGTCGATGGCGACATGACGCCGTTCGCCAAACTTTCCGACATCGAAAAGATCGAGCAGTCCGGCGGCGCCACGCTGATCGATGCGCGGCCGGCTTCGTTCTATACGGGCAAGGAAAAAGGGCCGAAGGTCGCGGCCTACGGCCATATCCCCGGTTCGATCAACCTCGACAGCGCCGAGTTCTACGATTCGCAAACCAATCGGCTGAAGCCGCAAGCCGAACTGGCGGCGATCGCCGCGCAACTGCCGGCGGGACCCTTGGTGAGCTATTGCAACACCGGCCACTGGTCGGCCACCGATTGGTTCGTGCTGCATGAATTGCTCGGCCGCCAGGATGTCAAAGTCTATGACGGCTCGATGCTGGAATGGACCGCCGATGCGCATCGTCCCGATTGAGTCCGCGCGCACCAAGTGGGACGATCTGAAGCGGAAGCTGGGTCTCGGTTCTTGATCCGCGGACGGCGCGAGGAAGTTTAATGTCCACAACCACCGTGACTGCGCCTGCCGCGGGCGCGCGCATCCATATCGACCGTCTGTTCTTAAGTCTCGCGCTTGCCGCCAGCGCAATTCTGATCGCGCTGGTGCTGCTCGACGGCCAGACTGCGTCGGCTGCGCTCATTCTCGGCGGCTTCGGCCTCGGCGTCGCCTTTCTCAAAGCCGAATTCAGCTACACAGCATCCTGGCGGCGTTTTCTTACGCGCGGGGAAGCCGGCGGGCTGCTCGGCGGATTGATCGTGATCGCGGTCGCAGCCGTCGTGATCGTGCCGGTGGCGGCGCTGTCGCCGAAATTCGGCGGCGCCATCGCGCCGCTCGGTCCGTCATTGATTATCGGCGCCTTCACCTTCGGCATCGGCATGCAGCTCGCCAATGGCTGCGGCTCCGGCACGCTCTACACCGCCGGTGGCGGCTCGGGCCGCATGCTGATCGCGCTGCTGTTCTTCATCATCGGCTGCGTGTTCGGTAGCCTGTCGCTGCCGTCGTTCTTGGCGCTCGGCGGCATCGATCCGGTCCTGGCGTCGGATTATTTCGGGCCCTGGGGCGGGCTGGCGGCGACGCTTTTTAGTCTGGCGCTTGCCGCCGCGATCATTATCGCCGTTGCGCGCAAGCGCGGCGCCAATTTCATGCCGTCGCGCAACTACGTGGTCGGCGGCATTGTCATCGGCCTGTTGTCGATTGCGGTGTTCGTCGCCGGCGGCCATCCCTGGAGCGTGACCTTTGGCTTCACGGTGTGGGGTGCCAAGGCCGCAAGCGCGCTCGGTTACGATTTCTCGCAGGCGCCGTTCTGGCAATGGGCGGGGCCCAAACACGCCTTGGCCGGCTCGGTGCTGTCCGACACCTCGAGCCTCACCGATTTCGGCATGTTGTTCGGCGCAATGGCTGCTGCTGCCGCCAGCAAACCTTTCGCACGCGTGGCCTGGCCGCCGGTCGAAATCGCTGCTGGCCGCGGCAATCGGCGGCCTGCTGATGGGCTGGGGCGCGCGGCTTGGCTTTGGCTGCAATATCGGCGCCTTTGTCGGCGGCGTTGCCTCCGGTTCGCTGCACGGCTGGGTGTGGTTCGCCGCGGCGCTTCCAGGATGCCTGATCGGCATTCGCCTAAGGCCGCTGTTCGGCTTGTCGAAGGATTAGCGCATGCGCTCGGTCTACATCGTCGTCTTGGTGCTTGGGCTCGCGGCCATCGTGACGCAGCACCTCATCAGTCCGTCGACCGGCCGCGCGGTGTCGCCGGAGGATTTCGCCGGCGCCTGCGCGCCCTGCGGCGCGCCCTGTCCGTCGAAGAAATAGCGTCAGTTCTTTTTCAGGAATTCATCGACCTCGGCGCGCGTGGCCGCGCCCTTAAGCCCGCCGAAGCGCGTGCACTTGATCGCAGCGGCGGCGGCGGCAAAGCGCATCGCCTCCACCACGTCACGCGTTTCCACCAGCCGGAACGTAAAAGCGCCGTGGAACGTATCGCCGGCGCCGAGCGTATCCACGGCATCGACCTTGAACGCATCCATATGCCGGACCTCGCCGCCGTCGAGCCAGTAGACACCATCGGGGCCGTCGGTGACGGCGAGAAACCCTTTGTAGTTTTTGCCGAGCTTGCGCAGCGCCGCGCCAAAGTCCTCCAATTGCGTGCTGCCGCGCAGCGCCTCGGCCGATGCAATCACATGGGTGCTTGCCAGGAAAAGCGGATCGTCCGCGGCGGACGGTTTGTCGAAGTCGAGCACGCGCGGAATGCCGCGTTGCTTCGCCGCCAGACAGAGCGGCAGGCTGATATTCACATAGCGGTTGTCGAGCAGCACCGCGTCTATATCGGCGACGGCGGCGGTCGCATCGCCGGGGCCGGCGCTGCTGAGGCCCTGGTCGCGGCGGGTGGCGATCATTTTCTCGCCCTTGGCGTCGATCAAGATCAGCGACACCGAGGAACTTGCGCCCGGCACGCGCACGGCGCGGCTGACGTCGATATTCTCGCCGGCGAAAGTCTTGACGATGGTATTGGCGACCTCGTCATTGTGATCGCCAAGCGCGCCAATATAAGTGACTTTGCCGCCAAGGCGGGCCACCGCGACCGCGGCATTGCCGGCCTGGCCGCCGCTGGTGACCAGGAATTCCGATGCCGTCACTTTGCTGCCGGCATCCGGGAATTTGTCCACCCGCATGATGATGTCCTGCACGGCACCGCCGGCGCAGAGAATTTTCGGAGCGGGTCGCGCGGCTTCAGTCAAAGCTGATCTCGTCCTCCACCCAGGCGCGGATGATGTGATGGGCAATCGCCACCGGCGGCGGCGTGGTCAGGCCTTGCGGGTGCTTGCGCATCAGCATCGCGGTCACCTCGTCCTTGCTAAACCATCGCGCGTCTTCCAGTTCCTCGCGGTCGACGACGATGTCGCGGCTCATGGCCTCGGCGTGAGCGCCGATCATCAGCGAAGTCGGGAACGGCCAGGGTTGCGAGGCGAAATAGGCCACGCGGCCGCAGGCGATGCCGGCTTCCTCGCGCGTTTCCCGGTGCACCGCGTCCTCGATCGATTCGCCCGGCTCAATGAAGCCGGCCAGGCATGACCACATGGCCGGAACGAAACGTGGCGAGCGCCCGAGCAGGCAGTTGTCGCCGTCGATGGCGAGCATGATCACCACCGGATCGGTGCGCGGGAAATGCTGCGCCTCGCAATTGGCGCAATCGCGCCGCCAGCCGCCATCGACAACCCGGGTCGCCGTCCCGCAATTCGGACAGAAGCGATGGCGTGCGTGCCAATGCAGCACGGCCTTGGCTTCCGCGATCGGCGGCAGATGATCGGGCGCGACCAAGTCCTTGCACCGCGATCGAGCGCAAATCGGTGACGAGATAGCGGTCATCGCTCTTGAGTGCTTCCGCCGTTTTCGGCGCAAGGCCGTGGCCGAAGCGGGCGGCGCCATCGATCAGGCCCAGAAAAACCGTCTCGGTGGCCGGCCCCAGCGCGCGCGCTTCGGGGAGCGTGAACAGCGGATCGTTGAGCGGCGAACTTTTCTTGGTCACGATCAATTCGCCGCCGATCACATAGGCGCCGGCGTTACGGTCGGCTGCGAAGGCGGCAATCGCCTTGTCGTCGGGGCGGCGCTCGGCCGCGCGTTCGATGCGGCTTTGCGTGTAGCCAAGATGGGGTTTGGGACCGAGATCGGGGCGGGGGGCCATGCAAAGCGGAAATTCGCACGATGATCCGATAAGCGCAATGCGCGCGGCGTTACGTCTCTACGGCCCTAGTCGCCAAGGCATGCCGCAGCGCGACGATAAAGCTGTCGCGCACGGATGGGTCGTAGGCTATGGGCGGCGCCGCGCCCCACACGGGCTTGGGCCAGGCGGCGTCGTTATGGCGGCGCGCGATCACGTGCACATGCAATTGCGGCACCTGATTACCGAGCGCGGCCACATTGAGCTTGTCGCATTCGGTCATGGTCTTGAGCGCGCGCGCGGCGCTGGCGACCTCGCCCAACAATTGAACTTGCGCGTTTTCCTCCAGATCGATGAGCTCCACCAAGTCCGGGCAGGCGCGGCACCAAAATCAGCCAAGGGTAGTTGGCGTCGTTCGCCAGCAGCACGCGCGTGAGCGCCAGGTCGCCGACCGCGACCGTGTCCTTGGCTAGTTGTGGATGGAGCGACCAGTTCATCGGAGTACCTGAGACCATTGAGCAATTTTGCGCGATTCTTTCAGAGGAAAGCTAGCAGGCGCGCGCGGCCGCTGCTTGCTTTCCGCGCCCTTTCGCCCGATATAGGTCATCGGGAGGTTGGCGGTGGACGAGCCACTCGCCAACCGGGTCAGATCCGGAAGGAAGCAGCCCTAACGAGCACGGATCGGGTCGCTCGTCAGCCTCCCACCTAATTTTCGCGGTTCGAACAGCGCAAGTCCGCCCCGCTGTGCGGCGGCCGGTCAGATGGCACGATGAGCGAGCCCAAAAACAACGCGAAGAAAGCCGCCGAGCGAACGCCCGAACCCGCCGAGGGAACAGGCTATCGCGTGCTGGCGCGCAAATACCGTCCGGCCAGTTTCCCCGACCTGATCGGCCAGGACGCCATGGTGCGCACCATCTCGAATGCGTTCGAGAGTGGCCGTATTCCGCAAGCCTGGATTCTCACCGGCGTGCGCGGGGTCGGCAAGACCACGACCGCGCGTATTCTCGCGCGCGCGCTCAATTACGAATTGCCGGACGGCTCGGTGACCGGACCGACCGTCAATATGCCGACGATGGGCGTGCATTGTCAGGCCATCATCGAAAGCCGCCATATCGACGTGCTGGAAATGGACGCCGCCTCCCACAACAGCGTGGAAGATGTGCGCCAGATCAACGACGCCATCCGTTATGCGCCGGTGTCGGCGCGCTACAAGGTCTATATCCTCGACGAAGTGCACATGCTCTCGGGCGCGGCCTTCAACGCGCTGTTGAAGACGCTGGAAGAGCCGCCGCCGCACGCCAAATTCATTTTCGCCACCACCGAAATCCGCAAAGTGCCGGTGACGGTGTTGTCGCGCTGTCAGCGCTTCGATTTGCGGCGCGTCGATGCCGCGCTGCTGGTCAAGCATCTGGAAAGCATCGCGGCCAAGGAAAAGATCGAAGCCGAGCCGGCGGCGCTGGCGCTGATCGCGCGCGCGGCCGAAGGCTCGGTGCGTGACGCGCTATCTTTGTTCGATCAAGGCATTGCGCATGCGGCCGGCCCCGTGCGCGCCGAGGATGTGCGGCAGATGTTAGGTCTCGCCGACCGCGTGCGCGTGGTCGATCTGTTCGAGGCCTTGATGAAGGGCAATGTCGCCGCGGCGCTCAAGGAATTGCGCGAGCAATACGAAATAGGCGCCGATCCGGCGGTGGTGTTGAGCGATCTCGCCGAATTCACGCATTTCGTCACCCGCGTCAAAGTCGTGCCCACGGTCGCCGACGATGTGTCGCTGTCGGAAGCCGAGCGCGTGCGCGGCCGCAGCTTCGCCACGCAGCTTTCAATGCGCGTGCTGTCGCGCGCCTGGCAGATGCTGCTCAAAGGCGTGTCCGAGGTGCAGGCGTCGGGGCGCCCTGTCGCCGCCGCCGAGATGGTGCTGGTGCGCATCGCCTATGCCGCCGATCTGCCGACGCCGGACGAAGTCGTCCGCTCGCTCGGCGGCGATGGCGCCAGCACGCCGCGCCCGCAAGGCAATGGCGGCGGTGCGAACGCAAAGCGCGACGCAAAGTTTCAGCCCGCGCTATGACGCGCCGCGCGGCTCCTCGCGTGCCGCGGTCTCGCCGCGTCCGGCCGACGATCCGGTCGCGCAAATGGATGAGCCGGCGCAAGCTGCGCCGACACTCACCATCGACTCGTTCGAGCAGCTGATCGCCTTGGCGCAGGAGAAACGCGATATTTCGGTAAAGATGGCGTTGGAACGCGACGTGCGTCTGGTGCGTTGCGAGGACGGCCAGCTCGAAATCGCGCTCGAGGCCAGCGCGCCGAAAACCTTCGTGCACGATCTGCAACGCAAGCTGACCGGCTGGACCGGAAAACGCTGGATGGTGGTGGTGTCGCAGGAGCAGGGCGCGGCCACCATGCGCGCGCAGATGGACGCCAAACAGGCGGAGATCGAGCGCGGCGTGCAGAGCGATCCGCTGGTGCAGGCGGTGCTCAACCGCTTTCCCGGCGCCAAGATTGTCGGCGTGACGCAAACGGGTACCGACGCCGAGCGACGCCGCACCGGAAGCGCCGCCGCCCGACGACGAGGATTAATTCATGGCCGACTTCATGGGCCTGATGAAACAGGCCGCGCAATTGCAATCCAAGATGCAGGCGCTGCAGGCCGAGCTCGACACCATCGAGGTCGAGGGCAGCGCCGGCGGCGGCCTGGTGTCGGTCACGCTCACCGCCAAAGGCGACATGAAGGGCAGCAAGATCGACGACAGCCTGCTCAAGCCGTCGGAAAAAGAAATCCTGGAAGACCTGCTGGTGGCGGCGCATGCCGACGCGCGGCGCAAGGCGGAAGCGGTCATGCAGGAAAAGATGAAGGGCCTGACCGGCGGCCTGCCGCTGCCGCCGGGGATGAATCTCACGTAAATGCCCACCGCCGTTGCCGGACCCGAAATCGAGCGCCTGATTCAGCTGCTGGCGCGGCTGCCGGGCCTTGGGCCCCGCTCGGCGCGGCGCGCCGCGCTCCACCTCATCAAGAAGCGCGAATTGCTGATGGCGCCGCTTGCCGGCGCGCTACAGACCGCGATGGACAAGATCGTCATCTGCAAGACCTGCGGCAATATCGATACGCAAGATCCTTGCACGGTCTGTATCGATACGCGCCGCGATCAATCGATTATCGTCGTCGTCGCCGACGTCGCCGATTTGTGGGCGCTGGAGCGCGCGCACGCGGTCAATAGCCGCTATCACGTTCTCGGCGGCACGCTGTCGCCGCTCGACGGCGTCGGCCCGCAGGATTTGACCATCGACGCGCTGATCTCGCGCGTTCACGCCGAGCCGATCAAGGAAGTGATTTTGGCGCTCAACGCCACGGTCGACGGCCAGACCACGGCGCATTACATCACCGAGCTGCTGCATGACGCGAAGGTGAAGGTGACGCGGCTGGCGCATGGCGTGCCGGTCGGCGGCGAACTCGATTATCTCGACGAAGGCACGCTGGCCGCGGCGATCAAGCAAAGGACGCTGTTCTGATGCGCATGTTCGGGGCCATCGCCATGGCGTTCGTTATCGCGGCGGCGCCGGCTACAGCCGAAGATACGCTCAAGCAAGGCGACGTGATCAGCGGCAAATTGCGCTTTTTCCAACATCAGCATCCCAACGGCACCTGGATCAACGTCTACCAGCTCACCGCCGACAACCCGAAAAAATTCGCCGATAAGGACGAGTTCTGCGACGACGCTGTCCCTCCGAAGACCTTTCATCTCGTGGTGATGGATGACAAGGCAAAGAAACGGCAGCTCGACAAGATGCTCGGCAAGAAGATCGCGGTGGTCGGCGACGCATTCAGTTGCTCGGAAACCGCCTGGCACGTCGGCGACGCCGTCGTCTTCCAGTGGCACTTTGCCGATCCCGGCCAGCGCTAGCCGCCTTTCTTCGGCTCCAGCCGCTTGAAATGCCCGCGCACTTGCAGCCACCACAGCAGCATCAGGCTGGGCAGGCCGGCCAGCGCGCAAATCACGAAGAACCAAGCCCAGCCGGTCGACTTCGGCGATGAAGCCGGCACCCGACGATAAATACGTGCGCCCGACCGCGGCCAAGGCCGTGAGCAGCGCGTATTGCGTCGCCGTGTGCAGCGGATTGCGGCAGAGCGCCGACAAATAAGCAACGAACATCACCGTGCCGATGGCGCTGGTGAAATTCTCCACGGTGATGGCGATGGCCAGCACGGTCGGATCGCGCCCGACCACCGCCAGCCAGGAAAATGCGAGGTTTGCCACCGACTGCAAAATTGCGCCGACCCACAGGCTTGTTGCGAGCGGCAACGCGCGCGCGATGAAGCCGCCGGCAAAGCCGCCCAGCAGCAGCGCCGCAAGGCCGACGCCTTTCACGATGGCCGCGTATTCGTTGCGGGTGAAGCCGAGATCGATGACAAAGGGCGCCGTCATGGCGCCCGACAGCGCGTCGGTGAACTTGAACAGCACCACGAAGGCGAGCATGACGGCGGCCATTTCATAGCTGAGAAAATCCTTGAAGGCGCCGACGGCGGCTTCCGCCACGCGCGCGAAGCGCTTCTGATGGGCGTGCGCCGCTTCCGCCGCGCGCGATCGTTCCGGCTCGGTGGCGAGCAGCGCGGTCACCGTGCCGATCAGCACCAGCGCCGCCATCGCGATATAGCCCGCATGCCAGGCCGCCTGCTTGTCGAAGCCGTGGTCCTGGAAGCCGCTCACCAAAAACAGCGCGCCGGCGGTCGATACCAGCATGCCGATGCGATAGGCGGCGACGTAGGAGGCCATGCCGGCGGCCTGTTCGTTCTCCGGCAGGCTCTCGACGCGGAAGGCGTCGACCACGATGTCCTGCGTGGCGGAAGCCGCCGCCACCAGCAGCGCGCCGAAGGCGACCAGCCCGGGCGCGGTCGCCGGATTGCAGGTGCCGAGGAAGACGATCGCCGCCATCAGCAGAATTTGCGTGAACACCAGCCAGCCGCGGCGGCGGCCGAGCCAGCGCGAGAGCAATGGCGCATCGAGCGCGTCGGTGAGCGGCGCCCACAAGAATTTCACGGTGTAAGGCGTGCCGACCAAAGCGAACAGGCCGATGGTGCCGAGATCGACGCCGGATTCGCGCATCCAGACCAGCAGCGTCGTGCCCGACAGCGCCAGCGGCAGCCCGGACGAAAAGCCGAGGAACAGCACGATCAGCACGCGCGGCTTTAAATAAACCGCCAGCGCGTCGAGGAAGGAAGGCCGCGGCGGCGCGGTGCCGGGCGAAACGGTCATTGCGTTATTCGCCCGAGCCGAGCTTTAGCATGGGCGCCGGAATAACCTCGGCGCTAGGCGCTTCAATCGCCGTCGAATTCCAAATCCTCGATTTTGGCGCCGCGCTTCTCGATGCGGCCGGTCGAGGTGAGAATGGCGTCCATATCGGCGCTGGTCTGGCCGAAGTGAGTTCTGCAATTTGCGCACGCGCTCACCCAGCAACCCCACATCCTTCATCATGTGGCCGACCTCGTCGCGAATCTGATCGGCGGCCTCGCGCATGGCGGCATCCTTGCGCACCTGCTTGATCACCTGGATGGCCATGACCATCAGCGTCGGCGACACGATCATCACGCGCGCCCGCTGCGCGCGCTGCACGATGTCGTCGAAGCGCTCGTGCAAATCGGCGTAGACCGACTCGGACGGAATAAACATCAACGCGATGTCCTGCGTCTCGCCGGGGATCATGTATTTGCCGGCGATATCGGAAATATGTTTGGTGATGTCTTGTTTGACGCGCGCGGCTGCGACTTTACGTTCGTCTTCCGTCGTGGCCGCGCGCAGCGCGTTCATCGCCTCGAGCGGAAATTTCGCGTCGATGATCAGCGGGCCGGAGTCCGGGATGAAGACCGCGCAATCGGGCCGCGACCGGTTCGACAGCGTATGCTGGAATTCATAGGCGCCTTTGGGAAGAATGTCGGCGATGATCGCTTCCAGTTGTCCTTGGCCGAAGGCGCCGCGCGTCTGCTTGTTGCTCAAGATGCCTTGCAGCGAGTTCACCTGCGTCGCCAAGTCGGTAATGTTCTTTTGCGCGCTGTCGATCACCGCCAGCCGCTCGTGCAGCTGCTGCAAGTGATCGGTGGTGTGCTTGGTGGTCGATTTCATCAACTCGCCAAGGTTCTGCGTCACCGCGTCGAGCCGAGTGTTAACGCCCTGCTGCAGCTGGGCATGCGAGTTCTGCAGCCAGCTGCCCATGGCGTCGAGCCGCGCGTTGAGTTCGAACAGCCGCTGCTCGGCGGCGGGGTCCGCAACCGGCTTGCGCCGTATCAGCAGCACGATGATGACGACGATGCCGAGCGCGAGGGCTGTCGCGCCGGCGACAGCGAACTCCGGCGCATGGGCCATGATGAAGGGCAGCAGATCGGACATGGCGCGGTTCTAACCCGATTCGGCGCGGCAAGCGAACGAAGGGCGAACGGTAGGGCGATAATCCCGCTGGCTCAAGGGGAAAGGCCGCATTGACCCCACTGTTCCTTCCGCTTACATCGCCGCCATGGCGATCCGCGACATCCTCATCATTCCCGACAAGCGGCTGCGGCTGAAGTCCGAGCCGCTGGCGGCGGTCGACAAGTCCGTGCGCCGGCTGGCCGACGATATGTTCGAGACCATGTATGCGGCGCCGGGCATCGGGCTTGCCGCCATCCAGATCGGCGTGCCGCAGCGCGTGATCACCATGGATCTTGCCAAGAAGGACGAGCCGAGCCAGCCGCAGGTCTTCATCAACCCGGAAATCACCTGGGCCTCCGATGAGAAGGCCGCTTACGAAGAAGGCTGCCTGTCGATCCCGGAATATTACGAGGAGGTCGAACGGCCATCCTCGGTGAAGGTCAAATATCTCGACCTCGACGGCAAAGTGCAGGAGATCGAAGCAACCGGCCTGCTCGCCACCTGTTTGCAGCATGAAATCGACCACACCAATGGCGTCTTGTTCATCGATTATATTTCCAAGCTCAAGCGCGACATGGTGATGAAGAAATTCAAGAAGGTGGCGAAGAAGGCCGAAGGCGATAAAACCGAGCCGCGGATCGATCCGACCCCGCACGGTCTGTGAACGCGCCCGCTTACGGGAATTAAGACAGCATGCCGCTGCGCCTGATCTTCATGGGCACGCCCGATTTCGCGGTGCCGACGTTGCTTGCGCTCGCTGCCGCCGGGCACGACATCGCCGCGGTCTATACGCGCGCGGCCAAACCTTCCGGCCGCGGCATGGATTTGCAGCCGAGCCCGGTCGAACGCGAAGCGCGCCGATTGGGGCTGCCGGTGGTGACGCCCTCAACATTAAAAAGTGCGGAGGCGGAGGCCGCCTTCCGCGCCCACAAGGCCGATGCCGCCGTGGTGGTGGCCTACGGGCTGATCCTGCCGAAACCTACTCTCGAAGCGCCGCGGCTCGGATGTTTCAATGTGCATGCGTCGCTGTTGCCGCGCTGGCGCGGCGCAGCCCCCATCAACCGCGCCATCATGGCCGGCGACAAAGAGAGCGGCGTCACGATTATGAAAATGGACGAGGGCCTCGACACCGGTGCGATGGTGCTGGCCGAGCGCATCGCCATTGCGCCTGACATGACCGCCGGCGATTTGCATGACGCGCTGGCGCGGCTCGGTGCCGATGCGATGGCGCGCGCGCTGGCCGATTTGGAGCGAGGCACGCTGACGCTAACGCCGCAAGGCGAGCAGGGCGTCACCTATGCGGAGAAAATCAAAAAGGACGAGGCGCGCATCGATTGGGCGAAGCCGTGGCCCATCGTGCACGATCACATTCGCGGGCTGTCGCCGTTTCCCGGCGCCTGGTTCGAAATCGACAAAGTGCGCGTGAAAGCCTTGCGCTCGACCAAAGGCAACGGAAAAGGCGCGCCCGGCACCGTGCTCGACGATTCGCTCACCATTGCTTGCGGCGAAGGCGCGGTGCGCCTCACGCAAGTCCAGCGCGCCGGCAAGCAGCCGATGAGCGCGGAGGAATTCCTGCGCGGCACGCCGGTCAAAGCCGGCGCCAAGGTCAGCTAAAAATGCCCCGCTACAAACTCATCATCGAATATGACGGCACGCCATTTTCCGGCTGGCAGATCCAGGCCGGTGGGCTCACCGTGCAAGGGCGCGCTGACGGCGGCGATCGAGGCGCTGGCGGGCGAGAAAACACTGGTGCAGGGCGCCGGCCGCACCGATGCCGGCGTGCACGCGCGCGGCCAGGTCGCCCATGTCGATCTCGCCAAGGACTGGGACACCGACACCGTGCGCGACGCGTTGAATTCGCACTTGCGGCCGCATCCGGTCGCGATTTTGTCCGCCGAGCGCGCCGGCCAAGATTTCAATGCCCGCACCTCGGCGGTGAAGCGCCATTATCTCTATCGCATCGTCAATCGCCGCGCCGATTTGACGGTCGATTTGGGCCACGCCTGGCGCGTGCCGCGCCCGCTCGATGCCGCGGCCATGCATAAGGCCGCGCAGCGCCTCATCGGCAAGCATGATTTTACGACGTTCCGCTCCACCGAATGCCAAGCCAATTCGCCGATGAAGACGCTCGACCGATTTGATGTCGCGCGCGACGGCGATGCCGTGAACGTCACGGCCTCCGCGCGCTCGTTCTTGCACAGCCAGGTGCGCTCCATGGTCGGCTCGCTGGTGCAGGTGGGCGAGGGCAAATGGAGCGGCGATGATCTTCGCCGCCGCGCTTGCGTCTTGCGACCGCGCCGCTTGCGGGCCGGTGGCGCCGCCCGACGGGCTTTATTTGATGCAAGTGGATTACTAGCCGAAATACCGGTCGATGATCTTCCGGTATATCGTCGTCAGCGCGCGCAGGTCGGCGATCGGCACGCGCTCGTCCACCTGATGCATGGTCTGGCCGACCAGGCCGAATTCCACCACCGGGCAATGATGCGTGATGAAGCGCGCATCGGAGGTGCCGCCAGTGGTGGACAATTTCGGCTTGCGGCCGGTCACTTCATGCACGGCTGACTGCACCAGTTTGGTGAACGGACCCGGCTTGGTGACGAAGACGCCGGCGTTCGACGGCTCCCATTGAAATGAAAATTTAATTTTCTTGCCGGCTGCCTTGGCGGCGCGCTGTTCGATCAATTTTTTCAGCGACGCGAGCGTATGCTTGTCATTGAAACGAATATTAAAGCGCGCCCGTGCTTCGCCAGGAATGAGGTTAACGGTCTTATTGCCGACGTCGACCGAGGTGAATTCCAGATGCGAGGGCGCAAATTGCTTACTACCCTTATCGAGCGGCTTCGATTGCAGCGCTTCGACCAGCTTCACCAATCCGCGAATCGGATTTACCGCCCGCTCGGGATAGGCGACATGGCTTTGTTTTCCGCTCACGATCAGGTGGCCGTTAAGCGAACCGCGCCGGCCGATCTTGATGGTGTCGCCGAGCGCATTGACGTTGCTCGGCTCGCCCAGCAGACAGTGATCGAATTTCTCGCCGCGATCGGCCGCCCATTGCAAAAGCTTCGGCGTGCCGTTGACCGCAATGCCTTCCTCGTCGCCGGTGATCAGGAACGAGATCGAGCCTTTGGGTTTGCCGCCATTGGCGGCGAGATGATCGAGCACCGCGGCGAGCGCGCAGGCGATGCCGCCCTTCATGTCGACCGCGCCGCGGCCGTAAAGCTGCGCCCCGTCGAGTTCGCCGGCAAAGGGCGGATGCGCCCAGGCTTTCTCGTCGCCGGGCGGCACCACGTCGGTGTGGCCGGCAAACATCAGATGCGGCGCGGCGGTGCCGATGCGGGCATAGAGATTTTCAACGTCGTCGGCGCCCGCCTCCTTGAAGGTCATGCGGTGCACGGTAAAGCCCGCGGCTTTCAACGTTGTTTCGAGAAACTTCAACGCGCCGCCTTCGGCCGGCGTTACCGACGGGCAGCGCACAAGATCGCGGGTGAGGGCAACGGGGTCGGCGATCATGCTGCGTCCGCTTCTCAATCACGCAATAATTCGTTGATCGAAGTCTTCGAGCGCGTGCGCTCGTCCACGCGCTTGACGATAACCGCGCAATAAAGATTCGGCCCTGGTTCGCCGTTCGGCATTGGCTTGCCCGGCAGCGTTCCCGACACAACGACGGAATAAGGCGGCACTTCGCCCTGATAGATTTTGCCGGTTGCGCGATCCACAATCTTGGTGGAAATCCCGATATAGACGCCCATGCCGAGCACGCTGCCTTCGCGCACGATGACGCCTTCGACCACTTCCGAGCGCGCGCCGATGAAGCAATTGTCCTCGATCACCACGGGGCCTGCTTGCAGCGGCTCGAGCACGCCGCCGATGCCGACGCCGCCGGACAAATGACAATTCTTGCCGATCTGCGCGCAAGAGCCGACCGTCGCCCAGGTGTCGACCATGGTGCCGCTGTCGACATAGGCGCCGAGATTGACGAAAGACGGCATCAGCACAACGCCCGGCGCGATGAAGGCCGAGCGGCGCACCACGCTGCCCGGCACGGCGCGGAAGCCCGCTTTGCGAAAGCGCGCCGGCGTCCAGCCCTTGAATTTGGAATCGACTTTGTCCCACCACACGGCCTTGCCCGGACCGCCCGCGATCACGCTCATGTCGTTGAGGCGGAACGACAGCAGCACCGCTTTCTTCAGCCACTGATTGACCTTCCAGGCGCCGTTGCCCTGGCGTTCGGCGACGCGCGCGGTGCCGGTATCGAGCAATTCGAGCGCATCATTGACCGCCTTGCGCACCGCGCCCTTGGTCTTGGGCCCGATTTTGTCGCGGGTCTCGAAGGCTTCGTCGATGATTTTTTCAAGCTTGTCGTTTGCCATGGGAATTTCCGGCGCCCGTTTGGAAACGGTTTGTCGGGGGCGGGGCGGGGGATGTCAAGCAGCCGCCATACGGCTAATCTGGTGCATCGGGAGAACGCCATGAAACGCCGATTGATGAGCTTGACCCTCGCGCTATTAGGCCTCGCCTGGTTGGCAGAGCCCGCCTTCGCCCATCACGTGATGGGCGGCAAGACGCCTGCGACCTTCGCGCAAGGGCTGCTCTCGGGCCTCGGCCATCCGGTCATCGGCCTCGATCATTTTGCCGCGGTGGTGGCGGTCGGCTGTCTTGCCGCCGCGCACCGGGCGGCGCTCGCGCTCGCCATCGGCTTCGTGCTGGCGATGATCGCCGGCGTTGCCCTGCATCTGCATGGCGCGACCGTGCCGGGCGCGGAAATCTGGGTGGCGCTGTCGGTGATCGCCCTGGGCTCACTGATGCTGCGCGCCCGCCAGATGTCTGCTGCGGCGGCGCTGGCGTTGTTCGCGCTTGTCGGCCTCATCCACGGTTATGCGCTGGGTGAATCGATCTATGGCGCCGAACCGACGCCGCTTTATGCCTATCTGCTTGGGCTTTCCGTCATCCAAAGCGCGGTCGCGCTCGCCGCCATGAGCGTGGCGCGCATGCTGGCGCGGCAGGCGGCCGATGTTTCGCCGCTCAAGTTGATCGGCGCCGGCATTGCCGGTATCGGGCTCGCCGTGCTGATGCAGCAGATCATCCCGGGCGCCTAGCGCGCCGCGACGATCTGCCCGAGAAAGCCGGCCAGATCGTCGGTGAAATAATCGACGTGCGGCTCGTTGCGGCCTTCCAATTCCCAACACTCGCGGAACACTTCGCGCGTGCCATCCGGCACCACCAGCACCGTGGTCATGCCGAGCGCATACGGGGCTTCCAAATTGCGCACGAGGTCCTCGAACATCGCGGCTCTACTCGCGTCCACGTCGTGAACTGAAAGAAACCGTTCATAGGTCTTCGGCGACGGCTTGGGCTCCAGATCGGCGGCGACGATGTCGAACACGTCCTCGAAATGCTCATGCACCGCCAATTTCTTCATCACCGCGTCGGCGTGCTTGCGGGTACCGTTGGTGAGGATGAGTTTGCGGCCGGGAAGCTTTTCCAGCGCCGCGCCGAGCGCCGGGTTGGGCGTGAGCGGGGAATGGTCGATGCGGTGGACGTAATCGAGATAATCGTCGGGATTAAGCCCATGCTCGGTCATCAAGCCGCGCATGGTGGTGCCGTAGCGCTTGTAATAGTCCTTCTGTACGCGGAACGCCTCGTCCTTCGAGACTTTGAGGAATTCCGCGACATAGCTGCGGATGCGGTCGTCCACCTGCTGCCAAAGATTGAGATGATGCGAATAGAGCGTGTTGTCGAGATCGAACACCCAGGTCTCGATATGATCGAAAACACGCGGTGTGCGATGGGGTGTCGTCAAGGCTGATGCAGGGCGCGCCGGCAGTGATCGCAAGATCACATCGCGGCGGCGGCTGAATCGCGGGCAGCGACCATCGGTCTCGCCGGCGGCTGCTGGTTATGCAGACCCTCGATCTGGCGATCGATGTTGGCGATGACCTTGCGCGAGAACGGGCCGATGTGCAGGTAGATCGCCATCATCAGCACCAGGAAACGCACCGCCATCGGATTGCTTTTGGCGCAGTCGGTGAAGGTTTTCCAGAAAATCTCCCGCACTTCCGGCAGTTGGTTCATGATCTTGTGGACGGTCGCGAGCGAGCCGGCGCGGAGCTTGATGTCGCCCGCCGGCGGCTCGCGCCTGCCCTTGGATCGATCGAGCATCGTCGACAGCCGCGTAAGGCGTCCGGCAAAGGCAACCGGATCGTAGACTTGCTCAAGGACGCGGCGATAATCGGTCAAGACTTCGTGCCGTGGCCGTATCGTATCGAAGTTCAGGCCGGCCGTGCATTGGTCGCCGTCGCCGATCACCTGGACGTCGTGGCCCGGGTGCAGGCGTCCTTCCTTCTCGAGGCGGCGGCCGAGCTGGGTGCTCGACAAAGCGTAGAGCAATCCGACCATGCTTACGGGGATCGCTGCCTCCTCGATCAAGTCGATCATCGGCTCTGCGATCGATCCCTTTTCGGTGTCGAAGCCGACGATAAAACCGGCCGTGACGAAAATTCCGTGCGCATAAATGCGATGAATGCTCTCGGCGATATTGCGGCGCGTATTCTGCTTTTTGCGCATCTGATTGAGCGTCTCGGTGTCCGGGCTTTCGATGCCGACAAATATCGCGAAGAAGTTCGCCTCCTGCATCAATCCCAGGAGTTCCTCATCGTCGGCGATATTGAGCGACGCCTCGGTCGAGAACTCGAACGGATAATCGTGCTCCACCAACCACTTTTTCAGGTGAGGCAAGAAGGCTTTCACCGCCTTCTTGTTGCCGATCAGATTGTCGTCCACGAAATCGACATGGCCGCGGTAGCCAAGCTCGTAGAGCCGGTCGAGCTCGGCCAGAAGCTGCGCGGGCTCCTTGGTGCGCGGCTTGCGGCCGTAGAGCTCGATGATGTCGCAGAACTCGCAGGTGAACGGGCAGCCGCGCGAGAACTGGACGCCGATATAAAGATAATGGTCGAATTTGAGCAGATCGAAGCGCGGCACCGGGCTCTTGGTGACGTCGGCCGTGAACTTCGGCGCTTCGAAAATGCCTTTGCGCTGTCCGCCCTCCCACGCTTTGATGAACTCGTCGATGACATCCTCGGATTCGCCGAGAATCTGAATGTCGACATCCCGGTATACGTAACGATGCGACGTGATATCCGGCCCGCCGACGACGACCGGTTTGCCGAGGGCTTGGGCCATTTTCATGATGTGCAGCGAGTCGGCCTGCTGGAACAGCATGCCGCCGGTCATCACCATATCGGCCCATTCAAGGTCGCCGGGCGCGAGATCTTCGGTATTGCGGTTGACGAGACGCACCTCCCATGACGAGGGAAGCATCGCCGCGACGGTGATCATACCGAGCGGGGCGGTGGGATAGCGCGCGCCGACGATCTCGCAGGCAGGCGTGTAGACCCAGAACGAGTCCGACGCGAACCGCGGATAGACCATCAGGACGCGGCAAGTGCTGTCAGTCATTGATGTTTATCTCCAAGGCGCAATATCACACGAATAAGCAGAACCGCAAAGCAGCGTAAAGGCCTATAAACCGGCCTTTTTTGCTTAAGGTTCCTTGAAACGCACGACCGTCGACGGGTTCCCGCCCAGATCGATGGCGGCAAAGCCCGCCGAATTCAACCCTCGCGCGCCACAATCTTTGTGGTCGGAGAGTTCGAACTTGCCGTCGCGCGTGCATAGCGGAACATTGCCGCCCCAGGCGAGCGGCGTATCGCCGCGCTTGATGGTGCGCCCGTCGCCGTCCACAGCCTCGCCATAGCTGTAGAGCCGGTGCGGGTCGCCGCGCAGATCCGGCCGCAGGCATTTGCCGGGCGCAACGCGGTACCAGCCGCGCGCGACGATCTGGCCCATCTCGACGATGCCGAGCGCCGCCATCACCGCGTATTGGGTGTCGTTGCACCAGGAAAAGCCGGTGCCTTGCGGGTTGCGGGCGGCGGCGAGCAGGGTATCGAAAAACTCAGGCTTGGATGCAGCGTCCGCCGGCAGCTTGCGATCGGCTAGAAACTTCGTCAGCGAGGCTTGCGTCTTGGCGCCCTCGACGCCGTCGATCGGATAGGCGTCATAGCCGGCAATCGTCAGCAGGCGCTGGATACCGGCAAGACGGGCTTGCGCGTCGTCGTAGTCGGCTTCTTCCGCCAAATTGACGACCGGACCATTGGGCGATTCGGAAGGCCGCGCGGCGGCAAAGCGCGCCTGTTGGCTGACCGCGCAGCCGCGCGCATTGTCGATGGCAAAATCGTTGTTGCGAATGCACAGTTCCGCCTGGCCGGTCTGCGGCATCGGCGCGCTGCCATAGACCGGCGGCGTGCGCGCATGCACATAGACGAGATCGGCATCGAGCGCGCCGTCCAAAACTTGCCGGCACTGGCCGGGATCGATGCGGAACCAGCCGCGAGTCGAGACGTTGGCGCGTTTTTCCAGACCGATCGCCGCATCAACTTGATAACTGGTGCGGTTGCACAGCGTCAGTTCGGCGCGCGCCGGCGCGCTCGCCAGCAAAATCAGCAAGCCGCCAAGCCATGCGCTGCCATGGATCGCGCGAATCATGCGCCATGCTAGCACCCGGCGAACAAGACAGAATCAAGCGGCCTGCCGCTGCATGCGCACCGCCAAGATTTCCCGCGTCAGCAGAATGGCGCCGAGCGCGAGCCCTGCGTAATCGGTCCATTCGCCGTGCGGCATGGCGTCGGCCGGGATGAACAGCAGCAAGCCGGCAATGCCAAAGCCGATACGCATCGGCATGCTGAGCGGGCGCGTGGCGTAGCCGGCAAAGGCCGCGCAAATCAGCCACACGCCGACCAGCGCGGTGAACACGGCCATCAGTATTGACGTCAGCGATCCGGTGAGCAGCAGTGCGGGCGCGCGCACGAACAAAAACGGGATGATGTAGGCGATCCAGCCGAAGCGCACCGCGGTCCAGCCGGTTTTCATGGCGTCGGTCCCCGCCAGCGAGGCCGCCGCATAGGCCGCCAACGCCACCGGCGGCGTGATCATCGACATCATGCCGAAATACATGACGAACATATGCGAGGCCATGGGCGAGAGCCCGATCTTGACCATGGCCGGCGCCACCAGCGCGGCGAGCAGCACATAGACGCCGACCGTCGGCATGCCCATGCCGAGGACGATGGAGACGACGGCGGCGAGGATCAGCAGCAGCCATAAACTATTGTGTCCGACCTCCACCAGCATCAGCGTGAGCGCAAAGCTCAAGCCGGTAATGTTGAGGACGCCGATGATGAAGCCGGCCGCCGCCGTGATCATCAACAGATCGAGCGAGACCATGCCGGTGCCGTGCAGCGCGCGCAGGATGTCGGCGGGCTTCAGGCGCTTGCCGCCATAACCGAGCACGGAGCCGGTGACGACCAGCACGGCGGAGGCCGCCAGCGCCGCCAGTTCCGGCGACCAGTTCAGCCAGAACAGACCGTAGATCAACATCGCGAACGGCAGCAGGAAGTGCCAGCCTTGCGCCATCACCTTGCGCGCCGGCGGCACCTCCGGCGTATTGAGACTGCTTAAGCCTGCACGCGCGGCCAAGAGATCGGCCTGGATGAACAGCGCATAGTAATAAAGTAGCGCCGGCAAAGTTGCCGCGATGGCCACGTCGCGATAGGGCACCTGCAGAAATTCCGCCATCAGGAACGCGGCCGCACCCATCACCGGCGGCATCAGCTGGCCGCCGGTCGAGGCCACCGCTTCGATCGCCGCGGCAACATGGCCGGGATAGCCGCCGCGCCGCATCAGCGGAATGGTCAGCACGCCGACGGAGGCGACATTGCTCACCGCGCTGCCGGAGATCATGCCGAACAAGCAGGAGGCGGTGACCGCGATCTTGGCCGAGCCGCCGCGATAACGCCCCATCAGAGTGAGCGCGATGTCGGTGAAAAAAGCCGAGCCGCCCGAGGCGAACAGCAGATTGCCGAAGAACACGAAGGCGATGACGATGGTGGCCGCCACCAAGACCGGCAGCCCCAGCATGCTGCCGGGATCCCAGACCAGATAGAACGCAAGCTGCGAAACATCGACCGGCAAGCCGGCGAGTGGGCCCGGCACATATTGGCCGAGCGGCGCGTAGACCAGAAAGATGATGACGACGATCATCAACGCGAGGCCGACGGTGCGGCGCAGCGCCTCGATTACCAGCGGCACGGTGATGAAGGCGACGATCAGTCCATCCAGCGGCCGCGACGTCATATCCTCGGACAATGCCGGGAAGCGCACGGCGAGATAGATGCCGACGACGAGGCTTAAGGCCGCGAGCAGCCAGTCGTACCAGGGGATTGTCGGTTTCGGCGTAGCGCGGCGAAGCGGTTGCGTCAGATAAACCAGCGCCATGCCGAGCGCGAGCATGCCGGCCAGGAACTGCTCGTTATAGAGCAGCAGCCCGACGCTGCGGTAGAGCTGAAGCGCGAAGGCGATTGAGCCGAGCGTGAGCAGGCTCGCCGCCGCAAAAATCAACCGGCGGGCTCCCTCCGATTGGGGGCCCGCCGGTGCCTGGTGGGTCGTCTCGTCAGTCACGGGACCGTTGATCGCGTTTGTCTGGTGCTAATCAGCTGCCGCTCTTGGGCGGCCATTCGCCGATTTCTTTGTAGAACTTGATGGCGCCCGGGTGGAACTTCACCGGGCCCAAATCCTTGTTCATGCGCTTGGGATCGAAACCCGCGAGCGCGCCGAAGTTCGCCGCTAGTTCCGCCTTGTGGTCATGCAGCAGCTTGGTGAGCTTGTAGACCACGTCGTCCGCCACCTTATCGTTGGCGAGCACCAGATAGTCGTAGGCATAGACCCATGTCGGCTCGTCGACGCCGGCGCGGCCCTTGCCGGGCTGAAGCTGCAACGAATAGGCAACCGGAATGAACTTGCGCAGGCGCTCCATCGCTTCCTTGGAATGATCGACGGGGAGCAAGCGCACCGGGACCTTGGAATTGACTTCCGCGACCTTGCCCGAGCCGACGGCGAACATGAACGTGTCGGCCTTGCCTTTCTCGAATTCCTCGGCGCCGCCGGCCACGTTCGGTACCGGCACTTTTTGCACGTCGGCGTAGCTCAGTCCGCCATTGGCGAGCGTGCCTTTAGTCAAGATGTCGAGCACGCGCTGGCTGGCGTAATCGCTCGGCACGCGCTTGCCTTTGAGATCGGCGATGGTCTTGATCGGGGAATCTTTGGCGACGAAGAATTGCGAATAAAGCGGCGTGAGCACGGCGACTGCGCGCAAATTGGGCTGCGGCTTGTCTTTGTAGATGACCTCGCCGGTGACGGCGAAATGGGTCTCGAGTTCATTGGCGAGACCGAATTGCTGTTCGCCGGCATTGACACCCGGCACATAGGCGCTGGTGCCGCCGAAACGGTTTGATGCGCAGATTGAGCCCGCCGTCGGCCGCGACCTTGGCGATGGCAGCGCCCGCTGCATAGGTGAAGAAGCCCTGCTTGCCGGTGCCGAGGCTGTAAATCTGAGCGCTGGCCGGCGCTGCGATGGCAATCGCGGCCACCATGGCGCTGGCGGCGAAAATCGCCTTGCGTGCTGTCGTCATAAGTCCTCCCTGGCGTTTCTTTACGTTGCCGCGGAGCCTACACGGTGCCGGCACTTTAGAACAGACTTGGTCCTGCGACAGACTGGGTGCGGGTGGGCCGGGGCCCCGTGTCGCGGCGCTATTTGCCGAGCTTCTGCCAAGATTCGACCAAGCGATCGACCAGCGGGGCGGTCACTTTGCCGCGCCCCGTCGGGCTACTGGCCGCGAACACCGCCACGTCATGACTCTTCAGGCAATAGACCGCCACCATGTCGCGGTGGCCGTTGGTCCGGCCCCAGACCGCTTCCGTGGTGGTGTCGAAATATTCAAAGCCCGCGTCCTCGATCGCAGAGCGCCCGCGCTTCATGCAATCGGCTTGCGGCAGGTCTTCGGTGCTGACGGAATTCAGTGACATGATGGCGGCTTGTGCGTTGGCGTGAGCCGGCGCAAACACCGCGGCCGCAAGGACGGCGGCGGCGAACGAAAACCGAATGAACATGACGGTACCCCCTGAAATTATTCTTAAATCTCAGCGGGTCGCTGAACGCCTGTCAAGCATCGCGGCGGCTGCGTGGCCGCCGGTGCCATTCCACATGTCATTCAGAAATAAAAAAGCCGTATCCGGCTAGCGATGCATCAGGGTGCCGACGCCGTGGTCGGTGAGCAATTCAAGCAAAACGGCGTGTGGAACTTTGCCATCCATAATGACGACGCCTTCGACGCCCTGATCGAGCGCATAGATGCAGGTCTCAACCTTGGGGATCATGCCGCCGGAAATGGTGCCGTCGGCGATCAGCTTGCGCGCGTCGGCCACCGACAAGTCGGTAATCAAGCTTTTCGATTTGTCGAGCACGCCCTCGACGTCGGTCAACAGTAGCAGGCGCTTGGCCTTAAGCGCGCCGGCAATGGCGCCGGCAAAAGTGTCGGCATTGACGTTGAAGGTGCCGCCGTTGGCGGAGGTCGCCACCGGCGCAAGCACCGGAATGAGTTCGCGGCCGATCACCTGCTCAAGAATGGTGATATCGACCTTATCCGGCTCGCCGACGAAGCCGAGATCGACCACCTTCTCGATGTTGGAATCGGGATCGACCACGGTGCGGGTCACCTTGCGGGCCTGCACCATATTGCCGTCCTTGCCGCACAGCCCGATCGCCTTGCCGCCGGCGGCGTTGATGTAGCCGACGATCTGCTTATTGATCGATCCGGCCAGCACCATCTCGACGATCTCGACGGTCTTCTCGTCGGTGATGCGCAGGCCGTCGACGAATTCGGATTTGATGCCAAGCTTCTTGAGCATGGCCGCGATCTGCGGCCCGCCGCCGTGCACGACCACCGGATTGATCGCGGTCTGCTCAAGCAAAACCACGTCGCGCGCGAAACTCCGCGCCAAGGCTTCCTGGCCCATGGCGTGGCCGCCATATTTGACCACGACGATCTCTTCGTCATAGCGCTGCATATGCGGCAGCGCTTCCGAGAGGATGCGGGCCTGCTCCAGCGGATCGATTTTGGGCGCTTTGCTCATCGTGCCGGCCTAATGTGAATTCCGCAGCGTTCTAGCCGAGTGGCTGGCAGCCGACAATGCGCTAACGCTTTCTTTCCTCCAAAAGCCGGGCGATCGCGGCCCGCATTTCCGGCATTCCGGTGCCAGAACGTGCCGATGTTACCAATACGCCGGGGAAGGCGGCGGGGCGCTTTTTGAGCGCGGCTTCGACTTCGCTCTTGCGCCTGGCAAGTTCCGCGGCCGACAACGCGTCGCATTTTGTGAGCACAATCTGATGGCTGACCGCCGCCTGGCCGAGCGCGTCGAACGTGGGCGCGTCGGTGTCTTTCAGGCCGTGACGGGCATCCACCAATACATAGACGCGAGCAAGATTGGTCCGCCCGCGCAAATACGCGTGAATCAACTCGGTCCAGGCGGCGATTTTGGATTTGGCGGCGGCGGCATAGCCATAGCCCGGCATGTCCACCAAGTTAAGATCGCCGCCGCCGGTGAAGAAGATCAGTTCCTGGGTGCGGCCGGGTGTGCGCGAGGTGCGCGCCAGACTTTTGCGGCCGGTCAGCGCATTCAGCAGGCTCGACTTTCCGACATTGGAGCGGCCGGCCAGCGCGATCTCGGTGCCGCGCATCGGCGGCAGCGACACATCGGAGCCGGCGGCGGCGACAAAATGCCAATCGCCGGTGAACAGGCGCCGGCCGGTCTCGATCTCGCTGCGGGTAAAGTCATCAGAAGTCATCGGTCGCCAGCATAAACGAAAACGCATCGGAAGTCGGGTTTACCCGAATTCCGGACGTCGTGCAGACGCTCCGCGTTCGCGGAATCTTTTCTAAGGCGAAGTGCTATTGCGGGTCTTTTTCTTTTTCGTTCCGCGCATCCGGTGCCTTCGTCGCGCCCGTCTTCTTTTTTGGAAACAGCTTCATGATGTTGTCGAGCAATTCGATCTTGGCGCCGTGCTTGCGCATGATGATGCTCTGCTGCGCCACCGACAGCGAATTGTTCCAGGCCCAGTAGATCACGAGGCCGGCCGGGAAGGTCGCCAGCATGAAGGTGAAGATCAGCGGCATCCAGTTGAAGATCATGGCCTGCGTCGGGTCGGGCGGCGCCGGGTTGAGCTTCATCTGCGCCCACATGGTGATGCCCATGATCACGCCCCAGGCGCCGACATGCAGGAACGAGCCGACCATCGGAATCGTTGTCGGGTCGAACGGAATAAGCCCGAACAAATTGAAAATGTTGGTCGGATCGGGCGCCGACAGATCGTGAATCCAGCCGAAGAACGGTGCGTGCCGCATTTCGATCGTGACGAACAGCACTTTGTAGAGCGAGAAGAACACCGGAATCTGAATGGCGATCGGCAGGCAGCCGGCGAGCGGATTGATCTTCTCGCGCTTGTAGAGCGCCATCAGTTCCTGCTGCTGCTTGGCCTTGTCGTCCTTGAAGCGCTCGCGCAGCACCGTCATCTGCGGCTGCACGGCCTTCATCTTCGCCATCGATGCGTAGGATTTGTTGGCGAGCGGGAAGAAGGCGGCCTTGATCAGCACGGTGACGATCAGGATCGCGATGCCGAAATTGCCGACCAGCCGGTAGAGATAGTCGATTACCATGAACAGCGGCTTGGTGATGAAATAGAACCAGCCCCAGTCAATCAGCAGGTCGTAACGGTTGAGGTTGAGCTGTTTCTCATAAGCATTGATGACGCGCACTTCCTTGGCGCCGGCAAATAAACGCGCATCGGCTGACCCGCTTGCGCCGGGCGCGATGGTCTGCTCGTCGAGCAGATAGTCGGTTTGGTAAGTCTCGACGGTCCCGAGCTTACCAGTCGAGAAATGCGCCTTGAGATGCGCGTCGGTGTCGGGCAGCAACGTCGCCGCCCAATATTTGTCGGTGATGCCGAGCCAGCCGTTCTTGACGTCGAAGTTGATCACCTTCTTTTCTTCGATCTTCTTGTAGGTGATTTCCTGCAACCCGTCGTCGCCAAGAACGCCAATCAGGCCTTCATGCAGAATGTAATAGCCTGCCGTCTTCGGCGTGCCGTGACGCGAAATCAGCGCGTAAGGAAAAAGACCGACCGGATTAGCGCTCTTGTTTGCGACTTCGTCCTTGATGGTGAACAGATACTTGTCGTCGACCGTGATGGTGCGGTGGAATTCCAGGCCCGCTCCGTCGTTATAGGTCAGCGTCACCGGATGCCCGACGCTGAGCGCGCCGGAGCCGGATTGCGTCCACACCGTTTCCGAATTGGGAAGTTTGACATTGGTGCCCTGCGCGGCGGTCCAGCCGAACTCGGCGTAGAACGGCTCGGGGCTACCCGACGGCGATAGAAGCACGATCGGCGGCGATTTCGGATCGACGGTCTCGCGGAATTTCACCAAAGCCAGATCGTCGATGCGTCCACCCTTGAGCGCGATCGATCCCTGCAATGTGCCGGTGTCGATTGCGATGCGCGGAGACCCTTTCAACGCCGCCTCGCGCGTCGCGGTCTGCGCGGCCGCGGTGGGGCCTGTCGCTGCCGGCGCCGGCGCGGCTCCCGGAACGACTGGCGCGCCCGGCGCCGGCGCCGGTTGCGCGTTCGTGTTGGGTTGCGGCACGCCCTGCGCCCGCTGTTGGGCCTGTTGCTGTTCGCGCGCTTTTTCCTGCGGCACGGCGAAATAATATTGCCAGCCGATCAGCACAATGGCTGAAAGCACAATGGCGAGAATGGTGTTCTTGCTGTCGTTCATCGCCTTACCGGTTTGCCGCCCCCATCCGCCGTCGCGCTCCCTACATGTACACGCCGCAGCGCGCCTTCGAAGTCTTGCGTCATCCGCTCGAACGGCGCTTGCAACGCCGCGCGCCGGCCGATCAGCACATAGTCGTGGCCGCTTCGCATGCGCTTTTCATCCGATCGCCGCACGATGTCCCGCAAGCGCCGGCGGACCCGGTTTCGCTCGACCGCATTGCCGACTTTCTTCGACACGGTGAAACCAAAACGTACCGGCCCGTCGTCCAACCGCTTGCGCGCCTGTAGCACGAACGCGGCGGCCGAAACCTTGGTCCCGGTCGCCGCGGCCAGAAAGTCCGCCCGTTGCCTCAATCGTTCCATGGAAGCAATGCGCGCAAGTTTTTCGCGCCGGCCTTAGGCCGAAAGTTTCTTGCGCCCGCGTGAACGCCGCGCCGACAAGACCTTGCGCCCGCCTTTGGTGGCCATGCGCGCGCGGAAACCGTGACGGCGCTTGCGTACGAGCTTGCTCGGTTGATAGGTCCGCTTCACGATCTAATTCTCCGCTGAATGCGCCGTGGCGATGGAGGGTGTTTCGCCCCCCAAATCCGCCATGAAAACCCTTGAACTAGGCAGGATCGGCACGCGATTTGCGCGGCTTATAAGGGAGGCCCCTTGGCGCGTCAATGCGACCGCCGGGCGGCTCCCGCCATGTCACATAGGCCTCACAAGGCGGTGAGGCCGCAGCGCCGCGGGGGCGGCTTCGTGTATATAGCGCGCATGTCGGAAAGCCCGCCCCAAGCGCGCCGGCCACGCAATCTGATCCGCCGGCTGGCGCCGCTGATCGTGGTCGTACTACTCGCTGCCGCGGCCTATTTCGCCATCGGTCGCGGCATCTCGCTCGAAGAACTCGTCCGCCATCGTGAAACCATCGGCGCATTTGTGACGGCGCATCGCCTGCTAGCCATCCTTGCCTATATCGCGCTCTATATTACCGCGGTCGCACTGTCGCTGCCGGGCGCCACCTTTCTCACCGTCGCCGGCGGCTTTCTGTTCGGGCTGGCTATCGGCGCATCCGCCGCCGTGATCGGGGCCACCTTGGGCGCGACGATCATCTTCCTGGTGGCGCGCACCGCGCTCGGCGAACCTCTGCTGCGGAGGGCAGGCCCGCGCGCCACGCAACTGGCGCAAGGTTTTCGCGAAGACGCCTTCAGCTATCTTTTGTTCTTGCGGTTGGTGCCGGCTTTTCCATTCTTCCTGGTCAATTTGGTGCCGGCTTTTGCCGGCGTACGCTTGGTACCGTTTGTCGCCGCCACCGTGCTCGGCATCATCCCGGGCGCCGCCGTCTATGCCTTCGCCGGTACCGGCCTCGACAGCGTGATAACCGCGCAACAGGCAGCCAACCGCAATTGTCTTGCTGCCGGCCGCGCCGATTGCCATTTCATCTTCGATGCCAAGGATGTGCTGACGCCGCAACTGATCGGCGCGCTCGTCGCGCTCGGTCTGCTTGCGTTGGTGCCGGTGGTCGTGAAAAAACTGCGTGCGCGCTCGCGCGCAGCCGGGTGATATTTCAGTTAGAATCGTCGCGAAAGTTTTAGGATATGGCCGAAATACTCAAACCGGATATTTGCGTGATTGGCGGCGGCTCGGGTGGCCTGTCGGTCGCCGCCGCCGCGGCCGCCTTCGGCGTTTCTGTGGTGCTGATCGAGCGCCACAAGATGGGTGGCGACTGCCTCAATACCGGCTGCGTGCCGTCGAAGGCTTTGCTGGCGGCGGCCAAGCGCGCCGAGGTCATGCGCAACTCGGGTGCGTTCGGAGTTACGGCGCAGCCACAAGTCGATTTCGCCAAGGTTATGGCGCATGTGCAAGGCGTGATCGCGGCCATCGCGCCGGTCGATTCGACAGAGCGCTTTACCGGATTGGGTGTGCGCGTAATCATGGGCCACGCAAAATTCACCGACCGCCGCACCGTCGCGGTCGGCGAAATTGAAATCCGTGCGCGGCGTTTCGTGATCGCCACCGGCTCTACGCCGGCGTTGCCACCGATCCCCGGCATCGATAGCGGTCCTTATCTGACCAATGAAAATATTTTCAAGCTCACCGAGCAGCCGAAAGAACTCATCGTTATCGGCGCAGGTCCCATAGGCTTGGAAATGGCGCAGGCCTTCCGCAGACTTGGCAGCAAGGTGACGGTGCTCGAGGCGGCGACGCCGCTCGCCAAGGACGACCCGGAATGCGCCGCCATCGTAATTGACCGCCTTGAGCGCGAAGGCGTCGTCATCCGCAGCGGCGTGAAGGTGACCCGCGTTGCCCATGCGAGCGGTGCCGTAACGTTGACGATCGCAGGCGAGGGCGGCGAGGAGACGGTCACCGGCACTCATATTCTTGTCGCGACCGGGCGCAAGCCGACCACGGACGGCCTCGATCTAGATGCCGCCGGCGTGCGTTACGACCGCGCCGGAATCTTGGTGAACAAAAAGCTCAAGACCACCAACCGGCGCGTCTATGCCATAGGCGACGTTGCCGCCGGCCAATTGCAATTTACTCACGCCGCCAATTATCACGCCGGCCTGGTAATCCGTAACGCGCTGTTCCGGCTGCCGGTGCGCGTGAACAATGACGTGATCCCCTGGGTGACCTTTACCGAACCGGAATTGGCGCAAACCGGGCTCACCGAAGCCAAGGCGCGCGCGAGCGAAATGAAGATCCGCATTTTGCGCTGGCCATATCACGATAATGATCGTGCCCAGGCCGAGCGCGAAACCCACGGCCACATAAAAGTCATCACAACCGTCAAAGGTAAGATCGTAGGCGCAACCATTGTCGGTATTGAGGCCGGAGAATTGATCACCACCTGGACGTTGGCGATCGCGCAGGGGCTGAACATCCGCAGCCTGACCGGCATCGTCGTGCCGTATCCGACGCTGTCTGAGATTGGTAAACGCGCGGCTATCGACTTTTTTACGCCAAGTTTGACGAGTCCTTGGGTGCGGCGCATCATCGCCTGGATGAGAATCTTCGGTTGAGGTTGCTTTGGACGCCGAACCAAACAGCGAAATGATAACGGCAACGACGCCACGCTCGGCGCGCGGCGTGCGCATCGGCCTTTCCGGCCGGCTGTTGTTCCTCACCATCTTGTTCGTGATGGTGGCGGAAATTTTGATTTACGTGCCATCAATTGCCAATTTCCGGCTCAACTGGCTCAACGACCGGCTCGCCGCCGCGCACACCGCGGCCCTCGTGCTCGACGCCGCGCCCAGCGGCATGGTGCCGGAAAGTCTCGCCAAGCAGATCCTAGGTAGCATCGGCGCCCGCGCGGTAGCCATCAAGATGGGCTCGGAACGCCGCCTGCTTGCAGCCTCCAATGTGCCGTCGCACATCGCGCAGGATATCGATATGCGTGAGGTCAGATGGTGGCGCGCAATCATGGACGCGTTCGACACGCTGCTGTTCTGCATGCCCGGCGACGTGATGCGCGTCGTGGGACCGGCGCCGATGGCGCATGGCGAGTTTATGGAGATCATTCTCGACGAAGCGCCACTATGCGTCGCGATGTGGACCTTCTCGGTCAACATTCTACTGTTGTCGCTTTTAATCTCCGGCATCACCGCGGCGCTGGTGTTCTTCGCACTGCATTACCTGCTGGTGCGACCGATGCGGCGCATCACCGACAACATGATCTCGTTCCGCGCCGATCCGGAGAACCCGGGCCGCATCATTGCCGAATCGGGCAGGGCCGACGAAGTCGGCACCGCCGAGCAGGAACTCGCCGCCATGCAGCGGGAACTCGCTTCCATGCTGCATCAGAAAAGCAGGCTGGCGGCGCTCGGTCTTGCGGTATCAAAGATCAACCACGATCTGCGCAACCTGCTCGCTTCGGCCCAATTGTTTTCCGATCAGCTTTCGAATTTGCCAGACCCGAAGGTGCAACGCTTCGCGCCCAAACTGATGCGCGCGCTTGAGCGCGCCATCGCATTCTGCCAATCCACGCTTTCATATGGCGCCGCGCAAGAGCCGCCGCCTGATCGCAAGACGATTTCCCTGGAACCGCTTATCGAGGAAGTGCACGAAGCGCTCGGCCTCGGGCTCGACGTGCCGATCCGCTGGATTGTGTCGGTCGAGCGCGGCCTGACCGTCGAGGCCGATCACGATCAGCTCTTTCGCGTATTGGTCAATGTGACGCGCAATGCGGTGCAGGCGCTTGAAGCACGAGGGCAACGCGATCCGGCGCGCGATCAGATCCGCATTACCGGTCGGCGCGAGGGCAGCGTGGCGGTGATCGAGGTGTCCGACACCGGACCGGGCGTCTCCGAAAAGGCCCGCGCCCATATGTTCCAGGCGTTCCAGGGCTCGGCTCGCGCCGGCGGCACCGGGCTCGGCCTTGCCATCGCTGCCGAACTTGTGCGCGCCCATGGCGGCGAAATCCGCCTGGTGCCGGGAACCATCGGCGCTACCTTCAGCATCACCATCCCGGATCGCGCCGTCGATCTCGACGCCCACCGTGGCGAACGCGCGCGCGCCTGACGCGGCTTGCTAATCGGCTGTCGAGGCGATAGCTATGCGCCGGTTCCGCCGCCTATTTCTCAGGCCGAAAACAAGCGCCCGTAGCTCAGCTGGATAGAGCACCAGACTACGAATCTGGGGGTCGGGAGTTCGAATCTCTCCGGGCGCGCCAGTAACTCTTTGATTTTGAGTCAGATTCTCCGAGCGATTTTTCAGTCTTAACATCGGTCGGGGTTGGGGCAGACCGGGGCAACATGCGGTCTGTATCGACATTGTAATCGATAGAACGCCACCACCGGGCCGCGATGCCACTTAGCGCTGGCTTCTGCCATCTACCCCGGTCGCGGAAGACGATTTACGCCGCCGCGTCAAATCATTGAATGCGCTGCAATGACAAGTTTGTAACGGCCTAATTTTTCTAAAGACCTTTTTTGCAAAGCGTCGCCTAAAAAGTCGAAGTCATTATTGCTCCGGCTAAAAATAGAACGTGCAAATGGCTCAGTGACTAAATCCACCGGTAGCATTTTGCCGGTTGTGGTGCGCATACACCGTTCTGTCAGAGCGATTGTCGAAATCGAAAATGTAGTTAGGCGAATGGTATCCATCTGCTGCGGCATTATTTTTTTGATAATAAAACTAGCATACTGACCCAACAAAATGACTGGCCGTAGCTTCTCAAAATATTCAGATCGAAGCATTGCGCACGCGCAAGCGCGATGGGACGTCGGCCTATGTCCGCGTTGATATATACCGAGTATTCCAGCGCGCGTCCAAAGCGGCAGGCGGCGTGGTTCTCCTGTTGGCAATGATTGTTCTTGCTGGCTGGATGTTCGATGTGCCGGCCCTGAAATCCGTAATCCCGGGCTTGGCCACGATGAAGCCCATGACGGCGGTCGGGCTCGCGCTGGGGGGCCTAGCACTTTGGTTGTTGCAATCGAGCCAGCCGGAAAGCGTGCGCCGCGCCGGCCAGGTTTGCGGCATCGCAGTCGCTGTGCTGGGTGCTGTCGCCCTCGGTGAATACATCTTCAACTGGAACCTAAAAATCGACCAGGTTCTGTTCAACACGATTGTAGTTGCGGATGCGAAAGAAGACGGATCGTTACATCCGGGCCGGATGGCGCCGGCAACCGCATCGATGCTGCTCGTGATCGGCGCCGCGCTGTCAACGCTGAAATATCGTGAGCAATCAGGGAAAGTCGAAGCTCTTGCCGCGGGCGCGGCGCTCATCGCACTGGTCGCGCTAAGCGGTTATGTGTACGGCTCCGAAGCCCTTTACCGGTTTGGTCCTTATGCATCGGTTGCTGTAAATACGTCCGCGGCGGGCCTGTTGCTGGCCTTGGGAACGCTCTGTGCGTTTCCCGATCGCGGGATGATGAAGCTCATTAGCGGAGACGGCGTAGGCAGCGCCATGGCGCGGCGTCTGCTGCCTGCAGCATTTTTGATTCCCTCAATCATCGGGTGGGCCCGTTGGCAGGGCGAACTCGCCGGGCTCTATGCCACCGGCTTCGGTATCGCGCTGTTTACGGTTTCCAACATCGTCGTATTCTCCGGAATAACGCTGGCGGCGGCGTCATATCTCAACCGGATAGATTTAGCGCGCCAGAGGACTGATGAAGCTCTTAACATTCGCAAATATTTCGAACGGATTCTGCGCGAAAAAGAAGAGACGCTCCGCCTGCTGATAAGCGGGGTCAAAGACTACGCGATCATCATGTTGGATTCTGATGGACGCATCGCAAGTTGGAACGACGGTGCGCAGCGCATCAAGGGCTATAGGCCAGACGAAATCATCGGCCAGCACTTCTCGCGGTTCTATCCCGCGGAAGACATCGCGGACGGCAAGCCCGCCCGGGAACTCAAGACCGCGATCGCCGAAGGCTGGGTCGAGGACGAAGGTTGGCGAATTCGCAATGACGGCTCGCGGTTCTGGGGGCACGTCACCATCACCGCTATGCGCGACGACGACGGTAATTTGCGAGGGTTCAGCAAGGTCACCCGCGATTTCTCCGAACACAAACGATTCGAACAATCACTTCAGGAAGCAAATCAAACGCAAGCCAGGCTATTGGCAGAGATCCAACTGACAAATAAGGATCTGGCTCAGTTCGCTTACGTGGCTTCGCATGACCTGCAAGAGCCACTGCGCATGGTGGCGAGTTATACGCAACTTC
This sequence comes from uncultured Alphaproteobacteria bacterium, assembly GCA_963756805.1. Lineage (GTDB taxonomy): Bacteria > Pseudomonadota > Alphaproteobacteria > Rhizobiales > Xanthobacteraceae > Pseudolabrys. The sequence goes on from CAVWPH010000005.1 coordinate 94,642, forward strand.
TAGCCGACCGATACGAGGGTCAACTCGACGCGAGAGCGGACAAATACATCCGCTATGCCGTGGACGGGGCAACCCGCATGCAGAACCTGATCAACGATCTCCTCTCGCTCTCGCGGGTTGGCAAAGACTCTATTCCCCTCGTTCCAACGGATTGCGGGGCGGTCGTCGGCGACGTGCTCCAGAACCTTGGCAAGGCAGTTGAGGAAAGCGAGGCCACGATCGTGATCGCTGACGATCTGCCCACAGTAATTGGCAACCGAACCAGCTTGGTCAGCTCTTCCAGAACCTGATTGAGAACGCGATCAAGTTTCGCGGTGATAAAAAACCGAAGGTCGAGATATCGGCCAGTCATGGATCTAGTGAATGGGTTTTCCAAGTCCACGACAACGGCATTGGCATCGCCCCGGAATACCACGAACGCATTTTCGAAATTTTTCAGCGCTTGCACCAGCGCGCTCAATACAAAGGCACCGGCATAGGGCTGGCCCTGGTGAAGAAAATCGTAGAGCGCCACGGCGGGCGCGTCTGGCTTGAAATCGGCCGTGGGAGCCGGCACGCGTTTTCTTTTTACGATTCCAGAAATAAAGAAATAAGGAAGAAAGCGCCGTGGATCAAAAGATCAGGATTTTATTGGTCGAGGACAACGAAGCCGATTCCGACTTGATCCGGGAAAATCTGGAAGTATCGAAAATCTTGAACCATCTGGACGTGGTCGTGGACGGCGTCGAGGCGCTCGCCTTCCTGCGCAAGGAAGGAAAATACGCAAATGCAGAACGGCCGGACCTGATGTTGCTCGATCTCAATTTACCCAGGAAAGACGGCCGGGAAGTGCTGGCTACGATAAAGGCGGATAGCGTGCTCAAGCTCATTCCCGTTGTGATCCTGACTTCGTCGCAGGCCGAGTCGGATATCGTCAAATCCTATGACCTCCATGCCAACGCATTCGTCAACAAGCCCGTGGACTTGGCCGGGTTCGGAAAAATCATTAAGGGCATCGAAAGTTTCTGGTTCTCGGTCGTCAGTTATCCGCCGGAAAAGTAATCGATCATGAAACAGTCAGACATCGTCGCTGAACTTGGCATCCTGATTATCGAGGATTTGCTGGGCGACCGCGACATCGTGATTGAGTGCTCGACGAAATGAGTATTCCTCATAGGATTCACTGCGCCGCGACGCTGCAGGAGGGTCTTGCAGTTCTTGAAAGCCATCCGATTGACGTGATTGTTCTTGATCTCGGTCTGCCGGATAGCCAGGGAACTGAAACCTTGCGACGGCTGCTCGAGACTGCCGGCGACGTGCCCGTTGTCGTTCTGACCGCATTGGAGGATCAAAACAGCGCTACGGCGGCAATCGAGTCCGGCGCGCAAGACTACGTCGTCAAGGGGCTCACAAGTAAGGGGCTCCTCGAAAAGGCATTGAAAAACGCAGTTGAACGGACGCGGGTGCGCATGCGCGTCGATAAAGAACGCAAGCGTTTGGAGCGGTTGAAAGACGAGTTCATAGCGACGGTGAGCCACGAATTGCGCACACCGCTGACATCGATTTCCGGCTCGCTCGGCCTTCTTATGAACAATAATGACGGTACGCTCTCTGCTCAAGCATCTCGTCTTATTGCGATCGCACATACGAATTGCCAAAGGCTTTTGCGCCTTGTGAACGAAATTCTCGACATCGAAAAAATGGAGTCTGCTGGAGTAATATTCAATTTCGAGAAGCTTGACGTTCAGGCATTCCTTTTGTCGGCCGTTAAGGCCAATCTGGGATACGCCGTCGGCGACGGCATACGCGTTCACCTTGAACAAACAAACACCGTCCACGAAATACGCACCGATCCAGACCGGCTTGCCCAGGTCTTTGCCAATTTGCTTTCAAACGCAATCAAGTTTTCTCCGCCCAATGGGGAAGTAATTGTATCGACCGAGGACAAGGATGATTTTGTCCGTATTTCGGTACGCGATCACGGCTCTGGGATTCCGGATGCATTCAAGGCGCATGTCTTCGAAAGATTCGCGCAGGCCGATGCCACTAACACGCGGAAAAAAGGCGGGTCCGGCCTTGGCTTGAGTATTGTGAAGCAAATCGTTGATAGACTGGGTGGCGCAATAGGGTTTGAAGACGCGCCCGGTGGCGGAACAATCTTTTCCGTCGATCTGCCTTGCTGGGAGCGCCGCGCCAATATGACAGCGGGCCTCAGCGCGCAAAAGTACACATTAGCGCCGAGCCATACCGGCGAGATTGAGCCAGTTAATTCGATCGAGAATGCTCGTCGCGAATTAAAGGCTAGTGAGTTCGACGTCACTTTGCGCCGCAAAGACCCTACTGAGCGTGATTTCGAGCTGGAAGTGGACCTCCGCGACAATTAGGCTGCTGCAATCTCTCCGGGCGCGCCATTCTTCTTCAGGCATTTACCGGCAGACGGACCTAGCGGCCGGTGAAATTCGGCAGCCGCCGTTCGGCCGTGGCTTTGACGCCTTCCTTGAAATCGTCGGTCTTGCGCAGCGCGGTTTGTTCCGTGAGCTCGTGCTCGGTGGCGGTGCGTACGCGATCGGCGATATTGCCGCGCATGGTGGCGCGCGTCGCCATCAAAGCGAGCGGCGCGTTCTCGGCGATTTCGGCGGCGAGCTTCATCGCCGCTGCGCGTACCTCTACTTGCGGTACCAAAACATCGGCCAAGCCCATGGCGAAAGCTTCCTCGCCGTGCACGCGCCGGCTGGTGTAGAACATCAACGCCGCCTTGGTTGGGCCGATCACAGCCGGCAGCGTCACCGTCAGACCGAAACCCGGATGAAATCCGAGCCGCGTGAAATTGGCGCAGAAGCGCGTCTCCGGGCAGGCGACGCGAAAGTCGGCCACCATCGCAAGCCCTAAGCCGCCGCCGACCGCCGCGCCGTGCACCGCCGCGATGATCGGCTTCTTGGTGCGGAACAGCCGGTTGCCTTCCATGTAAAGCGATTGCACGCCGGGCATAGGTTCGCCCGGACGGCGGCCCTCTTTGTCGAGCGTCGAGCCATCGCCGAAATTGGCGCCGGCGCAGAAGGATTTTCCCTGCGCCGCCCATACTACCGCGCGGCAATCTTGGTCGGCGTCGAGCGCTTCGAGAGCGGAAGCGATTTCCTTGATCAGCGGAATGTCGAAAAAATTATGCGGCGGCCGCCTGATTTCGATCAGCGCCACATGACCGGTTTTCTCGACCGCGATATCGGTGAAGGGGCCCATGAAACCATCCTTATGTTATTCGGCGGCGGCGCGGCGTTCGGCGGGCGATTGCTTGACGATTAAAGCGTCCACCAATGAGACGCCTTGTCCCTTGGCGTGCACGATCACCGGATTGAGATCGATCTCGGCGATGGTATCGGCGTGGTCGGCCGCAAAATGCGACAGCCGCACGATCAACTCGGCCAGAGCATCAATGTCGGCTGCCGGCGCGCCGCGGTAGGGGCCAAGCAGCGCCGCGCCCTTCAGACGCGCGACAAGGGCGTGCGCGGCGGCGTGATCGAGCGGCACTGGCGCCAGCGCCACGTCGCCGAGCGCTTCGACCATGACGCCGCCGAGGCCGACCATCAGCAGCGGGCCCCATGTCGGATCGCGATTGACGCCGAGGATGACCTCGCGCCCACTTGCCGCCATCGGCTGCACCAGCACGCCGTCGATGCGCGCGGATGGTGCGTATCGTTTGGCGGCGGCGAGCACGCGTTCGTAGAAGTTGCGTGCATCGTCGACGTTGATATTAAGGATCACCGCACCGGCTTCGGTCTTGTGCGGGATGTCAGCCGATTGCACTTTCATCGCCACCGGCCCGGCATAGGCACGCACGGCCGCTTCGGCGACGGCGGCGGACTGCGCGAGGGTGCCGGCTTCTCCGCCGGCAATGCCATAGGTGGCGAGTAGCGGCCGTGCCTGCCATTCGCACAGCACAGGAGCGGCCACATCGAGGAGCGCACGCGCGGCGGCGCTGTCGGGCTTCCATCCGCTTTCGGTTAGTTGCGGCGCCACGCGTTCACGCCGCGCGCGATAGTCAGCCATAGCGCGCATGGTGCGCGCGCAATTGTCCGCATTGACGAACAGTGGATAGCCGGCCTCGTTGAGTACTTCGATGCTCTTGTCGGATGGCAGCGTGTAACTCCACATGAACACCGGCTTCTTGGTTTCGCGCGCCAGCGCCATCAGCTTGGGCTGATCGTCGGCGAGAAAGGCCGAGCGGCGCGCGGTCACCACGACGATGACCCCGTCGATCAGCGGCGATTGTGCGACCAGTTTTGCGAAAGCCGCATAGCCAAGTTTGTGAACGCCCTGCGCCGTCGAGTCGACGGGATTTTGCGAAGTGCCGTATGACGGCAGATGCACATCGATGAGGGTGCGGGTGGCCGCATCGAGCGGCGGCACGTCGAGGCCGGCGCGCCCGCAGGCGTCCGCCATCCACACACCGGCGCCGCCCGACGACGTGCAAATGCCCATGCGCTTGCCTTCCGGCATTTTGTCGCTGCAGGCGAGGAAGCCGACCGCCATGTCGATCATCTCGTCGAAGTCGTGTCCTTCGATGACGCCATGATGCTCGAAGATAGCGCGGTAGGCGGCGGGGGAGCCTGCGAGTGCAGCGGTGTGCGAGGCGACCGCGCGGCGGCCGGGTTCGGTGCGGCCGATCTTGGCGACGATCAGCGGCTTGCCTAATGCCAGGGCCTTGTCGGCGGCGCGGCGGAATTTTGCCGGTGTCTTGATGTCTTCTAGTAGCAGCAGGAAGACATCGCGTCTTGCCCTCATCCAGCATGTAGTCGAGAAAATCCGACGCTTCGAGCGCGGCTTCGTTGCCGGTGGTCACGATATGGCGGAACGCGATGTTGCGCCCGCGCGCGCGGTCGAAAAACGCAAAACCCAAGCCGCCGCTTTGCGAGATTACCGACACCTGTCCGGTGCCAAGCGGCTTTGCCGGCATCAGCGGCCCAGCGCTCACATCCATGGCCGGACTGAAAGTCGGGCAAAGTGCGGCGGCGATATTGGCGAAGCCTTCGGTGTTGGGCCCGCTCACCGCCATGTCATATTTGCGCGTCGTTGCGCGGATTGCCTCCTGCATTCGCGCGCCGGCATCGCCCGGCTCTTCGGCAAAGCCCGAACTTAAAATGACCGCAGCCTTGATCCCGGCTTTGCCGCAACGTTCCAATTCGTCGGGGATAAATTGCGCCGGAATGATAAGGATGGCGAGATCGGCCGGTTCGGGAAGTTCGGCAACGCTCGGATAAGCCTTGCGGCCTTGCACCTCCGCAGCGCTGCGGCTTACCGGATAGATGGTTCCCGCGAACGGATGGCTCAGCATCACTTCGAGAATGCGCCCGCGCAGGCCGTGCAAATCGGACGAGGCGCCGACCACGGCCACGGTTTTTGGCCAAAGCAGTTTTGAAATATCCGGCAACCCGTGTCCCCCGTTTACCGTAAGCCTAATCCGCGCGCGATGATCCCGCGCAGGATTTCGGTTGTGCCGCCCTGGATGGTGAGCTTGGGCGCTACTTTCAAGGCGAAAGCGATCTGCTCGTCGAGCGTCACCCGGTTGCTCGCTTCCGGTTCGAGAAAAGCGGAAAGTTCGCGCGCCTTCTCGGGAAGCTTCTGCTCCCAGATTGTTCCGACATCCTTGACGATGGACGCTTCCACCACCGGCTCCTTGCCGGCTTGCAACATGCCGGCGACCGATACAGACATGCGCCGCAAAGTGTGCAGCTGCGCCACCAGCCGCCCGAGGCCTTCGGCGCTGCGCAGATCCGGATCGGGGCCGAGCGCACGCACCAACTCGGCCAGCACGTAATAGGTTTCCAGGAACCGTTCCGGCCCGCTGCGCTCATAGGCCAGTTCGCTGGTTGCCTGTTTCCAGGCGCCGTCGATCTCGCCGAGCGCGTGATCCTCGGGCACGGAAACATCGTCGAACACGACCTCATTGAAATCGTGCTGGCCGGTCATGTTGAAAATCGGATTGACCGTGATACCCGGCGTCTTCATGTTGATCAAGAATTGCGTCAGCCCGTGGCGGCGGTTTTCCTTCGTCGGCGGTGAGGTGCGAAACAAGCCCAGCATGTAATCGGCGATATGCGCGTTGCTGGTCCAGATTTTCGAGCCGTTGATACGCCAGCCGCCATCGACTTTCGTCGCTTTGCTTTTTGCGGCGAACAGATCGGAGCCCGACCCCGACTCGCTCATGCCGATGACGAAACACAATTCGCCGCGGCAGATGCGCGGCAGAATATCCTGCTTGATGTGTTCGGGCGCATATTTGAGCAGGATCGGGCCGCTTTGGCGGTCGGCGACGAAATGCAGGCGCACCGGCGCGTTGGCGACACGGAATTCCTCGGTCACCACATAGCGTTCGAGAAAATTGCGTTCGTGGCCGCCGTATTTTTTCGGCCAGGTCATGCCGATCCAACCCTTGGCGCCGACCTTGCGGCTGAAGGCGCGATCCTGCGTTTCCACCTCCCACGGCCGGTCCGGATTGAAAGTGCCGGCGGCGACTTCTTCGGCGATGAAGGCGCGCACTTCCGCGCGTAACCTGTCGCATTCCGGTGGCAGCCGAATTTGATCGAAGCGCAGTTCAGTGCTCATCGTTGAATTCCTACCGCGACGCCAGCATGGGCCAAAAATTATGGCTGCCCTGGTGCGCCACCATTTGGCCGAGTGCCGCCGCCCAGTAACTCTCGGTGCCGAAATCGTCGCGCCAAGACAGCAAGCGCAAAGTAAAGCGGTGCAGCACGTGCTCGCTGGTAAAGCCGATGGCGCCATGCACCTGATGCGCGATGGCCGAACCCTCGGCGGCGGCTTCGCCGATGCGGATTTTCGCGGACGCTACTTCCAGCATTACGATGTCGTCGAAGGCGTCGGCCTGCGCGATGGTGTCGGCGGCCGAGCCTGCGGCGGCCAAGGCAGCGGCGGTTTCGCCGGCCAGCCGCGCCAGGTTCTGCTGCACGGCCTGGAATTTTCCGATCTTGCGTTCGAACGCTACGCGCTCATTGGCGTAAGCGACGCTCATCGACAGGATTGCTTCCAAGGCGCCGGCCGCTTCCACGCTGCGCACGGTTGCGCCCATCAGCATCAGCGCGGATGTATCGAAGCCAGCGGGCGCGCGTTTGCAGGCAATCGGTTTGATGCGATCGAACGTCACGCTGCCTGCCGTGTCGCCGGCGAGATTTTGTCCTTCGCCCATCCGGCAATCGGCGGTCTTGACCAGCGCGATCGCCGTGCCGGCTTTATCGCTTGCCGCGACGGCAATGTGTTTCGATTCGCGAGCGAATGGAATTCCGCCGGCCTTTCCGCTCAATGTGCCGTCGGAATTTAGTGTAATCCGATCGCGCGGGCGCACCGGCGCGACCGTCATGGCACCGGTCGGCGCGACAATGCCGGCGCGCGCGAGCAGCCAGCCGGCGATCAGCGTTTCGGCCAGTGGCACCGGCAAGGCGTAACGCCCGGCGGCTGAAAGAACGGCGAAGCCTTCGGTGAGACTGGCACCAGCGCCGCCCAGCGCTTCCGGCACCCAGGCGAGCGGCAGTCCCGCATCAGCCATCGCCCGCCACAACGGCTCCTTCCAGGCTCCGTCGCGGGCGTTATTAATCGTCTGCGGATCGGCAAGGTCGGCGAAAATCCGTGCCGCCGTGTCGGCGACGATATGATCGCTCTCGGTCACCATGGCCGCTCCGGCTCGCTTAACTTCTTTGGCTGGGTTGCTCGTCCGATGAGACCCATGGTGGAGTCCGCCCGGAGCCTTGGCAAGCGGCTGGCGGCGCGAGCGGCAATTGCAGCGGTTCCGCCACGGTCGAGGCGGTTGATCGGGGGTACCAACCCGGCTAGCGTGACCGCTACAACGAACAAGAAATCGGGCTGACAGCCGGCAACGGCGACATCGGCCGCACAATTGGGGAGGATATTATGGCAGCAAAGTTTGCCGCGCTCGCGGCCGTCGTTTTCGCAGGCTTTCTCGATTTCCGCCGCGCAGGCCGCTGAGCCCAAGCATGGCGGAATATTTCACGTGTATCACCGCGAAACGCCGCCCAGCCTTTCGATCCACGAAGAGGCGACGTTCTCCGTGAATGCCCCCGCGATGGGCATATTCAACAATCTGGTCATCTACGATCAGCACAAGCAGCAAGGCAGCATGGACACGATCGTACCGGAGCTTGCCACCAGTTGGGCCTGGGATAAGGCCAACACCGCGCTAACCTTCAAGCTGCGGCAAGGCGTAAAGTGGCACGATGGCGTGGCGTTCACCGCCAAGGACGTGAAATGCACCTTTGACCTGCTGCAAGGCAAGTCGCAGGACAAGTTCCGCAAAAATCCGCGCAAGGATTGGTACGCACAGGTGACCGAGGTCACCATCAATGGCGACTTCGAGGCCACCTTCCATCTCAAGCGGCCGCAACCCTCGCTGCTGGCGATGCTCGCCTCCGGCTATACGCCGATCTACCCGTGCCACGTGCCTGCGGCGCAAATGCGCACGCATCCGATCGGCACCGGCCCGTTCAAATTCGTCGAGGAGAAGCAGAACGAGTCGATCAAGCTCGAAAAGAATCCAGACTACTGGAAAAAGGGCCTGCCGTATCTCGACGGCATCGAATACACCATCATCAAGAACCGCGCGACCGCGGTGCTCGCCTTCGTTGCCGGCAAAGTCGACATGACGTTCCCGACCGAGATGACGTCGGCGCTCGAAGCCGACATCAAGAAACAGGACCCGACCGCGATCTGCGAACTCAAGCCGATCAACGTCAGCACCAATCTCATCATCAATCGTGAGGCGCCGCCGTTCAACAATCTCGAACTGCGCAAGGCGATGGCGCTGTCTCTTGACCGCAAGGCGTTCATCGACATCATCCTGCAGGGGCACGGCGACCAGGGCGGCACCATGCTGCCGCCGCCGGAAGGCGTCTGGGGCCTGCCGCCGGACATCCTCAAGACCATTCCCGGCTATGGCGACGTGAAGAAGGATCGCGAGGAAGCCCGCGCCATCATGAAGAAACTAGGTTACGGACCGGACAAGCCGCTCAAGATCAAAGTGTCCACCCGCAATCTTGCCACCTATCGCGATCCCGCCGTGGTGCTTATCGACCAGCTCAAGGAAATTTACATCGATGCCGAGCTGGAGCCGGTGGAATCGGGCGCCTGGTTCGCCAAGGTTGCCCGCAATGACTACTCGGTTGGTCTCAATCTCACCGGTAACGGCATCGACGATCCCGATCAGGCATTCTACGAAAATTACGCCTGCGGGTCGGAGCGCAACTACACGCACTATTGCAACAAGGATATCGAGAAGCTGTTCGACGTGCAGTCGGTCGAAACCGATCTTGCCAAGCGCAAGAAGCTGGTCTGGGACATCGACAAGAAGCTGCAGGAAGACGTGGCGCGTCCGATTTTGTTCCACGCCCGCACCGGCACTTGCTGGAAGCCTTACGTGAAGAACATGACGATCATGAACAACAGCGCCTATAACGGCTATCGCTACGAAGACATTTGGCTCGACAAGTAAACGCCCGGTTGGCGGCGGCGCGCGTGTCGTGGGGCATGCGCGCCGTTCCCCTTTAATGGCGGGAGGCGAGACTGGGGACCTATTTGATCAGGCGCTTCTTTTTGATGCTCCTGACGCTATTCGGAATTTCCGTGCTGGTGTTCGCGATGCTGCGCATCGTGCCCGGCAACATCGCGGACATTTTGTTCGATTCGGCCGGCATGATCGACGTCGCCGAGAAGGGCAAGCTGGAGCACGAACTGGGCCTCGATAAACCGATCGTGGTGCAATACGCCGCATGGATCGGCGGGCTGGCGCACGGCGACCTCGGCTATTCTTACGTTTCGGAAAAACCGGCAGCGGCCGAGATTCTGCCGCGCATCCCGATTACCGCCAAACTCGCAGGGCTAGCGCTGTTGTTCTCGATTGTGTTTGGCGTACCGCTCGGGGTGATCAGCGCGGTCCGCCAAAACACGCCGCTCGACTACATATTAAGAGTGGTCAGTCTGAGCGGGCTGTCGGTGCCGGCCTTTTGGCTTGGACTATTAATCCTGATGGCGTTCGTGCATTTTTTCGGCACCATCCCGATCTACACCAAGCCGCCCGTTGGATTTTGGAACTCACTGTGGTTGTTTAGCGTGCCGGCGGCGGCCGTCGGCTTTCGCTCATCGGCGCTGGTGATGCGCCTCACGCGCTCGTCGATGCTGGAAGTGCTGCGCCAGGATTACATCCGCACCGCGCGCGCCAAAGGTGCGTCCGAGCCCAACGTCAATTATCACCACGCCTTGCGCAACGCGATGCTGCCGGTGGTCACCGTTATCGGCATCGAAGCGGCGTTTCTCATGGGCGGGCTGATCGTGACCGAAACCGTATTCAATATCCCGGGCGTCGCGCGCTTCCTGGTGGAGGCGATCCGTTGGCGCGATTATCCGATCGTGCAGAATCTGGTGATGTTTATCGCCATCGTCGCGGTGGTGATCAACTTCCTGGTCGATCTGCTCTATGCCGCGCTCGATCCGCGCATCAAATATTCGGGATAGCCAATGGCCAGCATCGACATCGCACCCGTACCCGCGCAAGACACCGCCCGCGCCGAAGGCGTGTGGTCGCGCATCCGCTATTATGCCGGTTCGCATCCGCTTGGCGTCGTCGGCGCTGCCATCATGCTGGTGTTCGTATTTGCCGCAGTGTTTGCCGATTTCATCACGGTCTATAATCCGATCAGCACCAATTCGGCGCTGGCGCTGCTGCCGCCTGGCCACAGCCATCCGCTCGGCGCCGACGCCATGGGTCGCGACATCTACAGCCGCATCATCTATGGCGCGCGTATTTCGCTTGCAGTCGGTCTAGGCTCCACGTTTCTCGGCTGCACTTTCGGCGTCGCGCTCGGCTTGGCGTCCGGCTATCTCGGCGGCTGGGTCGATCTGGTGATCCAGCGTATCGTCGATGTGCTGCAGGCGGTGCCGCTTTTGGTGCTGGCGCTTGGTAATGGCGGCGGCGCTGGGCCCCGCGCTCGACAACACCATCGTGGCGATTGCTATCCCGCTCATTCCTTATTCGGCCCGTGTCATCCGCTCCAATACGCTCACTTTGCGCGAGCAGCCATTCGTCGAGGCCGCGCGCGCCGTCGGCATGAGCGAATTCCGCATCGCGGTCCGTCATGTGCTGCCCAATACGCTGGCGCCATTGATCGTGATCGCGACCGCGCAATTGGGCGCGGCGATCCTGACCGAAGCCTCGCTCTCGTTCTTAGGGCTCGGCGTGCCGGAGCCGCATCCGTCCTGGGGCCGCATGCTGTCGGAATCGGCGGCCGAATATGTGCGCACCGCGCCGTGGCTGGTGATCTTCCCCGGCGTCGCCATCAGTCTTGGCGGTCTTCGGCACCAATCTGTTCGGCGACGCGCTGCGCGACATCCTCGACCCGCGCCTGCGCAATTAATCCATGACCGCCACGACCAGCGAGCGCGAAACAAGTAAACCAGCGCCAGCCGATATTTCCAACAAGGCGCCGCTGTTGGAAGTCGCCGGCTTGCAGACTTTCTTCGATCTGCGCCATGGCGTGGTCAAAGCCGTGGACGGCGTGAGCTTTTCGCTGGCGCCGCACGAGACCTTGGCGATCGTCGGCGAATCCGGTTGCGGAAAGAGCATCACGGCATTGTCGCTGATGCGCCTCGTGCCCGATCCGCCCGGCCGCATCGCCGGCGGCTCAGTCAAGCTCGACGGCGTCGATCTGCTTGCGTTGAGTGAAGAGGCGATGCGCGGCGTGCGCGGCAAAGACATGGCGATGATCTTCCAGGAGCCGATGACCTCGCTCAATCCGGTGCTCACCATCGGCAGCCAGATCGCGGAAGTGTTGCTGCTGCATGAAAACACCAGCCGCCAGCAGGCCTGGGACAAATCCATCGATATGCTGAAGCTCGCGCGTATCCCGGAGCCGGAGCAGCGCGCCAAGGAATATCCGCATCAACTGTCCGGCGGCATGCGCCAGCGCGCCATGATCGCCATGGCGCTGGCCTGCAATCCGAAAGTGCTGATCGCCGACGAGCCGACAACGGCGTTGGATGTGACCATCCAGGCGCAGATCCTCGACATTATTCTGGACCTGCAACGCACATTGGGCACCGCGGTGATCCTGATCACCCACGATCTCGGCGTCGTCGCCGAGACCGCGCAGCGCGTCATCGTGATGTATGCGGGGCGAAAAGTGGAAGAAGCGCCGGTGGAGGAATTGTTCGCGCGCCCGCAACACCCCTATACACATGGGCTGATGGCCTCGATCCCGCGGCTGGCGCTGATGCGCGGCGAAGCGGACAGCTCATCCGAGCGCCTGCAGGAAATCCCCGGCATGGTGCCGGCGCTCACCAATTTGCCGGAAGGCTGCGTGTTTGCGCCGCGCTGCGCGCACGCGCAGGACCGCTGCCGCCAGACCTATCCGCCTTACGAAGAAAAACGCCCGCGCCATTGGGCGGCTTGCTGGCGTTCCGCCGAACTGTTCGGAGGCGCCGATGGTTGAACCGGTGCTGGCGGTCCGCGATCTTAAAAAACATTTTCCGATTCAGAGCGGGCTTGCTGCGGCGCGCGGCCGGCACGGTGTTTGCCGTCGATGGCGTTAGTTTCACGATCGCCGCCGGCGAGACGCTCGGCCTGGTCGGGGAATCCGGCTGCGGCAAATCCACGGTCGGCCGCACCATTTTGCGGTTGATCGAGCCGACCGATGGCTCGATCAAGATCGACGGCAAAGAGATCACCAAGTTAAGCAAAACCGAGCTGCGGCCTTACCGGCGGCAGATGCAGATCATTTTCCAGGATCCGTTTTCCTCGCTCGACCCGCGCATGTCGGCGGGCGACATCGTGGCCGAGCCGATGCGCGTGCATCGCACCGCCCGCGGCCCGGAGGTTAAAAAACGCGTCGCCGCCTTGTTCGACCGAGTGGGCTTACGCAAGGCGCAGATGGACAGCTATCCGCATCAGTTTTCCGGCGGCCAGCGCCAGCGCATCGGCATCGCGCGCGCTCTCGCGCTGCAGCCGAAGCTGATCATCGGCGACGAACCGGTGTCGGCGCTCGACGTGTCGATCCAGGCGCAGGTGCTCAATCTGATGATGGACCTGCAAGGCGAGATGGGGCTGGCTTACTTATTCATCTCGCACAATCTCGCGGTGGTCGAGCACATCAGCCATCGCATCGCGGTGATGTATCTCGGCCGCATCGTCGAATATACCGACAAGCGCACGCTGTTCACCAAGGCGCTGCACCCCTATACCGAGTTGCTGCTGCTGGCGGTGCCGGTGCCCGATCCGCGCGTCAAGCGGCAGAAGCGGGTGCTGCAAGGCGACGTGCCGAGCCCGATCAATCCGCCCTCGGGCTGTCATTTCCACACCCGCTGTCCTTATGCGGTCGAGCGCTGCCGGGTCGAGACGCCGGCCTTGCGCGAGGTCAAGCCTGGGCAATTGGTCGCTTGTCATTTACGCTAGCCCGCCATGAACCAACCAACGCGCGCCGGCGCCTCCAAAATAAATCCTAATCCCTTCACCACGCGGCCCGAGATCGAGGGCACGTTCGGCGTCGTTACCTCGACGCATTGGATTGCGACCGCGGTCGGCATGAGCGTGCTGGAAAAAGGCGGCAATGCCTTTGACGCCGCGGTCGCCACTGCATTCACGTTGCAAGTGGTCGAACCGCATCTCAACGGGCCGGGCGGCGACGTGCCGGTGATTGTGCACGATGTGCGCAAGGGCAAGGTCGAAGTGATCTGCGGGCAAGGACCGGCGCCCGCAGGCTGCAACCATTGCGCATTATCGTAAGCTCGGACTGGATTTGGTGCCGGGCACAGGATTGTTGGCGGCTTGCGTGCCCGGGATGTTTGAGACCTGGATGCTGCTGCTGCGCGACTACGGCACGATGAAGTTGGCCGACGTGCTCAGCCCCGCGATTTCCTACGCGCGCAATGGGCATCCTTTGGTCGAGCGCGCCAGCGCCACCATCGCGACGGTGGAGCAATTGTTCAGCGAGCATTGGCCGACCTCGGCCGCGGTATATCTGCCGGGTGGCTCGGTGCCGATGGCGGGCAGCATGTTCACCAACGTCACGCTCGCCGACACTTATGCCCGCATCTTGCGCGAAGCGGAAAGCGCGGGCGGCGGCCGCGAGCGGCAGATCGAAAAGGCGCGCGAGTGCTGGTCGCGCGGCTTTGTCGCCGAGGCGATCGACAAATTCTGCCGCACGCAGGAGATCATGGACACTAGCGGCGAGCGCCACTCGCGGCGTGCTCACCGCCGACGACATGGCGCGCTGGCAGCCGACTGTCGAGCCGCCGGTGACACTCGAATACGGCCGCTATACCGTTTGCAAAGGCGGCTTCTGGAGCCAGGGGCCGGTGATGCTGCAGCAGCTCGCGCTGCTTAAAAGTTTTAGTCTCGATGGCGCCGATCCGGCCAGCGCGGAGTTTATCCACACGGTCGTCGAATGCGTAAAGCTCGCTTATGCCGACCGTGAAACATTTTATGGCGATCCGAATTTCGTCAAGGTGCCCGGCGAAACACTGCTGTCGGAGGCCTATAATGCCGAGCGGCGCAAGCTCGTCGGCGAAATGGCTTCGCTCGAACAGCGGCCGGGAACGATCAAAGGCTTTGGCAAACAGCTTCCGCTGCGCGTGCCGGCCGGAGTGCGCACAATAGCGGCCGGCGCAGGCGAGCCGACTGTCGGCAAGATATGGACTCACGACGACGTGCACGATCCGAGCGTTATCATGGTCGATAACGCCAAAGTCGATAGCGCCGGCACGATGCGCGGCGACACCGTGCATTTCGATATTATCGACCAGGCCGGCAATATGGTGTCGGCGACGCCATCGGGCGGTTGGCTGCAATCCTCGCCCACGATTCCGGAACTTGGTTTCTGTCTCGGTTCGCGCGCACAGCAATTCTGGCTCGACGAAGGGCATCCTAATGCGCTTGCGCCGGGAAAACGTCCGCGCACCTCGCTCACGCCGACGATGGCGCTGCGTGACGGCGAGCCTTACCTCGCCTGGGGGTCGCCCGGCGGCGATCAGCAGGACCAATGGACCGCGCAATTTTTTCTACGCCACGTGCACGCGAAGATGAATTTGCAAGAGGCGATCGACGCGCCGGCCTGGCATTCCGAGCATTTTCCGGCCTCGTTCTGGCCGCGCGAGGCGCGGCCGGGCGTATTGGTGGTGGAGGGCCGGCTGTCGGATGACACGATCAAGGAGTTGCGCCGCCGCGGCCATAAGGTCGAGGTGGCGCCCGATTGGTCGGAAGGCCGGCTGACGGCGGCCTCGCGCGTGGGTAAGCGCCGCCGCGCCGCGGCAAATCCGCGTGGCATGCAAGGTTACGCGGCCGGGCGCTAAGCGCGCTTGACGGATGCCGCGAACCGCGCGTTATTTGAAAAAGCCACATTGCGCCGGTAGCTCAGCTGGATAGAGCACCAGACTTCGAATCTGGGGGTCAGGGGTTCGAATCCCTTCCGGCGCGCCAATCACAACAACGAGCTTGCCCGCTCTATCGAACCGCAGGATGCGGCAGCGGCACCAAATCCGGCCGGTATTTGGCGAGCACGCTCGGGTCGAGCGTGGCGATCATCGTGTCCGGCAGCCGCTTCCACACTTCATCCATGCCCAGCAGCGGAATGCCGAGATAGCCGCGCACCGTGAGCGTCTGCCCGTCCGGGCTCAGCGACATCTTGGCGTTATAGATTTTGCCGTCGCGTGGGTCGAGGATGGTGCCGTCCAAGTAGTCGAGGCCCTTCCGCTTCATGCCGCGGATGAACGAGATTCCGAGCAGTGGCGCGTTGCGGCGGTCGTCGGTGCAGCCGCTGCATATCTGATTGGGCGGATCGCCGGGCCGCAGAAACACCCGCGCGATCGCGGCCTCGAAGGTGCCGTCGGCGTCCTGAGCGAACAGAAACCAGCTGACCGGCTTTCCTTCCGACCGTTTTTCCCACAGGCCGGTGACAATGGGGACACCCGCACTGGGCAGGATCGATTGCGCATGGGCAAAAGGGCTCGCCCAACGCGGCCAAAGCGATAACCAAGAGCGCAACCAACCGTGCGTTCATATGTCTCCCCGATAGAAGTCCGGCAGATTTCGTGCTTAACTTTCCTGAAAACATGGCCGTTTCACGAACCTGCGGTGGAATTCTTACGCCGACTTGTGGTCACTGTTAGGGCTCGGGCGGGAGGAGGGGCACAACATCATGACCAACGCCAGTACTGCCTTGAGCAATCTGCGTGCCGTCGTCATCGTCATCGTGGTCGCGTTTCATTCCTCGCTCGCCTACCTCAGCTCGGCTCCCGCCACAACCACGGCTTTCGATTCTCCACCTTATAGCTGGCAGGCCTTCCCGATTCTCGATTCGCAGCGCTGGCTCGGCTTCGATTTGTTCTGCATCTGGCAGGACCTCAGCCTGATGTCTTTGATGTTTTTCCTTTCGGGCCTGCTCGCCGCCGGCAGCCTCAAGCGCAAAGGAAGCAGGACCTATGCCAGCGACCGGCTGTGGCGGATAGGCCTGCCATTCCTGGTGGCCATCGTAGTCCTTAGCCCGATTTCCTTCTTCCCTGCCTATATTGTGCGCACCGCCGATCCGAGCCTGTACGGATACTGGTCGCAGTTGATTTCGCTGCCCTTCCTGCCGAGCGGCCCGCAATGGTTTTTATGGCAGTTGCTGGTCGCCAACCTATTGGGCGCCGCGCTTTACGCCGTCTGGCCGGGATTGCTGGAGCAGTTATCGCGTCTGGCGGCCTGGGGCGGCCGCCAACCCTTGAAATTTGTCGCGCTGATGATTGCTATGTCGGCGCTGGCTTATGTCCCGCTCGCCTACATTTATTCGCCGTGGACCTGGAGCGAGTTCGGGCCGTTCTCGGTGCAGAACTGCCGGCCGGCTCACTATGTTGTTTATTTTTTCGCCGGCATGGCGCTCGGCAGTTATGGCCTCGATCGCGGCTTGCTCGCCTGCGACGGGCCGCTGGCGCGCCGTTGGTGGGCATGGTGGATCGCGGCGATCGTGAGCGCCGGCGCCTGGGCAGGCTTGATGTGGTTGACGACGCCGGATTGGAGCCAGGCCAACCCGGCTATTCTGCTCATCGCCAGTCTTTCCTACCCGGTCGCCTGCGCCTGCGGCGGGCTGACGTTGCTCGCGGCCTGTTTGCGCTTTGCCGGCGGCGTGCGGTTTTGGATTTTGGACAGCCTTTCGGCGAACGCCTACAGCATATATCTCATCCACTACATGTTCGTGGTGTGGCTGCAATATGCGCTGCTCGGCAGCGATCTCATCGCCCCTGCCAAGGCCGCAGTCGTGCTTGCCATTGCGCTCCCCGCGAGCTGGCTGATCTGTGTTGGGTATAGCCGCCTGGTCGCGGGATCGAATGTCGTCGCGGCCAAACGCGCGGTTTCCTCGCTGCCGCAGTGACACATATTTTTTAAACGATAGGACCGGCATGCCGCTCAGACTGACGCTCGCGTCACGCAACCTCTTTCACGACCGCTTGCGGTTTTTCGCAACGACGATCGGCATCGTCTTTTCGGTCGTGCTGGTGATGGTGCAGATGGGCCTCTATCTCGGCTTCGGCCGCATGGTGACAACCATGATCGACCATGCCTCGGCCGATCTGTGGGTCGTGCGCAAGGGCACCAAATGTTTCGAGGACCCCTCGCTGCTCGATATGCGCAAGCAACGCGAGATTATCGCCGACAGTCGAGTGTCCGAGACCGTCCCCATGGTGATCGGCTTTTCCGATTGGCACCTGACCAGCGGCGCGCTCACGCCGGTATTCATCGTCGGCTCGGATTTAGCGCGCGCCAGTCTCGACCCGTGGAATGTCGTCGAGGGCGAGGTCAAATCGCTGATCGGGCACGATGAAGTTGCCGTCGACCGCACCTACAAGGAGCGGCTCGGTATAACCGGCGTCGGCTCCAAGGCAGAGATTCGCGGACACACTGTTCATGTCGCCGCACTCACCGACGGCATCCGCTCGTTCACGACGACGCCCTACGTGTTCGTAGATTTAAATCGCGCCCGCCTCTACACCGGCGTGCCGCGCGACAAGGCGAGCTACTTCCTGGTCAAGCTTAAGGCGGGTGAGAACGTGGAAGCGGTTCGCGAGGATCTGGAGAAGGCCATTGCCGACGTCGAAGTGCTCACGTCGGCACAATTTCGCGACCGCAGCCATGACTTCTGGCTGTTCGGAACCGGCGCCGGCGCAGCCCTTCTCGCCGGCGCCATACTCGGCATCATCGTCGGCACGGTGATCGTGGTGCAAACGCTTTATGCCAGCACCAAGGACCACCTGGATGAATTTGCCACGCTGCGGGCGATCGGCTCATCCAACAGTTATATCTACCGCGTGATCATCTATCAGGCGCTCATCAGCGCGGTGGTCGGATTCTGTCTGGCGTCGCTTATCGGATATGGCGTCGTCGCGATCACGCACGAGGGCGCATTGCCGGTCGTGATTACGCCGGAACTGATGTTCGCGGTGTTCGCGCTCACCGTGGTCATGTGCATCGCGGCGGCTTTCGCCGCCATCATGCGCGTCGTACGCATCGATCCGGTCATGGTGTTTACGCGATGAAGCGTCCCGTCATCGAGGCGAGCGGCGTAAGCAAAGTTCTCGGCAGCGGCGCCGGCGAAGTGCGCGCGCTCAAGGATATCAATTTGTCGCTAGGCGGCGGTGAATTGACTGTGCTGATGGGCCCGTCCGGCAGCGGCAAGACGACGCTGCTCTCTATTCTCGGATGCATGCTGACACCGACCGCGGGAACCGTGAAAATATGCGGGACCTCGACCGAAGGCGCCGACGCCGAGCAACTGGCCAAGCTGCGCCGCGATCATGTCGGCTTTGTCTTCCAGCAATATCACTTGTTCCCGACGCTGACGGCCGCCGAGAACGTGCAACTGGCCTTGGACATACGCGGCACCAGCGGCCGCAAAGCGCGCGCCAAGTCGCATGACGCCTTGGCGAAAGTCGGCCTCGAACACAAGATCAAATCCTATCCGCGCGAATTGAGTGGCGGCGAGCAGCAGCGCGTCGCGATCGCGCGCGCGATCGTCTCTAACCCTTCGGTCGTGCTCACCGATGAGCCGACTGCGGCGCTGGACGGCGCCAATGGCCAGGCCGTCATGCGGATTCTGTCGTCCATCGCCGCGGTGTATAATCGCAGCGTCTTGGTGGTGACGCACGATCCGCGGCTGCTGACTTTTGCCGACCGCATCATCCATATCGAGGATGGCCGTCTCACGCACGAAGAAATCGGCAAGGCCGGCGTGGCAAAGTCATTGTCAGCCGCCGTCAAGCGCGGCGATTTTGCCAAGCAAAGCGGGCGGGGGCTCAAATGAGCAAAGTGAGCGCAATGCCGTTGTTCATTTCGCTCTTGGCGTTCCTGCTTTTCGCTTCCGCCGCGCAGGCGGAAAATCCGATCCGGCACGGCCGTGCGTTGGTCAAGGAGCAATGCGCGCGCTGCCACGCCATAGGCAAGACCGGCAAGAGCCGCCACGCCGATGCGCCGCCGTTCCGAACGCTCGCCCGCAGTTTCGAACTCGACGACTTTGTCCGCGTATTGATGCGCGGCATTTCGCCCGGCCACCCCGATATGCCGGCATTCAAGTTCAACGCCGAGGATGCCCGCGCCGTGCGCGACTATCTGCGCACAATTCAGGAGTGATTATCAGCGGTCGATGGTGATTTCGTCCGAGCGCGCGCGCGAGACGCAGATCATGATGGTGTCCTTGCGCTCGTGCTCGGCCAACACCAGGTCGCGATGATCGGCCTCTCCGGCGAGCATCTTGGTGCGGCAGGTGCCGCAGGTGCCGGTCTCGCATGAGCTCGGCACCTCGAGCCCGTGATCGCGCAGCACTTCGAGGACGGTCTTGGTGGTGGGAACGTCGAGCACCTTGCCGCTGCGCGCGAGCTTCACCTTGAACGCCTTGTCGTCGGGTTTGTGGGTCTCGGCTTCGCTGAAGGCTTCGAAATGCACCGCGGTCGGCGACCAGTGGTCGGTCATCAGCCGCACCGCCTCCATCAGAGGCCGCGGCCCGCAGCAATAAAGATGTTCGCGGTTCTTGCGCTCGGCCAAAATCGGTTTGAGATCGAGCGAGGCGGACGGATCGCCCTGGTCGTAATGGATGGTGACGAGGCCTGCGAATTCCGGCGCGGCCAGTTCGTCGCGGAAAGCCGTGGTCTCCGGTGAGCGCGAGCAGTAATAAAGCCGGAAGCGCTTTTTCTGCGCGATCACCTCGCGGATCATGGCCATGATCGGCGTAATGCCGATGCCGCCGGCGATGAACAGAAAATCCTGCGCGCGCGGCGGCAGGCCGAAATCGTTGATCGGCGCCGTCACCATCAATTCGTCGCCGCTGCGCACTTGGTCGATCAGATTGATGGAGCCGCCGCGGCCATTGGCCTCGCGTTTGATCGCGACCAGATAGCGGTCGCGTTCGGCCGGATCGTTGCACAGCGAATATTTGCGCAGCTGGCCGTTCGGCGTGCGGATCGCGACATGGGCGCCGGCCGAGAACTCGGGCAGCGTCTTGCCGCCGGCGTCGCGGAATTCCAGCAAATGAATGCCGTCGGCGATTCTGTCGTTACGCGTTACCCGCAGCGGCATGTACTGCGGCTCGTCACTCACCGTCATGGGGTCTCCGGTTGAAATGCGTTGGAAGGCTTTTAGGTGGCGCCTTGATGCCCCGGCCGCAAGGCCGCATCAAGGGGGTGCTTCAGCGCACGCCGGCGCTGGCGCGGCTGACCGGCAGCGGCACGGCTTGCGCCATGGGCGCGCCATCCGCCGTGAGCGCGCCGTAGGCGTCGACCAGGCCTGCGCCAAACATGATGTCATGGCCTTTCGGTCCGAGGTCCTTGGCGGTGGCGAGCAGGATGGCGCGTACCCGGTCGGGCGTCAGATCGGGATGGCGCTGAAGCATGAGCGCGGCGATGCCGCTCACTTCGGCCGCGGAATAAGACGTGCCGGAGCCCACTTCATAGGCGGCGTCGGGAATGGCCACCAAAATTTGCGCGCCCGGCGCCGCCACCGCGATGTGGCGGCCGCGGTTCGCCAGCGGAAACAACTTGTCTTCGGCATCGGTCGCGGTCACCGCGATCACATGGTCGTCTGCCGCGGGATAAAGCGGCGGCGATTTCGGTCCGGCATTGCCGGCGGCCGCGATCAGCACCACGCCTTTTTTGTGCGCGGCTTCGAGACTGCGGTGAAGGGCGGGATCGGACGGACCGGCGAAACTCATATTGATGATGCGCGCGTGGTTCTCCACCGCCCAGTCGAGGCCCTTTGAGAATGCTGAAAGTGGTGCCTTCCGCGCTCGTGCCCTTGGGATCGAAGGCGCGCACCGCCAAAATGCGCGCGTGCGGTGCCGTGCCCATGAGTTTGCCGTGGGCCGCGATCAGGCCGGCGATGGCGGTGCCGTGATTGTCGGCTTTCTTGCCGCCGTTTTCGGGCGCCGGCAGTGCGTCGAAACTGGCGGCGATGCTCCCGGTCAATTCCGGATGATCGGCATCGATGCCGGAGTCGATCACCGCCACCAGCACGTCATCGCCCATGGCGAGAGCGTGCGCCTGCGGCAGATGCAGCTTGGCGAGCAGATATTGCGCCTCGCCGCTTTCGCCGGTCGCGTTGCCGCTGCTCTGGCGGGTGGTGAACAAATAATTGGGCTGCGCCGACGCTACGACCCCGTCGGCTTCAAGCGCGCGCACCACGGCCGCCACCGAGCGGCGATCCGTAATACGCCAGCGGTATAGCGTCGTGCCGGACAATTGCGAGGTTTGCGATTCGATACGGGTCAATCGGTGGCGGAGCTGCAGGGCATTGACCTGCTGGGCGCTCACCGTGTTGGAAAGCTCGATCACCACTTCGTCGGGCACCATCCGGCGCTCATTGGCCGGCGGCGCGCCGCTTCGATTGCGCCGCGCCGCGCGTTGCGGAGCGCGGTTTTGATTTGGCGGCGGATTGTCAAAGTTGCCGTCGTCGATGATTTGGATGTCGTCGGATGGCAGTGGCTGACCACCGCCGGGGAAATATCCTGGCCCATAGACGCGACGGTAGTTGCCGCCGCCGGTAATAACGCGCGCGGCGGCACGGCCACTGCAACGCCGCCTCGTGGCGCCACAAAATTTCTGCCCTTGCCGGTCGGCGCTCCATTGACGGCATTGCTGCGCAGCGGCGTGAACCGGCCCGCCATGCCGCGCGGCAGCACTTTCGCCATGCCGGCGGCGAGATTGTTCTGCGAACCGTTGCTGTTTGAATATTTGCCTTGCGCGAAGGCATCGCCAGTCAAAGCCGCGGCCAGCGCGGCAATGGCCGCGAAGCAGACCAGGGCGTCGTGACGCACACGCATGGCGAAACCTCCGAGAACGGACGAACGGCCGCCTTACTCGGTCGTGGCGATGAAGTTGACGACTTTATCGCTCTGCAGCTTCTTGACGATGCCGGTGAGGTCGGCCTTCGGCATGTTGGCCATGCCGACGCGCACCCGGTAAAGCCCGCCCGGAATCGGCCCGGCGACGATCGACAACTTGTTGCTCTCGAGGAACTTGTTGATGTCGTCGGAGCTCGCCTGCGGCGCAAAGCGGATGAGCGTGAAGGCGCCGACGCCCGGCGCGGTCGAGGGCGCCGAGGCGGTCTCGTAAGCCGCGGTGCGATCCTTGATCACCACGCCGGCGATCAGGCCGGCCTGCAGCAGGATGGCGATGGCGCGCGGCACGCTCGCCGACACAGGCCAGCGTGCGCGGGCGTGAGGCTTGCGAAGAACTCGGCGACGCGCGTGCCGATGTTAAGCGACACAACGTGCTTGCGCGCCGGCTCGGCGTCGATCTTGGCGAATAGTTTCTCCATGGCGCGCGCGGACGGCGCGCCCAGCGTCTCGTTGAGATGGATGGTGTCGGCCAACTCCTCGCGCACCATTTCGTAGCGGCGGGCGAGCTCGGGGTCGCGGGCGAGCGCCTGCTCGACGCGCTGGGCGTCGCGGCGGCTCAAGGTGCCGGCCGCCAGCCAAGGCAGCAGGTCCTCGATCTCGTTTCGCTCGTGCGTTTGCTCGTTCATCGTATTCATGGCCAACCTCGATCAACACCTTGCTCCTTGAGGAGCTCGGATAATTTCTTGCGCGCGTAGAACATGCGCGTCTTCACGGTCGCTTCCGGAATTCCGACGATCTCGGCCACTTCTTCCACGGACTTCTCGTGGTAGTAGACCAGATCGACAATCTCCCGGTGCTCGGCAGTCAGCTTGGTCAGGCATTGCCGCAAGACCGAAGCTTTGTCCTTTTTCGCCAGAGCGGTCTCGGGATCGTCTGCTTGATCCTCGATGCGCTCCGCAGTCTCATCGTCCAGTTCCTCTTCCGGCCGGCGCCGCAGCGCCGACAGGGCCTTGAAGCGGGCGATACTCAGCATCCAGGTTGTGACGGCCGAGCGGCCCTCGAATTTTCCGGCTTGCCGCCAGACATCGAGGAAAACCTCACTGATCAAGTCCTCAGCCGTCGCCTCGTTGCGCACCAGACGCAGTACGAACCGGTAGACCCGCACATGGTGCCGCGCAAACAGCACCTGCATGGCGAGCCGGTCACCACTTGCGATCCTCGCGATCAGAACGTCGTCCGTAGTCGTTTGCATCGCTCGTGGTATCGGCTCGATAGTGGGTCGCCGGCGGCGGCCGCTAGGTTCAAGCAAAATCAAAGAAATTTGCGTTTATCCGCCCCGGCCAGAGGGGCGAATAGGCCTAGGTTGCCCTGTTCCCCTTCCACTCGGCAAGCCAAACCCGGCCGAAAGCCCGGATTTTCGCGGTTTTGTGCATTTATTGGGCTGCGGCGACCCGCTCCGGCGGCCGCAATCATTAATTTTTTCTCATGTTCCGGCCGGTGAACCTGTCCCCGGGGCGTGGCGACCTATGGCCATCGCCGGATGCGATCACCGCATCCGCCCAACAGGAGAAACCGTCATGATCCGCAAGTTCGCTATCGCCCTCGGCACCACCGCTCTGATCGGCGCCACCGCGCTCGCTCCGACCGCGGCGTCCGCCGGCTGGCATCACCACCACCATGGCTACGGCTACGGCCTGGGCCTCGGCCTCGGTCTGGTCGGCGCAGCCGTCGTGCTCAATGCCGCCCCGAGCTGCTACTACGTCAAGCAGCCCGTGCAGACCGCATACGGTGTCCAAATCCAGTACGTCCAGGTTTGCGAACTAAGCAAAGTCTGCGATAAGCAAACCCACCATGGATGACCGATAACCCCGGCCTCGCTCTGCGACGCTGGGGTTTTTCGGTTTGAACCGGCCGTATGCCAGCGGGCCGGAAGTGCCCTTTAAACGCGCCACTGTCCGCCTGGAAATTGCTGCAGCAAAGTGCTGCCCTCATCAGCCGCCGATTAAGCGCGCCTGACCACCGCCGGCCGTCCCCTCGCGCATACCCCGGAGTTCTGCTAGTGGGTCGCCTCGCGCCGGCAGCGGCGTGCGGTATCGGAGCGGCCTTTTGGGAGGCGCCCGGCGCCGGTGCGGAGGAAGAATGCTCAATTGGCTGCGCGCGGTGGCGCGTTTTTTCCAGGTTACGATCGGCTGGCAACGCATTGGCCTGGTTCTCAGCCTCGCCATCATCGCTGTCGCTTTGGTGGTGCTGGTCCACTCCTTGCGCGGTCTCGACGTCGATCAGGTGGTCGCGGCGATCAAGGCGACCGAGG
Source organism: uncultured Alphaproteobacteria bacterium (assembly GCA_963756805.1). Classification (GTDB taxonomy): domain Bacteria; phylum Pseudomonadota; class Alphaproteobacteria; order Rhizobiales; family Xanthobacteraceae; genus Pseudolabrys. Next base: position 119,296 of record CAVWPH010000005.1, read on the forward strand.
CGCGCAACATCGCCGCCGCCGGCCTGTTCGTCGCCGCCGCCTATTTCACGCTGACGTTTTATGACTGGTTTGCGCTTCGCACCATCGGGCACCCGGAAGTTCCCTATCGCATCGCCATGCTCGGCGCTTTCACCAGCTATTCGGTCGGCCACAATATCGGCGCCACCGTGTTCACCGGCGGCGCGGTGCGCTACCGCATCTATTCGGCCCAAGGCCTCGACGCCATCGCGGTGGCAAAGATTTGCTTCATCGCCGGCCTGACGTTTTGGCTCGGCAACGCCACGGTGCTGGGCTTAAGCGTCGCCTATGAGCCGCACGCCGCGGTGCCGATCGACCATCTCCCGCATTGGCTCAACCGCACCATCGCTGTCACCATTCTGTGCGTGTTGGTGTCCTATGTCGGCTGGGTCTGGAGCGCGCAGCGCTCGATCGGCTTGCGCGAATGGGAAGTGCAGCTGCCGTCGGGGCCGTCCACGCTGCTGCAGATCGGCATCGGCATCCTCGATCTCGGCTGCTGCACCCTCGCCATGTACATGCTGCTGCCGTCCGATCCGCATATCGGCTTTGTCACGCTGACGGTGGTGTTCGTCTCGGCGACCTTGCTCGGATTCGCCAGCCACGCGCCCGGCGGTCTCGGCGTGTTCGACGCCGCCATGCTGGTGGCCTTATGGCAGTTCGAGAAGGAAGACATCGTGGCCGGCTTGCTGCTGTTCCGGCTGCTTTATTACATCGCGCCGTTCATCGTGGCGCTCGCCATTTTGGGCGTGCGCGAGATTGTGCTCAACATGCGCGGGGCGCAAACTAAGGCGGAGCTGGAGCGCGTGTCGGCCTCCGCACCGTTGCGCAGCGAGATTGACGCAGCGATCGAGCCGAAGCGGAAAAAGACCGACGCCAACTGACCATGGCGAGCGACGACAACAGCGTCCAGGTGCCCCGGCGCGCGGCCCGGCCGAGCCGCTTGCGCGAAGCCTGGCTTGCGCTGCTCGGCCGCCTCGGCGCGGATCCTGGTATCGGTCTCGCCGCGCCGAGCGCGCGCGGCGCGGACTTGCCGCAAAGCCCGCTGATCGAGGCGCTGATCGGCGGCTTGCCGAACCCAGCGATCGTACTCGACCGCGCCGGCCGCGTGATCGCTTTCAACGAGCCGGCCGGCTCAATCGCGCCGGCGCTGCGGCGCGGCGAGCCGGCCCTGATCACCTTGCGCATGCCCGAACTGGTGGACGCGATCCGCCGCGCCAGCTCCAGCCGCGCTCCGCAACGGGTGGAATTCTTCGAGCGCGTGCCGCTCGACCGCTGGTTCGAGACTTTCGTGACGCCGGTCAAGCTGCCGGGCGCCGAGGGTCCAACCGACATTCTGCTGATGACGTTCAACGATCTCACGCCGCTGCGCCGCGTGGAGGAAATGCGTGCCGACTTCATCGCCAATGCCAGCCACGAGTTGCGCACGCCGCTCGCAGCCCTGCTCGGCTTCATCGAGACCTTGCAGGGCACCGCCAAGGAGGACGCCGGCGCGCGCGCCAAATTTCTCGCCATCATGCAGGGCCAGGCCACCCGCATGGCGCGCCTGATCGACGATTTGTTGTCGCTCTCGCGCATCGAGCTCAACGCCCATCTGCAGCCCAACACGCCGACGGATCTGGCGCCGATCGTGCGCCAGGTCGCCGACGGCTTGCAGACGTTGGCACGTGACCGCGACGTGGCGATCAAGGTTGCAGTTCCGACCGATGCCGTGGCGGTGCTCGGCGACCGCGACGAATTGATCCGCGCGCTGGAAAATCTGGTGGAGAACGCGCTCAAATACGGCGCCGCCGGCAAGCGGGTGGATATCACGCTCACGCGCGGCACAGACCCGCGCCGGCTCGCCGGAAGCGCGCTTAGGCGTGCGCGACTACGGTCCCGGCATCGCACCGGAACATCTGCCGCGGCTGACCGAGCGCTTTTACCGTGTCGATGTCGCCGATAGCCGCGCGCAAGGCGGTACCGGGCTGGGGCTGGCGCTGGTCAAGCACGTACTCAACCGGCATGGCGGCAGGCTTTCGATCGAAAGCACGCCGGGCGAGGGCGCGATGTTCACCATGCATCTGCCGTTACGCACCGGCGATTCCTCCGCCGCGGCCGAATAATCATTTAGATCATCGGCTTAAGTTGTCATGCGGGTGTCACCTAACGTTTATAGAACGGTGACATGCGACGCATATCGCTGACCTCGGCTTCGGAAAACTTCGCGCAAACGCCAATAAAAACCCGTCCGAAGTTCAGCTTTGGAGTGCGTTTTAAAGCAACAGCGGCCGCCCTTCCCCGAGGGCGCGAAGGCGCAACGACCCCACGGGCTGCTTGCCCCGCGGAAGCCTTTGGCCGCCAACATGGAGAGACCCCGTGAAACATTGGACCTCATTAGCCGCCGCCGGCTTTATCGCCGCCGCTGCTTTTGTCCCCGCCAACGCCGCCGACATTTCCGGCGCCGGCGCCACCTTCCCCTATCCGATCTACGCCAAATGGGCCGACGCCTACAAAAAGGAAACCGGTAACGGACTGAACTATCAGTCGATCGGTTCCGGCGGCGGCATCAAGCAGATCAAGGCCAAGACCGTCACCTTCGGCGCCTCCGACGCGCCGCTTCCGGGCAAGGACCTCGACTCGATCGGGCTGGCGCAATTCCCGATGGTCATGGGCGGCATCGTGCCGGTCGTGAATCTCGAAGGCATCAAGCCGGGTGAGCTCACCATCGACGGCCCCACGCTCGCCAAGTTGTTCATGGGCGATATCAAGATGTGGGACGACCCCATCCTCAAGAAGCTCAACCCGTAGTGCCAAGCTGCCGCATCAGGCGATCGCCGTCGTGCATCGTTCGGACGGCTCCGGCACCACCTTCAACTTCACCTATTATCTGGAAGACGTGAGCGGCGATTGGAAGTCGAAGGTCGGTCACTCGACCTCGGTGCAGTGGCCGGTCGGCATCGGCGCCAAGGGTAACGAAGGCGTCGCCAATAACGTCGGTCAGACCAAGGGCTCGATCGGTTATGTCGAGTATGCTTACGCCCTGCAGAACAAGCTGACCTTCACCAAGATGATCAACAAGGCCGGCAAGACCGTGTCGCCGACCTCGGCCGCGTTCCAGGCCGCCGCCGCCAACGCCGACTGGAAGTCGCAGCCCGGCTATGGCGTCATCCTCGCCAACCAGCCCGGCGCCGCATCATGGCCGATGACCGCCGCGACCTGGATCCTGGTCTACAAGCAGCCGTCCGATCCGGTCGCCACCGCCGAAGCGCTCAAGTTCTTCGACTGGGCCTATCACAACGGCGGCAAGATGGCCGAAAGCCTCGACTACGTGCCGATGCCCGCCAACGTGGTGAAGGACGTCGAGGCTTACTGGAAGAGCGACGTCAAGGACTCCAGCGGCAAGCCGGTTTACGCGGCTTCGATGTGATTTGTTGACGACCGGAAAGGGCGCCGCTTGAACCGGCGCCCTTTCCTTGTCCACCGCCGCTCACAGGGCGGCTTGTATTGCGGCCTTCGGGCCGCTTGAGTGGTTCTCCCGGACGCGAGTTTGAGCCCAAGGGAGAGCCTTATGCAGCAACCCGCCGGGAGGCGACCCGTGGTTGACGTTGCGTTGCAGGGCGGGGCTGCCATGGCCACGCGCCAGCTGGACCGAAGCAAGATTCTCCAGCGCCTGCGGCTGCGCGACTTAGGATTCCGCTATCTCACCCGCAGCGCCGCCATCGCCGTCCTCATCATCCTCGGCGGTATCATCGTCTCGCTGGTCCTCGGCTCCTTGCCGGCGTTGCGCGCCTTCGGCTTTCCCTTTCTGTACGAAGAAGTATGGAACCCGGTGACCGAGAAATTCGGCGCCGCGGCGCCCATTTACGGCACCGTCGTTACCTCGCTGATCGCCATGCTGATCGCGGTGCCGGTCGGCCTGTTCATAGCTTTGTTCCTGACAGAGCTATGCCCGATGTGGCTGCGCCGTCCGATCGGCATCGCCATCGAATTGCTCGCCGGCATTCCTTCCATCATTTACGGCATCTGGGGCCTGTTCGTGTTCGCGCCGTTTTTGCAGCAATACGTGCAGCCGGCTTTGATCACGGTGTTCGGGCCGATCCCGGTGCTATCGAATTTGTTCGAGGGCCCGCCTTACGGCATCGGCATAATGACGGCGGGATTGATCCTCGCCATCATGGTGCTGCCTTTCATCACCGCCATCTCGCGCGACGTGTTCGACGCGGTGCCGCCGGTGCTCAAGGAGGCGGCCTACGGACTGGGTTGCACCACCTGGGAAGTGGCGCGCTTCGTGGTGCTGCCCTATACGCGCGTCGGCGTGATCGGCGGCGTCATGCTCGGTCTAGGCCGCGCGCTCGGCGAGACCATGGCGGTGACCTTTGTGATCGGTAATGCGCACCGCATTTCATCGTCGATCCTGGCGCCCGGCACCACGATTTCGGCGACCATCGCCAATGAATTCACCGAGGCGGTCGGCGACCTCTACACTTCGGCGCTGATTGCGCTCGGTCTCATTTTGTTTGTCATCACCTTCATCGTGCTGTCGATTGCGCGCATCCTGTTGATGCGGCTCAACGCGCGGGCGGGGGTATGAGCATGAACGCGATCCCCTTCAACACGTCGCTTTATTCGCGCCGCCGCCGCCGCAACGTCATCACCATGGCGCTGGCCTATGCCGCGACCGCGTTCGGCCTGACCTGGCTGGTTCTCGTTCTGGCGGTGCTGTTCTGGAAAGGCTTCAGCGGGCTCAATCTCGCGGTGTTCACGCAAATGACGCCGCCGCCTGGTTCGGCCGGCGGGCTGCTCAATCCGATTGTCGGCAGCCTTGTGCTCACGATCCTGGCCGTGCTGATCGGCACCCCGCTCGGCATTCTGGCCGGCACCTACATGGCCGAATATGGCCGCTACGACAAACTCACTAGCGTGGTGCGCTTCATCAACGACATTTTGCTGAGCGCGCCTTCGATCGTGGTCGGTCTGTTCGTCTACGAGATCATGGTTGCGCCTATGGGCCATTTCTCCGGCTGGGCCGGCGCCGTCGCGCTGGCGGTGATCGTGGTGCCGGTGGTGGTGCGCACCACCGAGGACATGCTCACGCTGGTGCCCGATACGCTGCGCGAGGCGGCGGCCTCGATCGGCCTGCCGCGCGCGTTGATGATCAGCAAGATCGCCTACCGCGCCGCGCGCGCCGGCATGATCACCGGCGTGCTGCTGGCGGTGGCGCGCATATCCGGCGAGACCGCGCCCCTGTTATTCACCTCGCTCAATAACCAATTCTGGAGCACCAATTTCAATCAGCCGGTCTCCAGTCTGCCGATCGTCATCTTCCAGTTCGCGCTCAGCCCCTACAAAGACTGGCAGCAATTGGCCTGGACCGGGGCCTTGATCATCACATTGGCGGTGCTCGCGCTCAGCATCATCGCCCGTCTTCTTACGGCACAGAGAAAAAGCTCATGAGTCATGCATCAGCCACCATGACCGTTCCGGCCGTCGCCCATACGGCCGACAGCAGCCAGGATTTGCGGGAAAAAGTTACCGTCCGAAATCTTGATTTTTTCTACGGCAGCAACCGCGCGCTCAAGGCGATCAATGTCACGCTCTACCAGGGCAAGGTGACCGCCTTCATCGGCCCGTCCGGCTGCGGCAAGTCCACGCTGCTGCGCGTGCTCAACCGCATGTACGATCTCTATCCCAACCAGCGCGCCACCGGCGAAGTGCGGCTCGACAACGACGACATTCTGTCGCCCACGCAGGATCTCAATCTGCTGCGCGCCAAAGTCGGCATGGTGTTCCAGAAGCCGACGCCGTTCCCGATGACGATTTTCGAAAACATCGCCTTCGGCATCAGGCTCTACGAGCGGCTGCCGAAGTCGGAGCTGGAAGACCGGGTGCGCAACTGCCTGCAGCGCGCAGCGCTCTGGGACGAGGTCAAGGACAAGCTCGGCGCCAACGGGCTCTCGCTCTCCGGCGGTCAGCAGCAAAGATTATGTATCGCGCGCACGGTGGCGGTGCGCCCGGAGGTCATTTTGCTCGACGAGCCGTGTTCGGCGCTCGACCCGATCTCCACCGCCAAGATCGAGGAGCTGATCGACGAACTCAAGAACGATTACACCATCGTCATCGTCACCCACAACATGCAGCAGGCGGCGCGCGTGTCCGACTTCACCGCCTTCATGTATCTCGGCGAACTGGTCGAATTCGGCGACACCACCAAGATTTTCACCACCCCGGACGACCGCCGCACGCAAGACTACATCACCGGACGCTTCGGTTAGGCGCATCAGTCGGAACTCCGGAGCCAAGGACAACGATAATGACCGAACACACAGCCAAGGCCTTCGACGGCGACCTGCAAGACCTCTCTCGCATGGTCGCCGAAATGGGCGGCCTCGCCGAAAAGCAGATCGCCGATGCGGTCGATGCGCTGGCCAAGCGCGACAGCGCGCTGGCGCAGCGCATCACACAGGCCGACGCCAATATCGACACGCTGCAACGCGAGATCGAGGAAAAGTCGGTGCTCACCATTGCCCGCCGTCAGCCGATGGCGGTGGACTTGCGCGAGATCGTCGGCGCGTTGCGGCTGGCCAACGATCTCGAGCGCATCGGCGACCTCGCCAAGAACATCGCCAAGCGCGTGATCGCGCTCAATGGCGAATTCCCGCCGCCCAAGCTCATTCGCGGCGTCGAGCACATGACCGATCTGGTGCTCGGCCAATTGAAGGCGGTGCTCGATGCCTATGCCAGGCGCGACATCACCAAGGCGATGGCGGTGTGGCGCGGTGACGAGGAGATCGACGCGGTCTGTACCTCGGTGTTCCGCGAACTGCTCACTTATATGATGGAAGACCCGCGCAACATCACGTTCTGCATCCACTTGATGTTCTGCGCCAAGAACATCGAGCGCATGGGCGACCACGCCACCAACATCGCCGAGACCGTGCATTACGTGATCGAAGGCCGGCCGATCGCCGACCCGCGCCCGAAGGGCGACACCACCACGCTCGCCACCCTGCGCACCGCCGGCGACAGGTAGCGCCAGGGAAACAACCAATGAGCGCGCGCATCCTGATCGTTGAGGACGAAGAGCCGCTCACCATGCTGCTGCGCTACAACCTTGAAGCCGAGGGCTACGAGGTCGACACCTCGGCGCGCGGCGACGACGCCGATACCAAGCTCAAGGAATCGACGCCCGATCTGGTGGTGCTCGATTGGATGCTGCCGGGCCTGTCCGGCATCGAATTGTGCCGGCGCTTGCGCGCGCGTCCTGAGACGAGAGCATTGCCGATCATCATGCTCACCGCCCGCGGCGAGGAGAGCGAAAAGGTGCGCGGGCTTGCCACCGGCGCCGACGATTACATCGTCAAGCCGTTCTCGGTGCCGGAATTGCTGGCGCGCGTGCGCGCGCTGCTGCGCCGCGCCAATCCGGACCGGGTCGCGACCGTGCTGACCATCGGCGACATCGAGCTCGACCGCGAAAAGAAACGCGTCACGCGCGGCGGCCGCGCCATCGAACTGGGCCCGACCGAATATCGCCTGCTGGAATTCCTGATGGAGCGCCCGGGCCGGGTGTTCTCGCGCCAGCAATTGCTCGACGGCGTCTGGGGCAGCGAAATCTATATCGACGAGCGCACGGTCGACGTGCATGTCGGGCGCCTGCGCAAAGCCGTCAACCGCGGCCCGGAGCCCGATCCGATCCGCACCGTGCGCGGCGCCGGCTATGCCTTCGACGACCGCTTCGGGCGGGCGAGCGGATAAACGAAATGGCCGGGCAAAGCCCGGCCATCGCAACTCAAAGAATTGGCGCTCGGATCAGTTTCGAAACGGCCGCTTGTCGCGCCGGCGGTCGCGAGGCCGGCTGATAGGCCACCCGCGAGTGGTAGCTGCAATAAGGCAGGTCGTTCGCGGTCTCGCCGCCGCAGAAATAGAATTCCGTGCTGCCGGGGTCGCCGACCGGCCAGTGGCAGGTCTTTTCGGTCAGCTCCAGCAGGCTCTTGCGCTGCTCGACCGGGATATCGAGCTGCTCGGGCTCCGGCTCCAGGTCATAATCATAGGCGAGCGCGGTATTGCCGCGCATCGAGGGCCGCGACACCCGCATCATGCCGGACGAGCGGGCCTTGCGCGGCCTGGGCGAGGACGAGGAGGGGCTTTTGGCCCGGCCCGACAGGCCCAGCCGGTGCACTTTGCCGATCACCGCATTGCGGGTGATGCCGCCGAGCTCGGCCGCGATCTGGCTGGCGGAAAGCCCGTCCGCCCACAGTTTGGTCAGGAGTGCGACCCTTTCATCAGTCCAGCTCATCGGGCTTTCTCCTCAGCATTCAATGCTTTGGGCGGAATCCAACCCTGTCGTAGGGCGCCGTTTCAGGGCGCCTGACGCATACGCTTCAGGAATGAACTAGAAATCCCACCGCCGTACGAGATGTCGTACTGACTGGAAGAAACGCTACAATATGGAGTAACTCCCCCGCAAGCCTTTGCAACGCTTTGCTCCCAACTTCCAACAGTTTTCCAATAGAATCGCGGCTTGCGGCATAAATGAGTTAGGGACGCATGGCCCCGAAAAGTGGAAACCGGTTTTCGGACAAGGCCATGCGCCGGAAAGAGGTATCGGGACGCCACTTGTTGACAGGGCAAGGCCCGGCAATAGAATGAAATAAGTGCCGCCCGGCGAGGCGGCACATTTTATTTCGGCAAATTACGCGATGAAAGAACCAGGCTGTGAACTCGCATCTATTGCCAACTTATACGCGCGTCGACCTCGCTTTCGAGCGGGGCGAGGGCGCGTGGCTGTTCACGGCTGAGGGCGACCGCTATCTCGATTTCACCTCCGGCGTCGCCGTCAATGCGCTTGGCCACGCCAACCCGAAGCTGGTCGCGGCGCTGACCGCGCAGGCCGAAAAGCTCTGGCACGTCTCCAACCTCTATCGCATTCCGGAAAGCGAAAAGCTGGCCGACCGGCTGTGCGCGCTGAGTTTCGCGGAAACCGTGTTCTTCCAGAATTCCGGCGCCGAGGCGATCGAATGCGCGATCAAGATGACGCGCAAATATCAGTCGGCCTCTGGCAAGCCGGAGCGGTTCCGCATCGTCACCTTCGAAGGCGCCTTTCACGGCCGCACGCTGGCCGCCATCGCCGCGACCGGCAACAAGAAATATCTCGAAGGCTTCGGACCGCCGGTCGAGGGTTTCGACCAGGTGCCGTTCGCCGATCTGGACGCGACCAAGAAGGCCATCGGTCCGGCAACCGCCGGCATCATGATCGAGCCGGTCATGGGCGAGGGCGGCGTGCGCGTGGTGCCGCACACATTCCTGCGCGCGCTGCGTAAGTTGTGCGACGACAACGGCCTGCTGCTGATCTTCGACGAGATCCAGACCGGCATCGGCCGCACCGGCGACATGTTCGCCTATGAGCACACCGGCGTGACCCCCGACATCATGTGTCTGGCCAAGGCATTGGCCGGCGGCTTTCCGGTCGGCGCCTGTCTGGCGACGGCGGAAGCGTCCAAAGGCATGACCGCCGGCACTCACGGCTCGACCTTCGGCGGCAATCCGCTGGCCATGGCGGTTGCCAATGCCGTGCTCGACGTGGTGACGGCCAAGGGTTTTCTCGAACGCGTGCGGCAAAACGGTTTGCTGTTGAAACAGCGGCTGGCCGAGATCAAGGACCGCCACGCTTCGGTGATCGCCGAAGTGCGCGGCGAAGGCCTGCTGATCGGCTTGCGCATGGTGCCGCCGGCCTCCGAAATGGTCGACGAGCTGCGCAACGAGAAGATGATCACGGTCGGCGCCGGCGAAAATGTCGTGCGGCTGCTGCCGCCGCTGATCATTGGCGAAAACGAGATCGCCGAGGCGGTGGCGCGCATCGATCGGGCTTGCATAGCGCTTGAGAAAACACATGCGCGCGCGCCCAAGAAAGAGGCGGCGTCATGACCGGCAACGGCGTGCGGCACTTCCTCGATCTGACCGACATCCCCAAGCCGACGCTTGCGGGCATGATCGACAACAGCCGCGCCATGAAGGCCGAGCGCAAGCGCGGGGTTCTCAGCTCGCTGCTCGCCGGCAAGACGCTGGCGATGATTTTCGACAAGCCCTCGACCCGCACGCGCGTGTCGTTCGATGTCGGCATGCGCCAGCTCGGCGGCGAGGCGATCCTGCTCACCGCCCAGGAAATGCAGCTCGGCCGCGGCGAAACGCTGGCCGACACCGCGCGCGTGCTCTCGCGCTACGTCGATGCCATCGTCATCCGCAGCCTCGATCACGAGGCGGTGGTCGAGATCGCGCGCAACGCCACCGTGCCGGTGATCAACGGGCTCACGCGCCGCTCGCATCCCTGCCAGGTGCTGGCCGACGTGATGACATTCGAGGAGAAGCGCGGCTCGATCCGCGGCCGCACCGTGGCCTGGACCGGTGATTCCAACAACGTATTGGCGTCGTGGATGCACGCGGCCGAGCGCTTTGAGTTTCAGCTCAGGGTCGCGACCCCGGCCGAACTCAAGCCGAAGAAATGGCTGATGGACTGGGTGAAGTCGTCGGGCGCCGACGTCAAGATCGGCGACGATCCCGACGCCGCGGTCAAGAACGCCGACTGCGTGGTCACCGACACCTGGGTCTCGATGGGCGACCGCGACGGCAAGCTGCGCCACAACGTGCTCAAGCGCTACCAGGTCAACGCCCGGCTGATGTCGAAAGCCAAGCCCGACGCGATATTCATGCACTGCCTGCCGGCGCATCGCGGCCAGGAGGTCACCGACGAGGTGATCGACGGGCCGCAGTCGGTGGTCTTCGACGAGGCGGAAAACCGGCTGCACGCCCAAAAAGGCCTGCTGGCCTGGTGCCTGCACGCGGACGCATAGCAGTCCCGTCATTCGGCGGCTGAGCGCGGCGGGGCTCGCATTCCGGGCGATGAACGCTACATAGGGCGAATGACCGAACCTTCCATGAGTGAATCGCGCATCGAAATCCCCACCCGCGCGCCCTCGGCGCAGCCTACCGATGACATCGTGACGCCGTTCGAAGTGGCGGCGCTCGATTTGCGCGGCCGCGTGGTGCGGCTCGGCCCCGTGGTCGACGAGATATTGACGCGGCACGATTATCCGGCGCCGGTCGCCAAGCTTTTGGGCGAGGCGCTGGTGCTCACCGTCATGCTCGGCTCGGCCTTGAAGATCGACGGCCGCTTTATCTTGCAGACGCAGACCGACGGTCCGGTGCGCATGCTGGTGGTGGATTTCACCGCGCCGGGCAAAGTGCGCGGCTGCGCGCGTTTCGACAAAGACCGCGTGGCGGCGGCGATCGCCGACAACAAAGCGAGCGCAGGCAGCCTGCTCGGCAAGGGCCATCTCGCCATGACCATCGACCAGGGCCCGGACACCAGCCGCTATCAGGGGCTGGTGGCGCTCGAAGGCGGCTCGCTGGAAGACGCCGCGCATGAATATTTCCGCCGCTCCGAGCAGATCCCGACGCAAGTGCGCCTCGCGGTGGCCGAGGAACTGCGCGCGGAAAAAGGCGGCGCCAGCCATCGCTGGCGCGCCGGCGGGATTCTGTTGCAGTTCCTGCCCAAGTCGCCCGAGCGCGCGCGCGTCGCCGATCTCGATCCCGGCGATGCGCCGGAAGGCACCACGCCGCATGTGGTGGAGGAAGACGACGCCTGGGTGGAAGGCCGCGCGCTTGTGTCGACCGTCGAGGACATCGAGTTGATCGATCCGGCGCTCTCAAGCGAGCGGCTGGTCTACCGGCTATTCCATGAACCCGGCGTGCGCGTGTTCCGCGCCGCGCCCTTGCGCGCGGAGTGTTCGTGCTCGCGTGACGGCGTCGAAGCCATGCTCAAGAGCTTTTCGCAGGACGACCGCGACCACATGGTCGAGGACGGCAAGATTTCGGTGACCTGCGAATTCTGCAGTGCGAATTATGTGTTCGCGCCCGGCGATGTCGAGGCCAAGTCGAACTGAGGGCGGCGCATGATGCGCGCGATGTTGTTGGCTCTCGTCGTGCTGATCGCGCCGCAGGCAGCGCAAGCGCAGAATTGCCCGGCCGTGCTCGACGGCGCAACGCGCCTGGCTTTGGTCGTTGCCGGCAATATGCAAACCAGCGCGGCCAAGCTCACGCTCTACAGCCGCGACAGCCGGACTGCGCCCTGGCGGCCATTGGGCGCGGCGCAAGCGGTGCGGCTGGGCGAATACGGCATGGCCTGGGGCGCGGGCTTCACGCAGCTCGCGCGCGGGCGAGAACCGCTCAAGCACGAGCGCGATTGGCGCACGCCGGCCGGTGTCTACCGCATCGGTGCCTCGTTCGGATTCGGGGCCTCCAAGCTGCCGCACTATGTGCGGATCAAAGCCGGCGAGACCTTTTGCGTCGATGACGTGAAATCGCCTGCCTACAACACCATCACGACCATCGCGCGCGCCGGGCGGCACGTGACCGGCGAGCGCATGAGTAATTTTCCGGGATACCGCCACGGCCTGTTCATCGATTACCCGTCGAATTATTCGAAGCCCTTAGGCTCGTGCATTTTCATTCACATATGGGACGCGCCTGGCGAAGCCACCGCCGGCTGCGTGGCGATGCCGGAAGCGCGCGTGGTGCAATTGCAGAATTTTGCCGCGCCCGGTGCGGTCATGGCGGTGCTGCCGCGCGGCGCGCTCGACCGCTTCAAAGGGTGTTTGCCTTAGCGCGCGATATTTAATTGATCGTGCGCTCGGCGTATGACGAATCCAGCGAAAACGCCGGCACCTCGATGTCGAAATGCTCGCCGGCCGTGGTCACCATGCCGTAGCTGCCGGTCATGAAGCCGGACGGTGTCGGCAACGGAACGCCGCTGGTGTATTCGAACAACTCGCCGGGCTTGAGGACCGGCTCCTCGCCGACCACGCCCGGCCCCTTGACCTCTTGCAGGCGCCCGAGCGCGTCGGTGATGCGCCAATGGCGGGTCTTGAGCTGTACCGTTTCAGGCCCAAGATTCGCGATATCGATGGTATAGGCCCAGAAAAAATAGCCGTTATTCGGCGACGACCGCTCCGAAACAAAGCGGGGCGTCACCGTGACCTCGATCTTGCGGGTTACGGCCCGGTACATCTATATGCCGTAGAGTTTACGCTGTGGTGGGCTTGCCATTTTTCCTTGCTCCGGGATTATGGCCGAAAGACCGCACGAAAGAAAAGCCGTTCATGGCCCCGGTTTCGACCGAACGCGATTTGCGGCTGGACCTGTTTCGCGGGCTCGCGCTCTGGCTGATTTTCCTCGACCACATTCCGTCCAACGCGGTGAGCTGGATCACCATCCGTAATTACGGCTTTTCCGACGCCACCGAAATCTTCGTCTTCATCTCCGGCTATACCGCCGCCTTCGTCTATGGCCGCTCGATGCGCGAACACGGCTTCATCGTGTCGAGCGCGCGCGTGCTCAAGCGCGCCTGGCAGATCTACGTGGCGCATGTATTCCTGTTCGCGATCTATCTCGCCGAGATCGCCTATGTGGCGAACCATTTCGACAATCCGCTCTACACCGAGGAAATGGGCGTCCTCAATTTCCTGCGCAATCCGGACATCACCATCCTCCAGGCGCTGGCGCTGAAGTTCAAGCCGGTCAATATGGACGTGCTGCCGCTCTATATCGTGCTGCTCGCCGGTTTTTCGCCCATCTTGTGGCTGCTGCTGAAAAGTCCTTCGCTCGGACTGGCGGCGTCGGCGGTGCTCTATGCCTTGATGTGGCAATTCGATTGGAATCTCGCCGCCTATCCTAAGGGCGTGTGGCTGTTCAATCCTTTTGCCTGGCAGTTGCTGTTCGTGTTCGGCGCCTGGTGCGCGCTTGGCGGCGCGCAACGTTTATCGCGCTGGGTCAATTCGCGGGTGACGCTGGCGCTGGCGCTGGCCTATCTGGTGTTCGCCTTCTCGATCGCGATGAGCTGGTATTTCCCGCGGATCGGCGCCTTTGTGCCGGCCATCGTCGGCGAGGTGATCTATCCGATCGACAAGACCAATCTCGACGTGCTGCGCATTCTTCACTTCCTGTCGCTGGCAGTGGTCACGGTCTGGCTTATTCCGCGCGATTGGCCGGCGTTGAAATTGCCGGTGTTCTGGCCGGCGATTTTGTGCGGGCAGCATTCGCTGGAGACCTTCTGTCTCGGCGTGTTCTTGTCCTTTGCCGGGCATTTCGTGTTCACCGAAGTGTCAAATCGGGTGCTTATGCAGATCGCCGTCAGCGCTTTGGGTATTGCGATTATGGTCGGCGTGGCGGCCTTGGTTTCGTGGTACAAGTCGCTGGAACGTCGGGGACCTGGGCCGCGACCGCCAGCGGCGAAGCCCGGTCTTGCTGGGGGCGAGGTATGAGACGGCTTGGCGCATGGTTGCTTGCGTGGCTGATACTGGCCGCGCCGGTTTGCGTTGCACCGGCTTGGGCCGAGCATCCAGCCGCTTGTCTGGTGGCCCAGTACCAGGTCGAAAACGAATTCCGCTTGGAAAACGTTACCCGCGCGATTGCCGCCAAACGCCTCAATATCCTGGTGGTGGGCGCCGGTTCCTCGGTTCTGCCGGGGCCGAACGGCGTGAAGCTCGCCTATCCGGCCCGCCTGCAAAACGCGCTGGGCGAGAGGCTGCCGGGTGTAACGGTCAACGTCATCGCCGACGTGAAGGCCCGCCGCACCGCCGGCGACATGCTGCAAACGCTTCCCGCCGCATTGAAGGATGCCAAACCGGCGCTGGTCATCTGGCAAACCGGAACCGTGGACGCCATGCTGTCCGTTGATCCAGATCAATTCAGTGCGGCGCTCGACAAAGGTATAAATACTGCCCGATCCGCGGGCGCTGACGTTGTTTTGGTCAATTCCCAATATAGTCCACGCACGGAATCAATGATCGCGCTGGGGACTTACGTAGAAAACATGCGTTGGGTTGCAGTGCAGCAAGAAGTGCCGGTGTTTGACCGATTTAATGTCATGAAGACTTGGTCGGATTTGGGTACCTTCGATTTGACAGCGGCCAAGAATAAACTAGATATAGCCGAAGGTGTTCATGACTGTATTGGACGACTGCTGGCCGATCTCGTCATCGAGGCGGCCAAGCCAAGCGGACCGCCAATCCGAGGCGGCCGGTAGCCGGGGTTCTAGGGGGACTATCTTGCCGCGTATTGGATTTGTCTGCCGGGCGACGCCGCTCGCCGCCGCAGCTTTCATCGTCGCGCTCGGTTCCCCGATGGCCGCCCGTGCAGCGGACACCAAGCCCGTCTGCACAACCCCGCTCGATCTGGTCCGCCTCAACAGTCCGCTCAACCGCTTGGCGCACAAGCTCGCAGCGGGTGGACCGATCACCATCGTCGCCATCGGTTCCTCGTCGACCGCAGGCGCGGGCGCCTCTTCACCGGCCGCGAATTATCCGAGCCGGCTCGCCGTCGAACTCAATCAGCATTTTCCCGGCCGCACGATCACCGTGATCAACCGCGGCGTTGGCGGCGAGGAAATCGGCGACATGCTCAAGCGTTTCGACACCGCGGTGGTGGCGCAAAAGCCCGACCTGGTGTTGTGGCAGCTCGGCACCAATTCGGTCCTCCGCGATCATCCGGTCACCGACCATGGCGCCGGCATCCGCGCCGGTCTCGCCAAGATCCGCGCCATTGGCGCCGACGTCGTGCTGATCGATCCGCAATTCGCGCCCAAGGTGATCAGCAAGCCGGAAGCCGGGCAGATGGTCGAGTTGATCTCGATGACCGCCAAGCAGGAAGACGTCGATCTGTTCCACCGCTTCGATGTCATGAAGCGCTGGTACGATCAGGATCACATGAAGTTCGAGACCTTCGTGTCGGCCGACGGCCTGCACATGAACGACTGGAGCTATGCCTGCTTGGCCAAGGGGCTCGGCGTTGCTATCGCCGAAGCCGCCCAGCGTCCGGTCGTGTCGGCGTCCGCCACGTCGTTCGCGGACTAGTCCCTCTAAACTTTATCCAGCGCGGTCAGCAGATCCTCGATCAGGTCGTCGGGGTGTTCGAGCCCGGCTGAGAAGCGCACCAGCCCGTCGCCGATGCCGAGTTCGGCGCGTTGCGCGGGCGTCAAGCGTTGATGCGTGGTCGTGGTCGGATGCGTGATCAGGCTCTTGGCGTCGCCGAGATTGTTGGTGATGGCGATGAGCTGCAACGCGTTGAGGAAGCGGAAGGCGCCCTCCTTGCCGCCTTTGATCTCGAACGCAACAAGCGTCGAGCCGGCCTTCATCTGTTTGGCGATCACGTCGGCCTGCGGATGGTCCTTGCGTCCGGGATAGATCAGCCGGCTGATCTTCTTGTGACCGTCGAGCGCAGCTGACACGGCGCCCGCCGTCGCGGTCTGGCGTTCGACCCGCACCGACAGCGTCTCCAGGCCTTTGAGCAAGACCCAGGCATTGAACGGCGACAGCGACGGCCCGGTCTGGCGGATGACCTGGTGGACGTGGTCCATGATGAATTTTTCCGGATGCCAGAATGATGCCGCCGAGCACGCGGCCTTGGCCGTCGATGTGCTTGGTCGCGGAATAGACCACACAGTCGGCGCCGAGCTTGAGCGGGCTCTGGTAGAGCGGCGTGGCGAACACATTGTCCACCACCAGCTGGGCGCCGGCGTTGTGGGCGATGTCGGCGACCGCGGCGATGTCGATCACTTCCAGCGTCGGATTGGTCGGCAACTCCAGAAAACACGCCTTGGTGTTTTTCTGCATCGCCTTCTTCCAGGCCGACAAATCGGTGCCGTTGACCAGCGTCGTGGTGACGCCGAAGCGCGGCAGCCATTCCTCGATCACCCAGCGGCAGGAACCGAACAGCGCCTTGGCCGCGACCACGTGATCGCCGGCTTTCACCAGCCCCATCAGCGCGGTGGTGACGGCCGCCATGCCGGTGGCGGTCGAGCGCGCGGCCTCGGCGCCTTCGAGCGCGGCCATGCGCTGCTCGAACATGGTCATGGTCGGGTTGGAATAGCGCGAATAGACGTAACCCGGCGCCTTGCCGGAGAAGCGCGCCTCGCACTCCTCGGCGCTCGGATAGACATAGCCTTGGGTGAGGAACAGCGCCTCCGACGTCTCGCCGAACTGCGAGCGCAACGTGCCGGCATGAACCAGCTGGGTTTCGGGGCGGTAGGACTTCTTGGTCGACGCGGGCATGTGGCTCTCCTTGCGGCCACATTCGTGGCCAACAAAAAACCGGCCGGAGAAAAATTCTCGGCCGGGCACACGCGTCCCCGGCCTTTTAGCGATTTATTTTACGTGGCTGCAAGCCGGCCGGCTCAAATGACCACGGGATTAACCTGTTTGTAGCGGCAAGCACGGCTTCCCGTCAAGGCGCCCATCGGGTTAGATCGGCGCGCCAAATCAAAAAGGTACGCCGTGCCGCTTTCCCTCGCCGTCGAAGACAAGGGCATCCTGCCCGACAGCATGATCGCGCGGCTGGCTCGCGACGGCGGGATTTTGCCCGCGACCGACTTCGTGCCCGACCAGATCCAGCCGGCGAGCCTCGATCTGCGTCTGGGCGAAGTCGCCTACAGGGTGCGCGCGAGTTTCCTGCCCGGCTCGACCACGGTCGCCCGGCGCATCGACGAATTGAAGCTGCATGAATTCGCGCTGACCGACGGCGCCGTGCTGGAAACCGGTTGCGTCTATATCGTGCCGCTGTTGGAAAGCCTGGCGCTGCCTGACGACATTTCCGCCGCCGCCAATCCGAAAAGCTCGACCGGACGGCTCGATGTGTTCACCCGCGTCATCGCCGATGAGCTGCGCGGCTTCGACCGGGTCGAGCCCGGCTATCACGGCCCGCTTTACGCCGAGATTTCGCCGCGCACTTTCCCGGTGCTGGTGCGCGAGGGCTCCAGGCTCTCGCAAATCCGCTTCCGCCGCGGCCATGCGTTGCTCGGCGGCGATGCGCTGCGCGAGCTGCATGCGCGCGAGCGGCTGGTGGATGCCGACGACGCCGATGTCAGCGAGGGCGTCGCTGTCGGTGTCGATCTGTCGGGCTTGGGGCCGGGCGGCTTGGTCGGCTATCGCGCCAAGCGCCATACCGGCTTGATCGACGTGGAACGGCGCGGCGGCTACGCGGTGCTCGATTTCTGGGAGCCGATGCAGGCGCGGCCCGACAAGAGCCTGATCCTCGATCCCAACGAGTTCTACATCCTCGCTTCCAAGGAAGCGGTGCAGGTGCCGCCCGATTACGCCGCCGAGATGGTGCCGTTCGATCCGCTGGTCGGCGAATTCCGCGTGCATTATGCCGGCTTCTTCGATCCCGGCTTCGGCTATGCCGGCGCCGGCGGCAAGGGGCGCGCGCGGTGCTGGAAGTGCGTTCGCGCGAAGTGCCGTTCATTCTCGAGCACGGGCAGATCGTTGGCCGGCTGGTCTACGAGAAAATGATCGCGCGGCCGGACAAACTTTATGGCCAGGGCATCGGCTCGAATTATCAGGCGCAGAGTTTGAAGCTGAGCAAGCATTTTAAAGGCTAGTTCCGCTCAGTCGCGCCATTCGCTATTGTGGAACCATGCGGGCGTAGTTCAATGGTAGAACGGCAGCTTCCCAAGCTGCATACGAGGGTTCGATTCCCTTCGCCCGCTCCAGCCTTCGCTCGCTTCGCGAGCTACGGCTCGGCAGGCCAGCCCCCACAAATCCGCAAAAAATTAACTTAATTCCGTCTAACTACCCGCGGGATCCGAAGCGGGACGGGAATTCATGGCGGCCAAAAAATTGTTGCTGATCGCGCTGCTGGTTTGGCCGGGCGCGGGCTTTGCGGCTTCGCTGCCGGCGATTATCGCGACCGCCGACAATCCGGTGCCGCCATGCGTGAAGCCCGAAGCGCTGATGAATTTCGTGGCGGCGACCAATGCCGCGCGTTCAACGCCGCGCGCGATCGAGCCGCGTTTCGCGCACATCGCCTCGCTCTATCAGCGCATCGGCCAATGCGTGTCGCGCCCGCCGGAAAAATGCGTCGCCGTGCGCTGGGACTATGCCTTCTTCCAGATGCTGATCGAGACCAATTATCTGACGTTCCGCCGCCCGGACGGTGCGCTCGCAGGCGTACCGGCGGACGACAATAATTTCGCCGGCCTTGGCGCCACAATTTCCGGCAAGCCTGGCGAACACTTCAACGACGTGCAAACCGGTGTGCTGGCGCATCTGCAACATGTCTTGATGTATTCGACCACGCGCATTCCCAATCCGGTCGCCAAGCGCACGCGCCAAGTTCAAGCCGACGTGCAGGACATCATGCGCCGCCTGCACCGGCCGGTGACCTTCGCGGATCTGGCGCGCGAATGGACCGGCACCGACAAGAATACCTATGGCGGGATGATGCAGAAGCTGGCGCAGAAATTTGCCGCGAATTATTGCGCGCGCGAGCGCAGCGCCTCGATCAGATAGCCGGCTGAATTTCGCGGATTTTCACCTGCGGAAGCAAGCTCTGTCACGTCCCGCGGCTGGCACAGGCCGGTGCCGGGCGTGAGCACGGCCGCGGATGCCGCCGCGACCGCGACACGAAAAGCATGCTCGAGCGGATCGCCGGCGGCGAGCGCCGCCACCAGGCCGCCGAGGAAACTGTCGCCGGCGCCGACCGCGCTCACGGCTTCGATTTTCATCGGCAGCGCGCGCCAGGCTTGCGTTGCGGTCACCAGCAGCGCGCCGTCCTCGCCTAAAGTCAGCGCGACCATCTCGGCGCGCTTGTCGGTTATTAGTTTTCGGCAGGCCGCCAATTGCTCCGCGTCGTTGTCGAGCTTTCCGCCGACCAGATCGCCGAGTTCAACCAGATTAGGCTTCATCAGCGTGACGCCTTCGGCCAGCGCCGCCTTGAGCGCTGCGCCGGAACTGTCCACCACGGTTTTCGCACCCAATGCCTTGGCGAGACGGATGGCGCGCGCGAAAAAGTCATCCGGCACGCCGGGCGGCAGGCTGCCGCTGGCGACGACGAATTTCGGCTTGGCGGTAAGCCCTGAAAGCTTGTCGAGGCAGGCTTCCCATTCGGCGCGGTGCAAAGTCGAACCGGGCAGCACGAAGCGGTATTGCTCGCCGGTCGTTTCCTCGAAAGCCGTGAAATTTTCCCGCGTCTCGACGTGCGACGGCGTCACCAGGCTCTCGATGTCCTCGCGCTCGACCAGGCGCTGCAGCAATTTTCCGATCTGCCCGCCGATCGGATAAATCGGCAGCACATCGCGGCCGAGACGATGCGCGACCCGCGCTACGTTGATACCGCCGCCGCCCGGATCGCGCTTGGGCGCCGAGCAGCGCAATTTGCGCGTCGCCTCCACCCGCGTGACATTGACGAAAATGTCGATGGCGGGGTTGATCGTGAGCGTGACGATGTCCGGCACGTTGCGCCTTTCGTTGCGATTTCAGGCGGCCTGTGGATGAAAAAATATTCTTATTCGTAAAATAGGTATTTTTTGGTCGCTTTCACACCCTCGATGTTATGAAAATTTCTCGAAAATGCTCGTCTTGAGCATATTTCCCGAGGAACCATTTTGGCCGTATCGCCGTTACGATGACCGCTTCAGTCCAAATGTGTTTAGATCGATGGTGCGGCAGGCTTGGCCGCGGTGAGGCACTTTGAAATGCCCATGATCGACCCGCTTTATTCG
This sequence comes from uncultured Alphaproteobacteria bacterium, assembly GCA_963756805.1. Lineage (GTDB taxonomy): Bacteria > Pseudomonadota > Alphaproteobacteria > Rhizobiales > Xanthobacteraceae > Pseudolabrys. Next base: position 139,838 of record CAVWPH010000005.1, read on the forward strand.
CTCTCCGGATTTGCCGTTGGCATGCTGGTCGGCATGACCGGCGTCGGCGGCGGCTCGCTGATGACGCCGCTGCTGATCCTGTTGTTCGGCATTCACCCGGCGACCGCGGTCGGCACCGATTTGCTCTATGCGGCGGCCACCAAGACCGGCGGCAGCCTGGTGCACGGCTACGCGCGCAGCATCGACTGGCGCGTGGTGCGCAGGCTCGCGAGCGGCAGCATTCCGGCGACGGTCGTCACTTTGATTGTCTTGTCGCAATTTAGCCTGACCGGGGAAGCCTCGCGCAGCCTGATCACGCTGGTGCTCAGCATTGCGCTGTTTGCCACGGCCTTTGTCTTGGTGTTCGGCCAGCCAATCGTCGCGCTCTATCGCGCGCGCGTCACCGAGCTCGATCCGCGCCGCACGGCGGGCGCCACGGTGCTGGTCGGGATCACGCTAGGCGTCGCTGGTCACGATCTCCTCGGTCGGCGCCGGCGCTATCGGCGTGATCGCGCTGATCTTGCTCTATCCGCAATTGCCGATGGCGAAGATCGTCGGCTCCGACATTGCTCATGCCGTGCCGCTGACGTTGATCGCCGGCCTTGGCCATTGGACCATGGGCGCAATCGATTGGCACATCTTCGCTTCGCTGCTGGTCGGCTCGCTGCCGGGAATTTTTGTCGGCAGCTATTTCGCCATCCGCGTTCCGGAACGCGCGTTGCAGCTGGTGCTGGCGACGACATTGTTCGTGGTGGCCAGCCGAATGGCTTACGAGCACTCCATTGCGGCGTCGTCGATCTTCACGGCCTTCACGCGGCGCGCAATCCCTTGACCTTGGCTTTCACTCGGATCATGTGCTTATTGCGGTGCGCTTGAGCACCAATTCCGAGGTCGCATGCTTCCATCCATTTTCTGGACGATGCCTGTTGGCCGCTCTGCTGCTGTGGCCGGGCAATATTTTTGCCGCCGAGCCCGCGAAAAATAGTCCCCCGGCGGCCTTAGCCCCGGCCGACCTCAAAGCGGCCATCGCCGCCTATAAGATCAAGCTCGAGGCCTATAAAGAAGCGCGCGGGAAATACGATGCATTGGCGTCGGTTTATTGGCGCTCGGTGGCGGAGAAACGCCGAAGCAGAAACACGAAACGCAGCGCCAAACAGGAAATCGTCCTCACCGATTATGTTTTGACCGAGCCGCCGGTTTATACCGGCCCGCCGGAACCGGTGAACCCGGAAAAGGGCGCAGCCCCGCCGCCGCCGCGCAAATACATTCCGGTGGTGGCCGATTTCCTGGCGGCGGCAGCGGAGAAATTCGAATTCACGCCGCAGATGCCCAAGAGCGAAATCGCGTTCAAGCGCGCCTATGCCAAGGTTGCTGCGGCGGCCGGGTTGAGCAAGGACCAGGCGGTTCGAGTCTACGGGTTCGAATCCGGCGGGAACGGCCATTACGATGTGCAAGCGGGATTGGAATATCCAAGGCCGGACGCCCACGCGATCTCCACCGCGCTTGGTTACAATCAACTGTTGGCTACGAATTCAGTCGAACTGCTGGCGGAGCAGGGCGATCATTTTGTGGCGGCGCTCCGAAAGCAAAGCCGCCGGCCTCAAGGGCAAGCCGAAGGCGCTGCTTGAGAAAAAGATCGCTATTCTCGAACGCATGATCGCCGTCAGCAAGTCGGTGCCGGACGATTGGAACGAACACGAGAAACTCGGCAACACGCCGGAAGGGCTCGGCATTCACGCCTTGAACCTGGACATCGACGTCGGCCCGCTGCTGCAAACCCAGAAGCTGCTCGATTCCGTCGTCTTCGCGCGCCGGAAGGGCCATGAGAAAGTTTTGACCGCGGCCGAGCTTGAAATGATGAATTTGACCGGCGACGGCAACGGCTTCGACATGGTCACGATGCCGCAGGTCTTGCGCGACAAAGTGCCGACCGCGAATTTTTTCCAGCCCAATGGCTACGCGGCTAATTCAGTCGCCCGGGTCAACAATACTGTCGCCAAGTTGATCGCGGCGACCGATGCGAAGATGGATCAGGAAACCAAGCTCGACGGCGCCAAAGAATTGGCCAAGGCTTTTTAGGGCTCGAGCTGCGCCGGTTGCCCCTCGACGGATATATTTAACCTGTGGTTGTATAGCGGCTGCGGCCTGAGGAGCGAGCATTTCGCGCTCGCGGTTTGCGCTGCATTGGGGGCACATCCATGGGCCGGAAAATCATTCTGCTGTCGGACGGCACCGGCAATTCGGCTGCCAAGGTGTGGCGGACCAATGTCTGGCGAGTGTTTGAGAGCCTGATCTTTCGGGCTCCGACCAGATCGCGGCCTATGACGACGGCGTCGGCACTCTCGTTCAAGCCGTACGCTATTCTTGGCGGCGCCTTCGGTCTTGGGCTGAAACGCAACGTCATCGATCTCTACAAATTTGCTTGCCGCAATCATCGCAATGACGACGACGAGATTTTCGGCTTCGGCTTTAGCCGCGGTGCTTCACGATGCGGGTCGTGATCGGGCTTATTCTGGATCAAGGCATCATCCGCGCGAAGTCGGAAGCGGAACTGAAGCAGGGTGGCGATTGCGGCCTATCGCAATTACCGGCGTAAGAAGTATCACACCTTTTGGCGTTTTCCTGAATCATTGCGCGCGCGCTGCGTGACCTCGTGTATTCGACGACGCAAAATAATCGAAGGCCGATAATTATTCACGGCGCCAAGATTAGATTTTTAGGTTTATGGGATACCGTTGCCGCCTATGGGATGCCGGTCGAGGAAATGACGCGTGGTATCAGCCAATGGCTTTTCCCGCTATCGCTGCCGACTGCGAATCTAGATAAGCGTGTGGTGCGCGCTTGTCACGCGCTCTCGATCGACGACGAACGCACGACGTTTCATCCGACCTGTGGGACGAGAGCAAGGAGGCACCGCTCGAAGGCTCGCGCCGATGGCAAGCGCTACCTCGTCGATGAACGCATCAGCCAGGTTTGGTTTGCCGGTATGCATACCAATGTCGGTGGCGGCTATCCCGACGATTGCTCGCCCAAATTCCGCTGATCTGGATCATGTCGGAAGCAGACAAGGCGGGCGTGAAGTTCAAATCGCAAGCCGGAAGCAAGCCCGCAGACTTTGATGCATCCGCAAACGGCGGAAGACAAAGATGGCCGCATTTACAATTCGCGATCGGGATTGGGCGGCTACTATCGATACGGCCCGCGCAAGCTTGTCGAGCTGGGTCAGGGTCTGCTGGCGCGCCACGGCGGCAAAGTCGTTCCCCGCATCCACGAAAGCGTGCTGGCGCGGATCAAGAACAACGCAAATCTCTACGCGCCGAAAGGGTTGCCGGCGGAATACGAGGTCGTCACATACTCCGGCGAGGTGCTGCCGCCGGCGCAAAACCCTTTCGAAAATCCTGTGCAGGCGCACGCACGCGCGACTTTTCAGGAGAAGGTCTGGAATACGATCTGGCTGCGGCGGATCGTGTACTTCCTGACGGTTGCCGCAACTTTATACCTCGTGATTTTCCCGCTGATGCGGGCGCTTCCACCCACCGAGGAATTTGAGTCGCCGGTGCGCTGGATTTCGGACATCGTGCGGATGGTCGATGCATTTCTGGCCGAGTGCAGCCGACACATGGGCCAATGGTTATGCTCGTGACCCAGTCCAGTTCGCTCGGCATGGCTATCCTCGTCGCTGGCTTGCTGATTTGTGGGGTCCATAGCTGGCCGGCAAAATCGAGAACAATATGGGAATTTACTGGTTTGCCTCGCTCAACGCGTTGCACTCGGGCTCGGTCGGCGACCGAACGACTGGATCTACCGGCTGCGCACGAGCGAATGGTACAAGAGCGCTGCATAAAGGTCTTAAAAAGTATCTTGCCCGGCTTTTTTCGCAATCGTGTTCGCCTATCTCGGTCTCGCATTCACGAGCCATGCGCTATTCAATATCCAGGATTATGCCGGTTGGGTGTGTCGCGATAACGGAAAAGCCGGCGGACTGGACCGCGGAGAAACGAAGAAGCTCGCTGCGTTTGACTCGCTCAATGATCCCTGGGCCCGAAATAGCGGGCGCCCCAGAGCACGACGATCCAGATCGCCGCGAACAGTCCGAACGCAATGAACATTGCCTGCATATCGTCCTCCACAAAATCGCAAATCGTCTGGGTGCGATAATACGCTTCCAGTATCCTTGCGTCCTCTCCGTCGCGCAATAAAAAACCGGCCGCGCGGGACCCGCGCGGCCGGCTATATATTCCGCCGCAGGCTTAGTTGCCTTTGATCTCCTGGATCACGCTCGACATCGGGCGGGCTTCATCCAAGCCGCCGCCCATCTCCTTGAGCACGGCCGCTTTGTATTCCGGCAGCGGCTCGAGCGGCGTCTTGCCGACCACCTGCACGACTTTGTAGCCGGCGGCCTTCATCTGCTTGAACAGCTCCGGCATCGCTTCCGAGGTTGCGTGCTGGAAGTCGTGCATCAGGATGATGCCTTTGCCGTGCTTGGCGAGCTTGGCCATCACCGATTTAATCACCTGCTCAGGCCGCTTCATTTTGAAGTCGAAGGAGTCCATGTCGGTGGAGAAGATTCCGACATTGCGGGTGCCGAGATATTTGACCATTTCCGGCGGGTGCCTGAGCGCCGGGAAGCGGAAGAACGGCGCAATCGGCTGATTGCCGAGCGCGATGCTCACCGCGGCGATGCCCTTTTCGATTTCGGCCTTGGCCTCTTCGTCGGAAAGCGTCGACAGGTCCTTATGCGACCAAGTATGCGAGCCGACGGTGTGGCCGGCCTTGACGACTTCCTTGAGAATTTCAGGATGATAACCGGCGTGCTTGCCGATCGGGAAGAACAGCGCCTTGGTGCACTGGTCGGCCAGCGCTTTGAGCACGCGCTCGGTGTTGCCCGGCCACGGGCCGTCATCGAAGGTGAGCACGACTTCCTTGTCGCGCAGGAAGTCATAGGCCTTGAAGTGTTCGAAGCCGAAGCCGGGGCCGCCGGTGGTGTCGATCTGCACCACGCGCGCGACGCCAAGCGCGTTCGGATTGTCACATTTGGCCTGAGCGGGCGCCGGGGCAGGAGCCTTGGCATCTTCGGCCCAGGCGGTGGCCGCCGCAGTAGACATCATGAGCGCCAGAGCAAACGTCAAAGCGGTACGCATCTTGTATTCTCCATGCCCCTTAGGTCGGGTGACAGTGATAGGATCGGTTATTCATCGCGAGTTTAACCTTTGAAGTCAACGCAATCCAGAAAACGCCCGATTTGCCGCCTCTATTGAGTGGATATAGTTAATGCTGGCGGCGTCAGCGGGTCGCAGCCTGACCGTGTTGCTGGCGGCTATAATCGTCCCTATTTGGACATGGAACTTTCCCGGAGGGGTGAAATGCCCGCGCTCGTATCGGCTGCCCGAATGTCGCGCCCGCTTTTGCTGCTCGCGCTCGTTTGCGGACTGATGATGGCGGGGACGCTTTCGCTGTGGGCCTATTACGGTACCGCCGTGTTCTTCGAAATCGTGCGCACCGGCTGGGTGGCGTGCTTCTGAGCCAAGGATAATAGCGTCCGATGACCGCCCGAACCTCTCACATCCTGTTGGTGTTCTCCGCGTTTCTCGGCGGGCTGGTCATTTTCCTAGGCGTCATCTTGTTTGCCACCGGCCACCTGAGTTCCGGCATCACAGGTCCGTCGGCGATCGGCGGTCCGTTCAATCTGGTCGACCAGGACGGCAAGCCGATCACCGACCAGGACATGAAGGGCCGTCCGTTCCTGGTGTTTTTTGGCTACACCCATTGCCCCGACATCTGCCCGACGACGCTGTTCGAATTGTCGGAGGTGCTGCACGCCATGGGCAAGGACGCGGAACGCGTCCACGCGCTATTCATCACCGTCGATCCGGACCGCGACACGCCGGCGGTGATGAAGGATTACCTGTCGAGCTTCGATCCGCATTTGCGCGGCGTCACCGGCGACGAAAAGGCAATCGCCATGGCCGAAAAGGAATACCGTGTCTACGCCAAGAAGGTGCCGACCGAGCACGGCGATTACAGCATGGACCACACCGCGCTGATCTATCTGATGGACAAGCAGGGCCATTTCGTCGCCCCGTTCAATCTCAAGCGCAAGCCCGCGGAAGCGGCCGCCGATCTGCGGCGCTATCTCTAGGCGCCATACGCTGCCTTAAGCTCCGTTGAACCTAAATCCCGCCCGCAGCGACTAAGCCTTTGCGTTGCGCCGGCCCGCTTGGGTCCGGCTGCGGCGTTGTTTGGCTTTTCCGCTATAACCAAGGCGACGGAGGAACTTTTCCCATGGGCGACACAAAATTTGGCACCGCGCGGTTTGTCCGCGCGCGCGGCTTTGCATTGGCAATGATCTGTCTGGCGGCACTTGCCGGCTGCTCCAAATCGGACAGCGGCAATGGCGCGGCCGACACCAGCCGTCTGCCGCGCGTCAGCGGCGCCAAGGAAGTATTCGCCAGCGCGCCGACCACGATCTTCACCTCGCCACTGACGGTGCCGCAAACCGCCGACACCCTTGGCAAGGCGCTCGTGGCCGCCGGCTGGCAGAGTTACGTCGCGCCGAATACCGCTTACAGCAACAATGCGCAGTTGCGGACCATTTCGCTCAAGAAAGGCACGCAGGCACTTAACGTATTCATCTCGATCGCGCCCGCGCAGAACAACGCCACCAGCGTGCAATATTCATTCTTGCCGCTCAAAAACGATCTGCCGTTTCCCAAGGACGCCACCAATATCGAATTCGACCCCAACCGGCCGCTGCTGAGCGCCATCACCGCCGAGAGCGTCGACAACACGCTCAACTTCTACCGCAGTGAAATGAGCGCGCGCGGCTGGCAGCTTTGGTCCGAGAAGTTGAACGCCAAGCAACCGGCGGGCGGCCCCTCGGGCAAAGTTCACGAGCGCGGCGGTTCTGCCGATTACGTCAACGACAAAGAACCGACGGTGGCGCTTGTGCTGACGATGCAACGCGCCGAAGGCGGCCGGTCCAAGGTGGAAATCAAGGCATGGCCGATCGGGATTCTGGCGTCTGAGCACAAGGCCTATCTCAATGCCCCGAACCAAGCCTCGCTGATCGATGTCTCCCGTTTGCCGCGCCTCGAAGGCGCGACAGTGGACACTGCGCATACATCAGCGACGCGGGTGAGCTATTCCGTGCCGGGTGCGCTCGCCGATACCATTGTGGCGACCAAGAAGCTGTTGGCCGCAGATGGATGGAAGCCATACGAGACTCCTTCGGAGGAGCCCAGCCGGTTTCGGATGGAGCTCAAGAAGGGGCCGCAAGGCATGGCGGTGTCGTTCACAATGCCGCCGGGGCAGCCGGTCCATACCGGCGTCGACTATTCGCCCAGCAGGCTGAGCATCGACCTGCCGGTTCCGGCCGACGCAACCGATATCGTGTACGACGCCAATCGGCCGTATCTGAGCTGCATCACTGCAGGCACGATCGACGCCACACTTGCGTTCTACGGCAAGGAACTCGGCGCATCGGGCTGGTCGCGTTTGTCGGCTAAGGACGCCGCGGCGAAATGGCCGAATGCCAAATTGGAAGAGAAGGCCGCAAACGGCGCAGCCGCCTACTACATCGGCGAAAGCAAACGGCCGGTATTGCTGTCGCTTCTGCGCGGCGCCGACGGCAAGACCAACGTCGAAATCAGGATCGCGCCGTTTGCGCTGCCGCAAGCTCTCGAAGCCGGCGACGACATCTACGGTTTGCCGACGCCGAAGTTGCGCAAATCCGCCGGCGGCACCCGTGGCCGGACCGTGCACGAAGTGCATGCCTTGGTGCCGGCGGAAGTCGGCAGCGTCCTGGCGTTCTATCGAGGCGAACTCGCAAAGCGCAATTGGAAGGAAGAGACAGCGGGCGCCGTCGTCAATCCGGACAAAGCCGTGCTGGCGTTCTCCTCGGCCGATGGAATGGCCGAGCTCAAGCTCGGACGCAAATACGACTTAACGACCGTCAGCCTTGCGCTTCAGGTTAAGGAACCGGCCGTTAAACCGGTCGCCCAAGAAAACTCGGTCGACGAGATCATGAAACAGGCGCAGCAGGCGATACGCCAAGCCACCCTTGAGGCGCTGACGCCGCCGAAGTCTCCGGCGGCTTCGAACCGTCCCACAGCGGAAACCAAAGTCGCCCAGGCCGCGGTGAGTGGCGGCGACGCCAAGGGTGCGCCGGTTCCCGTGCCGGCGGACGCCGAAGATGTGGAATACGAAGCTGCCGACGGCAAGCTCGAGTTCTCCAGTGCGACAAGCGTCAAGTCGCTGGCGGATTTCTACCGAACTGAGATGAAGCAGACCGGCTGGCAGGAACGCACGTCGGTGATCAATCGGCCCAACATGGTCGTGCTTAATTTTTCCAAGGGCAACAAGGCGATCTCGTTCACGATCATGCAGATGGGCGCCAAGGCGAATGTGAGCGCGGACGGCTCCGGTCTGAAAACCGCGGCTGCTGCTGCGGCTCCCGCTCCCGCCGACAAACCTCAATCCTCGGCCGCTGCGGCCGCGCCTGAGCCGGGCGATCTCGACGTGGAGGAAAGCGGCGGGCTGCCGGTGCCCAAGCGCCACACCATGAGCGAAGGCAGCCAGACGCAGTTCCGTCATGAGCTTAAAGCCAGCGTGCCGCTCGATCTGACGGCGGTGCTGGGCTTCTATCGCAGCGAACTCGGCAAACGCGGATGGAAGGAAACTAGCGGCGCCGTTATTGCCGCCGACCGCGCCGTGGTCTCGTACACCTCGCCAGCCGGTTCGGGCGTGCTCAAACTTGCGCGCAAGGATGGCGCGACCAGCGTGGAGCTTGCCGTGCGCGACAGCGCCAAGGCCGCCCAAGCCGGCATCGCGCCCAAGCCGGGCCAGGTGAAAGTGCTGATCGGCAATATTCTCGACAGCGCGGCCGAAGTCACGATCGCCAAGCAGACGATCAAGGTTGGCGCCCATGTCGGCGTCAAGAAGCCGGATGGCCCCACGCTCGAACTGGCGCCGGGTAAATATAAAGTGTCGGTCAAAGGCGCCGGCGGCGCGGTGCAAAGCGAAGAGGTGGAAGTTTCCGCCGACGAGACCTGGGGCCTGATGATCGGACCTGGCGGCATTCTGCCGATGCACGTCTACTAAGCCGGACAAATCGGCGCCGCGCTCGTGAACCTCACGCAGCGCGGCGCTGTCGTCTTCGGGGCAAAGCTTTGCCCGACGAGCGGCGGCAATTGGCCGCTATTCTTTAATCCGCTGAGATAGCGCTCCAGCTCCAGGAGCGAGCGGATCATGCCGGCGGCGAGGCGCGAACTTTTCGCCAGCCCATGCTCGGTCTTCTCCCAAGTGTAGGGCGCGACGATGAGCTGAAACAGCGCGCGCCAGGCGGCGAGCGAGAGCAGCAGCCAATGCAACGGCGTGAGCAGCAGCACCCAGGCGGTCGGCAAAAGGCCGCGGCGCAAAAGTCCGAGCCAGCCGAGAAAGGCCGACGTCAAATAGCCGATGACGACCGTCGTGCCATAGAGCGCGGCGAGAACCGCGACCGCCGCGCCATCGCCCCGCCACGGTGGCGCGCCGTTCATCGCCGAATAGATCAAGCTCGCCATGAACAGCGGATGTACCAAGGCCGCCAGCGCATTGCCGCCGACGATAAGCTGGAAGGTGAGAAAGCCGGGCAGGCCGAGTTCGCGCATGAGTTTCCGCGGCTCGCGCATATGCACGGCCCAGGTCTGCATCCAGCCTTTGAACCAACGCGTGCGCTGGCGCAGCCAAGCGCCGATGTGCGCCGGCGCTTCCTCGTAAGTCGTCGACGCGATCACGTCCGAGCGATAGCCGAAGCGCGCCAGCCGTATGCCGAGATCGGCGTCCTCGGTGACGTTGTAGGGATCCCAGCCGCCCACCTGGCGCAAAGTGGCGGTGTGGAAATGGTTGGACGAGCCGCCGAGCGGCAGCGGCAGGTGCAAGGCGGCAAGCCCCGGCAGAAACACATCGAACTGCCCGGCATATTCGGCGGTGAACAAGCGTGCCAGCCAACTGTCTCCAGTATTGTCGATGCAGAGCCGCGCTTGCACGCAGGCGAGATCGCTCGCCGCCGGCACGCAACGCCTGCAGTGCGCGGCGCAATTGACTCGGCTCCGGCCGATCCTCGGCGTCATAGACGACCGTGAAGGTGCCGCGCGCGAACGGCAGCGCGGTATTGAGCGCTTTCGGTTTGGTGCGCGGGCCGCCGGCCGGAACCGGGATCACGGTCAAGCCTAAGTGGCATTTGCGGGCGGCAATAGCGGCGCGCGTCTCACGGTCGTCGGCTTCGATCGCCAGGATCACGTCTAGTTTCTCGTGCGGATAGTCGAGCCGCTCGATCGCCGTCAGCAAACCGTCGACCGAGGCCGCTTCACGATAAAGCGCCGCGATGATGGTGTAGACCGGCAGCGCATCGTCGGCGGTTCGGGGCGCGGGAGCGTTCGGGCGGGCGCGCAATGAAAACCCCGGATAACCGCAGCGCCAGCCAGGCCAGGAACATCGCGGCCAGCATGACTTCGAGCGCCAGCACGGTGGCGCCCGGCGCCATGACCGCGGCTACCAGCACCAGCAGCGCGCCGATCGCCACCGAAACGAAATTAGTACGCCAGCGCGGCGGGCCGGCGCAGAGCATCGGCCAGGTTTGCTGGAGATCCGAGGTGGCGCGGGCGGCCATGGTCTTGCCGGCATAACGCAGCGCGAAACGGTTAAGCCGCTCCGCGCTGGTGAAGCGAAACCGGCCCGCCTGCGCCGGATTATCCGCGATCATGCCGGAGATCGTGCGCGCCGCCAGCCCGCGCGGCGCCACCACGAGATAAAGCTCGTCGTCGACCGCAAGCGGCAACAAACCGGTGGCGGCCGATTCGATCAAGCGCTCGTCGTTGAGCGGGCAGAATGTGCGAGGAGTGCCGTCGAGCGGCTCGAACGTCACCCCGAGCGCGTCGGCTAGCGCGTGCAGATAGTCGTCTTCAGTGATGCGTCCGGCGGCGATCAGCACGCGATCGGCGCCGACCCCGAGGGCTGCCGCCCGGTTTTCGGCGGCGTCGAGAATGGCCGGTTCAAACCGCGCGCGTATGCAATCAATTTCCGGGAAGCCGGACCCTGGGGCAATGCTTGTGCCGGCGAATTCGCCAGTCCGAGGGATCGGCCTGACGGAACGCGGCGCGCGCGCCAAACGGCGCCGCCAAGCGGCCAGGCGCCGCTCGCGCTTGAACTCCGGACCCCATACCCCACCCTGCCGGTACGCGTTACTGAGGCGATGTTACCGCGGGTACAACCTTTTCGCGAGTCCGAATTGTGCGGATGAAACGAGCGCCTATATTGAGCTTGTTGGCCGCGCGCAGCGGCCGGTGCTAGAAAGCGCAGCCATGGCGCAAATCATGTCGCAATATTTGGTGCCGGCCGCGATCGTCGCGGTGGCGATCATATTGCTGCTCGGCTTGATCAATATGATGCGCGGCGGCAGCCCCAACCGTTCGCAAAAGCTGATGCGGTTGCGGGTGCTGTTCCAGTTCGTCGCCATCATTGTCATCATGGCGACGATCTGGGTGATGGGCCGCTAGCGGTGGGCGAGGCGCCGCACCGGTTTTGTCATTTCATCGGCGCCGCGCGCATATATTCCACCTTCTCCTTCTTCTTCGCGGTCTTTTTCGCGACCTTTTTCTTTTCCGGCTTTTTCTCGTCGGCGGAGTAGGTGGTGGTAACGGCCTGGGCCGATTTATCCGCGCCGCACGCCTTTGAAGGCGTTACGGCCGGCAGCGACAACAGCAACGCGGTAGCTCCGATCACAAGAATTCGCATGACGATCACCCCCGTTATTTGAGACCAAAACCCTGTAAGATAAAGCCTACCCCGAAACCAAGCCGGGGCGAAGGGCTTAACGAGGTCGTCATGGTCGTGCTCAACCGAATTTATACCCGTACCGGAGACGACGGCACCACGTCGCTCGGCACCGGCGCGCGGCGCAAAAAATACGATTTGCGCGTGGCGGCCTATGGCACCGTGGACGAGGTCAACGCCGTGATCGGGCTGGTGCGGCTGCACTCGGCCGGCGACAAGGCGCTCGATGCCTCCCTCGGCCGTATCCAGAACGACCTGTTCGATGTGGAGGCCGATCTGTGCCTGGCGGAAAAAGGTCCCGGCGGCGCGCGGCTGAGCGTGACAGATGCCCAGGTGACTTGGCTGGAGGGCGAAATTGACCGGCTCAATGGCGAGCTCGAACCGTTGAAGTCGTTTATCCTGCCCGGCGGCAGCCCGGCTTCGGCTTACTTGCATCTTGCGCGCACGGTCTGCCGGCGCGCCGAACGCATCATGGTCGAGCTCATGGACAAGCCCGGCGAAGAGGTGTCGGCGCCGTCGCTCAAATACATCAACCGGCTGTCGGACTATCTGTTCGTCGCCGGCCGCTATGCCAACGACAAAGGCGTTCGCGACGTGCTATGGGCGCCGGGGCAGAACCGATAAAATTGCCGGCGCAGGCCTTTCGGGTAATTGGGGGACGATCATGGTGATGCCACTGTGGGATGAGAGTCCCTTGACGTTGCCGAAGCTGCCGCTGGTCACCTGGGGTCTCATCGTCGCCAATGTGCTGGTCTTTATTTTTACGGCGACCGCGCCCGACGACATGCAGGCGACGATATTAAGTTTTGCCGTGACGCCGGGCAACATCACCGGCACGCCGATCAACCCGACGCCGATCCCGCCTTATCTTACGCTGATCACCTATCAGTTTCTGCACGCCAATATTTGGCACCTGCTCGGCAACATGATTTTTCTTTGGGTGTTCGGCGACGACATCGAAGAGGCTATGGGCCCGCTGCGCTTCATCGTCTTTTATCTTGTCAGCGGGGTCGTGGCGGCGCTGATATTCGTCGCCAGCTCGCCGTACTCGCAGCAGCCGCTGGTCGGCGCCTCGGGCGCCATCGCCGGCGTGCTGGCGGCCTATCTGATGTTTCGCCCGTGCCAAAAAATATTGGTCTTCCTGCCGTGGTTTATCTTGTGGCTCTTCGTGCGCCCGGTGGTGCGGCTCGATGCCTTTTGGGTGCTTGGCGGTTGGGTACTCCTCCAGCTTTGGGCGATCTCGGTGCAGACCCATGATGACGTGGCCTATATGGCGCATGCGGGGGGCATATTGGCCGGGGCGGGCCTGTTTCCGTTTTTGCGCTATCGCACGGTGCAGCTATTCCAATGCTTGCGGCCGCAGCAGTCCGAGGCGCCGCCCAGCCAGCTCAGCTGACCGACGCGAAAATCGTGCAGCGCAGCATAAACGTTGACATGCCATCGGCGTGGCCTTTAGCTTCCGCCCGCTCGCATTAAGCGCCGTTCTTGGGAATTGAGGATTATGAAAATTCTAGTGCCCGTGAAACGGGTGGTCGATTTCAACGTCAAGATCCGGGTCAAATCGGACGGTTCCGGCGTCGAACTCGCCAACATCAAGATGTCGATGAATCCGTTCGACGAGATCGCCGTGGAAGAGGCGATCCGGCTGAAGGAAGCCGGTAAGGCCACCGAAATCGTGGCGGTGTCGATCGGACCGGCGCAGGCCTCGGAAACCATTCGCACCGCGCTCGCCATGGGTGCCGACCGCGGCATCCTGGTGAAGGCTGACGGCATCGTCGAGCCGCTCGCGGTGGCGAAGATTCTGAAAGCCATCGTCGACGCGGAAAAGCCCGGCCTCGTCATCATGGGCAAGCAGGCGATCGACGACGACAGCAATCAAACCGGCCAGATGCTGGCGGCACTGCTCGGCTGGTCGCAGGGGACATTCGCATCCAAGCTGACGATCGATGGCGACAGCGTGACGGTGATGCGCGAAGTCGACGGCGGCTTGCAGACCGTGAAGCTCAAGGCTCCGGCCATCATCACCACCGATCTGCGTTTGAACGAACCGCGTTATGCCTCGCTGCCGAATATCATGAAGGCGAAGAAAAAGCCGATCGAGGAGAAAACGCCGGACGCCTATGGCGTGGATATCAAGCCGCGTTTGCAAGTTCTGAAAACCAGCGAGCCGCCGGGACGCAAAACGGGCGTGAAGGTGGCCTCGGTCGCGGAGCTCGTCGCCAAACTCAAAGACGAAGCGGGGGTGCTCTAGATGGCCACGCTTCTTATCGCCGAGCACGACAATAAGACACTCAAGGATGCAACCAACAAGGCGCTGACCGCGGCCAAGGCGCTAGGCGCCGACGTCCACGTGCTCGTCGCCGGCAAAGGTTGCAAAGCGGTGGCGGATGCAGCCGCCAAGCTCGACGGCGTAAAGAAGGTGCTGCTTGCGGATAGCGCGGCTTACGAACATGGGCTTGCCGAGCCATTGGCGGCGCTGATCGTCTCGCTCGCCGGCGGCTATGACGCGATCGTCGCGGCGGCGACCACGACCGCCAAGAACGTGATGCCGCGTGTCGCCGCGCTGATCGACGTGATGCAAATTTCCGAAATCACCAAAGTGGTCGCGCCCGATACGTTCGAGCGGCCGATCTATGCCGGCAACGCCATCCAGACGGTGAAGTCGGCCGATCCGAAAAAGATCATCACCGTGCGCACCTCGACATTCCAGGCGACGGCTGAAGGCGGTTCGGCGAGCGTGGAAAACGCCACGGCTGCCGCCGATCCGGCGTTGTCGTCTTTCGTGGGCGAGGAATTATCGAAATCCGACCGCCCGGAATTGACCTCCGCCAAGATCATCATCTCCGGCGGCCGCGCCATGCAGAGCCGCGAGAACTTCACCAAATATATCGAGCCGGTGGCGGATAAATTGGGCGCGGCGGTCGGCGCCTCGCGCGCGGCGGTCGATGCCGGTTATGCGCCCAACGACTGGCAGGTCGGCCAGACCGGCAAGGTGGTGGCGCCCGATCTTTACATCGCGGTCGGCATATCGGGTGCGATCCAGCATCTCGCCGGCATGAAGGATTCCAAAGTGATCGTGGCGATCAACAAAGACGAGGAAGCCCCCATTTTCCAGGTCGCCGACTACGGCCTGGTCGCCGATCTTTACCAAGCGTTACCGGAGCTTGCCGCGGAACTCGGCAAGCTCGGGAAATGAGCAAGCTTCAATATAGTTTTCGCGCCGGTGGTGTCGCCGCGCGGTTCAGCGTAGAAATGCAGCAATAACAACCGAAACCGAAGCCAAGAGCCGGGTCTTCGCATCGATCGGAAAAAATCATGGCGGTGAATATCAAGAATGTCGGGGTGATCGGCGCGGGCCAGATGGGCAATGGCATTGCCCATGTCTGCGCGCTGGCGGGCTACTCCGTGATGCTCAATGACGTGTCGCCCGACCAGATCAAGGCGGCGATGGCGACCATCAACGGCAACATGGCGCGCCAGGTCGGCAAGAAGATCATCAGCGAGGACGACCGCAAGAAGGCGCTCGCGCTCATCAAGCCGGCGGAAAAATACGACGCGCTTGGCGCTTGCGACCTGGTGATCGAGACCGCGACCGAAAAAGAAGACGTCAAACGGAAAATCTATACGGACCTATGCCCGGCGCTCAAGCCGGAAGCGATCATCGCCAGCAACACGTCCTCGATTTCGATCACGCGGCTGGCGTCATCCACCGACCGGCCCGAGCGCTTTATCGGCATCCACTTCATGAATCCGGTGCCGCTGATGGAGCTGGTCGAAGTGATCCGCGGCATCGCCACCGACGACGGCACGTTCGAGAGCTGCAAGGCTTTTGTCTCGAAGCTTGGCAAAACCATCGCGGTGTCGGAAGATTTCCCCGCCTTCATCGTCAATCGAATCCTGCTGCCGATGATCAACGAGGCGATCTACACGCTCTACGAAGGCGTCGGTAACGTTGAAGGCATCGATACTGCAATGCGCCTTGGCGCGCACCATCCGATGGGTCCGCTTGAACTTGCCGATTTCATCGGCCTCGATACCTGTCTTGTCGGTCATGCAGGTGCTGCACGAAGGCTTGGCCGATTCGAAATACCGGCCGTGCCCGCTGCTGGTGAAATATGTCGAAGCCGGCTGGCTCGGGCGCAAGACGCAGCGCGGTTTCTACGACTACCGCGGCGAAAAGCCGGTGCCGACACGCTGACGCGCGTCAGGCCACGGCCTTCTCGACAAAGTCCGCCATCTGGGCGTCCAGCGCCCGCTTGAATGCCGGCCGTGCTTCGCAGCGTAAACGATACGCATCGAGGTTCGGATATTGTGCGACTAAACCGCAGTGGCGGGGAATGCGCAGCACCGTGGTCATCAGCAAATCGGCCACGGTGAAGCGGTCTTCCAGATAGTCGCGGCCATAGAGCCAATCCGACAGTGCGGTCAGTCGTGTCTGCGCGAATTTGAGTGCCGCCGGGCGCCGCGCCTTGGCCCAATCCTCGTCTTTGTGAAAAAGGTCGATCGCAGTCAGGTTCTGGATATGCGGTTCGATCGAATTCACCGCCGCAAACATCCAGGCCGTCATGCGGGCGCGGCTCTTGGCGTCGGCCGGCATCAGCACGTCCGAACGCGCGGCGATATGCAGGAGAATTGCACCTGACTCGAACAGGACAAGGCCATCCTCCTCATAGGCGGGCACCTGGCCGAATGGCTGCATCGCGCGATACGCTTTGGACGTTTGATCCTCGGGCCCGATAAGCCGCGATTCGTACGGCAGACCGGCTTCTTCCAAAGCCCAGCGCACGCGCAGATCGCGCACCAATCCGCGCGCGAAATCAGGCACCCAGCGGAACGCACTAACTTTGATCATGTTTACTCTCCGTTTTATCCACTTGTTCGGTCAGCCACGGCAGGACGCATGCATTCAAGGGCGCGGCATACGCAATGCCTATGGCTAAGCGCTGAGATATTTTTCGAGCTTGTCCATGGCGTTGGTCCAGCCCTTGTTATGATTGTCGCGCGCAGTCTCGTCGAAGAACTGCTCGTGCAGCATCGTCATGATGGTGCCGGTGCCGTCAGGTTTGAATGTCAACGTCACCAGCGACTCGCGCTCCGGCGTTGATACCCAACCCCAGGTGAACACCAGCTTTTCGTTCGGCACGAACTCACGGTAGACGCCGCTGACATCGTGATGCTCGCCGCTTGGTGCCTGCATCAGCCAGCGGTAGCGGCCGCCGGTGCGCGGATCAGTTTCGACAAGCAAGGGCTTGACCTCGCCGGGGCCCATCCAGCGCTTTACTTTTTCCGGGTCGATCCAGGCGCTGAAGACTTTTTCCGGGCTCGCGTTGAAGCGGCGTTTGATGGTGAGGCTCGGTTTGACGGTGGTGGCTGTTGACATGATTCTTCCTCCAGGAATGCGGCGAGTTGATCGAGACGTTCGGTCCAGAAGCGCTGGTAGCGGTTGAGCCACTCGTTGGCTTTTTCCATCGGTTCGGCGCGCAGCCGGCAGGCGACCGTGCGGCCGGTCTTGTTGCGCGTCACAAGGCCTGCGTCCGACAGCACATCGAGATGTTTCATCACCGCCGGCAGCGACATCGCGAATGGCTTGGCGAGTTCGCTGACCGACAGATCCTCGGTTTCGCTCAAACGCGCCAGCAAAGCGCGCCGCGTCGGGTCGGCGAGCGCGGCAAAGGTGCGGTCGAGCCGGGTGGTTGAATAGTAAACCATATGGTTAAGTATAACCGCTGGCGCCATCGCGTCAAGGGGGTCGTACGGATGGTGTTATTTGCCGAGCGCTGCCTGGATCAGCTTGATGGCGTCGTCGCTCGCCCATTCGGCGGGACCGGCGATGGTGCCGATTTCGCAGCCCTTGGGGTCGACCAGCAATGTGGTCGGCATGCCGAAGGCGCGGCCGATTGCTTTGAGATCCTGGAACACAGCGGCATCCGGATCGGCGAAATAAGCGAGCTTTGAAATCCCGATTTCTTTGAGGAAGGCCTTCGGCTTATTGGGATCGCGGGTATCGATGTTCACCGAAACCACTTGGAAATCCGGACCGCCCAGCCGCGTCTCCAGGGCATCGAGCGCCGGCATTTCCTTGCGGCAGGGCACGCACCAAGTGGCCCACAGATTGAACAGCACCGTGCGCCCGCGCCAATGAGAAAGGGTGACCGGCTTGCCGGTGGCGTCCTGGAAGGCGAGGTCCGGCAGCAACAGCGGACGCTTGGCGACATTGACAGCGGCCACCTCGCCGCGCGCGAAAGGGGCCACTTTCTTGGCCAATTCGACCGCCGGCAGGCAAGTTACGTCCTTTGCCTTATCGCCACCCGCATTGCGCGTCAGGGTCGCAATCCCGTATACCCCCGCCAGCCCGACGACCACGCCGGCGACGCCTCCCGCCAGGATCATGGCGAAGCGCTTTTTTGCGAAACTCGGCGGCGGCTGTTCGGTCATGATCGGCGGGACTTCGGTGGTTTAAGTCAAAAGCGGCATCAAGAGCGACACGATGAGCAACAAAATGTGGGGCGGGCGGTTTACGTCCGGACCCGGCGCCATCATGGAGGAGATCAACGCCTCCATCGACTTCGACCGGCATCTGTACCGCCAGGACATCGCCGCGTCCAAGGCCCATGCCGAGATGCTGGCCAAGCAAGGCATCATTACGGCGGACGATGCGAAAAAGATCGCTCACGGTCTAGACACGATCCTGTCAGAGATCGAGGCCGGCAAGTTCTCCTTTCAGCGGGCGCTCGAAGACATTCATATGAATGTCGAGGGCAGGCTCACCGACCTGATCGGTGCCGCGGCCGGACGCCTGCATACCGCGCGCTCGCGCAACGACCAGGTGGCGACCGATTTCCGGCTGTGGATGCGCGACACCATCGACGCGCTCGATGCGGCGCTGGCTGCTTTCCAGCGCGCGCTTGCCGAGAAGGCATTGGCGCATGCCGGCACGGTGATGCCGGGCCTCACCCATATGCAGACCGCGCAGCCGGTGACCTTCGGGCATCATCTGCTGGCTTATGTCGAGATGGCGGCGCGCGACCGCGGCCGCTTTGCCGACGCGCGCAAGCGGCTCAATGAATCTCCGCTCGGCGCCGCCGCGCTCGCCGGCACGTCGTTCGATCTCGACCGCGACATGACGGCCAAGGCGCTTGGTTTCGATCGGCCGGCGGCGAATTCACTCGACGCCGTGTCCGACCGCGACTTCGCCATGGAGACGCTTTCCGCCGCCTCGATCGCGGCGGTGCATCTGTCGCGGCTGGCCGAGGAGATCGTGATCTGGTGCTCGCCGCTCACCGGTCTCGCCAGGCTTTCGGACAAATTCACCACCGGCTCTTCGATCATGCCGCAAAAGCGCAACCCGGACGCCGCCGAATTGGTGCGCGCCAAGACCGGGCGCGTGATCGGCGCGCTCACCGCGCTGCTCGTCGTGATGAAGGGTCTGCCGCTCGCTTATGCCAAGGACATGCAGGAGGACAAGGAAGGCGCCATGGACGCGCTCGCCGCACTCGCGTTGTCGATTGCGGCGATGGCCGGCATGGTGACCGATCTTGAGCCCGACACCGCGCGCATGAAGAAGGCGGCCGGTGAAGGCTATTCAACCGCCACCGATCTCGCCGACTGGCTGGTGCGGACGTTGAAAATCCCATTTCGGGACGCCCATCATCTGACCGGCCGGATCGTCGCCCAGGCTGCCGAACAAGGCGTTGCGCTGCACCGGCTGCCGCTTGCCGCCATGCAGGCAATCGAGCCGCGAATCAACGAGGACGTTTTCAACGTGCTTTCGGTCGACCGTTCGGTGAAAAGCCGGGTGAGTTTCGGCGGTACCGCGCCTAAAAACGTGCGGGCGCAGGCGAAGAAATGGCTGCGAAAGCTCGAAAAAGACAAATCCTAACCTTCTCAAGCTAGGTTTGGCCTTGTTTGCCGGGTTTGATATGGTGCCTTTCTGAATAGGAGTTCGTTTCTTGCGCCGCATTTGCGCCCCTTCGTTTGTTCGGCTTGCCCTGATCGGCGCACTCGTTGCGTCGCTCGGCTTGGCGGCGTGCGGCCGCAAGGGTCCGCTCGATCCGCCGCCGGGCGCCTCGCTTGAAGGCCAACCGCAAGTCGACATCCCCGGCCTGACGAGTTCGAACGGAAAATCGAAACCGATCGGCGGCGAGGCCAAGGAAGGCGAAGCCGGCATCGGCGCCGATGGCCAGCCGGTTGCGGCCAAGGGCGAGCGTAAACGCATCCCCCTCGACGTCCTCCTCAACTGAGCCTGCGTAATGCATCACTTTGCTTATCGCGACGGCGTCCTGAACGCCGAGGCGGTTCGTCTCGATGCGCTCGCTACCAGCGTCGGGACGCCGTTCTATTGCTATTCGACCGCGACGCTTGAGCGCCATTACAAAGTATTCGCCGGCGCCTTTGCCGGCGTGGACGCGCTCGTCTGCTACGCCATGAAGGCGAACTCCAACCAGGCGGTCATCGCTACGCTCGCCAAGCTCGGCGCCGGCGCCGACGTGGTGTCGGGCGGCGAACTGATGCGCGCGCGGCTCGCCGGTGTCGACCGCGACAAGATCATGTTCTCCGGCATCGGCAAGACTGCCGACGAACTCGCGCTCGCGGTTGACGAAGGCATTCTCTGCATCAATGTGGAATCCGAGCCGGAGCTCGAGCAGTTGTCGGCGATCGCGGCGGCCAAGGGGCGCAGCGCGCCCATCTCGGTGCGGGTCAATCCCGATGTCGACGCCAAGACCCACCACAAGATCGCCACCGGCAGGGCCGAAAACAAGTTCGGCATCCCGATCAGCCGCGCGCGCGAGGTCTATGCGCGGGCCGCCAAGCTGCCGGGCCTCAAGGTTACCGGTGTCGACATGCATATCGGCAGCCAGATCACTGATCTTGATCCGTTCAATAATGCCTTCGTGCTGCTGGCCGACTTCGTGCGGACCTTGCGCGCCGACGGCCACACCATCTCTCACGTCGATCTTGGCGGTGGATTGGGGATTCCCTATCGCGACGACAACGCGCCGCCGCCTAATCCCGAGCAATACGCGGAAGTCGTCAAGCGCGCGACGCGCGATCTGAAGTGCCGGCTGATCTTCGAGCCGGGCCGGCTGATTGTCGGCAATGCCGGTATCCTGGTGACGCGGGTGTTGTTCGTGAAGCAGGGCGAAGCCAAGAATTTCGTGGTGGTCGATGCCGCCATGAACGATCTCATCCGCCCGACATTGTATGAGGCCTATCACGAGATCTGGCCGGTCGCGGAACCTGCGACCGCCGCCCCCCGCATTCGCGCCGACGTGGTCGGGCCGGTGTGCGAAAGCGGGGATTTCCTGGCGCTCGGCCGCGACTTGGCCGAACCCAAGCCGGGCGATCTTTTGGCCGTCATGTCGGCCGGCGCCTATGGAGCGGTGCAGGCGGGAACCTACAATACCCGCGCTCTGGTTCCGGAAGTGCTTGTGAAAGGCTCGGAATGGGCCCTGGTGCGCCCCCGCCTTGAAGTTGACCAATTGATTGAGCTCGATCGCATGCCGGCTTGGCTACAGGCGCATAAATAGGCGCGTGGCCCGGGAATTGCGTGCGTGTTAGCGTGTTAGCTGACAGATTCTCCAGGCCCAGGCGACGGAGCGGTTTTTGGACAGTCTCAACGAGCAGGCGCCCAACCGGGAAAACCCGACCCGGGCCCTGTTGGCGCGCGCGCTGAAATTAGCGCGCGGTAGTCTGCTGTGGGAGCGGCTGTGGCCGGCTTTGGCCACGCTGCTCACCGCTGTCGGGCTCTTCCTGGCGTTCTCCTGGTCCGGACTTTGGGTGGTGTTGCCGCCGCTGGCGCGCGCCATCGGTTTGTTAGTGTTCGTGCTGTTCACCGCGATCGCCGCTGTCCCGCTGGCGATGCTGCGGCTGCCCAGCGTCTATGACGGCCTGCGCCGGCTCGACCGCGGCAGCGGCCAGACGCACCGGCCGGCTACCTCCATCGCCGACGAGATCGCGGCCAACAGCCACGATCCGGTCGCACAGGCGCTCTGGCGCGCTCATGTCGAACGCGCGCTGATAGCGGCGCGCAAGCTCAAGGCCGGATGGCCACAGCCGAGAATCGCTTTGCGCGATCCCATGGCCTTGCGCGCGCTGGTGCTGATCCTGGCGGTGGCGAGCTTCTTTGCCGCCGGCGGCGAACGCGTCAAACGCATCACCGCCGCCTTCGACTGGCAGGGCGTGGTGGCGCCGGCCAATTTCCGCATCGATGCCTGGGTTACCCCGCCCGTCTATACCGGCCGTCCGCCGGTGATGCTGGCCGGCCTGCGCCCGGGCGAAACCCCAAAGTCGGCAGCACCGGTCTCGGTGCCGGTTGGCAGTCAGCTCGTGGTGCGCGCCACCGGCAAGGTCCACGTCGACATCGTCCGCATGGGCGGTCTCGAAAACGCGCCACCCGATCCGCATGCACCGCTGCCGGCCGGTACGGAAGAGCACAGGTTTCTGATCAAAGGCGACGGCGCCGCCACTTTGCACGGGATTGCCGGCGGCGATCTGGCCTGGACCTTTACCGCCATTCCCGACCATGCGCCGACCATCGAGCTGATCAAGGAGCCCGAGCGTCAGGCCCGCGGGTCGATCCGCCTCGACTACAAGATGGACGACGACTACGGCGTAGTGGAAGCGCGCGCGACCTTCGCACTGGCGCCGGACGAGCAGCCTAACAAGCAGGCGCGTCCGTTGTTCAGCGCGCCGGAGTTTCCGCTCACGCTGCCGCAGGCGCGCACCCGCAGCGGCGCGGCGCAGACCATCCACGACCTCACCGAACATCCTTGGGCCGGTGCGAAAGTGATCATGACGCTGGTCGCGCGCGATGAGGTCGGCAACGAGGGCCGCAGCGAGCCGCACGAGCTTGAACTTCCGCAACGTGTTTTCGTCAAGCCGGTCGCCAAAGCGCTGGTCGAGCAGCGCCGAATTCTGGCGCTTGATGCCGACGCGCGCCCGCTGGTGCTGACCGCGCTCGACGCGCTCACCATCGCGCCCGAACACTTCACGCCCGAGGCCAGCGTTTATCTGGGCTTACGCTCGATCTATTTCGACCTGGCCAATGCCAAATCCGACGACGCGCTGCGCGATGTGGCGGCGCGGATGTGGGACATGGCGGTTCAGTTGGAAGACGGCAATGTCAGCCAGTCCGAAAAGGAGCTGCGTCAGGCCCAGGAAGCGCTGCGGCAGGCGCTCGAACGCGGCGCCACCGACGAAGAACTGAAAAAACTGATGGAGCAGCTGCGCGCCGCGATGGACAAATTTTTGCAGGCGCTGATGCAGCAGATGCAAAAGAATCCGCAGCAGCTCGCGCGTCCGCTCGACAAAAATACCCGCACGCTCACCCAGCAAGATCTCAAGAGCATGCTCGACCGGCTGGAAAATCTGGCGCGCTCCGGCAACAAGGAAGCGGCGCGCAAGTTGCTTGAAGAACTGCAAGTCGATGCTGGAAAACCTGCAGACCGCGCAACAGGGCGCCAATGGCGACGAAGGCGACGACGAAATGATGTCGGCGCTCGATGAGCTCGGCGACATGATCCGCAAGCAGCAGCAATTGCGCGACAAGACTTTTAAAGAAGGCCAGGAATCACGGCGCGACCGCCAGCGCCAGCCGCAAGGGCCCGGTCAGAAGAAGTTCGGCGATCTGCGCCAGGACCAGCAGGGTTTGAAAGACCGGCTCAAGAAGCTGCTGGAGCA
This sequence comes from uncultured Alphaproteobacteria bacterium, assembly GCA_963756805.1. Taxonomy (GTDB): domain Bacteria; phylum Pseudomonadota; class Alphaproteobacteria; order Rhizobiales; family Xanthobacteraceae; genus Pseudolabrys. The sequence continues at coordinate 163,307 of CAVWPH010000005.1, forward strand.
ATTGCGCCAGCACGGGATGGGCGACAATGCCGACCAGCCGGGCCAACAGGGTAAGCCAGGCCAGCAGGGCAAAGGCGAAATGAAAGAGCTCGGCGATGCCGGCGAACGCCATGGGCGAGGCGGAAGGCGAACTTGGCGAGGGCGACGCCGACAGCGCGGTCGATAGCCAGGGCCGCGCGCTCGAAGCCATGCGCAAGGGAGCCAAGGGACTGGCGGAGCAGATGCAGCAGAACGGCATGGGCATGGGTCCCGGCCAGCCCGGCCGCAACGGCCGCCAGCGCGCCAATCGCGACACCGATCCGCTCGATCGGCCGATGCGCGGCCGCAACCTCGACGGTGACAACAGCGTGAAAGTGCCGGGCGAGATCGATGTCCAGCGCGCGCGGCGCATCCTGGATGAATTGCGCAAGCGCTACGGCGAAAGCTACCGCCCGCAGCTCGAACTCGATTACATCGAGCGGCTGCTGAAAGATTTCTGAGCGGGAATTTTCTGGTTGTTCGCCGGGCGCGGCTTTAATGCCGCTTCACCAGCGCTTCTTTCACCGCGCCCTGGATTTGCCTGAGCGTGAACGGCTTGTTGATGACGTCGTGCACGAAAGCGTCGAGGCCGTGCGCGCGTTCGCGCTGATCGGCATAGCCGGTCATCAGCATGATCGAGAGTTCAGGGTGGTCGCGCCCGGCGGCAAAGGCCAGCGCGATGCCGTCCATGAGCGGCATCTTGACGTCGGTGAGCAGCAGGTCGAATTCGCCGCCGTCATTGAGCGCAGCGAGCGCTGCGTTGCCGTCGGCGGCGGCGGTCAAGGTATGGCCGTCTTGGCTGAGCGCGCGAACGACGAGCGAGCGGATAGCGTCGTCGTCTTCGGCGATCAGGATTTTTGCCATTGGTCGCTCTTCGCCATCAAATGTTATTTTGCTCCGGCGGCGGCGTCCTGCGCGGTAAAGAAGCGCACCAGCACATCGCTAGCGTCGGCCGGCGGCGAGGGGAGCTGGCTTGAGAATTCAAGTTTTTCGCCGGCGCCCAGGATGCTGCGGCTCGGCAACGCCGTCCACGTGTAGATTTCCTGACCGGTCGCGTTGCGCGCGGCAAAGCGCAGGCGCGGCACTTCGGTCGAGTGGCCGGCGGTGCTGACGATGAAACCTTTCACGACCAGGATACGGACGCCGTCTTGTTCGTCCCTGGAAATCTTGACGTCTTCGAATTTGAGATGGCGCAAATTGACCGGCAGGCCGACGGCGGCAAACAACGACGCGGTTTGCGGCATATAGCGCACGACTTCGTTGCGCGCGCCGAGCACGGCTACGTTGATCGAGAGCAACAGAAGGATCACCGCGGTCCAGCGCGAAGAACGGCGTTTCTCCTTGCGGCGAACTTGCATGCGCCGGCGGCGGGCGGCGAAGCTTTCGATGTCGTCGGTGTCGAACTCGGTATCGGTGGCATCCAGCTGCGCGACATGCTCGATCGGCGGCACCAGCGAGGGCGCGTCGGTGATTGTGACCGGCTCCTCGGCCGCAGGCTCATCAAGCGCCGGCTTCTCGTTCTGCCGTGGCGGCGTGATCGGTGGCGCATCGGCTTCGGTTTCGTCCGCCGAATCGGCCGGCTCCGCGCCGAAATCGTCGGCGGCGCTGGGCGCGGCCTCGGGCGGTGGGGCCTTAGCTGCCGGGGGTTGCGAGGGAGCATTTCCGGCGGGAGCCGCTTCTGCCTCCGCGATGACGCTGTCCACAAAGGCGGTCACGTCGGTGTCCGCTTGCGCCCCGCCGGCAAACCAGGTCGCCTTGCAGCGCGCACAACGCACGGTGCGGCCGCCCGGGCCGACGGCGGCCTGGTCGATCATGTAGGACGTGGCGCAGCTCGGACAAACGATCAGCATGGCACCGCTAACAATGAGGTCCCCCAAAGCTAGCAGCCGTCCGTTAACGGACCGGAAACCATGCCAACCCTTTGACCCAAGCCTAGATTCAAGTCTCGACCCATGTGGGGAACGGCTGTTTTCACGCGTCCCGGCTCTGGCGGCGGCGTGATATTCCTGTAAAAGCGCAGTTCTCAGGCCTTGATGCGAAGGCCGCGGACAGTGGGGACCGGTCCGCGGGTCTTGCCCGCCCAGGCTAAATCCACGGGCCTAACAGGGATTTTATCGGAGACGGGTGTGGTCCGATTCGAGAATGTAGGCTTGCGCTACGGCCTGGGGCCGGAGGTCTTGCGCGACCTCACATTCCGCATTGAGCCGCATTCCTTCCAATTCCTCACCGGTCCGTCCGGCGCCGGCAAGACCTCGCTGCTGCGCCTGCTGTTCCTTTCGCTCAAACCCACGCGCGGGTTGATCACCCAGTTCGGCCACGACGTGGCGACGTTGTCGCGCGACGCGGTGTCGACCCTGCGCCGCCGCATCGGCATCGTGTTCCAGGATTTCCGTCTGCTCGACCATATGACGACCTACGAAAACGTGGCGCTGCCGCTGCGCGTGATGGGCCGCGCCGAGGACAGCTACCGCGACGAAGTGATCGAGTTGCTGGATTGGGTCGGCCTCGGCGAGCGCATGTGGGCGCTGCCGCCGGTGCTCTCGGGCGGCGAGAAGCAGCGCGCCGCGATCGCGCGCGCGGTGATCGCGCGTCCGCAATTGCTGCTCGCTGATGAGCCCACCGGCAACGTCGACCCCACTCTGGCGCAGCGGTTGCTGCGGCTGTTCATCGAGCTCAACAAATCCGGAACTTCGGTGATGATCGCCACCCACGACATTGCCCTCATGGACCAATACGATGCGCGCCGGCTGGTGCTGCACGAAGGCCGGCTGCATATTTATGATTGAGAAGCACGATGTCTGAATTCGAGACCGATGAAATGACGGCGCCGCCGCGCATGCCGGGCGGCGCGCTGCCGCGTTTCGACACGCCGCTGGTGCCGCGCAATTCGATTTCCGGACGCGCGCTGGTCGCTGTTGTCGCCATCATGACGTTCCTGGCCTCGCTCACCACCGGCGCGGTGATGCTGGTGGGAGCGGCGGCGAGCGAATGGCAAGCGGACGTCGCGCGCGAGGTCACCATCCAGATCATCCCTGCGACCGGCCTCGACGTGGATGCCGCGGTCGAAAAGGCCGCGGGCGTGGCGCGCGCCTTCCCCGGCATCAGCGACGTGCGCGCCTACAGCAAGGAAGAATCCACCAGACTGCTGGAGCCGTGGCTCGGCAGCGGACTGTCGCTCGCCGAATTGCCGGTGCCGCGGCTGATCGTGGTCAAGATCGCGGCGGGTGCTGCGCCCGACATTTCGCAATTGCGCCGCACGCTGGCCGAACAGGTGCCGGGCGCAACCCTCGACGATCATCGTGGCTGGATCGACCGCATGCGCGCGATGGCGGGCACGGCCGTCGCTGTCGGCGTCGCCATCCTGCTGCTGGTGATCGCCGCCACCATGCTTTCGGTCACCTTCGCGACCAAAGGCGCGATGGCGACCAACAAGCCGGTGATCGAGGTCTTGCATTTCGTCGGCGCCAAGAACGGTTTTATCGCCGGCCATTTCCAGCGCCACTTTCTGATGCTGGGTTTGCAAGGCGGCGCCATCGGCGGCGGCAGCGCGGTCGTGCTGTTCGCGCTCGCCGGCAGCATCAGCCGGCTGTTTGCCGGCAGCGCCGGCGCCGAGCAAACGGCGGCGCTGTTCGGCTCGTTTTCCATTGGTTTTATCGGCTACGCCGCGGTGCTGGGCCAAGTGGTGCTGATCGCCGCGGTGACCGCGTTGACGTCGCGGCGCACGGTCAATCACACGTTGGAGATGATCGACTAGTGCATGATCCCGAAAAGTGGGAACCGGTTTTCGGAAAAGATCATGCACAAAAAAATGTTAGGTGAGACGTGATTAGATCCAAACTTACGCGGTCCTGACATGCTGGGAAGCCTCGCACGCCTGATCGGCTTTCTCACCATGACGGCCGCCACCGTCGGGGCCGTGCTGTTGGCCGGCGGCTTCGTATGGTTCGTGTTCAGCGTGCCGAACGAGGGCACGATTCTCGGCCCCAAGGCGGACGGCATCGTCGTCTTGACCGGGGCGGCCTCGCGCATCCCCGACGCGATCGAGTTGCTGGCGGCCGATCGCGGCCGGCGTTTGCTGATCACCGGCGTGCATCGCGCCACCAGCAAGAGCGAGATCGCCCGGCTGACGCCGCTCTATTCCCGCTTTTTCACTTGCTGCGTCGATCTCGACCGCTCCGCGCTCAATACCTTCGGCAACGCCATCGAGACCAAGCGCTGGGCCAAGGAGCATAATTTCAATACGCTGATCGTGGTCACCTCGAATTGGCATATGCCGCGCGCCATGGTCGAGATCCAGCACCAGCTGCCCGAAGCCACCTTGATTCCTTATCCGGTGGTGTCCGAGAAGATCAAAACTGAATCATGGTTGCATAACGGCGAGATCGTGCGGATCCTGCTGTCGGAATATCTGAAATATCTTTTCGCGAATCTCCGCCTGCATCTCGATCCGGATACCGCGGCGTAAAGGATGACAAGCCCGTGCTGATCGTCATTCGCTCGATCGTGTTCAACGTGTTGTTCTACGCGAACACGGTGTTTTGGCTGATGGTGGCGCTGCCGACCGCGTTCATGCCCTATCGCGCCGTGATCTGGGTGGCCAAGACCTGGGGCCGCGTCAATCTGGTGCTGCTGCGCGTCGTTGCCGGCATCGATTGCGAGGTGCGCGGGCGCGAAAAAATTCCGAAGGGTCCGCTTATCGTCGCGTCCAAGCACCAGTCGGCGTGGGAAACCTTCGCGCTGCTGCCGTTGTTCGACAATCCGCTGTTCATCGTCAAACGCGAGTTGATGTGGATACCGATCTTCGGCTGGCTCATGTTCAAGGGCCGTATGGTGTCGGTCGACCGCGGCGCCGGATCGCAGGCGCTCGCCGCCATGACCGAGCGCGCGCGCATCGAACTCGGCGCCGGCCGCCAGCTCATCATCTTTCCGGAGGGGACGCGGCGGCCGGCCGGAGCCGAGTCGCGCTACAAATTCGGCGTGGCGCATCTCTATGCGGCGGAGGGCGTGCCATGCCTTCCGGTCGCGCTCAATTCCGGCCTGTTCTGGCCGCGCCGCTCGATCCGCCGCAATCCGGGAACCGTGACGGTTGAGATTCTCGATCCGATCCAGCCCGGCCTCGACAAGCAGGCGTTTTTCGAGCGGCTCCAGCACGACATCGAGACGGCGACCGCGCGTTTGATCGCAGAAGCGAAGCGCTGAGCCCGTTACGGTTTTGCTTTCGCGTGCGTGCCCTTAAGCCACCCCGCCAGAATTTCCAATTGCCGGTCGCGATAGCCTTGGCGCTCGATTTCCTTCACCGCCGCCAGCACGTAGTCGCGGTTATTGCCGGAGCGGCCGTGCCCCTGGCGTACGAAATGCAATTGCCGTTCGAGCGCCAGCCGCCCGGCATATTGCCGGTGGCCGCAGTCCACCATGTAGCAGAGCGCATGCACGCCGGTTTGCGGGTCGTCATCGAGCCAGACCGGACGCCAGGCTTCGCGATAGACCAATGTGACCTGCTCGCGCCCGCGCAAATAGTCGATGGTCGCGGCGCGCTTGGCCGCCGCCACCCGATAGGCGATGCCGCGGCAATTACCGCCGCGGTCGAGGCCGAGCACCAGGCCGGGCTTCTCCGGTGTGCCGCGGTGCACGAAGGAATAGACGCAGAGCGCGCGATGGGCGCCGACCAGGCGGGCATGGCGGCGCTCGAGGAAATCGAAGCCGGGCCGCCACATCAGCGAGCCATAGCCGAAGACCCAGAGGTCCTCGCTGTTTTGATCTTTTCTTGTGTTCATCGTGGCAGGGAACAGAGCACGGCGTTGACAGGGGCCGGCGACTGGGCTCGCGTAACAAGTCCGCCGCCGCCGCGCAAGCCGACGGCGCAGAAACGCCTTATTCGCAGGTCTTAAAGCCGCCAATGACACGCACCGTCTGGCGATTCATCGTTCTGCTGGTTTTGCTCGTGGCGTCCTGGCCGCCGGCTGGAGCTGGCTGTGGCGCACCTCCGCCGAAGTGGCGGGAACCACCATCGAAGGCTGGCGCGCGCGCGAGGCAAAGGCCGGGCGCATCTATAACTGCGGTTCACAGTCGATCGGCGGCTTTCCGTTCCGCTTCGAGGTCAGTTGCGACAAGGTGTCGGTCATGCTGCAAAGCAGCCAGCCGCCGCTCGCGATCAGCGCCGGCAAATTCTTGATCGCCGCGGAGGTCTACGCGCCGACGACGTTGACGAGCGAGTTCAGCGGCCCTCTCACCGTCGCCGATCCCGGCCATACGCCGAACTTCATTGCGAACTGGAGCTTCGGCCGCTTGACCCTGGGCGGCACCCCGGCTTTGCCGGAGCGCATGTCGCTGTTGTTCGATAATCCGATCGTCGATCGGGTGAACGGCGGCCAGCAGCAGAATTTCTTGCATGCCAGGCACATTGAGATTCAAGGCCGCATCATTGAAGGCTCGGCCGCGAGCAATCCGGTGATCGAGATGGTGCTCCGGCTGGCGGCGGCGTCGCTGCCGGGCCTGCATCCGGCCGCGGTCACGCCGATCGATGCCGACATCACCTGGGTGCTGCGCGGCTTGAACGATTTTTCGCCCAAGCCTTGGCCCGCGCGCTTGCGCCAGTTGCAGGCGGCGGGCGGGCGCATCGACATCACGCAAGCCCGTGTGCAGCAGGGACCAACGACCGCGGTCGGTCAGGGCACATTGTCGCTCAATGCCGCTGGCCGCCTGCAAGGCGAGATGCAGGTCACCGTCGCGGGGCTCGAGCCTTTCTTGGCGTCGATCGGCGCGCAGAAAGCGGTGCAATCCTCGCCCGACATGGACAAGGTCGCCGGCGCGCTCGACCGCCTGCTGCCCGGCCTCGGCAACGTCGCGCGCGAACAAGCCGGCGCCAATCTTTCAGCCGGTATCAGCCTGCTCGGCCAACAAACCACGCTGGAGGGCAAGCGCGCCGTGACGCTGCCGCTGCGCGTTGACGATGGCGCGATTTTTCTGGGGCCGATCAAGATCGGCAACGCGCCCGCGCTTTTCTAGTCTTCGCCGGCGTAAGGCTTCGGCAGCGGCGTGAGGTCGGGATGCGGGCGGCCGAAATCGGGCGTGCCTGAATCCTGGCCGATATCGACGATGCCTTTGCGAATCTCGCGCGTGCGCGCGAAATGCTCGAACAAAGCATTGCCGTCGCCATTGCGGATGGCCTTGGTGAGCAGCGAAATGTCCTCGTTGAAGCGGCCGAGCATTTCCAACACCGCGTCTTTGTTGGCGAGGAACACGTCGCGCCACATGGTCGGATCGGACGCTGCGATGCGGGTGAAATCGCGAAAGCCGCCGGCGGAAAATTTCAACACTTCCGAGCGCGTCACCGTCTGCAATTCGTCGGCCGTGCCCACGATGGTGTAGGCGATCAGATGCGGCAAATGGCTGGTGATGGCGAGCACCAGATCGTGGTGATCGGCCGTCATGGTGTCCACATTGGCGCCGAGCAGGCGCCAGAAAGTGGCGAGCTTGTCCACGGCCTTTTTGTCGGCGCCCTCGGGCGGCGTCAAAATGCACCAGCGGTTGACGAACAATTCGGCAAAGCCTGCGTCGGGTCCGGAATATTCGGTGCCGGCCACCGGATGCGCCGGCACGAAGTGGACGTTTTTCGGCAGATGCGGGCCCATGTCGCGAATGATCGAGCCCTTGACCGAGCCGACATCGGAAACGGTCGCGCCTGCGGCAAGGTGTGGCCCGATCTCTTTGGCGACTGCGCCGCATGCGCCGACCGGAACGCAAACAATGACAAGATCGGCGCCCGCAACCGCCGCAGCATTGGATTCCACCACCTGATCGGCCAGGCCCAGTTCGGCGACGCGTTTGCGGGTGGCGGGCGAGCGCGCGGTGGCGACAATCGAGCCGACGGCATTCTGCGCGCGCGCCGCGCGCGCGATCGAAGAGCCGATCAGCCCGACGCCGATCAGCGCCAGGCGGTTGTAAAGGGGAGCGGATTTGTTCACGCGCTCTTCCCCAGGAATTCCGCCAGCGCTTTGACGACCAGCCGATTGGCTTCCTCGCTGCCCACTGTCATGCGCAAGGCATTCGGTAAGTGATAGGCGCCAAGCTGACGCAGCAGCAGGCCGCGCTTAATCAGGAAGCGTCGGCATCCTTGGCGGTGCGGCCCTTCGTCTCCGGAAAATGGATGAGCACGAAATTTGCAACGCTCGGCGTGACCTTCAAGCCGAGCTTGCCGATCTCCAGCGTGAGCCATTCGAGCCAGCGCGTATTGTGCTCGCGCGCAAGCTCCACATGCGCGGTGTCGCGAATGGCGGCGATGCCGGCGGCAATCGCCGGCGCATTGACGTTGAAAGGTCCGCGGATGCGGTTGATCGCGTCGACCACAGCGGCAGGTCCATACATCCAGCCGAGCCGTAGCGCCGCCAGCCCATAGATCTTCGAGAAGGTGCGCGTCATCACCACGTTGTCGGTGGTGGCGACCAATTCGATGCCGGACTCGTAATCGTTGCGCCGGATGTATTCGGCATAGGCCGCGTCCAGCACCAGCAGCACGTTTTTCGGCAGCGCTTTCTGCAGGCGCTTGACCTCGTCGAAGGGAATGTAGGTCCCGGTCGGATTATTCGGATTGGCCAGGAACACGATTCTGGTTTTCGGCGTGACGCGCGCAAGGATCGCGTCGACGTCGGCGGTGTAATTTGTTTCCGGCGCGACCACGGGCGTTGCGCCGGTGCCGAGCGTGGCGATCGGATAAACCAGAAAGCCATGCGTGGTGTAGATCGCCTCGTCGCCGTCGGCGAGATAGGCGCGCGCCAGCAGATTGAGCAGATCGTCGGAGCCGGCGCCGCACACAATGCGCGCCGGATCGAGCCCGAAAGCCTGGCCGATGGCTTCACGCAACGCGAACGCCGAGCCGTCCGGATAATCCTGCAAATGCTCGCCGGCCGCGCGATAGGCAGCGATTGCGCTCGCGCCCGGCCCCAACGGCGTCTCGTTGGAGGAGAGCTTGAACACTTTGGCAGCGCCTGGCGCGTTGCTCTTGCCGGGCACGTAAGCCTGGATATCGAGCACGCCGGAGCGCGGTTGCGGTCGGTTCGTCGTCATTGTCTCTTAAGTTCCGAGGATCAGGCCTTATTCATTGCGCATGATCTTTGCCGAAAACCGGTTCCCATCCCCGATCGCGTCGAGGACATGCTTTTCGGGATCATGCGCGTTCGGCCGCAACCGTATAGCGGGTCGCGTGGCTCCCGACGAGGGCCGCCGAGCGCACACTGGCGCCAGCCTTAACCAAGGCCTCGTTCACCGTTTCCAGCTTCACATCCGTTGGCAGCGTGATCAGCAAGGCGGCGCCGTCGAAGGCGCGGTCGGGCACGGCGATGAAATCCGCCACGTTGTTGAGCGCCTGGGCGGGCTTTGCGCCCCAGCCGGAGACGCGCACGCTCCACACACCGGCTTCCGTCGCCATGGCGTCGGCCGCCACTTTCGAGACCACGAACACCGGCAAAGCGGCCGGGTGATCGGCGCGCTCGACGAAGGGCAGGCGGGCGATAATCTTGGGCGCCGCGTCGAATTCAAGCGCGCTCCACCAGGCGCCGGCCGAGGCCACGGCCAAAGCGGGCACCAGCCCCAAATCGCCTTTCGACGAGGACACCGCCGCGACCACGGCGGCTGCGCCCATGTGTGGGACGAACGGGACGGTGAAGCCGAAATGGAAACGGGCGGAATCGCGCATCAACGCGTCGCCCGCCGACAGGTCGGCATGCACCGAAAACGGCGACTGCACATAGGTAAAAGTCGAGATGATGACGCGCCAGATGCTTTCGGCGGTGTCGAGCGGCAATATTCCTTTGTGCCGCTTGACCAGACGGCGCATCATCTCGGCCTCGCGCGCCGGACGGAACGCCGAGCCGGTCTCCTGTGCTGCGCTTGACGCGATCAGCCGGTCGATGATCTCGCCGCGCTCCATCAGGAGCCCGTGCATCGTTTCGTCGATCCGGTCGATCTCCTTGCGCAGATCGTCCAGTGAGGGTTTGTCGGGTGCCTTCGCCATGGCGGCATTGATAAGTGGGCCGGGGCTTGAAATCGAAAGAAAACATTGACAGTTTGGCCCTATCTACCCTAAGGGCCCGCGATCCGGGGATGCCCGGAAAACGCTGGCGCCGGGAGCGCTTAGCCGACATGGTCGAGGCCAATCTTACGAGCCCGCGTGAAGCGCCGGGTGCTCCGCCCGAGGCGGATCATCCGCATGCCTCGCTCGTTGCCCATTTCGGGGCCGACAAGCCGCTCAAGCTCGATGCCGGCGTGGAGCTTGCGCCCTTCCAGATCGCCTACAAAACCTACGGCACGCTCAATGCGCAGCGCTCGAATGCCGTGCTGGTCTGCCACGCGCTCACCGGCGACCAGCACGTGGCGAGCACCCATCCGGTCACCAACAAATCCGGCTGGTGGGAAACCATGGTCGGCCCCGGCAAGCCGATCGACACCGAGCGTTATTTCGTGATCTGCCCGAACGTGGTCGGCGCCTGCATGGGCACGACCGGCCCGGCCTCGGTGAACCCAAAGACCGGCAAGCCATGGGGACTCGATTTTCCCGTCGTCACCATCCGCGACATGGTGCGCGCGCAAGCCATGCTGCTCGATCAACTCGGCATCGAAAGTCTGTTTTCGGTCGCCGGCGGCTCGATGGGCGGCATGCAGGTGCTGCAATGGGCGGCGAGTTATCCGGACCGCGTGTTCTCCGCGCTGCCGATTGCTTGCGCGACGCGTCACTCGGCGCAGAACATCGCGTTCCACGAGGTCGGCCGCCAGGCGATCATGGCCGATCCGGAATGGAAGCAAGGCCGATATTTATTGGAAGGCGCCAATCCGCGCCGCGGGCTCGCGGTCGCGCGCATGGGCGCGCATATCACTTATCTGTCCGATGCAGCCTTGCACCGGAAGTTCGGGCGCAAATTCCAGGACCGGGAAAATCCGACGTTTTCGTTCGACGCGGATTTCGAGGTCGAATCCTATCTGCGCCATCAGGGCATCACGTTCGTCGAGCGTTTTGACGCCAATTCATATCTCTATCTGACGCGCGCCATGGATTATTTCGATCTGGCCGCCGACTATGACGGCGTGCTGGCGAAAGCATTCAAGGGCGCGCAGACGCGCTTCTGCCTGATTTCATTTACGTCGGATTGGCTGTTTCCGACTTCGGAATCGCGCGCCATCGTGCATGCGCTCAACGCTGCCGGCGCGCGCGTCTCCTTCGCCGAAATCGTCACCGACAAAGGCCACGACGCCTTCTTGCTCGACGAGCCGGAACTGTTCGGCATCGTGCGCGGCTTCCTCGACGGCGCCGGCAAGGCGCGCGGATTGGCGCGTGGCCCTGCAGGAAAAAGCTGAGGGCAATGGCCATGCTCACCCGCGCCGCACCCAATCTCACCGTTGCCAATATCGCGCGCACCGCGGCCGGCGCCCGCGTCGACTTGGTGCTGGTCGCCGAGATGGTGGAACGCGGCGCCAAGGTGCTCGACGTCGGCTGCGGCGACGGCGAGCTGTTGCGGCTGCTCGGCGAAAGCCGCGACGTCGATGGCCGCGGCATCGAGCTCTCGCGCGAGGGCGTGAACGAATGCGTGGCCAAGGGTCTCGCGGTGATCCAAGGCGACGCCGACACCGATCTTGCCAACTATCCGGACGACGCCTTCGACTACGTGATCTTGTCGCAGACATTGCAGGCCACGCGCCACCCGCGCGTCGGTGCTTGAACACATGCTGCGCATCGGCCGGCGCGCGGTGGTGTCGTTCCCGAATTTCGGTCATTGGCAGGTGCGGCTGCAGTTGCTGTTCGCCGGCCATATGCCGCAGACCGATATCCTGCCGTATAGCTGGTACGACACGCCCAATATCCACCACTGCACCATCAAGGACTTCCGCCAGCTCTGCGTCGCGATCGGCGTGCAGATGGAGAAAGCCGTGGCGCTCAATGCCTGGGGCAAGCCGCTGCGGCTCAATGCGCCCTGGTGGTTCTGGAACCTGTTCGGCGAGCAGGCCGTTTTCGTGCTGAGCCGTAAGGCTTAGTGGAGCGGCGAGCTTTGCCGCAATTCATCCCGCGATTTTAACTTTGCTGCAACTGCGAACAACCTTCGTGTAATGTATTGGAGCGGATGTTTTCTGTATTTATTTTTCATCTCAAGTAATCAGAGAAAAAAATACCGTATAAAATCTTTGCCACAAGTCCACTCCAGTAATACCTCCTATGTGATCATCAAATGACCTTCCGATGATCACGATCTCGCCACATGCAAACGGCGTTTAGTCCCGTGCATTCGAAACCGATTCTATCCGGCTCGAATGCATTGCTTACTTGCTTCGATGAAAAGGGGACTAACAAGCATGAGACAAAACCACAGGCGATTGGCCGTTCTATTGTGTTCGGTGGCCTTGGCGGCGGTGAGCGGTTCGGCTCCCGCCAAGCCTCTCCACCATCGCCAAGCCAGCGACCAGCAGGCGGCCATGCAGGCCGAAGCCGAACAGCGGCATGCGCGACCCGCGCTATCCCTGGCTTGACGGGCAGCCGGTCACGGCAGCCCCCAATGCGAATGAAAATCGCAAGGTCCGCCGCGTTCGCGGACGCACCGTGGCCACGCCGGATGCGCGGCTGGCCGCGCAGTCGCATGCCAATTCGGCCTATGGCGGCGCCAGCAGCAACGATCTGGTCTCTGCGGCGCGCAAATATATCGGCACCAATCCGACCGGGCGCGGCAGCCTGTGGTGCGGCGCCTTCATGGACTTTGTGCTCCGGCAGACGGGCCACAAAGGCGGCGGCAATCTCGCCAGCGGCTATGCCCATTACGGCACGCGCGTTTCGGGCCCGCAGGTCGGCGCCATCGCGGTGATGGGCCGCCATGGCGGCGGCCATGTCGGCGTGGTCAGCGGCATCGACGGCAACGGCAATCCGATCATCGTGTCCGGCAATCACAACCATACGGTCGCCGAGTCGGTTTATCCGCGCGGCCGCATCACCGCCTATGTGTTGCCCGGCGGCTGATCGTCGCGATCGCCGGTTTTCGAAAAACCGCGCCTCGCTCAACAAGCGGGGCGCGGTTTTTTTGCGCGCGTTGTAACGCCGCGCCGTTTGACCGTTAGCCAAGCGCATTAAGGTTACGGCCCTGCGCGTAAACCACTTCATCGTTAATTCATTCAGATTAATGCCCAGAAAAATGGCGTGCTAACTCCGATGCATCGCCGGTCGAAAACCGGCGCGAACAAAAACACTGGGTAACGGGGACCCGACATGCGTTGCAAATTCCGGATCGCGCTCGCCATCGGCTGCGCCGGTCTTTTGGCTTCGAGCATTCCCGCATTTAGCAAGCCATTGCCGCGTCCCGTCGCCGTGTCGCGGCCGTTGTTCGGTTCGCCGTCGCTGGTCAGCGAGGCGCGCAAATATCTCGGCACCAATCCGACCGCGCGCAGGCGCCTGTGGTGCGCGACTTTCATGAATTTCGTGCTGGCCAAAGCCGGCTATACCGGCACCAATTCCGACGCCGCCAAGTCGTTCGCCTATTACGGCCGCCGCATTTCCGAGCCCAAGGTCGGCGCCATCGCGGTGCTCACCCGCGGCAGGCGCGGCGGCCATGTCGGCGTGGTGTCGGGCGTCGATACGCACGGCAATCCGATCATCATTTCCGGCAATCACGGACATCGCGTCGGCGAGGCGACCTATCCGCGCGCGCGCGTGATCGCCTATGTGATGCCGACCGATCACCGGTCGCTGCCGCGGGTCGCCAGCCGCGCCCCCGCAAGCCCAGCCGCCGTCGCCGGGACCGGGCCTTGATTCACCGATCGCCGAATTGCTGGCCGCCATCAATGCCGAGCAGGAGCGCTCGCGCGCGCGTGCGCAAACGCAAGCGCGCGCCCAGCCGGTTGCGCCGGCGCGGCCGCCGGAGCCGGTGCTGCCGCCGGTTCCCCATCGCACCGTGCAGCAATTGCCGGAACAGCCCGTGCGCAACGTCGTGCCGTCGCCGCGCCCGGCGCCGCAGCGTCAGCAGCGGGTGGAGCAGCCGCAGCGCGAGCACGTGGCCTTGGCCGCGCCAATCGAGCGGCGCTGATTTTTATCGATTCTCAATAACGTCGCCGGCTGCAATGTCGCCGGCCGTCACCACTTCGGCATAGACGCCGCAGTCGGCGTGGCCGAAATTGTCCATCAGCGTGCGCGGGATCGCCAGATCGCGGATGCCGGTGGCCGGATCGACCTCGGTGGCGGCGCAGCGCACGATGCGCTTGACCACCTTGAGCCGCGCGCTTGGACCGACGGCGATCTCGGCCCCGAGCAGATCGAATTCATGCCAGGCCGGCCAGCCGGACACATAGACATTGCCGCGAAAGCGCAGTGGATCGACGGCTGCGCCCGCCGCATTCTCCACCGCCGCCACCGACGCAAGATTGATGATGGAGACCACTTTCTTCGCGACGTCTGAGAAACTGTGGACAGGTCAGCCGAACAGGACCTTCGGCGGCCCGCGCAGCTCGTTGGGCATGAAGCGGCGGAAAAACGCTTCGATCGCCAGCCGGCCTTCCTTGCTGCGCAAATCGCCGGCTGCCGCCTCGCGGCCCTCCCATTGAATGCTCAGCGTGTGGCTCGCCTCATCATAGTCGGTGCGCAAGGACGCCAGCCGCTCGTTGCGCATCAGCATGAGAAAGCGCTGCTTGGGGAAATAGGCGGGCGCATTTGGGTCGAAACCGGACGGCCCGTTCTCGATGGCATAGAGCCGGTCGGCCGGCAGCGTCTGCGCCAACCGCCAAATGAGTGCGGGCAAGCGCTGCGGAGATAGCCCCTTCACCGGGTAGCGGTAGATGGCATCGATCCGCGCTGGCGCCATTGTCATTGATTTTTCTGCGGTTTCCGCGAGGCCTGCGAAAAAGCCTAACGGCTGACCTATATCAAGCCCAAGCCCTCTTCAAACTGCGACAATGACTACCAATATAAGGAGATGAGGCGGGCCGCCTTCGGGGACCCGTTTTTCGACCGGCGCCATCATGGGCCGAGGGAGTGAACGCATGAATTTCGAGAAATACACCGACCGCTCGCGCGGGTTCGTGGAATCCGCGCAATCTTTGGCCTCGCGCGAGGGCCATCAGCAATTCGCCCCCGAACATCTCCTGAAGGTGCTGCTCGACGATCCGGAAGGATTGGCGGCCGGCCTGATCGACCGCTCCGGCGGCAATTCGCGTGCAGCGCTGCAAGGCGTGGAAGCAGCGCTTGCCAAGCGGCCGAAGGTTTCCGGCGGCGGCGCCGGACAGATTTATCTCGATCCGGCTTTGGCGCGGGTGTTCGACGCCGCCGAAAAGGCCGGCGAGAAAGCCGGCGACAGTTTCGTCACCGTCGAGCGGCTGCTGCTGGCGCTCGCTATCGAGAAGGACAGCGAAGCCGGCAAGATTTTGAGTAAAGCCGGCGTGACGCCGCAAAATCTCAATGCCGCCATCGAAGCCTTGCGCAAGGGCCGCACCGCCGATTCGGCGTCGGCCGAGAACGCCTATGACGCGCTCAAGAAATATGCCCGCGATCTGACGCAGGCCGCGCGCGACGGCAAGCTCGATCCGGTCATCGGGCGTGACGAGGAAATCCGCCGCACCATCCAGGTGCTCTCCCGCCGCACCAAGAATAATCCGGTGCTGATCGGCGAGCCCGGCGTCGGCAAGACCGCGATCGTCGAAGGGCTCGCGCTGCGCATCGTCAATGGCGACGTGCCGGAAAGCTTGCAGGACAAGAAGCTGCTGGCGCTCGATCTCGGCGCGCTCATCGCCGGCGCCAAATATCGCGGCGAGTTCGAGGAGCGGCTCAAGGCCGTGCTCAACGAGGTCACGTCATCGAACGGCGGCATCATTCTGTTCATCGACGAGATGCATACGCTGGTCGGCGCCGGCAAGGCCGACGGCGCCATGGACGCCTCCAATTTGCTCAAGCCGGCGCTGGCGCGCGGCGAACTGCATTGCATCGGCGCCACCACGCTCGACGAATATAAAAAGTATATCGAGAAGGACGCAGCGCTCGCCCGCCGTTTCCAGCCGGTCTTTGTGAACGAGCCCTCGGTCGAGGACACGATCTCGATCCTGCGCGGCCTCAAGGACAAATACGAACAGCATCACGGCGTGCGCATCGCCGATTCGGCGATCGTCGCGGCCGCGACTTTGTCGAACCGCTACATCACCGACCGCTTCCTGCCCGACAAGGCGATCGATTTGATCGACGAAGCCGCCGCGCGGCTCAAGATGCAGGTCGATTCCAAGCCGGAAGAACTCGATTCCATCGACCGCGAAATCGTGCGGCTGAAGATCGAGCAGGAGGCGCTCAAGAAGGAAAAGGACGCGGGCTCCAAGGACCGGCTCAAGAGCTTGGAAACCGAGCTCAAGGATCTCGAGAAGCGCTCGGCCGATATCACCAGCCGCTGGAAGTCGGAAAAGGAAAAGCTCTCCGAGGCGCAGAAATTCAAGAATACGCTCGATCAATTGAAGCTCGAACTCGCCAATGCCGAGCGGCAAAGCGACTACGCGCGGGCGAGTGAACTGAAATACGGCCGCATTCCCGAGCTCGAAAAGAAAATCAAGGCGGTCGAGAAAACGGAATCGACCGGCCCGGCTTCCATGGTCGAGGAGACCGTCACCGCCGATCACGTCGCCGGCGTGGTCTCGCGCTGGACCGGCGTGCCGGTCGACCGCATGCTCGAAGGCGAGAAGGAAAAGCTGCTGCGCATGGAAGATGCGCTCGGAAAACGCGTCATCGGGCAGAAGGAAGCCGTGCAAGCGGTCTCGACCGCGGTGCGCCGTGCGCGCGCCGGTCTGCAAGACCCGCACCGGCCGATCGGCTCGTTCATGTTCCTAGGGCCGACCGGCGTCGGCAAGACCGAGCTGACCAAGGCGCTCGCCGCCTATTTGTTCGACGACGAGAACGCGCTCATCCGCATCGACATGTCGGAATACATGGAGAAGCATTCGGTCGCGCGCCTGATCGGCGCGCCTCCGGGCTATGTCGGCTATGAGGAAGGCGGCGCGCTCACCGAAGCCGTGCGCCGGCGGCCCTATCAGGTCATTCTGTTCGACGAGATCGAGAAGGCGCATCCGGATGTGTTCAACATCTTGCTGCAAGTGCTCGACGACGGCCGCTTGACCGACGGGCAGGGCCACACCGTCGACTTCCGCAATACGCTGATTGTGATGACCTCGAACCTCGGCGCCGATTTCCTGGTCAACCAGCCGGATGGCCAGGATACCGATGCCGTGCGCGAACAGGTCATGGGCGTGGTGCGTTCGGCGTTCCGTCCGGAATTCTTGAACCGCATCGACGAGATCATTTTGTTCCACCGGCTCAAGAAGAACGAGATGGCGCGCATCGTCGACATCCAGATGGCGCGGCTGCAGAAGCTGCTCGACGAGCGCAAAATCACCATCACGCTCGAGCCGAGCGCGCGCGACTGGCTGGCCGAAAAAGGCTGGGATCCCGCTTACGGCGCGCGGCCCTTGAAGCGCGTGATCCAGAAGTCGGTGCAGGACCCGCTCGCCGAGATGATCCTGGCCGGTCAGCGTCAAGGACGGCGAGAAGGTCGCCGTCTCAGCCGGCAAGCAGGGGCTGACGTTCAACGGCAAACTGGCGCAGGCGGCGTAAGCCATTCTCATCCCTCCCCCGCTTGCGGGCGAGAGCAGCCGCCGAAGGCGGCGGATGGGCGACGCGTTGACGTAACCGCACTCGGCTCGCTCGCTCGCCATCCTCCCGTTTCAGGGCGAGCGGTAAGATTAAGTGACGTATCGACCGGCGCGCTCGAAGCGACGCGCGCGGGCTTGCGCGCCATGATGCCGTCGAGCCGCTCGCGCTCCTGCTCGAACTCGGTCAGCACCTTGCCATCCAGCACGCGGCCGCGCGGCAGTTTGATGCGCATGGGATCGACGAAGCGGCCGTTGACCAAAATTTCGTAATGCAGATGCGAGCCGGTCGAAAGGCCGGTGGAGCCGACGAAGCCGATCACCTGGCCCTGGCGCACGCGGCTGCCTTCGTCGACGCCGCGCGCAAAGGCGCTCATGTGGCCGTAGGCCGTCTCATAGCCATTGGTGTGGCGGATGCGGACGAATTTGCCGTAGCCGGATTCCCAGCCTTCTTTCTCGATCGTGCCGTTGCCGGACGGCGTAAATCGGCGTGCCGGTCGGCGCCGCCCAGTCGACGCCGGTATGCATCTTGGTGTAGCCGAGGATCGGATGGCGGCGCAGCCCGAAGCCCGAGCGCATGATGCCTTCCATCACCGGCTTGCGCACCAGGAACTTCTTCGCGCTGCGCCCGCTCTCGTCGTAATAGTCGACGATGCCGTCATCAGGCGACTGGAAGCGGTAAAGCTTCTTGGTTTCGCCGCCGACGGTGAGCGCCGCGAACAGCACGTCGTTGCGGCTGTCGGCGGCCGGCTGTTCGTCCTCGCCGGCATAGAGCACTTCAAACGAGTCGCCCGGCTGCACTTTGCGCTGGAAATCGACGTCGTAGGAGTAGATGCGGATCAGGTCCTCGATGATCGGGCGCGGAAGCTTGTCGCGCAGCGCGGTCTCGTAAATGCTTTGATAGAGGCTGACGCCGGCGGTATCGGCGGCGGCGGGATTGTCCTCGCTGCTGTCGGCCACTTCGGTGTCGACGTTCTTCACGTCGACCGCCACGTATTTTCCGGTATCGGCCAACGCCGCCACCGCATCGATCGTTGCATCGCTGGCGACGATCACGCGGATCGGCTGCAGGCGCTGGCCGCCGGGGACGGGCGAAAGCAGCACGCGCAGCTTTTGGCCTTCCTTGACGCCGCCGTCGCGGCCGCGCGGCCCGAGCACTTTGGCGATGGCGCCGATCTCGTCGGGCGTGGCGCCGAGGTCGCGCAGGATGGTGGAAACGCTGTCGCCTTTCTTCACCGCGATGGTCTTTTCGTTAAAGCCGTTGCCGCCGGTGGTCTCGCTCGGTGGTCTTCGGCAGCAAGCGTGATGTTCTCAGGCACGATGCGCGCTTCGAAGCCGGCATAAGGGTCGACGTTCGGCGTGCCGGCATAAGCGAGCTTGATGCCGGTGATGTTCTCGGCCGACGGCCAGATGCGGGCCCGCCTTCGCGCTCCACTCGGCGGCTTCGCGCACGCGCGCGATCACTTCGTCCTTCGGCGTGAGCAGCGCGATCTTGAGATGCGGCATCATCGGGTCGAGGTCGCGCATCACGAAGGCGAC
>CAVWPH010000005.1:190000-195609 GCA_963756805.1 uncultured Alphaproteobacteria bacterium
TCTCGGTCAGCCGCTTGCGGATGGTCTCCGCCGACGTCGGCGAAAACGGCGCGTCGGCTTTGCGCAGATCGTCGAGCGCGTCGAGCGCGCGATTGCGCGTCACGCGCGCTGGAAAGCGCCCGCATCAGTTCGCGGGCTTCGCTGCGCATCAGGTCGGCCTGTTCGCCGAGCGGGCGGGCGAGCAGCCGCAGCAGAGCGCGCCAGCGCTTGAGCGCCTTGCGCACCTCGTGCACGGCTTCGGCTTCGGTGAGTTCAGGGTCGGTGATGGCGCGGCGGGCGTCGGCAATAATCGATCGCGCGGCGGCCGCAAGACCGTCGCCGAAGCTGCTGTCCGGCTTGCCCCGCGGCCCCCATCATGCGTCGCCTTTTGCCGCGGTTTCATGACAGATCGATGAAATTCACGCCTGTTCCGCCCTTCCCATTGGCAATCGCCGTTGCTACATAGCCCTCGAAACGCGCTGGGTCTCGCGCATCCAGCGCTTCCCGTCTTCCCGAGGATAAGTTTAACGCGGGGTGGAGCAGCCCGGTAGCTCGTCAGGCTCATAACCTGAAGGTCGTAGGTTCAAATCCTACCCCCGCAACCATCATGAGCGCACGATTTAGGCCCGGGCCGTAGGCTCATAAGCCTGGGCCTAGATTCATTCTACCCCCGACATGATGAGCGCACGATCTTAGGCCGGGCCTTTTGGTCCGGCCTAAGTCGTTCTGACCGCACAGGCCGCGTACATTCGATGCCACTCGCGAGCGCGTCCGCTTCATCGGAATATTGTGCGCATCTTGCCGCACCCGGCGATACGTCAAACCGGCGCGCACAAAACCCAATGTTGCTGCATCGCAGCGCACGTTCGCCAGCCACGTGTGCTTTTACGGGCACTTTACACCACCGGCACGGGTATCACCATGATTACGGTTCGTTAAGCTCTGGTATTATGTATAATTCATGTTAGCCTGTGACGAAGCAATGACGATGTGATCGACTCAGACAACTATCGCTAGCCCGGCAATCAAGATCGGGCAGGCAGAGGAAACATTCACACAGGGAGGATTTAAATGCGACACTTACACAAAGCACTTAGCTATGGCGTGTGCCGCCTGCTCGGCGGCGCGCTTGCGTTTCGTCGATGCCGGCGGATGCCGCATGGAAGCCGACCCGGACGGTCGAATTCATCGTTCCCGGCCGGCATCGGCGGCGGCGCCGGGCAGATGGCGCAGCTCATTCAGGGCATCGTTCAGAAACACAATCTGATGCCGGTCTCGATGGTCGTCATCAGCAAGAAGGGCGGTTCCGGCGCCGAAGGCTTTCTCTACGTGAAGAACGCCAAAGCCGATCCGCATAAGCTCATCATCACGCTGTCCAATCTGTTCACCACGCCGCTGGCGACCGGTTCGCCGTTTTCCTGGAAGGATTACACGCCGATCGCCATGATGGCGCTCGACGAGTTCGTGCTCTGGGTGAATGCCAAGACGCCCTACAAGACGCCGGGCGAATATATGGCCGCCGTCAAGAAGGACCGGCGGCAAGATGAAGATGGGCGGCACCGGCTCCAAGCAGGAAGACCAGATCATCACCGCGGCGCTTGAGCAGAAGACCGGCGATAAGTTCACTTACGTGCCCTATAAAGGCGGCGGCGAGGTTTGCACCCAACTCGTCGGCGAGCACATCGACTCGAGCGTCAACAATCCGGTCGAATGCGTCGCCCATTGGCGCGCCGGCAGCGTGCGTCCGCTCTGCGTGTTCGACGGCAAGCCGATGCCGTATCCCGGCAAAAATGACCTCCGACATGTCGTGGCAGGATATTCCGACCTGCAAGTCCAAAGGCCTCGACATCGAGTACACGATGTTGCGCGGAGTCATGACGGCGCCGGGCGTGCCGAAGGAAGCCGTCGACTACTACATCGACGTGCTCAAGAAGGTTCGCGAGACGCCGGAATGGAAGGCCTACATGGAAAAAGGCGCTTTCAATCAAAGCTTCATGACCGGCGACGAATTCCAAAAGTGGCTGGTGAATGCGGCCGCCGAACATCAACATTTGATGGAAAAGGCCGGCTTCCTGCACAAGGGCTCTTAAGACCCGTGCGGTCGCGGGAGCGCCGTTGAACCGGCGCTCCCGCGATTTGCTTGTCTGACGCCATGTCTCCCGCTATGTACGCCTTCGCGCTCGCGCCAAGGCGCGTGGCGGGTGCGGGCTACTCGTAAGCATCAAGAGCCGGCCGAAAAAAAGCACCGAGAGTTCGAGAGTTTTGCGCGATGAGCAATGAGCCAAACGAAGACGTAGCCGGCAGCGTCGTTTCCAACCGCACCATGAATATGGCGGTCGCGCTGGTGCTGATGATCGTCGCAACGGTCGTGATGATCGACAGCTACAAGCTCGGCGCCGGCTGGGCCAAGGATGTCGGGCCGGACTTCAGGCTATTTCCCGTTCTACGTCTCGCTGATCATGTTCGTCACCAGCGGGGTTACTTTAATGCGGCACCTCATCAGGCAGCGCCCCGACGGCAAAGGCGGCTTCATCGCCTATGGCGAGATGATCATGGTGCTGCAGGTCCTCATTCCGATGACCATCTTCGTGATCCTGTCGATCTATATCGGGATTTACATCTCGATGGCGCTGTTCATCGGCTTCTTCATGACGTGGCACGGTCATTATCCGTTCTACAAAACCTTGCCGGTGGCGCTCGGCGTTCCGGTGCTCCTGTTCGTCGTCTTCGAGATCTGGTTTCTGGTGCCGCTGCCGAAGGGGCCGTTCGAGGCGTGGCTCGGCTATTGAGGCCGGGTATCTCGCTGACAATCAAATGAAGATGAGAAAAACAAAAGTAGTGTGCGATGACACCCGGTGACGGGAGGCCTTAGTTGGACGCGTTCTTTTCCTTGATGCACGGCTTCGAAGTGCTGCTGACGCCCATGAACGTGGGCTACATGGTGGTCGGCATTTTGTTCGGCGTGCTGCTCGGCTTCCTGCCCGGCGTCGGCGGCGCCAACGGCATCGCCATTCTGTTGCCGCTCACCTTCTCGATGCCCAACACCACCGCCATCATCATGCTGGCGGCGATCTATTGGGGCGCGCTGTTCGGCGGCTGCATCAGCGCCATTTTGTTCAATATCCCGGGCGAACCATGGTCGGTGGCGACGACATTCGACGGCCATCCGCTGGCCAAGCAGGGCCGCGCCGGCGAGGCGCTGACCGCTTCGCTCTCATCGTCATTCATCGGCGCATTGATCGCGACCATCGTGCTCACGTTCCTGGCGCCGATCGTCGCCAATTTCGCGCTCGATTTCGGTCCGCCGGAATATTTCTCGGTCTATCTGCTGACCTTCTGCAGCTTCGTCGGCATGGGCCGGCAGTCGCCGTTCAAGGTCATCTCGGCGATGATGCTGGGCTTTGCCTTTGCCTCCGTCGGCACCGATGAGATCACCGGCGGCTTGCGACTGACTTTCGGCACCGAGACGCTGCTCACCGGCTTCCACTTCCTGATCGCGGTCATCGGCCTGTTCGGCATCGGCGAGATCCTGGTGACGATCGAGAAGGGACTGCACTTCGAGGGCCGCAGCGCCAAGATCAATCCCTACGTGGTGTGGCAGACCTGGAAAAAGCTGCCGCAATTCTGGGTCACCATCGTGCGCGGCACCTTGGTCGGCATCTGGCTCGGCGTCACGCCGGGCGGCGCGACGCCGGCTTCGTTCATGAGCTATGGCCTGGCCAAGCGCTTCTCCAAGAACGGCCATCTATTCGGCACCGGCCAGCTGGAAGGCGTGGTGGCGCCGGAAACCGCGGCGCATGCCGCCGGCACCAGCGCGCTGTTGCCGATGCTAACGCTCGGCATTCCCGGCTCGCCGACGGCGGCCGTGCTGCTCGGCGGCCTGCTGATCTGGGGCTTGCAGCCGGGACCGCTGCTGTTCGTCGAGCAGAAGGATTTCGTCTGGGGTCTGATCGCCTCGATCTATCTCGGCAATGTGGTGGGACTGGTGATGGTGCTGTCCACGGTGCCGTTCTGGGCCTCGATCATGCGCATTCCGTTCTCGATCATCGCGCCCATCATCATCGTCATCTGCGCCATCGGCTCCTACACGCTGTCGAATGCGCCCGCCGATCTCATCTTCATGGTGATGTTCGGCGTCATCGGTTATTTGTTCAAGAAGCTGGATTATCCGCTGGCGCCGATGGTGCTGGCGATCGTGCTGGGCGGCCGCGCCGAGAGTTCGTTCCGTCAGTCGATGATCGGCTCGCAGGGACGACATTTCGGTGTTCTGGTCGAACGGACTGGTCGGCACCATCACCGCCTTGAGCATGATCATGTTGTTCTGGCCCTTGCTCTCGATGCTGGTGGCTAAACTGTTGAGCTGGCGCAAAGCCACGGCGGCTTCCACGAGCTAGCCGGCCGCTGGTTTACGCCGCGTCGATGCCCAGGCCCGCATCGCACTGCGTCAAAGAATTTACCGCCAAGGCCATGATTGCACCGTAAATGCAAGACGATTTCGTTTGCCGCATCGCACACTGATTTTGCGCTGGCATCACTTGTTTATTTTAATTTTACGCAGATCGAACCCGCCGTTGCCGTAAAAAGATGCGCGACCAGCGGTTGCTGGATGGGACGCAAATAGAAAATTCAAATTCGGGGAGGAGTTCGATGGCAATGGCTGCAGGGGCCGCGCACGCGCGGGCCTCGGAAGGTACGCGCTGGGGACAGCTCGTGTTCGGCATCATCTGCATGGTGATGATCGCCAACTTGCAATACGGCTGGACGCTTTTCGTCAATCCGATCGATCAGAAATATCACTGGGGCCGCGCCGCGATCCAGGTCGCGTTCACGATCTTTGTTTTGACCGAAACCTGGCTGGTGCCGTTCGAAGGTTATCTGATCGACAAGTTCGGCCCCAAGATCATGGTCTCCGGCTCCGGCGTGCTGGTGGCGGTCGCCTGGGCGATCAACTCGATCGCCGACACGCTGCCGATGCTTTATCTCGGCGCGGCGGTCGGCGGCGTCGGCGCGGGCGTCATCTACGGCGCATCGGTCGGCAACGCACTCAAGTGGTTCCCGGACCGGCGCGGCCTAGCGGCCGGCTTGACGGCTGCCGGCTTCGGCGCCGGATCGGCGCTGACCATTATCCCGATCGCCAACATGATCCAATCGAGCGGTTATCAATCGACCTTCCTTTGGTTCGGTCTGGCGCAGGGCATCGTCGTCCTGATCGTCGGACTGTTCTTGCGCGCGCCGGCGGCGGGCGAAGTGCCGGCACCGGCCCAACCTGCCGTGCAGCAGACGCGTCGCGACTACGGCCCGGGGGAAGTGATCAAGAGCCCGCCGTTCTGGGTCATGTATGTGATGTTCGTCATGGTGGGCGCCGGCGGCCTGATGGCCACCGCGCAACTCGCGCCGATCGCCAAAGATTTCAACGTCGGCGGCATTCCGGTGTCGATCCTCGGATTGACGCTGCCGGCCTTGACCTTCGCGCTCTCGATCGACCGCGTGCTCAACGGCATCTGCCGGCCGTTCTTCGGCTGGGTGTCGGACCAAATCGGCCGCGAGAACACGATGTTCATCGCCTTCCTCGCCGAGGGCCTTGGCATCTACGCGCTGTTCATGCTGGCGGCCAATCCGATCTGGTTCGT
>CAVWPH010000006.1:0-221724 GCA_963756805.1 uncultured Alphaproteobacteria bacterium
CTTGGCTTGCTCAATCGTCACGATTTTTCGCCGCCCAATTGCTTTTTCAGCGATGCCAACGCGGCAAAGGGTCGTTCGCCGCCGTCCTCGATTGGCGGGGGTGCAAATTGGACGCCTTCTTTGCGTGGATAGGGGTCGATGCCGAGCATCAGGTACTCAGTCGCGAGCGCGCCCAGATCGACCTTGCCCTCGACCAGCGGTTCCGGAGGCTCCTCGCCTTTGCGCACCTTATTGCGCAGCGTGTCGGGCTCATCCGAGACACCCGCTGGCACGGGGATGAAACGCAAGTCCACCGCCTCCGCCACTTCGGTTTCGATCGGCTCCAGGCTCACCACGCAGGTCTGGCCGACCTTTGCCTTGACGGCCCCGGTCACCTGCACGCCTGCCCCCAGCCGCGTGAGATCGAACTCGGCCGAGACCCGCGGCACCTCGCGCACGCCGGCGAGCGCTGCCAGCTCGGCCCGCGCATCCGCCGGGGCCTCGATCACCAAATGCAGGCCGGTCTCCGGGATGTCTTCCACGGCCACCGGCACGCTCCAGGGGTTGCTGGCTTTGTCCATCAAATCAATCTCTTATCCAGTTATCTTAAAGCTCTGCGCCGGGTCCGGCAGGCGCATGGCGCCAACGCCAAGCTGGGCGCTGTCCTGCGCCCGGAGATCACGTACCGCCTCCCGCATGTAGGCTGCAAGCCGGGGCGCGGCGGCGGCTTTGGCTCCGCCATAGATATTGCGTTCCAGGGCCTGCGCCAGCGCCTGGTCACCCGCCGCCAGCGCCTCCCGGTAGGCTTGCGCCGCCCCATAATAACGCCTCGCCCATGCGCCGCATCTCCTTGGGCACTTTGAGGTCGCCGACGCCCATTTCGCGCAAGTTTTGGTCCATGTCCTGGCAAAACCGGTCGAACACGCCTTGTCCCAGGTCGCGCAAGCCTGGGTCTTGCGCCAGCCGGTCGAGAACCAGCGCCAAATGCAGCACGATCAGGTCGAAACGGCCGTTAACCGTATCGGCAACGGCGTAATCCCGATAAAAGCTGGGCATTCGCGCTTGCGCCACGATCATGCCATACAGGGCGGAAATGGTGTCTGGGCCGCGCGGCTTGCGGCGAAACCGGGGAAAAATCATCGGGTTTGTTCGGGCTGACTGGGATGTGAATGCCCGGTTATGTCACCGCCCTCGCCGATGCAAGACCGAAATGATGCTGCCGCGTTTGGGGTCCATGACCACGTATAATTTCGCAAGCGGCGGCGCCCTCGTCCGCGCGCTGACAATTGCATTTGGTCTGGCGCTCGCCGGCTGCGGCGGCATGAGCGAAACCTTGCAGCGCGGCTATGTGCTGCAAGACGGCGCGCTCGAACAGATCCCGATCGGCGCAACGCAAGAGCAAGTGCTGATCGTTCTCGGCACGCCCTCGACGGTCGCCACCGTGAGCGGCGAAGCGTTCTATTACATTTCGCAAAAGAGCGAGCGCGCGGCGGCCTTCATGCCCTACGAAGTCCAGGACCAGCGCGTGGTCGCGGTCTATTTCGACAAGGACCGCCGCGTCATGCGTCTTGCCAATTACGGTCTCAAGGACGGCAAGGTGTTCGATTTCCTGTCGCAGACCACGGCGACCGGCGGACAAGAATTGAGCTACCTGCGCAACATCTTCAAGACTCTTGATTTCAAGCCATTCTGAGCGCGACGCCGCGTGAATAACAAAAGGGCCCGCGCGGTGCGCGGGCCCTTTGTTTTTTAGCATCGTTCGCGTCCGCTAATGGTGCGCGAGTGCGGCCAGCAGCAACAGCGCCACGATGTTGGTGATCTTGATCATCGGGTTGACGGCGGGACCCGCCGTGTCCTTGTAGGGATCGCCGACGGTGTCGCCGGTCACGGCGGCCTTGTGGGCTTCCGAGCCCTTGCCGCCGTAATGGCCATCCTCGATGTATTTCTTGGCGTTGTCCCAGGCGCCGCCGCCGGACGTCATGGAGATCGCCACGAACAATCCGGTGACGATGACGCCGAGCAACATGGCGCCGACCGCCTCGAAGCCCGCCGACTTGCCGGCAGTGCCGCCGCCGGCGATGAAATAGATCGCGAAGTAAACCACGATCGGCGAGAGCACCGGCAGCAATGACGGCACGAGCATTTCCTTGATCGCGGCCTTGGTGAGCATGTCGACCGCGCGGCCGTAATCCGGCTTCTGCTTGTATTTCATGATGCCGGGCCTGGTGCGGAACTGGCGGCGCACTTCCTCGACGATGGCGCCGGCGGCGCGCCCGACCGCGGTCATGCCCATCGACGCAAACAGATAAGGCAGCATGCCGCCGAACAGGAGCCCGACCACCACGTACGGATTGGTGAGCGCGAAATCGAGATGAACGTCCTTGAAGTAAGGATGCTGCGCGGCGTTCTTGGAAAAGAACAGCAGATCCTGGTTATAGGCCGCAAACAGCACCAGCGCGCCCAAGCCTGCCGAACCGATGGCATAGCCTTTGGTGATCGCTTTCGTCGTGTTGCCGACCGCATCGAGCGCGTCGGTGAACTTGCGCACGCCCTTGGGCAGGCCGGCCATTTCGGCAATGCCGCCGGCATTGTCGGTGACCGGACCGAAGGCATCGAGCGCCACCACCATGCCGGCGAGCGCCAGCATCGCGGTGACCGCAATCGCAATGCCGAACAGCCCGGCTTGCGCGAAGGACACCAGAATGCCGGCGATGATGACAATGGCCGGCAGCGCGGTTGCTTCCATCGAGATCGCCAGGCCCTGGATGACGTTGGTGCCGTGGCCGGTGACGGACGCCGCCGCGATCGACTTCACCGGGCGGAAATTGGTGCCGGTGTAATACTCGGTGATCCAGATGATCAAACCCGTCACCACCAGGCCGACCACGGCGCAGATGTAGAGCGCTTTCCCGGTATAGGCGACGCCCGGAATGGCGCCGAAGCCGATCAACTCGTTGGTGACGTAGTAGATGGCGCCGAGCGACAGCACCGCCGAGGCGATGAAGCCTTTATAGAGCGCGCCCATGATCGATTTGCTCTTGCCGAGCCGCACGAAGAAAGTGCCGATGATGGAGGTGATGATGCAAACGCCGCCGATGGCGAGCGGATAGGTCATCATGTTGGTGAGCGCGGACGTGCCGGCAAAGAAGATCGAGGCCAGCACCATGGTGGCAACGATGGTCACCGCGTAAGTCTCGAACAGATCGGCCGCCATGCCGGCGCAATCGCCGACATTGTCGCCGACGTTATCGGCGATGGTCGCCGGATTGCGCGGATCGTCTTCCGGAATGCCCTTCTCGACTTTGCCGACCAGATCGCCGCCGACGTCGGCGCCTTTGGTGAAGATGCCGCCGCCCAGACGCGCGAAGATCGAAATCAGCGAGGCGCCGAAACCAAGTGCTACCAGCGCATCGATCACGGTGCGGTCGTTGACCGCCATGCCCAGCGTGCCGGTGAGGAAGCCGAAATAAAGCGTGATGGCGAGCAGCGCCAGGCCCGCCACCAGCATGCCGGTGATGGCGCCGGCCTTGAAGGCTAAGCCCAGCCCGCCGGCGAGCGACTTGGTGGCGGCTTGCGCCACGCGCACATTGGCGCGCACCGACACGTTCATGCCGATGAAACCGGTGGCGCCCGAGAGCACCGCGCCGATGGCAAAGCCGAGCGCGACCAGCCAGCCGAGCGTGTAGCCGAGAATGAGGAAAATCACCGCGCCGACAATGGCGATGGTGGTGTATTGGCGCTTGAGATAGGCCTTGCGCGCCCTCAGCGACGGCGGCCGCGATCTCCTGCATCTTCTTGCTGCCGGCGTCGGCAGCGAGCACCGACTTGGTGGCCCAAATGCCGTAGACGATGGCGAGCACGCCACAGCCGACGATCATCCACAAATAATTCATGGGAAGCCTCATCCTCGTTATTTAAAATGGCAGGCGGAAGGAACGCTCCCGCCGGTACCAGGAGCGTCGAGGATGGCCGCTTTGAGGGCGCTTCACCCCGACCGGGAAGCGCGCGGATATAGCCAAAAAGGCGGCACTAAAGCAACTCTGCGGTTCTCGACCCTCATTAAGCTCCTCCCCACGTTGCCGGGGAGGCGATGAGACAAGCAGGCAAGCGTCATCGCCCGTATTCTTTGCGGCCCCGGGGAGGCCGTAACTTAATCCCCGCTTTCGCGGGGCCCTCTTTGTCGTCCCCCGGCCAAAGCCGAGGGAGTGGAGCGCCAATCGGCGCGTCCGTCGTCTTCCGTTCCGCACCTCTTGCGAGATGCGGGCGCCTTCTGGCGCTCCACAGTGGCTCTCGCCTGCGGCTTTCGCCACAAGCTCAGCTCCAGGCCGCGCTTCCTGGGACGTGGCTTCGCGGCTGTTAGCCGCTTCCGCCTGTCCCAGTCCAGCGAGCTCCTCGCAGACCGGTCTTAATGCCGGACGGGCGGGGTCCCGGAGCCGCCCGAGTGCAGAGGGAGCGTACCCCTCCGCCCGCAGGCGCCACACCCTGCTCCACCATCCGACGCCTCATGATGACGCCCTCGAATGAGCAGGATGTCTCTAGGATTACATACCTTGGGAATATAGTCAATAAGAAAGTGAAAAAATATTTGGCGCCTTGTCCTCCCGTTCGTCCCCGCGCAAGCGGGGACCCAGGGGTACCGAGCGCTGGATTCCCGCTTTCGCGGGAATGACGGAGATTTATCCCCGCCATCCTGAGGTGCGAGCGAAACAAGCCTCGCAGCGCGGCAGCGCCCGCTCACACCGGCTCGGCGCGATTGCGCAAGGCCAGCCACACCAGCATGGCGCCGGCAAGGAAGATGGTCGGGAAGATCACGGCGTTCACCGTGGCCCAGCCGAAATGCGCGAGCAACTGCCCGGATGAGAACGAGCTCACCGCCATGCTGCCGAAAATCAGAAAATCGTTGAACGACTGCACCGTGGTGCGCTCCTCGGGCCGGTGACATTGCGTCACCATGGTGGTGGCGCCGATGAACGACAAATTCCAGCCGATGCCGAGCAGCACCAGCCCGCTCCAGAAATTAGCCACCGTTAGGCCGGCGATGCCGGCGACCGCGGCCAGTGCGATCAGCCCTAAGCCAATGCCGGTGATGCGCTCGACGCCAAAGCGCGCGATCAGCGAGCCGGTCACGAAACTCGGCGCATACATGGCGAGCACATG
This sequence comes from uncultured Alphaproteobacteria bacterium, assembly GCA_963756805.1. Lineage (GTDB taxonomy): Bacteria > Pseudomonadota > Alphaproteobacteria > Rhizobiales > Xanthobacteraceae > Pseudolabrys. The sequence continues at coordinate 5,137 of CAVWPH010000006.1, forward strand.
CCACTGGATGCCGAGCGTTGCATCCGTCACCGAGTGTCCGCAGCCGATCATGGCGAGCGGCGCCGAGGTCATCACCATGTTCATCATCGAATAGCTCGCCACCCCGCAGGCGACCGCCACGATGAAGCGCGGCTTGCGGATGATCTCCGGCAGCGGGCGGGCGACTGCCACGCGCGCTTTCGAAATCGGCGGCACCTTCACCAGCAACAGCACCAGCGCGGCGATGCCGGCGCACACCGACTGGCCGATATAGCTTGCGGCAAACAGCGGCATCAGATCCTTGGTGAAGATGACGAGCTGCGGCCCGATCACGGCGGCGAACACGCCGCCGGCCAGCACCCAGGAGACGACCTTGGGCCGGTAGGCTTCGCTCGCGGTGTCGGCGGCGGCAAAGCGATAGGATTGGTGCGCGGCGGCATAAAGCCCGCCGCAGAACGTGCCGACCAGCAGCAGCCAGAACATTCCTTGCATCACCGCGGTGTAAGAGATCAGCCCCGACAGAACGCCGAAGACCGAGCCGGTCTGCAGCGCGAAGCGCCGCCCGAAGCGGCGCGCCAGCAGCGCCAACGGGCAGCGTGCCGACCCACATGCCGATGACCATGCAGGTGATCGGCAGCGTCGCGAGCCCTTTGTCGGGCGCCAGCACCGCGCCGACGATGGAAGCGGTCGAGACGATGACGGTGTTGTTGCCGCCGGCGAGCGCCTGCGCCACCGCCAGCACCATGGCGTTGCGGCGGGCAAGATTATCGTCGGTATGGGCGGGCGTAATAGGTTCGGCGACGGCCGACATCAGGGGGCTCCCGGGCAAAATCGTCCCGCTTCTAGCGGCGGCCGCAGCATAAAGCCACTGCGCGGGGTGCAGGTCAGGATTGCCTTACCGTGTCCCCGGCGAAGCGCAGCACGTCAGTGATGCGCTGCAGACCCGGGACCTTTACACGTTGAGACCTTGGAACGGTCCCGGATCTGCGGCGCAGCGTTTCACGCCGCGCCGCGCCCGGGACAAGATCTACTCGTTGCGATCGAAGCGCCAGACGCCCGGGTGGCGCACGACGGCATCGCGCGCTTCCGCCAGCGAACGCGCGCCGATCTGGCCCAGCGAGGAGCGCAACTCGTCGATGTAAAGGTCGATCAGATGGCCGGGCCCGGCATCGCCGAGCGCGCCCAGCGCCCACAGGAAGCTTTTGCCGGCAAAGGCCGCGTTGGCGCCGAGCGCCAGCGCCCGCATCACGTCCTGCCCCGAGCGGATGCCGCTGTCGAGCACGATGGTCGACTTGCGGCCGACGGCGGCAACGATCGCCGGCAGCACGTCGATCGAGGGCACCAGCGCCTCGATCTGGCGGCCGCCATGGTTCGACACCCACATGCCCTCGATGCCGAGCGACACGGCTTTCTCGGCGTCGGCCGGATGCATGACGCCTTTGACCAGCATCGGGCCTTTCCAGCGGTCGCGGTAACGCGCGATCTCCTCCCAGGAAAACACGCCGCCCATCTGCTGGCGCGCAAAGCGGATGACTTCGTTGGTGCTGGCGTGCTTGCCGACATATTGGCGGATGGTGGCAAAGCGCGGATAGCCATGGCGCAGCAGCGCCAACAGCCATTTCGGCCGGATCGCCATTTCGTAAAGCATGCGCGCGTTCGGTTTGAACTCGCGGCCAAGGCCTGCATAAGTTTCGCGCGAACGCGTGGTGCGCACCGGCACGTCGATGGTCAGCGCCAGCACCTTGACGCCGGCGGCCTGCGCGCGGTCGATCAGGTCGAAACCGATTTTGTGGTTGTCCTGGTAGAACCGATAAAGCTGCAGCCAGAATACATCGGGCGCGACTTTCGCGACATCTTCGATTGTTGCGCCGCCGGCGACGCCGAGCGTGTAGGGAATGCGCGCGCGTTGCGCGGCTTTGGCCAGCAAGCAGATCAGCGCCCGGCCACACCAGCGACGGCCCGCCCATGGGCGCGATGCCGACCGGCGCCGAGTAGCGCGTGCCGAACAATTCGACGTCGATCGGCGGCACCGTGGTGATGTTGCCGTAACGCGGCACGACCTTGATGGCGTCGAAGGCCGCCCAATTATCCTTGACGCCGACATCGGCGCCGGCGCCGGTGTCGCCATATTCGAACGAGAACAGCGGCACGTTGCGCGGCGCGCGCGCCCGCAAATAGGCCGAGGTCGGATAGATCGAATGCAGCTTCTCGAAATTCGGCGTCTGCCCGTGGGGCATGTGCGACATTTCTTCTTTTGCCGTCACGTCGTGCATGGCTCAACTCGGCTCCCTGGAAGTCCCATTATAGGCCGCTCAAGGCGCGCCCGTCTTGCGGGTGTCAGAAGTGGCTGAAGGAGGCGCGTTTAAAGACAAGCGCCTCGCCATCGGCGCCGATGAAACGGGCGCCCTCGCCGCTAGCGATAGTTCCGATCTCGGTCACTTGAATTTGCGCCTTTTGCGCAGCAGTGCGGAAGGCCTCGGCCTTGGCCGGCGGCACGGTGCAGAGGATTTCGTAATCGTCGCCGCCGGTGAGCGCGGTTTCCAGCGCGGCCTTGTCGGCTTTGATCGCGGCCTGGGCCGCATCGGAAAGCGGAATGCGCGCGACTTCGATCTTGGCCGCAACGCCCGAGGCGCGCGCCAAGCTTGGCGAGATCGCCGGCAAGCCCATCCGACACATCCATGGCGGCGGAGGCGTTAAGGCGCACGCTTTCTGCCAGCGCGTTGCGCGGCTGCGGCAAAAGATAACGCGAGACCAGATGCTGGCGCTGCGGCTCGCTCAGTTTCCAGTCTTTGCCTTTGCGCAAACCAAGGCCGAGCGCGGCATCGCCAATGGTGCCGCTCACGAACACCAGATCGCCGGCTTTGGCGCCGGCGCGGCGCACCATGGTGCCTTCCGGCACGCTGCCGACCATGGCGATGGAAATCGTGATCGGTCCGGGCGTGCGGTCGGTGTCGCCGCCAAACAGCGGACAGGCAAAGAGCACCGCGTCGGCGCGCAAGCCTTCGGCGAAACCTTCCAGCCATTTGTCGTCGATGTCTTTTGGCAATGCCAGCGCCAGCAGAAACCCAAGCGGCGTTGCGCCCTTGGCGGCCAGGTCGGACAGGTTCACGCGCAACGCCTTGCTCGCCACCGCGCGCGCGGCATCGTCAGGGAAAAAATGCACGCCGCCGATGATGGCGTCGGTTTTCAGCACCAGATCGCAACCGGGCGGCGGTTTGAGGAAGGCGGCATCGTCCGACAAACCCAGCGCGCCCGGATGCGTCGCCAGCGGCTTGAAGAAGCGCGCGATCAATTTGTCTTCGGCGGACATGTCGTCGTTTTCGGAACCCATCGGCTCGCCCGCTTCTTCGTTTCACCTCTCCCACAGGGAGAGGTCGGATTGCGAAGCAATCCGGGTGAGGGGTTATAGTCTATCGACGAATCACTTGCCCCCTCACCCCAACCCTCTCCCCCACGGGGAAGGGAGTCTAGTGGCGAATTCGCTGCTGCGCAATTGGCGCGCCAGCTGATCGAGCACGGCATTGACCATGCCGGTCTCATCGCGCTCGACAAAAGCAGCGGCGACATCGGCATATTCCTTCACCACCACGCGGGCCGGCACGTCCTTGCGCTGCTCGAGCTCATAACAACCGGCGCGCAGGGCCGCGCGCAAAATGGCTTCGATGCGCTTGAGCGGCCAGCTTTTCGCCAGCGCCTCGTCGATCAGCGGATCGAGCTGGCGCTGGTCGCGCACCACGCCCGAAACGATGTCGCGAAAAAAGGCGGCTTCGGCGGGCAGATATTGCTCGCCCTCGACCTCGCGGCCGATCCAATGGCTTTCGAACTGCGCCATGATCTCGTTCAAGCCGGTGCCGGCCAGATCCATCTGGTAGAGCGCTTGGACTGCTGCAAGCCGCGCCGCGCCGCGCCGGTTCGCCTTGCGCGCGTCCTTGTCGGTGAGCGCGCTGCGGGCCATGAGCTATTTCCCGCCGAGTTTTTGCTTGAGCGCGACCATGGCAAGGGCGGCTTTCGCCGCCGCCGCGCCTTTGTTGCGGTCATCGTCGCGCGAGCGCGCATTGGCCTGCGCTTCGGTCTCAACCGTCAATATGCCGTTGCCGATGGGCAACTGCCGCGACACGCGAAAGCTCCATCAGGCCGCGCGCCAATTCATTGGAGACGATTTCGAAATGATAGGTCTCGCCTTCGATCACGCAGCCGAGCGCCACCACGCCGTCATAGGGCGCGCGTTTGGCTTTCGCCGCATCGACCGCCATGGCGATGCCTGCCGGAATTTCCAGCGCGCCGGGAACCGTGATGCATTCATAGCGCGCGCCGGCGGCATCGAGCGCGCGCGCCGCGCCGCGCAGGAGCGAGGCGGAAATATCCTCGTAGTAGCGCGCTTCTACGATGAGCATATGCAGCGGCTCGCGCTTTTTCACGGCGCGGATTTTTTTGGCCATGGCCTAGAATGTCCTCATCTGGCGGCGTGGTAGCAAGCGGGACAGCCAGTAACAAGTGCCACATACCCGCGTGGCGCATGATCCTTATCCGAAAACCGGTACCCACTTTTCGGGGATCATGCTCGCATCTCCATCAGCCTTGCCGCGTAGCGCGCCAGCGTGTCGATTTCGAGGTTAACGTCATCGCCTTGGCGCAAGCGCGCCGAAGGTCGTCACCTGCAAGGTGTGCGGGATGATCAGCACCGAAAACGTGTCGCCTTCCACGGCATTGACGGTCAGCGAAACGCCGTCGAGCGTGACCGAACCCTTGGGCGCGATGAAACGCGCAAGCGATGCCGGCGCGCGCAGCACAAATCGCGCGCTGTCGGTGAGGTCTTCGCGCGCGATCACGCCGGCAAGTCCGTCGACATGCCCGGCGACCATATGGCCGCCCAGTTCATCGCCGAATTTCAACGCGCGTTCGAGATTAACTTTCGTGCCGTGCCGCCAGCGGCCGACGGTGGTGACGACCAAGGTCTCGGCGGCGGCATCGACGCCAAACCACGTGCGGCCATCTTCCTCGCCCGCCTCGACCAGCGTCAGGCAGACGCCGGCGCAGGCGATGGATGCGCCGTCGATCAATTCCGCGCGCGGATAATCGCAGGCAATGGTGATGCGGTGCAGATTGTCGGCGCGCGGCTTGACCGACCGCACGTCGCCCATGGCGGTGACGATGCCGGTGAACATAATCAGCCCCGCTCGAAGGTTTCGAGCCGGTCCAGGCCGAGCTCTTCGATCCCGCGCGAGTGCAGTTTCTTGTTCTTGGTGAGCGCGGTGAGCGCCATGCCTTCCAGCGCATCGATACCGGTGTCGCCGATCGCCTTTGCGCCGCGCAGCAGCACCGCTTCGTCAATTAGATTGGCGGAAACGAAACTAGCGGCGACCGTCGGCCCGCCCTCTACTATCAGCCGCGTGATGCCCTCGGCGGCCAGGGTCTTTAGAACTTCATAGAGATCGAGCTTGCCATCGGCGCCGCCGACACGGAACACTTTGCAGCCGCGCTGCTGCAAAACTTCCTCGGCCTTCTTGGACGCGCTGTTGCGAAGCAATCACCCAAGTCGGCGTCTCGCGCACCGTCGCCACCACCGCGGTGGCCAGCGGCACGCGCAATTGCGAATCGAGCACCACGCGCACCGGCGAGCGCTCGAACATGCCGGGCAAGCGGCAGGTCAAATGCGGATTGTCGGCGAGCACGGTGCCGATGCCGACTAAAATCGCGTCATGCGCCGCGCGCATCTGGAACACGCGCAGGCGCGCATCTTCGCCGGTGATCACCGCCGGCTTGCGGGAGGCCAAGCCCGCTTTGCCGTCGGACGAGACCGCGAGCTTGAGCGTCACGAAGGGGCGATTTTTGGTGACGCGCATGATGTGGCCGGCATGAACGCGCCGCGCTTGCTCGGCGCCTACACCGACATCGACCGTAATACCCTTGGCGCGCAGGCGCTCATGGCCCTTGCCCTTTACTTCAGGGTTGGGATCTTCCAGCGCCGACACCACGCGCGTAATGCCGGCCTTGATGATGGCGTCGGCGCAAGGCGGCGTTTTGCCCTCATGCGAGCAGGGCTCCAGCGTCACATACATGGTGGCGCCTTGCGCCAGTTTCTTGGCGCGGCGCAGCGCCTCGACCTCGGCATGCGGCCGCCCGCCCTTTTGCGTCCAGCCGCGCGCAACGATCACGCCGTCCTTCACGATCACCGCGCCGACCGATGGATTGGGCCAGGTCTGCCCCAGACCGCGGCGGCCAAGCGCCAGCGCGAGCGCCATGAAACGCTCGTCGGCCTCCGCCTCGCGCGACAATTGGCTCGGCTTGCAAGCTCATTTCTGCGCAGGCGCGGACTTTGGCGCGGGCTTGGCCTCGTCCTCGCTCGTCAATTCATCGAGCGCGGCGCGGAAGTCCTTGGCCTCGCGGAAATTGCGGTAAACGGAAGCAAAGCGCACGTAAGCGACATCGTCGAGCCCGCGCAAATGCTCCATCACCAGTTCGCCAATCGCCTCGGACGAGACTTCGTTTTCGCCCTGGCTTTCCAGTTCGCGCACGATCTTGGAGACTTCCTGCTCGATGCGCTCCGGATCGACCGCGCGCTTGCGCAGCGCGATCTGCACCGAACGCATCAGTTTGTCGCGATCGAACGGCACGCGGCGGCCATTGCGTTTGATCACGGTCAACTCGCGCAACTGCACGCGCTCGAAGGTGGTGAAACGGAAATTGCAGGTGAGGCACACGCGGCGGCGGCGGATCACCGCCGAATCCTCGGTCGGCCGCGAATCCTTCACCTGGGTGTCGAGGCTGGCGCAACTCGGGCAACGCATGACTAGTCCCCTATCTCCTCTCCGCCGTCATGCCCGGCCTTGTGCCGGGCATCCACGTCTTGGCTAAAACACGAAAGTCGTGGATGGCCGGGACAAGCCCGGCCATGACGAAAAAATGTGATCATGTCACTCATTGATAAATCGGAAAACGTGACATCAATGTCTTCACTTTGTCGCGCACGGCGGCTTCGATCAATGAATCCTCCTCGACGTGTTTTTGCGACAGCACGTCGAGCACTTCCGCGATCATGTCGCCGACGGCGCGGAATTCGGCGATGCCGAAGCCGCGCGTGGTGCAAGCGGGCGAGCCGAGCCTGATGCCGGAGGTGACGAACGGCTTTTCCGGATCGAACGGGATGCCGTTTTTGTTGCAGGTGATATGGGCGCGCCCCAAGGCTGCTTCCGCCACTTTGCCCGTGAGCCGCTTGGGCCGCAGATCAACCAGCATCAAATGCGTATCGGTGCCGCCCGAGACAATATCGAAGCCGTGCGATTTCAGATTTTCGGCGAGCGCCTTGGCGTTCTCGACCACGTTCTTGGCGTAGAGCTTGAAGCTCGGCCGCAACGCTTCGCCGAAGGCCACCGCCTTGGCGGCGATCACATGCATCAGCGGGCCGCCTTGCATGCCGGGGAACACCGCCGAGTTGAATTTCTTCGCCATGTCCTCGTCGTCCGACAAGATCACGCCGCCGCGCGGGCCGCGCAAGGTCTTGTGCGTGGTGGTCGTCACCACATGCGCGTGCGGGAATGGCGAAGGATGCACGCCGCCGGCAACCAGACCCGCAAAGTGCGCCATGTCCACCATCAGATAAGCGCCGACCTCGTCGCAGATGGCGCGGAAGGCGCGGAAGTCGATGATGCGCGGATAGGCCGAGCCGCCGGCGATGATGACCTTCGGCTTGTGCTCTTTAGCCAGCCGCGCCACCTGCTCCATGTCGATGCGTTGATCCTCGCGGCGCACGTCGTAAGGCACCGGCTTGAACCATTTGCCCGACATGCTGACCGGCGAGCCGTGCGTCAAATGTCCGCCGGCGGCGAGATTAAGCCCCATGAAGGTGTCGCCCGGTGCCATCAGCGCGAAGAACACTTCGGCATTGGCGGAGGCGCCGGAATGCGGCTGCACATTGGCGAACTTGCAGCCGAACAATTTGGTGACGCGCTCGATGGCCAGACGCTCGGCGATATCGACATACTGACAGCCGCCGTAATAGCGTTTGCCCGGCAGGCCTTCGGCATATTTGTTGGTGAGCACCGAGCCTTGCGCTTCCAGCACGGCGCGCGAGACGATGTTCTCGGAGGCGATCAGTTCGATCTCGTCGCGCTGGCGGCCAAGCTCGAGCTTGATCACATCGGCGATTTCGGGGTCGACGTCGCGCAACGGCGCATTGAAAAGATTGTCACCATCGCCCAGGGGGCTTGGGGTTGCCGACATTGCAGTCTCCTGGCGCCGGGCACGCATCCGGCGCCGCTTGGAAGGAATTCCGGGGTTGCGATGGAAATAGCATATCGGGCGGGAACCGCCAAGCATTGGGATTTGAACGCTCGGGACCGCAATATCTAGGGTCTAATCGTTATGGGCCGGCCGCCCACCCAAACGACAAAACCCCGGCCAATTGGGCCGGGGCAAGTCGTTCCGCCAGTAGGAGGATATTACAAGCGGTAAAGGATCTGATCGGTCCAGAAGCGCTCCAGCCGGTGCAGCGACTTGTTGAGCGTGGTGAACTCGTCGGCATTGATGCCGCCGACCTGCTCAACGGTGCGCACATGCTTTTGATAGAGCGACTCGACGATGTCGCGCACTTCACGGCCTTTGTCGGTGAGCTTGATGCGCACCGAGCGCCGATCAACGCGCGAGCGCTGATGATCGAGGAAACTCATCTCGACCAGCTTCTTGAGGTTGTAGGAGACGTTGGAGCCGAGATAGTAGCCGCGCGTGCGCAGCTCACCCGCGGTCAACTCCTTGTCGCCGATGTTGTAGAGCAGCAGCGCCTGCACCGAATTGATATCGGCACGGCCGCGGCGGTCGAATTCGTCCTTGATAACGTCGAGCAGCCGGCGATGCAGCCGTTCAACCAAGGTCAAGGCCTCCAGATAAAGCGGCCTGATGTGGTCGAACTTCACCTCGCGCTCGGCGGGTTCGACCGTCTTTGCAACGGCTTTCATGTCAACGCCCCTGTTGTAGTCTTTTATACTTCCCCGGTAACGAGGCCCTGTTTCCTCGTTCCAGTGATCGGACCCTAAAGGGAGCAGTCTAAAATCGGCTTAAATAACACCATAAAGATTAGGTTTATTTACAACGGTGAATGCTTCGTTGATGACGCAATTGTAGCGGTCGCCGTTACGATTGATTCACCGTGTGCGACGCAGCTCTACCCGCGTACGAAGCGGATGATACCGGAAAAATCGCGTCCCGCTTCGCCGCTGTCCACATAGGCTTGATAAAGCCTTGCAGCGTCGGCGCCGAATTCCGTCTTGGCGCCGGCGGCTTTCGCTGCGGCCTGCGACAGTTTCAAATCCTTAAGCATCATGGCGGCGGTAAAGCCGGCCTGGTAATCGCGGTTGGCGGGCGATGTCGGCACCGGGCCCGGCACCGGACAATAAGTCGTCATCGCCCAGCATTGGGCCGATGACTTCGAGGCGATGTCGAACAGCTTCTGGTGATCGAGGCCGAGTTTTTCCGCCAGCACGAAACCTTCCGACACCGCGATCATCGACACGGCGAGGATCATGTTGTTGCAGATCTTTGCCGCCTGCCCGTTGCCGGCGCCGCCGGCATGCACAATTGTTTTGCCCATTTTTTGCAAAATCAATTCCGCGCGCGTGAAAGCCTGCGCGCTGCCGCCCACCATGAATGTGAGCGTGCCCGCAGTGGCGCCGCCGACGCCGCCCGAAACCGGCGCATCGAGCATCATGAGGCCCTTCTTTTCAGCCGCAGCCGCGACCGCGCGCGCGGTTTCAACGTCAATGGTCGAGCAGTCGATCAGCAGCGTGCCTTCATTGGCGTTCTCGATAATGCCGTTGGGCCCAAGATAGACGTCGCGCACCTGCTGGCCGGCCGGCAGCATGGTGATGACCACATCGGCACGCGCGGCGGCAACTTTCGCGAATTCGACGGCGACGCCGCCCGATGTCACCAGCTTTTGCACCGCGGCCGGATTGACGTCGACGCCCTCGACCGTGTGGCCGGCGCTGATCAGGTTCTGCGCCATCGGCAAACCCATATTGCCGAGCCCGATAAATCCAATGCGCGACATTTGAATCCTCCCAAGAATTATTGTGTTACGGCGCTTGTTCCTGCGCCGATTTCAACGCCAGCCAAAGATAGAGCGCAAGCAGCGCGCCTTCCGATAGGCCGATCGGCATGCCGTTGCCATAGACCTGCGGAAAAAATATTCCAACTGCCAGCATCGATGCAATCGCCGTGAGCCAGATCACCGCGCCCCAGGCGGCGGCGAGCCACAGACCGACCGCAGCAACCAGATCGATCACCGCGAAGAACACAGTCGCAGTCTGCCAGGCGATGGATTGGTACTCGAAGCCTTCGTTGGGCCCAACGCCGATGCCGCAGACGCGCGACCAGTGATAAAGGCCCTTGATGAGCGACACCACCGCCATCAGGCGCAGGAACAGGATCAGCCGCCAGGTCCAGCGGCCAAAACTGGGCGCGCCCTCGCCCTCATGCACCGGCTCAAGGCCTTGCGGCAGTTCGTGGGCCGCGGGTTCGCTCATGGCAGCACCAATTCGCCGGCGAGCGGCGCGAAATGGCGCTCAACCTCGGCGTCGGTGACGCCGGCGAGCGTTGCCGGTTGCCAATGCGGCTTGTTGTCTTTGTCGACGATCACGGCGCGCACGCCCTCGTAGAAATCATGGCCTTTGATCACGCGCGAGACTATGCGGAATTCGGCGCGCATGCACGTCTCGAAATCCCATGCGGCCCCGCGCCGCACCTGCGCCAGTGCGATCTTCAGACTGAGCGGCGATTTGGCGCGCATGGTGGCCGCGGTCTCGGCGGCAAAGGCCGCATCGGCGCTGCCGGATTTGGCCTCAGCATCGAGCGCGGCCAGAATAGCCTCGACATTGTCGCCCGCAAACAGCCGGTCGATGACCGCGCGCCGCGCCAATATCGGCCCCTCGCCGGCGGGTTCGGAAAATGCCGCCAGCACTGCATCGACCGATACCGTGCCGGAAAGCCCTTCGAGCAGCGCTGGAAAGCGGCCTGAGGGAATGCGGTGCGTGGCAATGCCGGCAGCGCATGCATCGGCGCTGCGAAAGCGTTCGCCGGTGAGCGCACAATAAGTGCCGAGTTCGCCCGGCATGCGCGGCAGAAACCACGTGGCGCCAACATCGGGGAAAAAGCCGATGCCGACTTCCGGCATGGCAAATTGAAAACGGTCGCCGGCCACGCGATGCGAGCCATGCACCGAAACGCCGACGCCGCCGCCCATGACGATGCCATCGATCAGCGCGACATAGGGTTTGCGAAAATTCTTGATCGCGGCGTTGAGCGGATATTCGTCGCGCCAGAATTGCTCCATCTCATTGTGTTTGCCGGCCTGGCCGAGATCGTAAAGCGCGCGGATATCGCCACCGGCCGAAAAGGCGCGGGTCCCCTCGGCTTGGATGACGACGCGCGTGATCGCGGGATCGTCCGCCCATTGCGCAAGCTGCGCGCGCAACGCCAACACCATCGCGTGGGTGACGGCATTGAGCGCCTGCGGCCGGTTGAGCGTGATGAGGCCGGCAGCGCCGCGGCGGTCGAAAATGATTTCGGCGTCGGCCATCGGTGCGATTAATTCCCCAACATCTGCCGGCTGATAATCAGCCGCATGATCTCGTTGGTGCCTTCGAGTATCTGGTGCACGCGCACGTCGCGCAGCACGCGCTCGATCGGGTGATCGCGCAGATAGCCGTAGCCACCGTGCAGCTGCAGACAGCCGTTGACCACCTCGAATCCGGCATCGGTGGCAAGGCGCTTGGCTTGCGCGGCAAGCCGCGTCGCCGCAGGCTCCCCCTCGCCCACCGCCACCGCCGCGCGATGCAGCAGCAGGCGCGCGGCTTCGATGTCGGTCGCATAATCGGCGATGCGGAATTGCAGCGCTTGGAAATCGGCCAGCCGCGTGCCGAATTGCTTGCGCTCTTTCATATACTCAACGGTCTTGTCGAGACAGAATTGCGCGCCGCCGAGCGAACAAGCGCCGATGTTCAGCCGCCCGCCATCAAGCCCGGCCATGGCGATGCGAAAGCCTTGCCCCTCGCTGCCGATGCGGTTTGCCACCGGCACGCGGCAATTTTCGAAATTCACCATGGCGGTCGGCTGCGACTTCCAGCCGAGCTTCTTCTCCGGCGCGCCATAAGAGAGGCCGGGCGTTCCCTTCTCGACCACGATGCAGGAAATGCCGCGCGGGCTGGCGTCGCCGGTGCGCGCCATCACCACGTAAATGTCGGAGACGCCGCCGCCGGAGATGAAGGCTTTGGCGCCGTCGAGCACGTAATGCTCGCCATCGCGGCGCGCTTTGGTGGTGAGGCTGGCCGCATCCGAGCCCGAGCCCGGCTCGGTCAGGCAGTAGCTGGCGAAATGCTCCATGCTGCAAAGCTTGGGCAGGAATTTCTTGCGCTGCTGATCGCCGCCGAAGCTGTCGATCATCCAGGCCGCCATGTTGTGGATCGAGATATAGGCGGCGGTCGAGGTGCAGCCTTGCGCCAGTTCCTCGAAAATCAGCGCGGCATCGAGCCGCGAGAGCGCCGAGCCGCCGACATCTTCCTTCACATAGATGCCGCCGAAACCGAGCGCCGCCGCCTTGCGAAGCGCCTCGACCGGGAAAGTTTCGTTTTCGTCCCAGTCGCGCGCATGCGGCATCATCTCGTCGCGGGCAAATTGCCGCGCGGTCGCTTGAAAGGCGCGTTGTTCTTCCGACAGGGTGAAATCCATGGCCTCGACGGATAGAAGGCGCTCCGTCCGCCGTCAACGCCGGTTAAGCGTGCCGCGAGGCCCGGGTAGCAAGCGCGCCTCGGAAGGGCTAAAAAGAAGCCCGGAGACCCGTCATGGCGATCAAATACGGCCGCCCCTTGGAGCGGAAAATCGGCTTTGTGCCGGTCGAAGCGGAGGCGCGCGAAGCAACCCACGCGCCGCTGGACCTTTCGGTGCGCATGCGCCGCAATCGGCAGCACGAATGGGCACGCCGGCTGGTGCGCGAACATGTACTCACGACCGACGATTTGATCTGGCCGCTCTTTGTCATGGATGGCGACAATGCGCGCGCGCCCGTCGCCTCCATGCCCGGCGTCGAGCGGCTCTCGGTCGACCAGGCGGTGCGCGAAGCGGAACGCGCCGCCAAGCTCACCATCCCCTGCCTCGCGCTGTTCCCCTATACCGATCCCGCGCTTGCGCGACGAGACGGGAAGCGAAGCGCTTAATCCGGACAATTTGGTCTGTAGAGCAATAAGGGCCATCAAAAAAGAAATTCCGGAGATCGGCATTCTGTGCGACGTGGCGCTCGATCCCTTCACCAGCCACGGCCATGACGGTCTCTTGCGCGACGGCGTCATCCTCAATGACGAAACCGTCGCCGTGCTGGTCAAGCAGGCCTTGGTGCAGGCGCAGGCCGGCTGCGACATCATCGCGCCCTCCGACATGATGGACGGGCGCATCGGCGCCATCCGCAAAGGGCTCGATCAAGAAAACTTCACTGGCGTGTCGATCATGGCCTATGCCGCGAAATACGCTTCGGCCTTTTACGGGCCGTTCCGCGACGCGGTCGGCTCGGCCAAGACGCTTGCCGGCGACAAGCGCACGTACCAGATGGATCCGGGCAATTCCAACGAGGCGCTGCGCGAGGTCGCGCTCGACATCGAAGAAGGCGCCGACATGATCATGGTCAAGCCCGGCATGCCTTATCTCGACATCTGCGCGCGCGTGAAAGAGACTTTCGGCATGCCGACGTTCGCTTATCAAGTGTCGGGCGAATACGCGATGATCATGGCTGCGGCGCAAAACGGCTGGCTCGACGGCGAACGCGCCATGATGGAAAGCCTGATCGCCTTCAAGCGCGCCGGCTGCGACGGCGTGCTCACTTATTTCGCGCCGCGCGTGGCGGAAAAACTCAACGCTAAGTAATCCGCCCTTCCCCTCCTCCAGTGTCAATCAGATAACGAGAGTAGAGTATCGCGATGGGTGAATTCGCAATCGGCCAAGGCGTTTCGCGTTTCGAAGATCCGCGGCTGGTGCGCGGCGCCGGGCATTACACCGACGACGTGCAAATTCCCGGCATGGCCTATGGCGTCATGCTGCGTTCGCCGCACGGCCACGCCAAGATCAAATCGATCGACACCAAAGCCGCCAAGGCCGTGCCGGGCGTGCTCGCGATCATCACCGGCGCCGACTGGAAAGCGGCCGGTTTCGGCGATCTGCCGTCGCATGCCGGGCTCAAGCGCCGCGACGGCTCGCCGATGGTTAAGCCGCGCTACACGGTGCTGGCCGAAGACCGCGTTCGCTGGGTCGGCGACTGCGTTGCTTTCGTGGTGGCCGATACGCCGGCGCTGGCCATGGATGCGGCCGAGCTGATCAAGGTCGATTACGAAGAGCTGCCCACAGTCGTTTCGACCGACGAAGCATCGAAACCCGGCGCCGCGCGCGTCTACGACGATTGCCCCGACAATATCTCGTTTGTCGAATTGATCGGCGACAAGGCCGCGACCGACGCAGGCTTTGCCAAAGCCGCGCATGTCGTCAAAGGCCGTTTCGTCATCAACCGCGTCACCGCCGTCACCATGGAGCCGCGCGGCGCGGTCGGCCATTTCACGAGCGGCGATAACCGCTACACGATCTATACCGCGACCCAGCGTCCGCACGGCTTTCGCGCCGAGCTCGCGCAAATTTTGAAAGTGCACGAAACCGCCGTGCACGTCGTCACCGGCGATACTGGCGGCTCGTTCGGCATGAAGACGCCGGTCTTCAATGAAATCCCGCTGGTTTGTTACGCCTCCAAGCTCGCCGGCCGGCCGGTGAAATGGATCAGCACGCGCACCGAGGCTTTTCTGTCCGACGCTCAAGGGCGCGACAACGTCACCGAAGCCGAGCTTGCGCTCGACAAAGACGGCCGCTTTCTGGCGCTGCGGGTCAAGACCATCGCCGCCATCGGCGCTTATTTGCAAAACAACATGCCGGCGACTTTTCTCAACGCCGGCACGCTCGCCGGCACCTATCGCACGCCGGCGATCTTCCTCGACTTCACCGGCGTGTTCACCAACACCAATCCGGTGCGCCCCTATCGCGGCAATGGACGCCCCGAGGCAGCCTTCGTCATCGAGCGCATGGTGGAACTGGCCGCGCGCGAATTGAACATCGACAGCGTCGAACTGCGGCGGCGCAATTACATCAGCCCGAAGGAAATGCCGTTCAAGACCGGCTTGACGTTCACCTATGACTGCGGCGAATTCGAACGCAACATGGAGCTCGCCATGCAGCTTGCGGATTTCGCGGGCTTCGACAAGCGGCGCAAGGAATCGCGTAAAGCCGGCAGACTGCGCGGCATCGGGCTCTCCAACACCATCGAGCGCGCGGCAGCGCCCGGCACCGAAGGCGCCGAAGTGCGTTTCGACAAGTCCGGCGGCATCACGATGTTTGCCGGCTCCAACAGCCAAGGCCAGGGCCACGAGACCGTGTTCAAGCAGATCGTTTCCGACCGGCTCGGCATTAATCCCGACGATATCCGTTACGTGCAGGGCGACACCGACCTGGTGTTTTACGGCGAAGGCACCGGCGGCTCGCGTTCCGCCACCATGGGCGGCTCGGCCTTCGCGAGCGCCAGCGACAAGGTGATCGAAAAGGCGACCGCGATCGCCGCGCATGCGCTTAAAGTCGATGCCGCCGACATCAAATTTGCCGACGGCGTGTTTTCTTCGCCCAAGACCAACCGCACCATGACCATGAAAGAAGTGGCCGCCGACGCTTATGTGCCGGCCAAGATTCCGCCGGCCATGGAGGCGGGGCTTGCCGCCACCGCCGTATACAAGACACCGGTCAATAATTATCCGAACGGCTGCCACATTTGCGAAGTCGAGATCGACATGGAAACCGGCGAAACGGCAATCGTTCGCTACAGCGTGGTGGACGATGTCGGCACCGTGCTCAATCCGATGCTGCTGCATGGGCAAATTCACGGCGGCGTCGCGCAAGGCGCCGGCCAAGCGCTGATGGAAGACATCCAATTCGATTCAAGCGGCCAATTGGTCACCGCTTCGTTCATGGATTACGCCATGCCGCGCGCGCATAATTTGAGTTCAATGCAGGTGGAAGCCAATCCGGTGCCGACCAAAACCAATCCGCTCGGCACCAAAGGCGCGGGCGAAGCCGGCTGCGTCGGCGCGCTGCCCGCCGTGGTCAATGCGGTGGTCAATGCGCTCTCCGAATTCGGCATCAAGCACATCGAGATGCCGGCAACGTCCGAGCGCATCTGGCGCGCGATGCAAAAATAGCGATGCGGCCTCCCGCTCACTCCACCGCAGAGCCGGTCGCAATCCGCACCGGCTGATAGCCGGCAGCGTCAAGCGCCAGCCTGATTTCCTCGGCGTGGGCGGCATCGCGCGTCTCGATGGTGACATCCAGCCGCGCGCCCTTGGCCGGCACGTCGAGGAACAGGCGGCGGTGATCGACTTCGAGAATGTTGGCGCCAAGCTCGCCTAGTTTGGTGGCGATCGGACCGAGCACGCCCGGCCGGTCGGGAATGGTGAGGCGGAACGAGACGATGCGGGTTTCGCGTTCGAGTTCGCGCACCATGATCGAGGCCAGAATGCGCGGATCGATATTGCCGCCGCACAAAATGAGCCCGACGCGTTTTCCCCGGAAACGTTCCGGCTGCGCCAGCATGGCGGCAAGGCCGGCGGCGCCGGCGCCTTCCGCCATGGTCTTTTGCAAAGTGAGGTAGGCGTTGACCGCGCGCTCGAGCTGCGCCTCGTCGACCAGGATAATATCGGCGACCAGCTCGCGGATCACCGGCAGCGTCAGCTTGCCGACATTCTTGACCGCGATGCCTTCGGCCAGCGTTGCGCCGCCGATGGCGCGATGCTCGTTATGCAGCGCGTTCCAGACCGAAGGATAAAGCGCCGCCTCAACGCCGACGATTTCGATCTTCGGGCTTTTGGCGCGCGCGGCGATGGCGTTGCCGGCAATCAGCCCGCCGCCGCCGATGGGGATCACCAGCACGTCGAGATCGGGCACCTCTTCCAGCATTTCCAGCGCGATGGTGCCCTGCCCGGCCATGACGCGCGCGTCGTCATAAGGATGCACCAAAGTAAGCTTGCGCTCGGCCTCGATCTGCTCGCAGCGCGTCTGCGCTTCGGCAATGGTTTCGCCGTCGAGCACGACTTCGGCGCCGTGCGACTTGGTCGCCGCCACTTTCACAAACGGCGTGGTCACCGGCATCACGATGGTCGCGGGGATACCGAGCCGCGCCGCGTGATAGGCCACAGCCTGCGCGTGATTGCCGGCCGACATGGCAATGACGCCGCGCTTGCGCTCGGCTTCGCTGAGCGAGGCAAGCTTGGCAAAAGCGCCGCGCTCCTTGAACGAATTGGTGACCTGCAGGTTTTCGTATTTGACGTAGACGGTGGCGCCGGTGAGCGCCGACAGCCTCGGCGCCGGCAACATGGGCGTGCGCAACACCGCGTCCTTGATGACGCGGCGGGCGGCTTCGATATCGGCAATCGTGACGCTCAAACTCTGCCTCCTTAGGCCTTCAAGCCCACCATGCCGCAAGGGCGCCGCTATTCCAGCCGCCCGATTTACCGCTAAGGCCAGCCCGCTTGCCCCTTGCGCAAAGCCGATTCTTTCTCCATTTCGATGGTTGAAGGCAAAGGCCGCCCGTGGCCTTGCGCCCGATTCGAACAGGGCTCGCCATGCCGATCGACGTTAAACCCCATGCCTACGATCCGGCGACGCAGCCGGAATTGTTCGAGGGTGTGTTGCCGCGCCGCGTGGTCGCCTTCGCCATCGATTTCATCATCATCGCCATTCCGGTGCTGCTGGCGGCGATGATCATTTTCGTCTTCGGCATTGTCACGCTCGGCCTCGGCTGGGCGCTCTATTGGCTGCTGCCGGCCGGTTCGGTGATCTGGGCCATCGTCTATTTCGGCCTGACGATGGCGAGCCCTGCTTCCGCCACCATCGGCATGCGCACCATGGATCTCGAAATGCGCACCTGGTACGGCGCGCGCGCCTATTTCGTGCTCGGCGCCGTGCACGCCATCGTGTTCTGGCTCTCGGTGTCGATGCTCACGCCCTTTATCCTGCTGGTCGCATTCTTTAATGAGCGCCGCAGGCTCTTGCACGACGTCCTGCTCGGCACCGTGGTTATTAATAATGAACGGCGCGCGGCGTCGTTGCGCGCCTCCGGTGGCGTTGCAAAGGTTTGACGGCAGGCGCGCCGCGCGCGATGCTAGGGACGATTCCGCAAAAGGGCGCCGCAACAACGGCCTGATTTGAAGTGACCCAGCACTCCCGCGACACCCCGCAATTCTACCTGACCGCGCCCTCGCCGTGCCCCTATCTGCGTGGGCAAGAGGAGCGCAAGGTTTTCACCCATCTGGTCGGCGACCGCGCCGGCGAACTCAACGATCTGCTCACCCATGGCGGCTTCCGCCGCAGCCAGTCGATCGCCTATAGGCCGGCTTGCGAGACTTGCCGCGCTTGCGTTTCGGTGCGGGTGGTGGCGGCCGACTTCCAGCCGTCGCGCAACATGCGCCGCATCGCCGAGCGCAACGAAGACGTGATCGGCGACATGCACACGCCGGCGCCGACATCGGAACAATATTCGGTGTTCCGCGCCTATCTCGATACCCGCCACCGCGACGGCGGCATGGCCGACATGACCGTGCTCGATTACGCCATGATGATCGAGGACAGCCACGTCGACACCAAGCTGGTCGAATACCGGCGGCGCGGGCCCGATAGCAGCATCAACGGCCGTGGCGCAGGGACAATTGCTGGCGGTGGCGCTCACCGACGTGCTGAGCGACGGGCTGTCGATGGTTTATTCGTTCTTCGATCCCGACGCCGGCGAGCGCTCTCTCGGCACCTTCATGATCCTCGACCACATCGAGCGCGCGCAAGCCATGGGCCTGGCTTACGTCTATCTCGGCTATTGGGTGCCGGGCTCGCGCAAGATGGATTACAAAGGCCGCTTCCTGCCGCAGGAACGGCTGATGCCGTCGGGCTGGACGCGGGTGGAGCGCTAACGCGCGTTCGCGCCGCCGCCCGTACCTTTTTTCAATGTCAGATATTGCCGCAAAAACGCACTTGCATTGGCACGGGCCCCTACCTGCCTAGTGCTGGCAGTATAGATTTCTGATAAGGTGATGCTGAAACATCACGATAAATAATTTTAAAGTTGTGCTATCTGTTGCTTTGGGGGCTACGCTGGAAAAAACAACTTGTTTACGGCCAAGCGCATAGCATTCGCATTAGCCGGCATCGTTCTCATCCGGTTTGCGACGCTGCCCTGCTATCCCATCCTCGACAAAACCGAGGCGCGCTACGCGTTTATCGGCGAACTGATGGTCCACACTGGGAATTGGGTCACCCCGTTTATCAGCGACGGCGTGCCATTCTGGGCCAAACCCATCTTGTCCATCTGGTTTACGGCATCCTCGATCACGCTATTCGGCGCCAATGAATTCGCAGCGCGGCTACCGTGTTTCCTGATCTTCGCGGCCACGACTTGGCTTGCATTTCTATTGGGACGCGGCGAGCGCGACCGTGAGTTCGGGTTTGCGGGCGCTTGTATATTCGCGAGCACGGCGCTTGCGTTTTACCTCGGCGGAACGGTCATACCCGACGCGGCCCTGCTCCTTGGCGTTACGCTTACGATGGTGAGCTACTGGAAGTGCGTCGGCCGGCCTGACGGCAACGGCCGTCTCTGGGGCTATTTGTTTTTCATCGGGGTCGCCATCGGCGTTCTCGCAAAAGGCCCGATCGGCGCCATATTTCCCGGAATGTCGATCTTCGTTTGGATGGCGACACAACGCGAATGGCTGCAAACCTGGCGCAGATTGCCGTGGATTACCGGCACAATTTTGACGTTGCTCTTGGTTGTGCCTTGGTACGCGTTGGCCGAGGTCCGAACTCCTGGATTTTTGCACTACTTTATTATCGGGGAGCATTTTGAGCGCTTCTTGGTGCCGCACTGGTCGGGCGACTTGTATGGCTCCGGCCGCCCGCAGCCACGGGGAACGATCTGGCTTTTCGGGCTTATTGCGACCCTGCCATGGTCGGTCGCGTTATTATTTGTCCTTGTCAGGCCGATTGTGCGCCGGCAGCCACTTCAAATGGACTGGCTCCGCGACCGATGGCTGAGCTATCTGTTGCTTTGGCTTTTGGCGCCGCTCGTGTTGTTCACGTTTGCCACAAATATTCTCATCACATATGTCGCGACCAGCTTGGTCGCCTTCGCATTGCTGGCGGCACACGCGTTTCGACGACTTGGCGAAGCGCCGGACCGATATGGTCTCACGATCACTGCCGGCGTCGTGCCGGTACTTTTTCTGGTATTGGTGATCGCTGTTACGATTGATCCCGATACCCGCTATTTGCGCACCCAAGCCGGAATTATAGCGACCTACAAGAAATTGACCGCGGGGCGACCATCGGAAATTATTTACGCATTCCATAGGCCGTATTCAGCGGAATTTTATACCGGAGGAAAAGCAAAATTTGTCGATGACAGCAATGAGAATCGCGGCCGGCTTGGACAAGGGCGAGCCATATTTCGTTGTTCCTGAAGAATTTTATCCAAAGCTGCCGGACGATTTGCGCCAGCAGCTGGAAATTGTCGTCAAACGCAGCCGGTTTATTTTGTTGCGCCCGCGTGTTGCGAGCAACCCTAAGCGTTAAGGCATTTGAAGTTGGCTGCTTTGCCCTGGCAAAGAACAATTTAGCAGCGGCTTCGGCATGCCGGTCATTGAGCGCGCATTTTTCAGCCGACGCCTATCCTGACAGCCCGGGGATCTTCACTCCGGCAATCTGCACAATCAAAAACAAATTCAGCACCAGCACCACGACGGTGCCGACGATGGCAGCGATCCGCGTCACCGGGCCATTGACGAAGCCGCCCATCAGATCGGCGCGCTGGGTGAACATCAAGAGCGCGATCATCGGCAGCGGCAGCGCGATGCTCAGGATCACCTGGCTCACCACCAGCGCCTGCGTGGCGTTGACGCCGTAAGCCACCACCACGAAAGCCGGCACCATGGTGATCA
Source organism: uncultured Alphaproteobacteria bacterium (assembly GCA_963756805.1). Taxonomy (GTDB): domain Bacteria; phylum Pseudomonadota; class Alphaproteobacteria; order Rhizobiales; family Xanthobacteraceae; genus Pseudolabrys. Next base: position 26,154 of record CAVWPH010000006.1, read on the forward strand.
CGCGGCGCAGCCAGATCGGAATGCGGAAGCCGACAAAGCCTTGCATGATCATCTGCCCGGCCATCGTTCCCACCACCGAGCTCGACACGCCCGAGGCGATCAGCGAGAGCAGGAAAACTCCGGCGGCGCCGATGCCAAGCAGCGGCACCAACGTGTGATAGGCGGTCTCGATCTCGGCCACGTCCGGGTGCCCGGCGTGAAAGGCGCCGGACGCCATCATCACCATGGCCATGTTGACCAGGCCGGCGATCGCCAGCGCGATGATCACTTCGTAATTTGAAATGCGCACGAGCTTATGCCGCTCCTGCTCGTCGCGGCCGGGGGTGCGCGCTTGCGTCAGCCCCGAGTGCAAATAAACCGCGTGCGGCATGACGGTCGCGCCGACGATGCCGACACAAAGGAGCAGCGCGTCGGCGTCGGGGATTTCCGGCTTGACCGAATGAAACAGCGCCGAGCCCCAGTCGACCGGCACGACGAATAGCTCGATCAGATAACAAAGCCCGATGATGGCGACCAAGCTGCCGATGATCAGCTCGACCGGGCGGAAACCGCGGCTCTCGAACATCAAAATACCGTAGGTGACCACCGCGGTGACGCCCATGCCGTAGATGCAGCGGCATCTTGAACAGCAGCGCGAGGCCGATGGCGCCGCCGAGAAATTCCGCCAGATCGGTGGCCATGGCGGCGATCTCGCTCACCACCCACATCGCGTAGACGACCGGCTTGGAAAACTGCTCGCGGCACAGTTCGGCGAGGTTACGCCCGGTGACGATGCCGAGCTTGGCCGAGAGCGCCTGGAACAACATGGCGATCATGTTGGCGACCAGCACCACCCAGAGCAGGCTGTAGCCGTATTTGGCGCCGGCCTGGATGTTGGTGGCGAAATTGCCCGGGTCCATGTAGGCGATCGAGGCGACGACCGCGGGACCGGCAAACGCTAAGATAGGCGCCGGCGCCGCGCCGCTCCCCGCTCAGGATGCCGTGCGCAGCCAGCACCGTTCGCTCGGTCAGATTTTTGGGTCTACTCACCGCCACGTCCAAGGGGGCCCCGACATCCTCAAACGGCGGTCAAAAACGACGCCGTTTCAAGGGCAAGATAGTCTAGTTGCGAATGGTTTGCAATTGCATTTCTGATGGAACTTTGTCGAATCCCAGCGGTTGAAGCCTGCTTAGGGGGCGCGGCCAAAGGGGCCGTTTCGGTCTAGGGTTCAGTGGGCGTGGGCTTTGACGCAAAGCTATGGCCGCTTCACGGCCGGCGGCGTCATCAACGGACGGCAACCATCATGAATGTCCTACGCGGCCGACTGCCGGCCGCTTTGCTTCTGCTGGCGCTGATGAGCGCTCCAGCGCTTGCCGCTGACGCGCCGCACGCGCCGTCGGAATTGCTGTTCGTCCTCCAGATCGCGGTGCTGCTCCTGGTCGGCCGGCTGCTCGGCGAAGCCATGTTGCGCATGAAGCAGCCGGCGGTGATGGGCCAATTGATCGCAGGTCTTCTGCTCGGCCCCTCCGTGCTTGGCGCCCTCCTCCCGGATTTCCAGCACGCGCTGTTTCCCGCCGCCAAAGAACAGAAGGCGATGATCGATGCGATCGCGCAATTCGGCATTCTCATGCTGCTGCTCCTCACCGGCATGGAAACCGACTTGAAAATCGCGCGCCAGAGCGGACGCGCCTCGCTATTCGCTTCGCTCACCGGCATCGCGGTGCCGTTTCTGTGCGGCGTCGCGTTGGGTGAAGCGCTGCCCGACGCCATGCTGCCCGATCCCAGCAATCGGCTGATCACGTCGCTGTTTCTCGGAACGGCCTTGTCCATCGCCTCGCTCAAGATCGTGGCAACGGTGATCCGCGAAATGAACTTCATGCGCCGCACGGTCGGCCAGGTAATCCTGGCCTCGGCCATCATCGACGACACCGTCGGCTGGATCATCGTCTCCATCATCTTGAGCCTGGCGCTGCAAGGTCAGGTCGACGCGTTCAGCATCGCACGCAGCGTGCTCGGCACGCTCGCTTTCATGGGGCTCAGTCTCACCATTGGCCGCCGCATCGTTTTTGCCATCATCCGCTGGGTCAACGATAATTTCGTCAGCGACTTTGCGGTGATCACCGCGATCCTTCTCATCATGTGCGCGATGGCGGCGATCACCGACCTGATCGGCGTGCACACTGTATTGGGCGCCTTCGTCGCCGGCATTCTGGTCGGCGAATCCCCGATCCTCACCAAACATATCGACGAGCAATTGCGCGGGCTGATCATCGCCTTCTTCATGCCGGTGTTTTTCGGCATCGCCGGCCTCTCCGCCGACCTCACGGTGCTCAAGGATCCGATGCTGCTGGCGCTCACCGCCGGCCTGATCGTGATCGCAAGCTTGGGAAAATTCAGCGGCGCCTTTCTCGGCGGCGCGCTCGGCGGGCTCACTTTGCGCGAGTCGTTCGCACTCGGCACCGGCATGAACGCGCGCGGCTCGACCGAGGTGATCGTCGCCACCATCGGCCTCTCGATGGGCGCGATCAGCCAAAATCTCTTCACCATGATCGTCACCATGGCGGTCGTCACCACCATGGCGATGCCGCCGACTTTGCGTTGGGCGCTGGCGCGCCTGCCCATGCGCAAGGAGGAGAAACAGCGGCTCGAACGCGAGGAGATGGAGGCCAAGGGCTTCGTCCCCAAACTCGAGCGTCTGCTGCTTGCCATCGACGACAGCGCCAACGGCAAGTTTACCTCTCGTATCGCCGGCATGATCACCGGCACCAATGCGCTGCCGATCACCGTCATGCAGATCAAGACCGGCAAGAAAACCGGCAAGGCCGCGGCCGAGGCCGAGAAGAAAAAGGCCGAGGAAACGGCCGAGACCGTGAAGGAATTCGCCGAGCAGGCGACGAGAAAAAGGAGCCCGAGGAAAAGCCCGACGCCAAACCCGATATCACCACCATGGTGGAAAAAGCGCCCGACCCGGAAGCGGTCGCGGAGGAAGCCAAGAAGGGCTACGACCTGATGATCATCGGCCTGGAAAAGACCGTGGCGCGGCGCAACGAATTCCACGACGACGTGACGACATTGGCGTCAGGCTTCGAGGGCCCGCTGGCGGTGGTGGACGCGCGCGACCAGCATCTCGAAGAGCCGCTCGCCGGCAAGCTCAATATTCTGGTGCCGATCAACGGCACCGACGTGTCGCGCCGCGGCGCCGAAGTCGCCATCGCCATTGCGCGCGCCAGCAAGGCGCCGCTGACCGCGCTCTATGTCGCGACCGGAGCCAAAGAACAAGCGCTCGCGCCAGGCGGAAGAAGCCATCCTCAAGGACATCGTCAAACTGGCGGAAAGTTACCAATTGGAACTGCGCACCGCCGTACGCGCCGACCTCGCGCCCGATGAAGCGATCCTCAAGGAGAGCGCGCGGCACAAGCACAATCTGATCGTGATGGGTGTCGGCCGCCGCCCGGGCGAGAAGCTGTTCTTCGGCGATACCGCGGCGGCGCTTTTGGAAAATTCAGAACGCTCGCTGCTGTTCGTGGCGAGCTAGTCGTCCTCGCCGCCTTTGGACGGCGCAGCCACCACGGCTGCGCGCCCGAACGTATTGCTGCGCGGGAAACCATCCGGCGCGATGCGGCCGGCATCGGCGCGTTTGCCCCGCCAGTTGGCAAGTTCCTTGAGCGGCGTGGTGAAGGCGCGCCCGGCTTTGTCGAACCAAGTGAGGCCTTCTTTGGCCGGGAACGTCACCACGTCCGACAAGCCCTTTTCGTTGTAGCGTTGCAGGCGCACGCCGCGCCCGCGCCCCATCTCCGGCACCTGGTCGAGACCGAAGATGAGCATCTTGCGCTTCTCGCCGATGACCGCGACGGTGTCGCCGTCGACCGGCGCGATCGCTGTGGCCTTGTCGGGGCTTTTAAGATTGAGCACCTGCTTGCCCTTGCGCGTGGTGCCGAGCACATCGTCTTCCTTGACCACAAAGCCGTTGCCCTGGCGGCTCGCCACCAGGAATTTGCGTTTGCCCTGATAGGCCATGGCCGCCACCACATCGGCGTCCTGCTCGATATCGAAATAGAGCCGCACCGGTTCGCCATGCCCGCGCCCGCCCGGCAATTTCGAAGCCTCGATGGTGTAGAACTTGCCGTTGCTGGCAAAGATCAAAATCTTCGCCGTGGTTTCGGTCGGGAATGCGAATTTCAATTCATCGTCGGATTTGAAGGTGACGCCCGACATGTCGGTGACATGGCCGCGCAGCGCGCGGATCCAGCCTTTGTCCGACACCACGACCGTGATCGGCTCGCGCACCACCATGGCTTCTTCGATCGCCGCCACGTCGTGCACGGGCGCCTCGCCGAACGTCGTGCGGCGCTTGCCGAGATCGGTTTTCGGCCCAAAGGTGTTTCTGATTTCCTTGATCTGCCCCGCGATGGTCTTCCATTGCTGCTGGGTCGAGCCGATCAGCGCTTTGATCTTGGTGCGCTCCTCGCGCAGCGCTTTTTCCTCGGCGCGGATTTCCATCTCTTCGAGCCGGCGCAAATTGCGTAAGCGCATATTGAGAATGGCGTCGGCCTGCACCTCGGACAGCTTGAAGGTCTTCATCAGGACGGGCTTGGGCTCGTCCTCCTTGCGGATGATCTTGATGACCTTGTCGAGATTCAAATAGACGACCAGGAAGCCGCCGAGCACTTCCAGGCGGTGTTCGATCGCGGCCAGCCGATGCTTGGAGCGGCGCACCAGCACCTCGCGCCGATGGTCGAGCCACTCGCGCAAGGCTTCGGTGAGGCCCAGCACCGTCGGGATGCGGCCCTTCACCAGCACGTTCATGTTGAGCGGAATGCGGTTTTCCAGCTCGGTGAGCTTGAACAGCGATTCCATCAGCAGCTCGGCATCGACGCTGCGCGAGCGCGGCTCGATCACCAGCCGCACGTCCTCGGCCGATTCATCGCGCACGTCGGCGACCAGCGGCAGTTTCTTTTCATTGATGAGGTCGGCGAGCCGCTCGACCAATCGCGACTTCTGCACCAGCCAGGGCATCTCGGTGATCACGATCATATAGGTGCCGCGGCCGGTTTCTTCCTTGGACCAGCGCGCGCGCACGCGGAACGAGCCGCGGCCGGTCGTGTAGGCTTCGGCGATCTCGGCCGGTGTATCGACGATCACGCCGCCGGTCGGAAAATCAGGGCCTTTGACGTATTTGAGCAGCGTGCGGCTGCGCGCCTTCGGATTGTCGATCAGGAACAGCGCCGCATCGCACAGCTCGGCCGCGTTGTGCGGCGGGATCGAGGTCGCCATGCCGACGGCGATGCCTTGCGAACCATTGGCGAGCAGATTGGGGAATGCCGCCGGCAGCACGATCGGCTCTTCGCCGGTGCCGTCATAGCTCGGGCGGAAATCGACCGCGTCCTCGTCGATGCCGTCGATCAGGAGGCGCGCGACTTCCGTGAGCCGCGCCTCGGTGTAGCGCATGGCGGCGGCGTTATCGCCGTCGATATTGCCGAAATTGCCTTGCCCGTCGACCAGCGGATAGCGCTGGGCGAAATCCTGCGCCAAGCGCACCAGCGCGTCGTAGATCGCCTGGTCGCCGTGCGGGATGGAAATTGCCCATCACGTCGCCGACCACTTTGGCGGATTTCTTGAATGCCGAGTTCGGATCGAGCCGCAGCAGGCGCATGCCGTAGAGGATGCGCCGGTGCACCGGCTTCAAGCCGTCGCGCGCGTCGGGCAGCGCGCGGTTCATGATGGTGGAGAGCGCGTATGCGAGATAGCGCTCTTCCAGCGCATCGCGCAGACCGACCTCTTCGACCGCGCCTTTGTCGGGGGGAATCAGTCTCTTGCCCATGGCCAACTAGCTAACGCCTCAAACCGCCATGAACAAGGGACGAAGACGTAGAAACGCGCTCTTGCTTACGCCACGCTCGGCAGCGCGCGGCTCAAAGCGGCGATGAAATGCGTGCGCTCATCGGCAAGCGCAAGCCCGCGCGGCTCCAGCACATAGCGCATGAGAAAAAAGCCGGTGAGCGCGAAACCGTCGGCGAGATCGCGGCCGAGCGGGCACGGCGTCGGCCTCGCGCAGGAAACCCGGCAGCCGCAGCATCTTGTCGGCCCATGGTTCGCCGGCATTGCGCGACACCGCGCGCGCCGATTTGGGCGACACATAAATGAGATCGCCGGTGTCGCCGGTGGCCGCACATTGCGAAAGATCGAGGCCAAAGCCCAGCTCCGACAAAAGCTGCAATTCGAACCGCACCACCATGGGGGCGGCGATGCTCGCATCGTCGAGATGATCGAGGATTTGTTCGAATTCCATGTAAAGCTCGTTATGCGGATCGCGCTCCGGCAACAGCCGCATCAGCGCGGCCAAGTGGCTTACGCCATAGATCGCGTGCGGCGCGTTGAAGAAAGTCGACGCGCGCAGGTTCATCGCCTCGACCGTATAATTCCCGAGATGCTCGTCGAGCCGCGCCCGCCAGCTGGCGCTCACGCCATTGCCGACTTGCAGCACCGGCTTCATGCGTGACCCGAAGCCGCCGCGCACCAGGCCCAGATGGCGGCCATGCTCGCGCGTCATCAGTTCGAGGATGGCGCTCGCCTCCCCGTGCCGCCTGACGCCGATCACGATGCCTTCATCGGTCCATTGCATTAAGCGAACTCGCGATTTCCGATTAGTTCTACGTCACTCCTTCGGAAACTCCAGCCCCATCGCCCGGTAGCGCTCGGGATCGTCGCCCCAGCCCTCGCGCACCTTCACGAACAAAAACAAGTGCACCTTGGCCTCGGCGATTTCGGCGATCTCGCGCCGCGCGGCTTCGCCGATCGCTTTGATGGTGCGTCCGCCTTTGCCGAGCGCGATCTTGCGCTGGCTTTCGCGCTCCACATAGATGGTCTGCTCGATGCGGATGTCGCCTTTGCGCAATTCCTTCCACTGCTCGGTCTCGACCGTGGCGTGATAGGGCAATTCCTGATGCAGCTGCTCGAACAGTTTCTCGCGCGTGATTTCCGCCGCCAGCTGGCGCATGGGCGCATCCGACATTTGGTCCGCCGGATAAAGCCACGGTCCCGGCGCCATCTGGGCGGCGAGCCATGATTTGAGATCGCCGACGCCGTCGCCGGTCAGCGCCGACACCATGAAGGTCTGCCTCGAACGCGGTCTTGCCGTTGGCGCGCTCCGCCAAAGTCAGCAGCTTTTCTTTCGCCACCACGTCGACTTTGTTGAGGATGAGAATCTTGCGCTGCTTGACCTCGGCGAGCTTGTCGAGGATGGCTTCCGCCTCCTCTTCCAAGCCCTTTGCGCGCATCGATCAGCACGCCGACGAGGTCGGCCTCATGCGCGCCGGTCCAGGCACTCGTCACCATGGCGCGGTCGAGCCGCCGCTTCGGAGCGAAAATTCCCGGCGTATCGACGAAGATCAATTGCGCATTGCCTTGCGCGGTGATGCCGCGAATGAGCGCGCGCGTGGTCTGAACCTTGCGCGACACGATGGTGACTTTCGAGCCGACCAGCGCGTTGAGCAGCGTCGATTTGCCGGCATTGGGCGCGCCGATCAGCGCGACGAAGCCGCAACGCGTGTCGCCCACGGGCGTTTGCTGGTCAGGCATCAAGTTTGTCCGCGGCAATGCCGATGCGCGTCAGCATGGCGGCGGCGGCGGCCTGTTCGGCGGCGCGTTTGGAAGCGCCCACGCCTTCGGCCGGCGGACGGTCGGGCAACACCACCGTGACCCTAAATTCCGGCTTGTGATGCGGGCCGCTGCGCGCCAATTCGCGATAGGCCGGCGTCGGCAGGCCGCGCCCTTGCGCCCATTCTTGCAGCAGCGTCTTGGGATCGCGCAACGGGCGCACCGGCTTGAGCATGCGCTCCTTCCAGAACTTGGCGATCAATTTGTCGGCCGCCTTGTAATCGCCGTCCATGAACACCGCGCCCACCAGCGCTTCGCAGGCGTCGGCCAGGATGGTCGTGCGCTTGCGCCCGCCGGCGCCGGATTCGGAATTGCCAAGCTTGAGCGCGGGGCCAAGATCCATGGCGCGCGCGACCTCCGCGCAAGTTTCCTTGCGCACCAAGTCGGAAAGCCGGCGCGACATCTCGCCTTCGTTCGCTTTCGGAAAGGCGCGGTAGAGCATGTCGGAGATCACCAGGCCGAGCACATGGTCGCCGAGGAATTCCAGGCGCTGGTAACTGTTGGCGCGGTTGCCGCCCTTGAGCGCCGAGATGTGCGTGAGCGCACGCTCCAACAGCGCCTTGTCGGCGAATTTGTAGCCGATCCGGTCCTCGAGCGCGGCTCTGTCCTTGGCCTTGCTGCGGCTCATCGGATGATCGTGAACAGCCTTCCCCAGCGCACCGAGACCGGCCAGCGCCAGAATTCCCAGGCCCGTTCACCCTCATAGACGGAGAAGAAAATGATTTGCGCTTTGCCGACGATATTCTCGAACGGCACCATGCCGACCGGCTTGGCAAAGCGGCTGTCGGTGGAATTGTCGCGGTTGTCGCCCATCATGAAATAATGGCCGGGCGGCACGTTGTAGACCTGGGTGTTGTCGGCAAAGCCGTTATCGACCAGGTCGAGCGTATAAAAGCTAACGCCGTTCGGCAGCGTTTCCTTCCAGCGCTTGATCGGGGCGGCGCGCATGCCCTCTTCGTTTTCGACGAACGGCTCGGCCAGTTCGTGCTTGAGCGGAACGCCATTGAGCTGCACCACGCCATCGATCATCTGGATTTTGTCGCCGGGCAGGCCGATCACCCGCTTGATGTAATCGGTAGCGGGATCGCCGGGCGGACGGAACACCACCACGTCGCCGCGCTGCGGCAGCCAGCCGCCTGGGATACGCCCCGAGAACAAAGGCGGCGACAGCGGGAATGAGTAATGCGTGTAGCCGTAGGTATATTTCGACACGAACAGATAGTCGCCGACAAGAAGCGTCGCCTTCATCGAGCCGGAAGGAATATTGAACGGCTGAAACAAGAAAGTGCGGATCACCAACGCGATGATCAACGCATGGAATATGACGCGGATTGTCTCGGCAATGCCGCCTTCTTTTCGTTTTGTTCCGGATGTCACGCTCATTACGCCTTTCGTCCCGCCAGTCGGCGAAGCGCCCCGGCGGGCCTTGTAGCGGCTGCGTTGGGGGCACGCAATCAAGAACCCCGCAGCGGCCGCATAAGCATTTGGTTTGATTGCGGTTCCGGTCACATGGCCGGTTGAGCAGCAGGCATCGCCGAAATCACGACAATCGCCTGCGCGGTCGGCCCCTCGTCGGTGAGCGAAACATCGATGCGGGCCTCGCAGTCGGCCGGCGTGATCGCCTTGAGCCGCGCGAGCGCGCCGCCGGTGAGCTGCATGGTCGGACGCCCGCCCGGAAGGTTCACCACGCCCATGTCGCGCCAGAACACGCCGCGCCGGAAACCGGTGCCGAGCGCCTTGGCGCAGGCCTCCTTGGCGGCGAAACGCTTGGCATAGGTCTCGATCGCCTTGGCGCGGGTTTCCGCCTTGCTGCGTTCGGTGGCGGTAAATATGCGGTCGAGAAAGCGATCGCCGTGGCGCTCGATCACGCGCTCGATGCGCCGCACGTCCACGATGTCGGAGCCGAGCCCGATGATCATGGTTTGCTCATTCGTTTGCGCCCGCGGTCCATGGCCGCGCGCATGAATTTCACGGTTTCGGCGAGGCCCTCGAACACCGCTTCGCCGACCAGGAAGTGACCGATATTCAACTCGGCGATCTGCGGCAGCGTGGCGATGGTCTCGGCGCTGGCATAATCGAGACCGTGGCCGGCATGCACTTCGAGACCCAGGTCATGCGCGAGTTTTGCTCCGGCGCAAATGCGCTGCCATTCCGTTTCGGCTGCGTCGACGCTTATCTTCGCTGAGCGCGTCGCACCAGGCGCCGACATGAATTTCAACCACCGGCGCCCGTAATTTGGCCGCCTGCTCGATCTGGCGCGCGTCACCGGCGATAAACAGCGATACGCGAATGCCGGCATCGTTGAGCTTGGCGACATATGGCGCCAAATGATTATGCTGGCCGGCGGCATCGAGCCCGCCTTCGGTGGTGCGCTCGGTGCGCTTCTCCGGCACCAGACAGACCGCGTGCGGTTTGGTTTTGAGCGCGATGCCGAGCATTTCGGCGGTCGCCGCCATTTCGAAATTGAGCGGCTTGTCGATCTCCGCCTTCAGGCGCGCGATGTCGTCGTCGCGGATGTGGCGGCGGTCCTCGCGCAAATGCGCGGTGATGCTGTCGGCACCGGCGACGATGGCAAGCTTGGCCGCCCGCACCGGATCGGGATGGCGCCCGCCGCGCGCGTTGCGGATGGTGGCGACGTGATCGACATTGACGCCGAGACGAAGGGGAAGCGAACTCATCTTACTAGCCATTCACCCGTTCAGCCTTCGCCACCATCGGCTTGGCGCGCAATCGCGCGATGATGTCGTTCAAGTGCTTGAGGTCGTAAACCTCCAGATCGATCTGCACGTCGGTGAAATCGGGCGCGCGCCGCGTCATGCGGATATTATCGATATTGCCGTCATGCTCGGCGATCACTTGCGCGATTTGCGCGAGCGAGCCCGGCTCGTTCACCGACTGCACCTCGATGCGCGCCGGAAAACGCCGCGGCGTGCTTTCATCCTCGTCCCAGCGCACGTCGAGCCAGCGCTCCGGCTTGTCCTCGAATTTACCAAGCGCGTGCGACTGGATCGGATAGATGGTGATGCCCTCGCCCGGCGTGAGAATGCCGACAATGCGGTCGCCCGGCACCGCGCCGCCGTCCGGCGCAAAGCGCACCGGCAGGTCGCCGTTGATGCCGCGAATGGGGATCGCCGACCCGCCGCTGATTTCCGGCACTTTGAATTTGACGGAGGAGAGCTTGCGCAGACCGAACCAGCCGGTCTCGGGCTTGCGCTTCACCGCCATGGCGGCGGCGCGCTCTTCCTTGTAATCGGGATACATGGCGCGGGCGACGTCGGAGGCCTTCAATTCGCTGCGCCCGACCGCCGCCATCACGTCTTCCAGCGATGCGCGCGCCAGCCGCGGCAGCGCGCCGGTCAATTTCTCATCCGAATAGGCAATCTTGGCGCGCTGGAACAGCCGCTCGACGATGCGCCGGCCGAGGCCGGCATATTGCGTGCGCACCGCCGTGCGCGTTGCGCGCCTGATCGCCGCGCGCGCCTTGCCGGTGACCACGATCGATTCCCAGGCCGCCGGCGGCGCGCTTTGCGTTTTCGACGTGATGATGTCGACCTCGTCGCCGTTGCCGATTTCCGACAGCAGCGGCGAGATTTGGCCGTTGATCTTGCAGCCGATCGCGGTGTTGCCGACGTCGGTGTGTACGGCATAGGCGAAATCGATCGCTGTTGCATTTCGCGGCAGCGCGATCAGCTTGCCCTTGGGCGTGAAGCAGAACACCTGGTCGTGGAACAGTTCGAGCTTGGTGTGCTCGAGGAATTCTTCCGGGTTGGAGCCTTCCGCCAAGAGTTCGATGGTGCGGCGCAGCCAGGCGAACGCGCTCGACTCGCGCGACAGCACTTCGGTCGGCGAACCGGCCGCGTCCTTGTAGAGCGCGTGCGCGGCGATGCCGTATTCGGCGATCTCGTGCATCTCGGTGGTGCGGATCTGCAATTCGACGCGTTGCTGGCCGGGACCGATCAACGTGGTGTGGATCGAACGGTAATCGTTCGCCTTGGGCGTCGAGACGTAATCCTTGAAGCGCCCCGGCACCACCGGCCAGGTGGTGTGCACGATGCCGAGCGCCTGATAGCAATCGGCCACCGTCTTCACCACGACGCGGAAACCGAAAATGTCCGACAACTGCTCGAAGCCGACCGACTTGCGCTCCATCTTGCGCCAGATCGAATAAGCGCGCTTGCGCCGCCCTTGCACCTTGGCCTCGATGCCGCGGTCGGCGAGTTTCTTGGTGAGCTGCTGCTCGATCTCGGCAATCAGAAGGTGATGACGGTCGGCAAGCGCATTGAGCCGCGCGCTGACCACGCCGTAGGCATCCGAATAAAGTTCGCGGAACGCCAGGTCGTCGAGCTCCTCGCGCATGGCATGCATGCCCATGCGGCCGGCGAGCGGCGCGTAGATTTCCAGCGTCTCTTCGGCGGCGCGGCGGCGCGCCTCGACCGGCATGAAATCAAGCGTGCGCATGTTGTGCAGCCGGTCGGCGAGCTTGACCAGCAGCACGCGCACGTCGGCGGCAATCGCCAGCAAAAGCTTGCGCAGGTTTTCCGCCTGCTTGGCTTCCTTGGTGACCAGATCGAGCTTTTTAAGTTTGGTGAGGCCTTCCACCAGCAACCCGATGTCGGGCCCGAACAGGCTGTCGATCTCGGCGCGGGTGGTTGCGGTATCCTCAATGGTGTCATGCAAAAGTGCCGCCGCGATGGTGGCGTCGTCGAGTTTGAGGTCGGTGAGAATCGCCGCCACCTCGATCGGGTGGGAAAAATACGGGTCGCCCGAGGCGCGCCGCTGCTCGCCATGCGCCTTCATGGCGTAGACATAAGCGCGGTTGAGCAGCGCTTCGTTGGTGTTCGGGTTATAGCGGCGCACCCGCTCGATCAGGTCGTATTGCCGCATCACCTGCGGCTTGCGCGATTGCGTCGGCTTTTCAGTAACTTGAGGCACAGGCGCAACGGGCCGCTCAAGCGGCGCCCGGGTCGGCGCCTGCTTCTGCATGCGCGGTAAATCTGAGCGCGTGCGCGCCATCGTGATGCCTCGCGGCCGCCAATTCCGCCTGCGGACGGCGGCAAGCTAAGATATCACGTCAAATTGCTGCAGCCGCAAGGCATTGCCGATTTGCCTGGCAAAATAGCAAACGGCCCGGCGCCTTGCGGGCCGGGCCGATATACCGATTTTATGTGGTTAATGCCGCTTACTCGGCGTCTTCTTCCGGCACTTCTTCCGGCGGCGCCAGGCCTTCCAGGCCCTTGAGCAGCTCTTCCTCGGTCATGCGGTCGGCGGTGACTTCGGTATCGTCGGAATCGACCGATGCACCGGCGCCCGCCCCGATCAGCGGCACCTCGGGTTCGGGCTCGTCCACCTCGACATATTTCTGCAAGGAATGGATCAAATCTTCCTTCAAATCGCCCGGGCGAAACAGTGGTTTCCGCGATTTCGCGCAAGGAGACCACGGGGTTTTTGTCGTTGTCGCGCTCGACGGTAATCTGCGACCCGGACGAGATCATGCGCGCCCGGTGGCTCGCCAGCAGGACGAGATCGAAGCGATTCTCAACCTTGTCGATGCAATCTTCAACGGTGACACGGGCCATCGGCTCGCCACTCCTTCGTATGGAACTTTGTCCTGAATTGGCCCGATACGTATCCCCACCTGGCCATTAATTCAAGCACTTTTGTCTTGGTTTAGCCGCAAGCCTCTGTTAGCGAAATCGACGCAAGCAGGCCGCCCGAAACGGATTTTATCGGATACGGCGTGGTTGCGTGGGTGCCGACTGAATTGATCGAAGGTGCCTTCAATCGTTCTGATACCGCCGATTCAATGTCCTGCTTGGCGCAACTCGCGCGCCTTGCCGGCATGCCAATCGGATCACAAGGCAAGCATTGCGAGCATCAAGAGAGTGAACCATGACCGTACCCGGTGAAAAAATCGCATTGTTCATTGACGGAGCTAACCTTTACGCCACCGCCAAATCGCTCGGCTTCGACATCGACTACAAGAAGCTGCTGAAGGAATTCCAGTCGCGCGGCTATCTCTTGCGCGCGTTCTATTACACCGCGGTGATCGAGGATCAGGAATATTCCTCGATCCGCCCGCTCATCGATTGGCTCGACTACAACGGCTATTCGGTCGTCACCAAAGCGACCAAAGAATTCGTCGACCAGACCGGGCGGCGCAAGATCAAGGGCAACATGGACATCGAACTCGCAGTCGATGCCATGGAGATCGCCAGCACGATCGACCACATGGTGTTGTTCTCCGGCGATGGCGATTTCCGCTCGCTGGTGGAAGCCGTGCAGAAGCGCGGCGTGCGCGTCACCGTCATTTCGACCATCTCGACGCAGCCGCCGATGATCGCCGACGAATTGCGCCGGCAGGCCGACATCTTCACCGACATCGTCACGCTGCAAGGCAAGATCGGCCGCGATCCGGCCGAGCGCGCCGCGCGTGACGCCGCGCGCGGTCCACGCGAAGATCACGGCTCGCCGCAGCACACGCCGCAATTCCTGCAGCGTCCGCCCGTGCCGCAAAAGGCGGGCGCCGGCGCCGATCTCGACGACGACGAGGAAGGCTTCGAATAATTCGACGATGGCCGCGGGCGGCACGCCGGGGCGCGACTGCCCGCGCTGTCCGCGGCTGGTTGAATTCCGCAAAAACTGCCGCGCGAAAGAACCAAAATGGTTCAACGCGCCGGTGCCCTCGTTCGGACCGAAGCGACGCCCGCCTCTTGATCGTCGGTCTTGCGCCCGGCCTGCAAGGCGCCAACCGTACGGGGCGTCCCTTCACCGGCGATTTTGCCGGCGTGCTTTTGTACGAGACGCTGTCGCGTTACGGATTTTCGCGCGGGCAATTCGATGCGCGGCCCGATGACGGATTGGAATTGATCGATTGCCGCATCACCAACGCCGTGCGTTGCGTGCCGCCGGAAAACAAGCCGCTACCGGCCGAGATCAACACCTGCCGCGATTATTTGAATCCCACCATCGCCGAGATGAAAAACTTGCGCGCGATCGTCGTGCTCGGCCACGTCGCGCATAACAGCGTGGTGTCGGCCTTCGGCGCCAAGAAATCGGCCACGCCGTTCAAGCATAGCGGCAAGAACATGTTGGGCGAGATCGCGCTGTTTTCCAGCTACCACTGCTCGCGCTACAACACCAATACCGGCGTGCTGACGCCGGAGATGTTTCGCGCGGTGTTTGCGAAGGTGCGGGCCTTATTTGGATGCCTGAAGCCAGGCGATCACTTCCTCGGCGTTCTTGTCGGGCGGGAATACCGGATAGAACGCTTTGGTGATCTTGCCGTCGTCGATCACCAGCGCCATGCGTTTCAGCAACGTCATGCCGGATGTCGTGAAGGTCGGCAGTTTCAAAGCCTTGGTCAGCGCCAGCTTCTCATCCGACAAAATCGCAAACGGCAAATGCAGGCGGGTCGCAGCCTCCCGCTGATAGGCCGTGTCTTGCGTGGACAGCCCGTAAAGCTGCGCCACGCCCAGCCGCTTGAGTTCGCCGAAATGGTCGCGGAACGAACAAGACTGCGGCGTGCAGCCGCGCGCGCCCGGGATGTCGTCCCAGCCCGGCGGAGCATCGATGCCCGGCACGCCGGTGCGCGGATAGACATAGACCACCGTGCGGCCCTTGAGCTTCGACAAATTGACGGAGGCGCCGTCGGTGCCGGGCAGCGCCAGATCAGGCATCTTCATGCCGGCGAGATGCTTGGCTCCGCCATCATCCTGCGGCGCCGGAATGCCGGGCGGCAGAAAATTCGGATTATGCGCGCCGGGGGCTTCAGCCATTATTGACCTCCATAACTCATGAACTCCATCAACGAGCCGTCCGGATCGCGGAAATAGACGCTCGTCCCCGCCCCTTTGGCGCCGAAGCGTTGCATCGGACCGCGCTCGACCGCAATGCCATGCGCTTTCAGATGCGCGATCGCGCCGTCAATCGGCCCCATCCATTCAAAGCAGAGATCCGAATTTCCCGGCTGCACCGGCAGCCGCGCCACTTCGGCCGGCTTCACGCCGGGGCCATGCACATTGAGCTGCTTGTCGCCGAACCGATAGGCAAAGCCCACCGGCCGCGTCACCAGTTCGGCGCCCATGACCTCGACATAGAATTTGTTCGAGCGCTGCCACTCGGAAACATGGATCACGCAATGATCGAGTTTGGCCGGCACCGGCATGATTTCACACTCCGAGCTTTTTTCCGACGCGCGTTGCGATCACGCGGCGCTCTTCGCCGAGTTTGGCCAGGCGCGCTTTCACCGTTGCAAGCGTGTCGGGCGCGGCAGTCGCCGGCGAGCCGCTATCGAACGGCGGATCGGGATCGTACTCGATGCCCAACTGGATTTCGCGCGCGACCTTCTCGCCCGCTAAGAATGGCCGCGAGCGTGAGCGCAAAATCGATGCCAGACGTCACGCCGGCGCCGGTGACAATATTGCCGTCCACCACCACCTTCTCACGCACAGGGATGGCGCCGAGCAGCGCCAGATTATCGATCGCCGCCCAATGACAGGTGGCGCGCTTGCCCTTGAGCAGGCCCGCGGCGGCAAGCACCAGCGAGCCGGTGCAAACGGACGTTACGAATTTCGCAGCACCTGCCGCTTTGCGCAAAAACCCAAGCGCCGCCTCGTCCTCCATTAAATCCTGCTGGCCGGGTCCGCCCGGCACCATCACCACATCGAGCGGCGGACAGGTCGCGTAAGTCACGGTCGGCACGATTTGCATGCCGCGATCGGTGGTCACCGGCTCGAGCGTGCGCGCAATCAGATCGACCGTCGTGTCCGGCAGCCGCGCCAGCACCTCATAGGGCCCGGTCATGTCGAGCTGGGTCATGCGCGGAAAAATCAGCATGCCGATGCGGCGCATGGTTATTGTTCCTTGCGCATGATCTTGTCCGACCTACCTACGCGCGCCGAAGCGGGCTTCGCGTAGGCGGGAAACCGGTTCCCACTTTTCGGGATCATGCGCTATCCCTTTTCCCGCATCAGCCGGCCGCGCTCACGCTCCCAGGAGCGCTTCTTGAGCGTCTCGCGCTTGTCGTGCATCTTCTTGCCCTTGCCGAGCGCGATCTCGATCTTGGCGCGGCCTTTCTCGTTAAAATATAGCTTGAGCGGCACGATGGTCATGCCCTCGCGCTCGACCGCGCCGGCAAGCCTACTGATCTGGCGCTGGTGCAGCAGCAATTTGCGCGGCCGCTTGGGCAAATGATTGAAGCGCGCGGCTTGCAGATATTCCGGGATGTTGGCGTTGATCAGCCAGATCTCACCGCCGCGCGCATCGGCGTAGGACTCGCCGATGGTCGCCCGCCCCGCGCGCAGCGATTTAACCTCGCTGCCGGTGAGCACAATGCCGGCCTCGACCACCTCGCCGAGTTCATAGTTGAAGCGCGCCTTGCGGTTGTCGGCGACCACCTTGAAGCGGCGCTCGGGTTTTGCGGCCATGGCGTTCTATTTTACCTTGCGCATGATCCGGTCCGAAAACCGGGTCCCGCTTTTCGGGATCATGCGCTAGCGCGACTTCAGCAGATCGCGGATTTCGGTGAGCAGCTGCTCTTGCTTGGAGGGCGGCGTTGGCTTCTCGGCTTCCTTTTTGGTCAACCGGCTGAGCCCGCGGATCACCAGAAACAGCACGAAAGCGATGATCATGAAGTTAATGGCAATAGTGAGGAAATTGCCCCAAGCCAATACAGCGCCTTGCTTTTTTGCCTCGACCAATGTGGTCGCCGTGACCTTGGAGGAGAGCGGGATGAAGTAATTGGAAAAGTCGATGCCGCCGGTGATCGCCCCCACCACGGGCATGATCATATCAGCGACCAGCGACTGTACGATCGCCCCAAAGGCAACGCCGATGATCACGCCGACGGCGAGATCGACCACATTGCCGCGCAGCGCAAATTTTTTGAATTCTTCAAGCATGAGAGGTCCTCGGGGTCAGTTAGCATATATTACGGCGGCACCAATTGGCAGGACGCGCGATGGCTTCTTCCCTCCTCATCATGACCACCGGCGGCACCTTCGACAAGGAATATGGCCGCGGGGCGGGCGTCCGTAGCCTCTCGTTTGGGCCGCAGTCGGCGGTGATCGACACCTTCGGCCGGGTCATCGTTCCGCAGGATTGGGAGGTCATGCGGCTGCTGGCCAAAGACAGCCTGGACATGACCGACGACGACCGCGCCACGATCCTCACAGCCTGCGCGGCGGCGTCCGCCCAATCGATCGTGATTACGCACGGCACCGACACCATGGTCGAGACCGCCCGTTTCATCGCCGCCAGCAAACTCGACAAGACCATCGTGCTCACCGGCGCGGCGCAGCCGGCGCGCATGAAGGATTCCGATGCCGACTTCAATCTTGGATTTGCCGCGGCCTGCGCGCTATGCAAGCCGCCCGGCGTCTACGTCGCCATGAACGGCAACGCATTCGACTGGGACAAGTGCCGCAAGAATCCCGACACCGGCGTGTTCGAGGCTACACAAATCTGACCGATGAATTGGCGAGCCGAATTACGAAATTAAGGCCCTATCCCCGGCTGCAGCTGCCTGGCTTTTGCAATGTCGGCGTCCCCGCCGGCGATATCGCCGTTCTGCTAGCTTCGCAAGGCCGCGATTGTAGAAGGCTAAGGCAGATTGCGGGTTGAGCCTGATGGCCTCATCGTAATCCTGGATGGCGCGGTCGAACTCGCGCTTGGCGCTGTAGGCTCGGCGCGGAGGCGGATTCGCCGCCGGCGGCGAGGCCGTAGCCTTTCAAGGGTAATAGCGAACGCTTGAATAGGTAGCGCTGTCCACTTGTGCGACTGGATGGCCGCCGTGCAGCCGATGATTTGCTGATCCGGCGAAAACCTGTGCGCCGCGTTGACGCACCAGTCGATCTGCTGCTGCGATTGCGCGGCCGCCGGCGCGGCCGGACCCAATTGAACGGCAGCGAACGCAATAAGAACCGCTGTACGCCATGGTGATTTTAACATTTCAATTGATCTCGGCGGTACCGGGTTTTGGTCGGCGATTATTATTAGCCGCAAAACCAATGCATATGGTTCAACGCCTTCGACTGAAAGCCCGCGGTCGTCCAAGAATTGGAATGCCAACTGGTGGCGCCGGCGGATCGCGCGCGCCTTCGATGTCCGCTTTACCCGCGATAACGCACATTGATCGTGGATCGTGCGCGCTTATCGAGTTTGCGCAGCCTAGTTGGTTAGCGCTTCCACTTCGTTGAAGTTGAGCGAACGCAGTGATAGACCGTATAGCTGCCACAAAAAACGACCGGCACGACTTCACCGGTTTCATCGGCGATAATGCCGCAGCGCGCGCACGATCAAGCGCGTGATTCTTGTGACGCCAAAACTGCGCGGGATAAAAAAAATAGCGCGGCGGGCAATTTGTATTGTATCTCTGACCCGAGAGAGTTCCTCGGCACTTGGCAATGGCTCACGGATGATCGCGGGATAAGAGGGAAGGACGCGGATGCGATCCTCGTCGATGTAGATCGCCGTAGAAACGCAGCACGTCGTCCTTGCCGACCTCTGAGTCTGTAAGGATGAGCGTCGCAAAGCGGCAAGTATTAATATACAAGTAGTCGCGCGCAGTTCGTTTCGCCAAACTCACTGACCTCGGGAAATTCCGGCTGCAATTTATGATTGAGGTCGAAGATCGGCATGACAAACGGCAGCCGACATCGAAACACTTGCAGGAAGGGGCTGAGCAAAAACATCAGGTCGATACCCGGCGTTGCGAAAGATCGCGCTCTGCTCGGCGGAATCGAATTTTACGATTGCTTGGGATCGAAGGGTGGTGGCGTCTGAGGTCGTTGCGCTGACATATACTCCGGAGCTATCTTGTTGCGGGGCCGGTTTGCGCGTCGCGCAGATCGGCTGGATCGGTCAACCCGCGGAGAGGTCAAGTCGACCGCTATGCGCAAGTGAAATGATGTCGTTGCGGACTATAGAGAGAGAAAAACGAGTTCTTCGGGAAAATTCTTGGCGATTTGCCACAAGCGCATCGAGAAAAATCGATTTGTAGTGGAAGATGCCGCCATACCAAATAGACGGAAGCGCTACGATTGATACCGATACGCATCCATTTTCTCCGGTGGCATCATAAATGAAACCGCATGCGCAATCAATTCCGCGTGGCTAGTTTTTAAGAAGCCGGACGATATTGTTGCGCTAGATCGCAATTGCAGTGTCTGCCCGCCAACGGCGCGAGCAGCTTAACGTAGCGCTAGTTGATCAGCCCGGCATGCACCATGGCTTCGCGCACGGCGCTTTGAGCCTTCTCGCTCGCCGGCACCATGGGCAGACGCACGGCCGGCGTGCACTTGCCGATCAGCGACATCGCGTATTTGACCGGCGACGGGCTGGTTTCGACAAACAGATTGATGTGCAGGGGCGCGAGTTTGTCCTGCAGCTTGAGCGCAGTGGCGAAATCGCCCTTCAGGCACGCGCTCTGGAATTCCGCGCACAGCCGCGGCGCGACGTTCGAGGTGACCGAGATGCAGCCGTGGCCGCCATGCGCCATGAAGCCGAGCGCGGTGATGTCCTCGCCCGACAACTGGTTGAAATCCTCGCCCATGCGCCGCGCGCTGCTGGCTGCACCCGCGCCATATTGGCGGTGGCGTCCTTCACGCCGGAAATGTTCTTGAGCTCGTAAAGCCGCTTCATGGTGTCGACCGACATGTCCACGATCGAGCGGCCGGGAATATTGTAGATGATGATCGGGATGCCGATCTTGTCGTTGATCGCCTTGTAGTGCTGGTAGAGCCCTTCTTGCGTCGGCTTGTTGTAATAGGGCGTCACGATCAGCACCGCGTCGGCGCCCGCCTTTTCGGCGTGCTGCGACAATTCAATCGCTTCGCTGGTCGAATTCGAGCCCGCGCCCGCCACCACCGGCACGCGGCCATCGGCCTGATCGATGCACCACTCGACCACATGCTTGTGCTCATCATGCGACATCGTCGGGCTTTCGCCGGTGGTGCCGACCGGCACCAGGCCATTGGTGCCCTCGGCAATCTGCCAGTCCACCAAGTCGCGGAACGCCTTCTCGTCGATCGAGCCGTTTTTGAACGGCGTGACCAGCGCGGTGAACGATCCCCGGAAGCTCGTCTTGGCGGCCATGGCACGGCTCCACTGATGAACCCCATCAATATCGGGTCGCCCGCAGCGATGAAAGGCCCAAGACGGGCCAAAGGCGGGGTCATGACATAGTGTCATGAACACATCAGAACGCGTCATGGGCCGGCTTTTGGGCGGCTTAGGACGGCTTTTGCACAATGGGCCGCGACGAGGCCGGTTTTAATGGGCCGTGCCGCGCTTTTGCCGGTGTTCCGGGCTAGGCTATCGTCCGTCGGCTTGAGGGTATCCCTTCATCAACGAAATTGCCCTATGGGAGGGCGTCGGGCGGCGGCTTTTGAGTCGGCGCCCGAGACCGGGCAAGGGATTGAATGCACTGGATTAAATGGAACCGGCTGGGCTTGGCCGTGGCGCTCGCCGCGCTCTCAAGCCTATGCGCCGGGGCCGCCCTCGCCGCGCCCAAGAAGGCTCCCGCCCCCAAGCTGCGCCCGGCGATCCATGCCGCCGCCAAGCCATCCTCCAAGATCGCCCCGATCGCGCTGCGCGACGTCCCGCTGCCGCGCAAACGTCCGGCCGATACCAAAGGCGGCCTGTCGGCCTATGCGCAGGCCACGGTGGGGCTTGCGCGGCTCGCTGTTCGCCAGCCGCGCCACCTTCAAGCACATCGTGCGCCCGGTATCGGGTCCGTTCGCCGTCGCGCCGACCTCCAGCACCTCGGCCGACGATACCGCCGCGGTGAAGCGCGTGATCGAGGCCACCCGCAAGGGCAAGGAGGCGGACGCCGATGCCGCCGAAAAATCGATCAGCGATCCGGTCGCCCGCAAGCTTGCCGAATGGATCATTCTGCGCAGCGACAACACCAAGCCCAGTTTCCAGCGCTACGCGACGTTCGTGAGCACCAATCCGAGCTGGCCGCATTCGCCGCTGTTCACGCGCCGCGCCGAGAACGCGCTGTGGAACGACCGGCTCGACGATTCAACCGTGCTGTCCTTTTTCGCCAACCGCAAACCGGTCACCGCCAAGGGCCGCTACATGCTGGCGCACGCGCTGCTCGCCAAAGGCGACCGCGAAGGCGCCGCAGCTTTGGTGCGCCACGCCTGGCGCTACGAGGATTGCAGCGGCGACGTCGAAAAACGCGTGCTCGAAATGTTCGGCGATCTGCTCACCCGTGAGGACCACAAGGTCCGCATGGAGAAGCGCTTCTACGCCGACGACACCGAAGCCGGCATGCGCGCAGCCGCCCGCCTCGGCGGTCATGAATTGGAGATCGGCCACGCCCGCGCCGGCGTGATCAAGCAGCTCAACAACGCCAAGGCGCTGCTCGACGCGGTGCCGGCCGCCGCCCGCAGCGACCCCGGCTACATCTTTGCGCGCGTGCAGTGGCTGCGCCGCGCCAACAAACTCGGAAGAAGCCGCCAAGCTCATCCTCACCGCGCCGCGCGATGCGGCGTCGCTGGTGGATACCAATCAATGGTGGCAGGAACGGCGCATCCTGGTGCGCAAGCTGCTCGACGATCACGACGCGCAAACCGCCTACCGCGTGGCGCGCGACGCCGCGCCGCCGACGCAAGGCAATTGGCGCGTCGATCAGCTTTTCACCGCCGGCTGGATCGCCTTGCGCTTTTTGCACGATCCGAAAACCGCCGCCGCCCATTTCGCGCCGATCACCCACGGCACCGTCAACCCGCATGCGCTGGCGCGCGGCGGCTATTGGCAAGGCCGCGCCGCCGACGCCATGGGCCAGCACGCGCAGGCCAAGGCCTATTACGAGGAAGCCGCCAAGCACACCGCAACGTATTACGGCCAGCTCGCGCGCGCGCGGCTGGGCTTCACCGATCTGGGCTTGCGCGGCCCGCCTGCCTTCACGCCGGAAGAGCGCAATCTGCTGAGCAAGCTCGAAATCGCCCGCGCGGCGGAAATCCTCTACTCGCTCAATGAACGCGACATGCTGGCGTCGATCTTTGCCGAATTGGGCGAAAGCGGCACCGACATCGCCGGCATGGCGGCTTTGGGCGACATTGCCGGCAAACATCACGACGGCCGCGTCGATGCTCTTCCTCGGCGAATACGGGCTCTCGCGCGGACTGCCGCTCGATTACTACGCCTATCCGATCGTCGGCCTGCCCGACTACAAGCCGGTGGCGCCGGCGATCGAGCCGGCGGTGGCCTATTCGATCGCGCGCCAGGAAAGTCACTTCAATCAGAAGACCGTCTCATCGGCGCACGCCATGGGCCTGATGCAGGTGACGCCGGCGGCGGCCAAAGACACCGCCGCGAAATTCAAGTTGGCCTTTAGCCGGACCCGCCTGCTCACGGATCCGGTCTACAACATGCAGATGGGCGCGGCCGAGTTGTCCAATTTGCTCACCGGCTATAACGGATCTTATTTGCTCACCTTCGCCGGCTACAATGCCGGGCGCGGCCGCGTGCGCCAGTGGATCGCGGCTTACGGCGATCCGCGCGATCCCAAGATCGATCCGGTCGATTGGGTCGAGCGCATCCCGATTGCGGAAACCCGCAATTATGTCGAGCGCATCATGGAAAATCTGCAGGTCTACCGCGCGCGTTTCGGCGGCGGCACCAAGCTCCTGATCGACGCCGACTTGAAGCGCGGCGCGATCAACTGAACAAGCTCCCGCTTTAACGTCGGCCTGCGATAGGCTATGGGCTTGCTCGTCATGGCAACCTCGAACCCGGCACCACCGGCACCAGCACTTTCGTCTCCGCGCCCGACGGCCTGCGCCTGCATACGCGCTGCTTCGGGCGGCGCAGCCTTGAGCGCTTGCCGGTGGTCTGCCTGCCGGGCCTGGCGCGCACCACGGCCGACTTCGACGCGCTTGCCGTTGCGCTCGCGACTGACGCTGAGCATCCGCGCCGCGTCATCGCGCTCGATTATCGCGGGCGCGGCGAAAGCGAGTACGACCGCGACCCGGCCAATTACAGTATCCAGATTGAACTCGCCGACGTGCTCGCGGTCATCGCCGCGCTCGACGCAACGCCCGCAATATTCGTCGGCACCTCGCGCGGCGGCATCCTCGCCATGTTTCTGGCGGCGGTGCGGCCGACCGCGATCGCCGGCGTCGTGTTCAACGATATCGGCCCGCTGATCGAGCCGCAGGGGCTGATGCGGATCAAGGGCTATGTCGGCAAGCTGCCGCAGCCACGTTCTTTTGAAGAAGGCGCCGAGATCCTGCGCCGGCTGTTCGACGCGCAATTCACCAAACTCGGCGCGGCGGACTGGCTGGCTGCCGCCCACCGCACCTTCAAGCAGCAAAACGGCGCGCTGGTGCCGACCTATGATGTGCGGCTGGCCAAGACGCTGGAAGGCGTCAATTTCGACCGGCCGCTGCCGCCGCTCTGGAAGGAATTCGACGCGCTGCCGGCGGTGCCGGTGATGGTGATCCGCGGCGCCAATTCCGATCTGCTGACGCCGGCGACCGTCGAGGCCATGCGCGCGCGGCGGCCCGAAGCTTGAGACGTTTGAGGTGCCCGACCAGGGCCATGCGCCGCTGCTGGCGGAAGCCGACGTGATCGCGCGCATTGTCGACTTTGCGGCGCGTTGCGACGCCGCATAATGGCGCGCAAAGCCGTCGGTAGCATTTTACCAATGGCCGCCGCGACGCCCGGCTAAATCGGCGCAGACTGAAACGATCCGGTATTTGGAGCTTGGTCGGGGCAGCAGGATTTGAACCTGCGACCTTCTGGTCCCAAACCAGACGCGCTACCAGACTGCGCTATGCCCCGGGGAAACGATAATCGGCGGTTGGTACACGCTTGCGCCGAGCCCAGCAATAACTCTCAACGCCCTTTGAAAATCGGGAACGCGACACGGTCGCCGGGCGCGATCCCGTATTTGCGTGCCGTTCCCGCGATCACTTCCAGCACCGCCAGCACCGGCCCGCCCGAGGGGATAATCCGGGTCGACAGCGGCTCGGTGTTCTCGGCGATGCGCAGAGATGCGGCCGTCGCCGCGGATAAAGATCATGTCGAGCGAGATGTAGGTGTTCTCCATCCAAAACGCGACATCCTGCTCGCGCTTGAAGTCGAACAGCATGCCCGTGCCTTCCGGCAATGTTTTGCTGATACATCAGCCCTTTGGCCCGCGCGGCGTCGTTATCGGCGATTTCGACCGAGAAGGCGTGCACTCCGGTCTTGCTGGCGATTTCGAGCGTGCGCAGGCCGGCCGACACGCCGGGACCGGCGGCCACCAGCAGTCCGATGAGAACGAAAGCGGTCCAACGCAAGGCGCGCATGCGTCCGCCTTTACGCGGGCGTGAAGTCGGCGGCAATGGGAAAATGGCCGAAGGTCGAGGTGCTGGGCCGGTTTAGTGGGAGGCGAGACCGAGCGGCCCGCCATCGGGGCGAACTTCGGCCGCCATCAGACCTTTCGGCCCGGGCCCGAAGCGGACCAGCACGGTCTGGCCCGGCCGCAGCTCGGCGAGGCCGTAGCGGCGCAGCGTCTCCATGTGCACGAAAATGTCCGGCGTGCCCTCGCCGCGGGTCAAGAAGCCGAAGCCGCGCAAGCGGTTGAACCATTTCACCTGGGCGCGCTCGAGCCCGCTGGTGGGCTGCACGGTGACATGGGTGCGCGGCGGCGGCATCTGCGCCGGATGCACCGCGGTCGTTTCATCCATGGAAAGAACGCGGAAGGCCTGCAAGCCCTTGGGCCTCTGCTGCACCTCGCACACTACCCGCGCGCCTTCATAGGCGGTCTGAAAGCCGTCGCGGCGCAGGCAGGTCACATGCAGCAGCACGTCCGGCATGCCGTTGTCGGGCACAATGAAGCCAAATCCCTTGGCAACGTCGAACCACTTGATGACGCCCGCCATCTCAATGAGATCGGCCGTCGAGTCATCGATAATTTCTCTGACCGTTCCCGGCCGGAGATTGGCTCCAGGCATTTTTGGTTCGACCCCGTCCGACGCCATGACCCCGTGCGCCGCCGCTTGTCCCGGCGCCTCTTGCAGATCGTTTCAACGAATCTGTCGAATTCAAGATAACACCGGCTTTCAAACCTGCAAAGAGCAAAATGTGCTTGCACACAGGTCTGTACACAGCGCAGCGAGATGCGAATCAGTGGGCGGCGAACGGACCGAGCACGTCGCCGATGTCATGGTGCACCACCAGATCGGCGACCTCGTCGAACTCGGTCGGCTCGCGATTGATGATGACGAGGGCAGCGCCATTGCGTTTGGCCATCAGCGGAAAGCCCGCCGCCGGCCAAACCACCAGCGACGAGCCGATGGCAAGAAACAGATCGCAGCTTTGCGTCAATTCTTCGGCGCGTTGCATCGCCTCGACCGGCATCGCCTGGCCGAACGAGACGGTGGCGGTCTTGATATACCCGCCGCAGTCGCAATCCGGCGCGCAATGATTGCCGCGGCCGAATTTTTCCTTCACCCAAGACAATTCGTAGCGCTTCGCGCAATCGAGACACAGGGCGTAGGTGGTATTGCCGTGCAGTTCGACAATGTCGCGCGGCGCGATACCCGACGCATGATGCAAATTGTCGATGTTCTGGGTGACCAGGCCCGGCACCTTGCCGGCGCGGTATAGACTGGCGAGCGCCCGGTGACCCCTTCCCGGCTTTGCCTTGGTGAAATTCTCCTCCATGGCGAAGCGGCGGCGCCAGGCTTCATTGCGCATCTCCTGGCTGGCGAGGAACTCGTCGAACGGGATCGGCTGGTTCTTGGTCCACAGGCCGCCGGGCGAGCGGAAATCCGGGATGCCGCATTCGGTCGAGATCCCGGCCCCGGTAAAGGGGACGATCCGCTGCGCGCCGTCGATCAGCTCGCGCAGGCTGGAAATAGCCGTTTCAAGATCGGGGGCCATCATTGCTTATATACTTGGCACGTTATACTTGGACGTTCAGGATATTGGACGTTCAGGATAATTGGACGCTCGGGGCCCATTCTGCGTGAGGTTTGAACCATGCGATATCTGCACACCATGCTGCGCGTGCGCAATCTCGATGATGCGCTCGATTTCTATGTCAACAAGCTGGGCCTCAAGGAGACCCGCCGCCGGGTCGACGAGAAGAACCGCTATACATTGGTATTCCTCGCCGGCTCCGACGACCTTGCTTTGGTCGAGGCCAGTAAGAAAGTCCGGCCGGCCGTCGATGGAAGTCGAACTCACCTTTAATTGGGACAGCGAAGACTACGGCGAGGCGCGTTATTTCGGCCATCTCGCCTATGAGGTGGACGACATCTACGCCACCTGCGATCGGCTGATGAAGGCGGGCGTCACCATCAACCGGCCGCCGCGCGACGGCAACATGGCTTTCGTGCGCTCGCCCGACAAGCATTCGATCGAGCTTCTGCAAAAGGGCGCGGCCAAGCCGCCGCAGGAGCCCTGGAAGTCGATGCCCAACACCGGAAAATGGTAATTGCCGCTGGCGGCGAAGCTCTTTATACGTCCCGCCATCCCGCCGATCCGGCGATTGATGATTGCGCCCTTCGTCTAGAGGCCTAGGACACCGCCCTTTCACGGCGGTAACAGGGGTTCGAATCCCCTAGGGCGCGCCAATTCTGCAAACTTCCGGAAAAAATTCTGCGCCGGCGCCTTAGGCGCTGCCGGTCTCGGCCAGCCCGAAGTCGGGGCCGAGCATCCGGCGCACGCGCATAAGCGCGCTGCGCGCCGCATAGGCGTCGATGGCCAGGCGCAGCAATCCGGACAATTGCGAGGGCGACGCGATCAGTTCGCGAATGACCGCCGAGCGCGCTGGTGTCGCCGCCCGGGCGCAAGCCGGCCATTGCCGCTTCCGGCACGGTGCGGTGTGCCGGATCGATCACCACCCGCACCGCCGCGAAGTTCAAGCCGTGGGTCGCTGCCAGCCGCGCCACCAGATGCGACTCGATATCGACGGTGGCGGCGCCGGTGGAGACATGCATGCGCCGCTTGTCCTTGGGATCGGTGACCGCGGCGTCAACGCCCGCGATCGGCGCGTGGCCTGCGCCCGGCATCATGTCGAGCAGCCGCTTGGTCCATCCTTTGTCGGTCGGGCAGACCTTTTGATCGTCGATCACCGACGACGCGATGATCCAGTCGCCCGGGCGCAGATGCGGCGCAAGCCCGCCGGCAACGCCGAAGCTGATGATGCTGCGGCAGCCTCGTTTGAGGGCTTGGCTGAGCGTGGCGGAAAGGTCGCTGTCGCTGCCGCGGCACATGACGAAGACGCCGGGGCCGGCGGCAATGCGCGCCTCAAAGGCCATGCCGACCAAGGCCGCCACCAGGCGCTCGGCGGGCGGAGCCGCCGCCGGCGGTGCTACAAGTTTGTCGCTGGCTGCTGAAGGGATAGGCAGGGAATCGGCCGGTAGCCCAAAGAATGGCGCGAAGAGGCGCGAAGGCTCCTCTATGCCGGCTAATTCCATCGGTCCCCCCAAAGGTGAGCTCCAATCCCAGCCAACGTTACGCAAGTTCCATGCCGGAAGTGTATCCCGGTCACGGCACAAGCACAAAACTTGAGAGGCTTAGGGCGAGCACCAGCGCCGCCCCTGCCCGGATGGCGCTTTCACAAAGCCCGCATTTCGAATAGAGCACCGGCGTCAACAGGCCGGCCGCATCAGTCCCCATGACCCATAAAGAAAAGATTCTCATTACCGGGGCAAGCGGTTTCGTCGGCTCGGCGGTCGCGCGCAAATTGGTCGAGGCGGGATTTTCCGTGCGCGCGCTGGTTCGCGCCAGCTCGCCGCGTGCGCATCTTGCAGGCCTCGATCTGGAATTCGTCGAAGGCGACCTGCGCGACCGCAAATCCATCGGCCGCGCCATGGCCGGCGCGCGCTACGTCTTTCATGTGGCCGCCGATTATCGCTTCTGGGCGCGCGACCGCAGCGAAATCTTTGCCTCCAATGTCGGAGGCACGCAAAATCTCATGGAGGAAGCGCTCGCCGCCGGCGTCGAGCGCGTCATTTATACCAGCAGCGTCGCCACCATCCGCTTGCGCGCCGATGGGACATCGGCGGACGAAAGCATCGGCTTGAGCGAAGATCAGGGCATCGGTGCCTACAAACGCAGCAAGATCGCGGCCGAACGCCTGGTCGAAAGCATGATCGCCGAGCGCGGCCTGCCCGCCGTCATCGTCAACCCGTCGACGCCGATCGGCCCGCGCGACGTGAAACCGACGCCGACGGGGCGCGTCATCGTCGAGGCTGCGCGCGGGCGCATCCCGCTGTTCATCGATACCGGGCTCAATCTCGCGCACGTCGATGATGTGGCGGAGGGTCATCTCGCCGCTCTGCATCGCGGCAAGATCGGCGAGCGCTATATTTTGGGCGGGCAGAACGTCCTGTTCTCACAGATGCTGCGCGATATCGCCGCGCTGGTCGGCCGCCGCGCCGCGCGTTTCAGCCTGCCCTGGCGCGCGCTGATGCCGGTCGCCTTCGTCGCCGAAGGAATCGCCAGCGTCACCGGGCGCGAGCCCTTCGCCACCATGGATGGCGTGCGCATGGCGAAATACCGGATGTTCTTCACGACCGCCAAAGCCGAGAGAGATTTGGGCTATCGCGCGCGGCCCTACACCGCAGGAATTGAGGACGCCGTGCGTTGGTTCCGCGATAGCGGATATCTGGCGGCAAAACGCACCTAACCGAGTACCGCCGGCGCAATCGGGTCATGGCTGCTATGCGCAGATGTGCCGCGTTTGCCGTCCGATTTAATATAGAAATTATAGGCCGGATGATTCTTGTGCGGGTATAACAGCGTTGCCTTGCAATCAGCTCCTTGGGAGCATCTGGCCATGATGAAAAGCAAAAGCGTAGTAGCGGCCCTGCGGCGCGACGTGTCCTTCGTCTGGCACGCCGTCATCGTTGTGATGTTCGTCGGCTTTGCTAGCTTGGCGGTGGCGGCGGCGTTGCTCGACCTGATGGCGATCCGGCACTAGCGCACGGCTGCGCTCACACCGGCGGCGGATAATTATGCCGCCGCCCTTTGTAGTCTTCGACCACAAAATTTTGCGCCGCCTCGCGCTCGATGTAATTCGGGCCGATCGGCGATTTGCCGTGGCCGCCGGGAATGTCGAGCACGTAGCTCGGCTGACAGAGCCCCGATAGACGGCCCGCGTAAGGCGCGCATCAATTCCTGCCCGGCCGCGATATCGGTGCGCAGATGGCTGGTGCCGGGCGCCAGATCGCCGTGGTGCAGGTAATAGGGCTTGATCCGGCACTCGACCAGCGCACGCATCAAATCGCCAAGCACGTCCGGCTTGAATCATTGACGCCCTTGAGCAGCACCGATTGGCCGAGCAGCACGATCCCTGCATCCGCCATGCGCGCGATTGCATGCGCGCGCCGCATCCGTAGAGTTCGCGCGGATGATTGATGTGCAGGGCCACATAAGTCGGCTTGCCTTTGACCTTGATCGCGCGCACCAGCTCCGCCGTGACGCGTTGCGGCTCGGCGAGCGGAACGCGGGTGTGGATGCGCAGCACCTTGACGTGATCGATTTTTGCAAGCGCCTGCATCACCGCGCGCAAGCGCCGCGGCGACAAGCACCAGCGGATCGCCGCCGGTGAGGATCACTTCCCAGATTTCGCTGATGCGCGCGGATGTAATCAAGCGCGCGCTCCAGCGCCGCCGCCGACAGCGGCTTGCTCTTGCCGGGGCCGACCATTTCGCGGCGAAAGCAGAAGCGGCAATAGACCGCGCATATCGGCGTGAGCTTGAGCAGCACCCGGTCGGGATAGCGATGCACGATGCCTTCGACCGGGCTGTGCGCGTCGTCGCCGATCGGGTCGGCCAATTCTTCCGGCCGCGTTTCAAGTTCGGCAGCGTCAGGCACGAACTGGCGCGCGATCGGATCGTTCGCATCGTTACGATCGATCAGCCCGGCGAGCGCCGGCGGCAGCGCCATGGCGTAGCGCGCGGCGACCGCTTCGAGCGCGACGCGGTCTTGCGGCGGCGCCAGACCGGATTCGCAGAACTGCGCCGGCGTGCGAAGCGTCGTCATGGCGTTTTCCTTTTCGAATTCATTCTTGCTCAGGGTATACGGCGTCCATATCACTTGTTCGATGTGTTGCGCGCCCGTCGCCAGCATCACCAGCCGGTCGAAGCCGAGCGCGATACCGGATGCGGGCGGCATTTTCGCCAAGGCGGCCAGAAAATCCTCGTCCACCGGATAGCGCTCGCCATGAATGCGCTGCTTCTCGTCCATCGCCGCCTTAAAGCGCGCGCGTTGCTCGGCGACATCGGTCAATTCGCCGAACGCATTGGCGAGCTCAACCCCGCAGGCATAAAGTTCGAACCGTTCGGCCACTTTATCGCTGCCGGGTTTGGCGCGCGCCAATGCCGCCAGCGGCAGCGGATACTCATATAATATTGTAGCGCGGCCAACGCCCAGATGGGGATCGACCCGCTCGGCCAAAATGCGGCTGAAGATGTCGCCCCAGCTATCGTCCGGTGCAGTGGCGATGCCGGCATTTTTCGCCTGCGCCGCAAGCGCCGCGCGGTCGCCTTGGCCGCCACGCACCGTCGCCAGCAGATCGATGTTGGCGTAACGCGTGAAGGCCTCCGCCACGGTGATGCGTTCGGGCGCCGCGAATGGATCGATCGTTTTGCCGCGAAAGCTGAACTGCGTTCGCGCCGGCCGCGCGCGCGGCCTCCGCCAGCAAAGCCGCGCAATCCTCCATCAGCGTTTCGTAAGGTTCGTTGGCCCGGTACCATTCCAGCATGGTGAATTCCGGATGATGCAGCGCGCCGCGCTCGCGGTTGCGGAACACGCGGGCGAAATCGACAATGCGCGTCTCCCCCGCCGCCAACAGCTTCTTGCAGGCAAATTCCGGCGAGGTGCGCAAGTATAAAGCGCGCCGCTCGCCGCCCGTCCCGATCAGTTCGGTGGCAAAGGCATGCAGATGGGTTTCGTTGCCGGGCGAGACCTGCAAGGCGGCGGTCTCGACCTCGAGGAAACCCTTGCGCGTCAAACCAGGCCCGTAACGCTGCCGCGATCCGGCCGCGCGCCAATAAATAAGGCCTGCGGGCGGCGTGGCTGCCGGGCTGCCAGAATGGGGGGGCTTGCCGCACATAAACCTCGGCTAAATCTTGAGCGGGAAAGGCTGGCATCGCGCGCCAAGATCGCTATGGTGCGGCCCGAAACCGCGGCCACACGCCGCCTTATCGTCAGGGAAGCTAAACGTGAAGGTCATCGCCTCATCGCTCCGCAAAGGCAATATCGTCGATCTCGACGGCAAGCTTTATGTCGTCCTTAACGCCGAGAATTTTCACCCCGGCAAGGGCACCCCGACCACGCAAGTCGATATGCGCCGGATTTCCGACGGCGTGAAGACCCAGATGCGCTACAAGACCACCGACCAGGTCGAGCGCGCCCATGTCGAGGACCTGGAATTTCAATTTCTCTACAAAGACGGCGATGGCCTGCACTTCATGAACGCGGAAACCTTCGACCAGGTCATTCTGCCGGCCGACGTGATCGGCGACCAGGTCGCCTATTTGCAAGAGAATATGAACGTCAGTCTCGCCATCCACGAGGGCATCCCGGTCTCCATCGAGATGCCGGCAAAAGCGACGCTCGAAATCGTGGAAACCGAGCCGGCCATGAAGGGGCAGACCGCATCGGGTTCCTTCAAGCCCGCCGTGCTGTCGAACGGCGTGCGCACCATGGTGCCGACCCACATCGCCGTCGGCACCCGCGTGGTGGTGAACACCGCCGATGGCGCCTATGTCGAGCGCGCCAAGGACTGATCCATCCCATACTCGCGCGTGCATTTCTGATGCGTACAGTTCGTGCGCTAGGGACGTAGCGACCCTTGTGTGCCGGGGTTCGATGCCTTTAACTCACGGCGTCGAGTGTGCCCGGGTAGCCCGGCTGGCGGGCCGAGCGAGGAAAGCGTTGAAACGGTCCCTACTTGTAGCGTTGGCGCTGCTCATCACCGCGCCTGCGGCCGCCGGCGAGATGGAAGCCCCCGTCGTCACGCTCAGCGACGTCAATTGGGCGGCCGCGGCGGCAAGCCTCACCGGCCACGGCAGCGAGCCCGCGGCGGACGCCTTCGCCAAACTCAATGCGATCACCGAAAAGCGTTTTCCCGGCATCGCCAAGAGCACGGTGCCGGTGCTGCTGCCGTTCGACGTCGATGCCTTTGCCAAAGATGTCGCCGACGGCAAAGCGGACGCCGCCACATCGGGTAAATATTTTGGCGGCTTTCATCCCACCAAATTCTTCCTGCCCGGTCCCGCCGGTTACGATGCAACGTTCACGCTGAGCAACAAAGAAGACGGGCTGAAGATCCATTTCGACAAACCGATTTTGTTCGAAATTTCGGGCGCCGCCTTCATCTACGATCTCGACGGCCCCAATCACATTGAAAAGGAAGACCCGCCGCCGAAGGAACTGCTCGAGACATTTCCCGGCATTCGGCGAATCTTGAGTGAGGCACATGTGCGCTACGTGTTCCAGCGCTTCGGCGTGCCTTACGTGCTTTCTATCCAGTGCTACGACATGCGCCCCTCCTCGAGGCATCTTGCGTGCAGGGAGGCCGATCCGCTGGCGCTGCGTTTTTTGAAGATGCTGCATACCGCCGGCGGCACGCCGGCAAAAATTGAACAGCCGAAATTCGACATCAGCCGGCCGAAGGAGCAATCGAAGGATTTCACCTTTTACAGTCCCGGCGACCTGATCCAAAATTCCGGCTGGCACAAAATGCCCGGCCGCGCGGATTACCATGTCTACGCGCACATGCGCTTTCCGATCGCGGATGCGCCGGCTTACGTCAAATCGCAATCCTTCATGCCGTGGGGCGACTGCTACCACACCGGCGTCGCCGGCCGGCTCGGTAAGAAGGGCGCGAAATATCATTGCAAGCTCAACGACAAGCCGCTGGTGTTCGACGAGTTGGCTGCGGAAAATTTCAATTATCCCTGGCAGGATAATTTCTGCGAGCTGCGCGATTTCCTGGTCGGGCAATGTCCCGGCGGCTACGGCCATCAGGGCGAAGATATCCGTCCGGCCAACTGCGTGCTGTTCAACGCCGAGGGCGACCGCTGCGAGCCCTATCAGCACACGGTCGCAGCCGTCCACGACGGCGTCATCCGGCGGCTACCCACCAATATCGGCATCTATATCGTGGTCAACAACGCGAACAATCATGTGCGGTTTCGCTATCTGCACATGAATCCGAAAACGATGGACGCCGAAGAATGGCTCAACGGCCGCAAAGTGAGCGCGGGCGAAATCCTCGGCAAGGTCGCGACTTGGGGCGACTACGAGAATGGCACCTCGTACCACATTCATTTCAACATTCAGGTTTTCACCAATATCGGCTGGGTCTGGGTCAATCCCTACATGACGCTGGTGGCGTCCTATGAGCGCCTGATCGGCGCGCGCGGCAAAGAGATCATGCCGGGCGAACCGGCGCCGCCCATCCCCGACAAGCCGCCGGTGATCCTGCATCCCGCGCCGCAGCCCGAGGCCAACGCCGCCTCGCCGCCGAAAGAACAGACCAAGGCGATCGAATCGTCCGCCGAGCGCGCCAAGCCGAAAAAGCGCGTTCGTCACAAGCGCAAGCACAAAACCGACGACTGACGCCGTTCCGGCGCTATGCCGCGCGCATTGTTTGTGCGTGAGCAACCTCTACAATGCCGCCATGCCGCGAATCTCCAATGCCCTACTCGCCGCGCCCGCGACGATCCTGAGCCGCCGCGCGCTTGTCGCAGGCATGCTGGGCGCCGGCGCCAGTCTCGCTTTTGGCGCAGCCGCATGGGCCGCGCCCGCAGGCTTTACCCATTGGGTGGCGTCGTTCCGGCCGCAGGCGCTCAAGCGCGGCATTTCGGCGGCCACTTACGACCGGGTGATGAATTCGCTCAACCCCGACACCAGCGTCTACGCGCTGCAACGTGCGCAGCCGGAATTCACCGAACAGCTTTGGCAATACATCAACCGCCGCTGTTCGGATTGGCGCGTCATCACCGGCAAGGAGCGCGCGCGCGAAAATGCCGACGTGCTCGGCCGCGTCGAAAAGGAATACGGCGTCGACCGCTGGATCATGCTCGGCCTCTGGGGCATGGAATCTTCGTTCGGCGATTTGGTCACCAACGCGAAATACATGCGGCCGGTGGTTCCGGCACTGGCCGCGCTCGCCTGGGGTGAGCCGCGCCGCCGCCGTTACTGGGAAACCGAACTGCTCAACGCGCTGACCATCATCGACCGCGGCTGGGCCAAGCCCGATGAGATGATCGGCTCTTGGGCCGGCGCCATGGGTCACACCCAATGGATGCCGGAGGTGTGGCTGCACATGGGCGTCGACTTCAACCGCGACGGCCGCGTGACGCCATTCGGCAAGCCCGATGACTCCTTGGCCGGAACCGCGCGCTATCTGGTGGAGCGCGGAAAATATCGCCGCGGCGAAGCCTGGGGCTGCGAAGTGAAAGTCGGCGCCCACGCGCCGGGCGGCACGCGCTCGTACGAACAATGGCAAGCGCTCGGCGTCAAACGCGCCGACGGCAAACCTTTCGCGCGGCCGCATGACCAGGTGAAGCTCTGGATCCCGGTGCGCGGCGGGCCTGCGTTCCTGACCGGGCAGAATTTCCGCGCGGTTTATTCCTACAATCCCTCGACCAGCTATTCGCTTGCCCTCTGCCATCTCGGCGACCTGATCCACGGCGAGCCCGGCTTCAAGCAGCAGTTCCCCGGCGGCGAGCGCACGCCGACTTTGGCGGAGGTCAAGGAAATCCAGCGCCGGCTCAATGAACACGGCTTCAAGACCGACGGCGTCGATGGCCGCACCGGCAGCGACACCGTCAAGGCTATTCTGGCGTTCCAGAAAAAGGCCGGCATGACGCCTGCCGATGGCTATGCCGGCTTAAAGGTTCTGGCCCGGTTGCGTCAGGGCCCGTGATCCGATTGGATGCCGCACCGCCGCCCGTGGGCGGCCGATGGCAGGGCCAACCAGTGTCGACATCCAAACCGAAAAGCGCGCGAACGCCCGCCCCCGATGCGACGGTTGCCGCGATCGACCGGCCGGTGCCGGCCGGCGTCAACGCGGCGCAATTCGGCAGCGATGTGGCGGCCGATGCGCTGCGCGCGCTCGATATCCCGTATATCGCGCTCAACCCCGGCGCCAGCTATCGCGGCTTCCACGACAGCCTGGTGAATTATTTAGGCAATACGCAGCCGCAAATGCTGCTCTGCCTGCACGAAGAAAGCGCCACGGCCATCGCGCACGGCTATGCCAAAGTGACCGGCAAGGCGATGGCGGTGGCGGTGCATTCCAATGTCGGTCTGATGCACGCCACCATGGGCATCTTCAACGCCTGGTGCGACCGCATGCCGATGGTGGTCCTCGGCGCCACCGGACCGGTGGACACGGTCAAACGCCGGCCGTGGATCGACTGGATCCATACCGCGCGCGACCAGGGCGCGCTCGTGCGCGGCTATACCAAATGGGACGACCAGCCGTCCTCGCCGCTTGCCGCGCGTGAAGCGGTGCTGCGCGCCGGCTGGATCGCCAATACCGCGCCGCGCGGGCCGACTTACGTCAATCTCGACGCCGGCATGCAGGAGGAAAAGCTCCCCGAGCCGGTGCCGCCGATCGATACGCAGCGTTTCATGCCCGAGGTCGAAAGCGCTGCGCCGCCCGACAAGATCGCCGCCGCCGCCGAATTGTTGCGTAACGCCAAACGTCCGCTGATCCTGGCGGGCCGTGTCTCGCGCGATCTCGACGCCTGGAACGCCCGCATCGCGCTGGCCGAACGGCTCAACGCCAGCGTCGTCACCGATTTGAAAGTCGCCGCCGCCTTCCCGACCGATCATCCGCTGCATTCAGGCGCGCCCGGCACCATCGCGCCGGTGGCGGAAGCAACCGAGGCCATAAAAGCCGCCGACGTCATCCTCAGCCTCGATTGGCTGGATGTGGCCGGCACCTTCAAACACGCCGGCAATGTCACGGCGAAAGTCATACAGGTTTCAGTCGATCATCATCTGCATAACGGCTGGAGCATGGACTATCAGGGCCTGCCGCCGGTCGATGTGATGATCGCCTGCGAGCCCGATGTAGCGGTGCCGCTGCTGCTCGACGCGCTGGGGCCGGCCAAACCCCATGCGGTCGCCAGCAAAAAGTTCGAGCCGTATCAAACCCAGCGGCGACAAGCTCACCGTCGATCACCTCGCCGATAGTCTGCGGCGCGCGGTCGGCGAAAGGCCCGCTTCCCTCACCCATGTCTCGCTATCGTGGAACGGCGCCAGCTGGCCGTTCCGCCATCCGCTCGATTATCTCGGCGGCGATGGCGGCGGCGGCGTCGGCGGCGGCCCCGGCATTACGGTCGGCGCGGCGCTGGCGCTCAAAGGCAGCGGGCGGCTGCCGGTTGCCGTCTGCGGCGACGGCGATTTTCTGATGGGCGTCACGGCGATCTGGACAGCGGCGCATTACCGCATTCCGCTGCTCATCGTGGTCGCCAATAATCGCTCCTTCTTCAACGACGAACTGCATCAGGAGCGCGTCGCCCGCATGCGCAACCGTCCGGTCGAAAACCGCTGGGTCGGCCAGCGCATTTCCGAACCCGATATCGACATCGCCGCGCTGGCGCGCGCGCAAGGCGCGCTTGGCTTAGGCCCGGTGTCCACCATCGCCGACATGGAAGCGATCTTCGCCAAGGCCATCGCCGCGGTCGAGCAAGGCCAAGTCGTGGTGGTCGATGTGCGGGTCGAGCCCGGCTACACCGCCGCCATGACGGCGGTGATGACGCCCAAGAGCAAATGATCATGGCAACCGCCGGCAATGCGATCCTGGTGGTGGACAACATCCTTGTACGTTACGAGACGCCGGAAGGCGCCATCACCGCGGTCGACGATGTCTCGTTCAATGTGACGCCGGGCGAATTTTTGTCGGTCATCGGCCCGTCCGGCTGCGGCAAGTCGACTTTGTTCAATGTGATCGGCGGCCTGCTCGGCCATTACCAAGGCGCGGTCAGCGTTGCCGGCGAGACCATTTCCGGCCCGCATAAATCAATCGGCATGGTGTTCCAGGAGGAATTGACCTTTCCCTGGCGCACGGTGACCGACAATGTCGCCTTCCCGCTCGAACTCGTCGGCATGGCGCGCGACAAGCGCATCGAACGCGCGCGCCATTTCATCGCGCTGGTCGGGCTCGACGGGTTCGAAAACCGCTATCCGGGCGAATTATCCGGCGGCATGCGCCAGCGCGTCTCGCTTGCCCGCACGCTCGCCTCCGAGCCGAAAATCCTGCTGATGGACGAACCCTTCGCCGCGCTCGACGAGCAGACGCGGCTGCTGCTCGGCGACAAGGTGTTGCAAATCCAGCAGCAACTCAAACAGACCACGCTGCTGATCACCCACAACATCACCGAAGCCGTGCAAATGTCCGACCGCATTCTGGTGATGACCTACCGGCCCGGCAAAGTGAAGCGCATCGTCGACATCAAGCTGCCGCGCCCGCGCACCTCGGAGATCGTCAGCAGCGAGGCTTTCGGCCGCTATGTCGCGCAAATCTGGAGCGACCTGCGCGAAGAAGCGAGCCGCGGCATGCGCGACGAGGAAGACCACGCGCTGCATCATCACGGGTCAGCGCATGACTGACGCGGCTCTCTCTGACCCACGCCGCGCGCGGCACGATTTCGCGCCGCGCATGGTCGGATTTGTCACCATCGTCGTTGCGCTGCTGCTGGCCGAACTGCTGATCCGCATCGGCGTCATCAACCGCTTCATCGTGCCGCCGCCCTCGGAGGTGATCGGCTCGTTTTACCGGATCATCGCCGAGGAGCATGTGTTCCGGCGCTTCCTGTCGACCGCGGCCGAATGCCTGATCGCCGGCGTCATGCTGACGCTGTTCGGCGTCGCCGGCGGCGTGCTGATGCACCGCTTCAAACTGCTGCAACAGGCCTGCGAAACCTGGGTGGCCTCGATCGCCGCGGCGCCGCTGGTCATCATGTATCCGCTGTTTCTGGTGGTGTTCGGGCGCAATGCCTGGACCATCATCATGATGGGCTTCGTCTCCGGCCTGCCGCCGGTCATCCTGAAAACCATCGAAGGCATTTCGGCGACGCGCAAAGTGCTGGTCAATGTCGGCCGCAGCTTCAACCTCACGCCCACGCAGCAATTCTGGAAGATCCTGTTTCCGGCGGCGTTGCCGACCATCTTTGTCGGCGTGCGGCTCGGGCTGATCTTCGCCCTCATCAATGTCGTCGGCACCGAATTCCTCATCAATTACGGCGGGCTCGGCGCGCTCATCACCGATCTGGCCGAGCGCTACGATCTGGCCGGCACCTATGCCGCGATCTGTTTCGTCATTCTGGTGAGCGTGTTGTTTTTCGTGGCGCTGGAGAGAATCGAGCGATGGCTGAGACCGGTCGATTGAGACAGGCGACGCCGGCTCCGGCGATAAGCCCGGTGACGCTGCTGCGCGTGGCTATCATCGTGGCCGTGCTGGCGATATGGGAGTTCCTTGCCCATTCCGGCTGGCTTTACCGCGACGTGGTGCCCTCGCTGCTGCGGATCGCGCGCGCCTTGGTCGATCTGCTCTCGCACGGCCAATATTATTACAATCTCGGCGTCACCATCGGCGAGATCGGCACTGGCGCTGCTGATTGGCGGCGGCGCGGGGCTTGTGGTCGGCCTCGTGCTCGGCGCCAACCGCTTCCTGTCGAAAGCCTTCGAGCCCTATCTCTATTACCTCGGTCCGACACCCAAGATCATTTTCCTGCCGATCGCCATCATGTGGTTCGGCGTCGATACCCCGTCCAAGATCGCGCTCGGCACGTTCTCGTGCTTCTTCCCGGTCGCGCTTAACGTCGCCGCCGGCATGCGCCAGATCGACCGCGTGCTGATCCGCGTCGGCGAAAGCTTCCGCGCCTCCACCATGCAGATGGTGTGGAAGATTTATCTTCCCGCCATGCGCCATCCGGTCATCAACGGCATACGGCTCGGCTTCGGCTTCGCGCTGATCGGCACGCTGCTCGCGGAAACCCGGCTCTCGAACAAGGGCATCGGCTTTCTGATCATGCAGGCCGACTCGACCTTCGACATGCCGCGCATGTACGCCATGCTGATCGTGCTGTTCGTGCTCGCGATCGGCGCCAATGCGCTGATCGGAAGGCTGGGCGGGCTCGACGACATCAAGCGGAACTGAACGCGCTCACTTAGGCGCAGCGCGCTCACTTGAGGCGGATCGAAACCGGCCTCTTTCCAAACGGCGCGATGTTCCGGTGCCGCCATGAATTTAACGAACGCGGCGGCGGCTTCGCCTGCTGCACTCTCGGCCGTCGCCGCACCGCCATAGACGATGTCGAGATCGATGCCCGGCGGCAGCGGGCCGACGATCTTCAATCCCTTGACGCCCGCGACTTCGCTCGCCGGATATATTCCGATCTCGGCTTCACCCGTGGCGACCAACTCCACACCGCCCTCGAGCGCCGGCTTGTGAATGACCTTCTTGGCCATGGCATCGGCGATGCCAAGTTGCTCCATCACCTTGCCCATATGCGTGCCGCTCGGCGTTTTCCCCGGCGTGGCGTGGACGACCGAACGAGCGGCCAGCATGGCGGCGCGAAACTTCTCCTTGCTCGATATATCAGGCAGCGCGGCGCCTTCCCTCACCACCACGCTTACGCCGACATTGGCGAACGTGGCGCGGCTGCCGGCGCGTAATTTCCCGTCTTTGGCATAGCCGTCGAGCACCGGCACCGGCATCACCAGCACGTCGGCTTTCTCGCCGGCGGCAAGTTTCTCGCGCAGCGTCGTGATCACCGCATAGGTGAACTTAACTTTGTGACCGGTCTGTTGCTCGAATTGCGGCGTGAGCAG
Organism: uncultured Alphaproteobacteria bacterium; assembly: GCA_963756805.1. Lineage (GTDB taxonomy): Bacteria > Pseudomonadota > Alphaproteobacteria > Rhizobiales > Xanthobacteraceae > Pseudolabrys. Next base: position 66,598 of record CAVWPH010000006.1, read on the forward strand.
CGCGAACACTTCCTTCGGCGCGCCGCCGCTCATGACATGGATTTCTGTCGCCGCGCCGGTCAAAGCTTGAAACTTTCCAAAGTGCCGGGGTGGAACAACTCCTCCACCTTGAGCAGGCGTGACGACAGGCCTTGCGCATGATGATGCTTGAGGAACGTCTCCAGCGTCTTGCGGTTTGCGGAAACGCCATAAGGCCAGAAGTCGCTTCCCATCAGCGCGCGCGCCTCCATCAGGCGCTCCTCGACGAAAGGCAGCGTCACTTTGGGCGACGACGTATCGGAGAGCTTTTCCAGCGCGATCGTTTTCGAGCGCTCAAAGGCTTTGAGCACCGCGCCCGGCAGCCAAGGGTGCTGCTCGGCCAGTTCGCGGCGGACGCCGATCAAATGCATGATCGGGAACACGCCCGTGCGCTTAAAGTAATCCTTGGCCGCGGCGACGGGGTCCGCAAACAGCCAGCCGATCTTTGGATCGCCGCGCGAAAAGCCAGGCGGCACGCGCGGGCCGATGAAGGCGTCGATCTCGCCTGCGTCCAGCATGCCCGACAGCGTCCGCCCCTCGGGAGCGTCATCAAGCTTGACGCCCTTCGGCAAAGTGATCGTTATTTTTTCCAGCCGTCCGGCCTCGGTCAGACCGCCCCTGATCCAGTGGATGTCGGAGGGCTTCACGCCATGGTCGTCTTCCAGAATGGCGCGCGCCCACACATTGGCCGTCAGCTGATATTCCGGCACGCCGACTTTCTTGCCTTTGAGATCTTCCGGCTTCTTGATGCGGTCGGTGCGCACATAGATCGAGGTGTGGCGAAAGGCGCGCGACACGAACGCCGGCACGCCGACATAGGGGCAAGTTGCCCTGCGCGGTCTTGACCGTGAAGCTCGACATCGACAATTCGCAAATGTCGAATTCGGCCTGGCGAAAGGCGCGGAAAAAGATTTCCTCCGGGTCGAGCGCCATGAAGACCGGATCGACGCCGTCGATCTGAACAAGCCCGTCGCTCAGCGGGCGGGTGCGGTCATAGTCGCGCACCGCGATGGATAAATTGAGTTTGGCCATGGATTACCCGGATCGCACAAATGTCAGCGCGAATTCATAAGCGAAACGGCGCGCCAAAGCAAAACCGCGGCGGCACCACTCAGCTTGGCTGGCTTTTGAGGAAATCGCGCAAGCTGCCCTTGTCATAGGCCTTCTCGCGCACGAAGCGGAACATGGCGAGGAAATCGTCCGGCCGCATGTAACCCGAGGCACGCGCCACCTCGCGCTTTTGCGGCGGCAGCGCTTTCAGCGGCCCGGCGCTTTCATCGAAGAATTGGAACGTCGGGGTAAACTGGACGCCGTATTTCTTGGCCAGCGCCTTTTCCGTCAATTCCTCGCCATCGAAATCGGTCACCTTGAGCGAGCCGATGATGTTGAGCTGCAGCACCGCAAAATTCGCCTTGATGTAATCGACGATGCGGCTTTGCGCGAAATTGACGAAATGGGTTTCCTTGCAATAGGGGCAGCCCTTGAGCTCCCACATGATGGCGAAACGCTTGCCGTCCTTGCGGGCGTCTTCCAGGTCGTCGGCGAGATTGAGGAAGCTGTCGAGGAACCACGGCTCCTTGTAGAGCCCGTCGGCGGTCAGCACCGGGCCGTCGGCGCGCGCCGGCGTGACCGTAAGCGCGCCGCAAGCGGCCGCGCCGAGCAATACCGTCCGCCGTGTCAGTGTCATGGACATGTGTTGTAAACCAAGAAGCCTTAACCGCCCTCGCCGCGCCGGCCGGCGCAGGTTATATTCGCATTAGCATATATCCACGCCTCACAGTCTGGTGAAAGCCCATGCTTGCCTGCGTTGCGCGCGCCGCATTCCTCGCTTTTGCCCTGCTGGCGGCCACGCCGGCAGCTTTTGCCAGCGATCTCGACGATTTCAACGCGGCGGTGGAACAGGTCTCCGCCCATAATCGCGTGGCGATCGGCTACTTGCGCAACGGCAATCCCGATCTCGCCTTGCTGGAAATCGACCGGCTGCGCGCGGCCTGGGGCCAATTGTCGGAACGCTTTGCCAATAAACGGCCGGAGGCGTTTGCCGGCAGCCCCCTCTATATCCAGGTCATGACCGACATCGCCACAAGGCTGGTGACGATCGATCTGATGGTGCAAATGGGCAAGCCGGACAGTGTGCGCCAGACGCTGCTCGGCATCCGCACCGATTTCCATAACTTGCGCAAATCCGCCGGCGTCGTCGTGCTGGCCGATTGCGTCTATGACGCCGACGCCGCCATGGACGCGCTCATGGTCTACAACGATGCCAAAGTCGACTTGAGCAAACCCGACATCCGCACTGCTATTTCGGCGGCGGGTGAGGCCTATCGCAAAGTCCTCGACCGCTGTGACGGCATTGCCGGCGCCGCCGTGCGCAACAGTCCGGAGTTCCGCCGCCTGGTGGATGGCGCCAAGAATGGCCTGACGCCGCTGCCGCAGGCGCTTGAGACGCGCGACGCCAACCAGCTGCATCGCATTCTGATCGAACTGCGTTCGTTCGATAATCTGCTGGCGTTTCGTTTCGGCTGAGTTTTCCCGCCGCGCGGGCTTGATTGACGCCCCTCGCATCGACACATTCATCAATTGTGATATATACTGCGCTGATTCAGTGCGGCTCAACCGCGCCGAGGAAACAAACGTGACGCGCAAACCCTCTTTTCGAGAATTATTTTCTCGCGCTGCGCTCATCGGCGCTATGTTTATCACGTTTGAACTTTCTAGCGCGCATGCCGCGGAACTTGTGATGTTTGAGCGCGCCGGTTGCGAGTGGTGCGCGGCGTTCGATGCGCAAATCGCGCCGATCTACGTCAAGACCGAGGAAGGCCTGCGTGCGCCGTTGCGCCGCGTCGATATCGAGCAGCCAGTACCGCCGGAACTTGCTTTCATTTCGGTCGAACGGTTTACTCCGTGTTCGTTCTGGTCGACAAAGGCCGTGAAATCGGCCGCATTCGCGGCTATCCGGGCCCCGACAGTTTTTGGACCCAACTCAGCATGTTGTTCGCCAAACTGGATGCTACTGGAACGAGTGGAGAACGCGCGCAGTTGCCCGAAAAACAATTGCGTCTATTGGACTGATTGCCTGTAGTCTTGTTGCCAGAAGTCTTGTTGCCAGAAGTCTTGCGCAGTTTCGCTGTCTCAACCGGTGCACGAATGGAAATGTCCCGCCTCGAAAGCCGCGCCCGTGCGCATGACCTCGACCGCATGGACGACAATGCGAAACGCGCGAGCGATTTCCTCAAGGCGCTGGCGCATGAAAGCCGGCTGATGATCCTGTGCATCCTCGCCGAGGGCGAACAATCGGTGAGCGAACTGGAACAGCAACTGCGTTTGCGCCAGCCGACGGTGTCGCAACAACTGGCGCGGCTGCGCGCGGATGGGCTCGTATCCACGCGGCGCGAAGGCAAGACGGTTTATTACAGCCTCGCCAGCGAAGAGGCGCGCATCGTCATCGGCGCCATCTACGACGTGTTCTGCCGCAAACAGCGCAAGCGCTGATCTTCATTAAGCTTTGACTTTGCGCGCGGCCATCACCTGTTCGGCCGCGGCGACGCCGGTAAACCAGCCGCCATGGGCGGTGGAAAAATCATAAGTCGAGCAGGCTTCGCCGGCGAAAAACAGACGGTCATCGACGGCAGCGGCCAGGCTCGCGCGGCAATCGGCCTTGCCCGGCAGCGCATAAGAATAAGAGCCAAGCGCATACGGATCGGCGGCCCAGCGGTGCATGACTAAAGGCTTTACGCGTTTGACAAACGTATTGCCGAGAAGCGTTGCGAGTTCAGACGCAGCGAAATCGAAGAACGCCCCCTCGCCTTCCTTTTCCAATCCGGCGGCGTTGCTGCCGCCGAAATAAACCTCGATCAGCGGCCGTCCGAAGGGCCGGAAATGATAGATCGCGGTCGCGGCGCGCTCATGGTTTCCGATCATGTGGCTGTCGGGAGCAAACTCATCCGCACCATCAAGCGACAAGAATAACTTATCGGCCAGGCCCAATGGCACTCCGCGCGCGGCGTCTATTTTCTCCGGCAGCACCGGCGCGAACATATTTTCGTTGGCGGCGAGCACCGCGCTCGGCAGCGTGACGATTGCCTGATCGGCGGCGATGACACCGTTTTCGGTTTCGATTTTCAGCCGCTTGCCGCTATGGTCGATCCGGCGCACGGCCGAATTGAACGTGACCGGCAAGTCGGAACCGTAGCGCGCAATCGCTGCGCCATAACCCTCGACCACCCGCCAGTTCACGCTCGTGTCGGCGTAATTCTCGAAATCGCGCGCCGAGACGCGATCGAGCTCGGCGCCGCTGATGTAGGTGCCGATGGCGTTGAGCAGATTGTTCCAGCGGTTGCCCGGCTCGAGAAAGTCGGAGGCCGGGATGTCCGGTTTGTCGCCAAGCGTGCTCAAGCGATCATGAAATGCCGCGAAGGCTTCGCGGTAGGCTGCGCTGCTGCTCAGGCGTAAAATTGAGCGACGGCCGCGACCATGGCGGCGGCGATTTATCGATGGTCAGGCTTTCGCTCGCGGCAACCGCAGCCCATGGATTGCGGTCGGCCGAATGCAGCCAGCCGCAGCCGAAATCGAGTGCAAAGCCGGATGCCTCGACGGTCCAGGCGCGGCCGCCCAGGCGGTCGCGCGCCTCGATTACCAGGCAATCGACATTCGCCGCACGCAGGCGCTTTCCGGCGGCAATGCCGGCCGCGCCCCCGCCGATGATCGCAACCTCGACGTCGCTAGGGGGCATTGTGGACGTCTGCCACGTCAACGAGGCGCATCTGCACGCGCTCTTCGCCCTGCCAGCGGTCAATGGCAAGGCTCCCTGCCGCATGAACCGCGCTTCCACGCTTGTCCAACAAAGCGCGGCCGAGATCGGTCCCCGCGGCGCGAAAGGCAATGGCATTGACGAATTTTCCGTCGGGCGATTTGAAGCGCGCGCGGATGTGATTTTCGCCGACCAGATCGGCGTAAGAAAGCGTGTGCGCCGGCAACGCCAGCAGCGGCTCCGGATTGCCCGCGCCATAAGGTCCGGCGCGCGCCAATAGTTCGCAGAGCGCGACATTGACGCCGCCGGCGCTGACCGCACCGTCAATCGGCAGCGCGCGTTCGCGCCGCGCCTGCTCGACCGCCGGGCCAAGCGCCTCTTCCATGAAGGCGCGAAAGGCGCCGAGCGCGTCTTTCTTGAGCGTGATGCCGGCCGCCATGGCGTGGCCGCCGCCTTTGGTCGCGAGCCCCTCGTGCACTGCGCGCCGCACCGCGCGGCCGAGATCGACGCCGGCAATCGAGCGCCCCGAGCCGGTGCCGATGCCGCCCGGTTCAAGCGCGATGGCAAAGGCCGGGCGGCCGTAGCGCTCTTTCAGGCGCGCCGCCACCAGGCCGACCACGCCCGGATGCCAGCCTTGGCCGGCGGTGACGACAACCGCGCCTTTTTCTTCCAGGCCAAGCGAAGCCATGGCTTCGGCCTCAGCCTGCGCCACGGTGGCGAGTCTCGATCTGCTGGCGCTCGCGGTTGAGGCGGTCGAGTTCGCCGGCGATGCGTGCGGCTTCCGATGGGTCCTGTTCGAGCAACAAGCCGCACACCCAGATCGGCGCGCCCGATGCGGCCGCCGGCATTAATGCGCGGGCCCAGCAGAAAGCCGAGATGCCACGGCTCGGGCGGCCCGGAGAGCCGCGAGGCATCCATCAACGCGGTCAGGCCCACCTGATCGCGGCGGCGCAGCGCAATCAGGCCTTTCGCGACGAAAGCGCGGTTAAGGCCCTTGAGCGGCACCACATCGGCAACGGTGCCGAGCGCGACCAGATGCAACAACGACAACAGATCGGGCTCAGGCCGCGCCGGCGTCCAGAAATCGCGGGCGCGCAGCGTGCGCGTGAGCGCGACCAGCGTGATAAATACAAGACCGACCGCCGCCAAATGGCCAAGGCCGGACAGATCGTCGGCGCGGTTCGGATTGACGATCGCGACCGCCGGCGGCAATTCCTCGTCGGCCTGGTGATGATCGATCACGACGGTGTCGAGGCCGAGCTTCTTGGCCTCGGTGAGCGGCTCCAGGCTGGTGGTGCCGCAATCGACCGTGATCAATAACTTCACGCCCTTTTCCGCAAACGAGCGAATGGCATCCACATTCGGCCCGTAGCCTTCGAATATGCGGTCGGGGATGTGGATGATCGGATCGAGCCCGCATTGGCGAAGGAAACCTGCGAGCAGCGCCGACGCGGTGGCGCCGTCCACGTCGTAGTCGCCGAAAATGGCGACGCTCTCGCCCGCGTAATGGCGTCGGCGATGCGGGTTGCTGCCGCCTCCATGGCGGTCAGCGTGTTCGGATCGGGCATCAATCGCTTGATGGTGGGATCGAGATAGGCCTCGACCTCGTCCGGCTCGACGCCGCGTCCGGCCAGCACGCGCGCCAGCAATTCAGGGATGCCGTGGCGCTGCGCAATGGTGAGCGCGCGCGCTTGGCCGCGCTCATCGAGACGATCGCGCCAGGCGCGGCCCGTCACCGAGCGCTCCACACCGAGAAAGAAACGTTCGCTCGTGTTCAATGCCGCCGCCGGCAACGCCGCCATGGCCATACCACGCGAGTTAGCGCATGATCCCGAAAAGTGGGGACCGGTTTTCGGAAAAGATCATGCGCATACAATCTATATGCGCGGATGAAAAGCGCCAGTTATTCGTTTTCAATCCAGATGAAACTTGTCGAGCTGCCGGTGCTCCGCGCGCACCCGCCGAACAGTTCCAGTGACCGAGCGCATCACCACCGTATCGGTCTCGATGACCAGCTTGCCGAATTTCACGCCCGAGAGCATGGCGCCGTCGGTGACGCCGGTGGCGGCGAACAGGCAGTCGCCTTTCACCATGTCCTCGATCTCGTAGCGTTTCTTCGGGTCCTTGATGCCCATCTTCAAGGTGCGCTCGCGCAATTCCTCGGTATCGATGACGAGACGGGCCTGCATCTGACCGCCGATACAGCGAAGTGCGGCTGCCGCCAGCACGCCTTCCGGCGCGCCGCCAATACCGAGATAAATATCGATGCCCGTCCTCGGCTCGGCGCAATGGATAACGCCGGCAACATCGCCATCGCTGATCAGACTGACCGCGGCGCCGAGTTTGCGGATCGCTGCAATCATGTCGGCATGGCGCGGCCGGTCGAGCAGAATGGCGGTGATCTCCTGCGGCTTTACGCCTTTGGCCTTGGCCAGCCGGATGATGTTCTCGTCCGCCGGCGCATCGAGATCGATGGTGCCCTTCGGATAACCAGGACCGATGGCGATCTTGGCCATGTAGCAATCCGGCGCATGCAGCAGCGTGCCTGAATCCGCCATGGCGAGCGTCGCGATGGCGCCCGGCATGTTCTTGGCGCACAGCACGGTGCCTTCGAGCGGATCGACCGCGATATCGACTTTCGGGCCGGTCTTGTTGCCGACCCTCTCGCCGATGAACAGCATCGGCGCTTCGTCGAGTTCGCCCTCCCCGATCACCACGGTGCCGTCGATGGGCAGCTTGTTGAGCTCGCGCCGCATGGCGTCGACCGCGGCCTGATCGGAGGCCTTGTCCTTGCCGCGCCCGCGCAGGCGCGCGGCGGAGACGGCGGCGCGCTCGGTCACGCGCACGATCTCGAGGGTGAGAATGCGCTCCAGCAGCAGTTCCGGCTGGACGGTAATCGTCGCCATTTGAGCGTTCCCCTCGATGCCGGTTTTAAGCGCCGGCTGATTAGTTCTTTTCGATTCGGATGACCTGCGGCGAACCCGAGATCACCCTATCGCGCCCCACCGCCGCAAGGGCTTTGCGCACCGCGTCCTCGGAGGTGGCGTAAGTTATGAGGATAACGGGCACGGAACCGCCTTTTACCGCGCTGGTGGCGTGTTTGTCATGCCGCTGGACGATGGACTCCAGCGAAATCTCCTGCTCGGCAAGCCGGGTGGCGATGGTCGCCGCGGTTCCAGGTTTATCGCGCGCAACGAGCCTGATGTAATAGCCGCCCTCGTGACGCTGCATCGGCGCCTTGCGCACGGTGGCAAGCCGCGCGGTCGGGCGCCCGAACGGCGACGTTCTCACCCCGCGCGCGATATCGCCAATGTCGGAGAGCACCGCCGAGGCGGTGGCGGCGCCGCCGGCGCCGGGCCCAACCAGCGTGAGCGGGTTGATGCCCTCGGCATCGATGGTCACGGCATTGGTCACGCCCATCACTTGGGCGATGGCCGAATCTTTGCGCACCATGGTGGGATGCACGCGCTGCTCGATGCCTTTTGCCGTCTTCACCGCCACGCCCAGAAGCTTCACGCGATAGCCGAGTTCGTCGGCGGCGGTGAGGTCCGCAGGCGTGATCGACGAAATGCCTTCGACATAGATCGCGCTTTGATCGACCTTTGTGCCGAAGGCCAGCGAGGCCAAGATCGCCAACTTCTGCGCGGTGTCGTGGCCCTCGATATCGAAACTCGGATCGGCTTCGGCATATCCGAGCTGCTGCGCCTGCTTCAGGGCGTCGGCAAACGGCATGCGGTCCTGCTCCATGCGCGTCAGGATGTAATTGCAGGTGCCGTTGAGAATTCCATAGATGCGTTCGAACGAATTGCCGGCCATGCCTTCGCGCAAGGTTTTTACAATCGGGATGGCGCCGCCGACCGCGGCTTCGAAATTGAGCGCCACGTGATGTTGCTCGGCCAACGTCGCCAGCTTGACGCCGTGCTTGGCGAGCAGCGCCTTGTTGGCGGTCACCACCGATTTGCCCGATTTGAGCGCGGCTTCGATCGCACCGAGCGCAGGATTGCCATCGCCGCCGATCAATTCGACGAACACGTCGATGCCGGGCTCGCGCGCGAGCGCTACCGGGTCGGAGAACCATTTCATTTTTTTCAGATCAACGCCGCGGTTCTTGGTTTTGCTGCGGGCGCAGACCGCGACCACCTCGATGCCGCGCCCGCAACGCGCGGCGAGCGCCTCGCGCTGACGTGCGATCTGGGCGATCAAGGCGGCGCCGACCGTGCCCAACCCGGCGACACCCACTTTCAGAGGTTTAGCCATGAAATTAACGCCGCGTGGCGAGCGGGACGACGTTGTGAAGCTGATCCGGCCCGGTCTTGAGGAAGCGGCCGACATTGCGCGCGGCCTGGCGGATGCGCTGCTCGTTCTCCACCAGCGCGATGCGAACATAGCCTTCGCCGTATTCGCCAAAGCCGATGCCGGGCGAGACCGCGAGATCGGCCTTCTCGACCAAGAGCGTCGAGAACTCCACGCTGCCGAGGCTCTTGAACGGCTCCGGGATCGGCGCCCAGGCAAACATCGAGGCGCGCGGTGACGGCACCGGGAAGCCGGCGCGGCCGAAGCTTTCCACCAGCACGTCGCGGCGGCGTTTATAGGTTTCGCGCATTTCCTTGATGCAATCGTCGGGACCGTTCAGCGCCGCTATCGCCGCCACTTGAATTGGCGTGAAGGCGCCGTAATCGAGATAAGATTTCACCCGGCCGAGCGCCGCGATCACGCGCTCATTGCCGACCGCAAAGCCGATGCGCCAGCCCGGCATCGAGTAGGTCTTCGACATCGAGGTGAATTCGACCGCGATGTCGATTGCGCCCGGCACCTGCAACAGCGACGGCGGCGGATGGTCGTCGAAATAGACTTCGGCGTAGGCCAGATCCGACAGCACCAAAATCTCGTGCTTCTTGGCGAAGGCGATCAGGTCTTTGTAGAAATCGAGGCTCGCCACGTAAGCGGTCGGATTGGCCGGATAGCACACCACCACCGCGGTCGGCTTCGGGATCGAATGGATGATCGCGCGCTCCAGCGTGTGGAAGAAATTCGGCGTCGGCTCCGAGGGCACCGAGCGCACCGCGCCGCCCGCCATCAGAAAGCCGAAAGCGTGGATCGGATAGCTCGGATTGGGAACGAGCACGACGTCGCCCGGCGCGGTGATCGCTTGCGCGACGTTGGCGAAACCTTCCTTGGAGCCCAGCGTGGTGACGATCTGGGTTTCGGGATTGAGCTTCACGCCGAAGCGGCGCTCGTAATATTTCGCCTGCGCCAGCCGCAATTTCGGAATGCCGCGCGAGGCGGAGTAGCGATCCGTGCGCGGCTTGCCCAGCGTCTCCTTGACCTTGTCGATGACGTGCTGCGGCGCCGGCAAATCCGGATTGCCCATGCCGAGATCGATGATGTCGGCCCCGCCATTGCGGGCGCGCGCCTTGGCCCGGTTCACCTCCTCGAATACGTAAGGCGGCAAACGGCGGATGCGGTAGAAGTCTTCCATCGGATCAAACCTTTAGACCGGCTTCCTCTCGTGCCAGGTGGCGTTACCCCGGCAGGCTTTTATCACGGGTTGGTCTTTGCGCCACCGCTTTGGCCGTTATTGGCGGCGGCGGGGGTCTTTTTGGGCTTGGGAGCCGCTTTTTTGGCGGCCGGCACATGGCCTATCCTGCCGGTCGCGCAAGGCGTTGAGGTCCTTTTCCAGCTTGATCTGCTCTTCCTCGCGTCAGCGGCTTGATCGCGCGGGGATGCGGCATGTCATGCACCGCCGGGTATTCGTAAGGCGCCACCGGCCGCGCCGGGGCATCGGCCGGCATCCCCAACTCGGCCGGCAATTGGGCCTCCAACGGGCCGGTCGAACAGCCGGTCAGCAGCAAAGCCAGCCCCAAGACCGCCAGAATTCTTCGTTCAACGGCTTGCACGCCCATGCTCCGCAAGATTGACCGTCCGGACTGGAAAGCAATGCAGGCTCAATGAATTGTACCATGGCCGCGCTACCCGGCTAATATGGCTGGAGGATGATTAAAGAAGCCACAATCGCCTAAGCGGACCCATGCGCCCAATCGCGCCTTGCGGGGAAGCGCGCGCCGGGCCACTTGTGACGGCGGGGACCGACTGGATGCGGATGGATAAGCCCACCACCGAAACGGCAAAACCGGCGGCCGGCGAACCGGCCAAGATCGGCTCGGTGCAGATCGAGGCGTTCGCGCAAAATCTCGCGCGCCTGATCGAGGAAGGCGGCAAGGCGCTCTCCGCCTATATGAAGCCGCGCGAGGAAGGCAAAATCAAAAGCGATCTGGCCGAAGACGTGACCGACGTGGTCAAGACCGTCGGCCAGGTGGCGGAGTACTGGCTCTCCGATCCGCAGCGCGCGCTCGAACTGCAGGCAAGCCTCGGCCGCGCCTATCTCGATCTGTGGGCCGGCGCGGTCAAGCGCATGGCGGGCGAGCCCGCCCCGCCATCGGCCGCACCCGAACCCAAGGACAAGCGCTTTTCCGACCCGGATTGGTCGCAGAACCAGTTCTTCGATTTTCTCAAGCAGGCTTATCTGCTCACCGCGCAATGGGGCGAGCGGCTGGTCAAAGACGCCGAGGGCGTCGACGACCATACGCGGGCCAAGGCCGCCTTCTACGTCAAGCAGATCGGCAACGCGATCTCGCCGTCGAATTTCGTGCTCACCAATCCGGAACTGTTCCGCGAGACGCTCGCCTCCAATGCCGACAATCTGGTGCGCGGCATGCACATGCTCACCGAGGACATCCAAGCCGGGCATGGGCATCTCAAAATCCGCCAGTCGGATGGATCCAAATTCGAGGTCGGGCGCAACCTCGCGCTCACCCCCGGCAAAGTGATCTTCCAGAACGATCTTGATGCAGCTCATCCAGTATCAGGCGGCGACCGAGCAAGTGCTGAAGGTGCCGCTGCTGATCGTGCCGCCCTGGATCAACAAGTTCTACATTCTCGATCTGACGCCCGAAAAATCCTTCATCAAATGGTGCGTCGATAACGGCATCACGGTGTTTGTTGTGTCGTGGGTCAATCCGGACGCGCGGCTCGCGGCAAAAAGTTTCGAGCAATATATGCGCGAGGGCGTGATCGCCGCGCTCGACGCAGTCGAAGCCGCGACCGGCGAGAAAAAGGTCAATGCCATCGGCTATTGCGTCGGCGGCACGCTGCTTTCCATCACGCTCGCTTATCTCGCGGCCAAAGGCGAAGACCGCGTGCTGTCGGCGACCTTGTTCGCCGCGCAGATCGATTTCACCTTTGCCGGCGACTTGATGGTGTTCGTCGACGACGAGCGCATCAAGCAACTCGAAGCGCATATGAATGACCAGGGCTATCTCGAGGCCTCGCGCATGGCCACGGCCTTCAACATGCTGCGCTCCAACGACCTGATCTGGCCCTATGTCGTCAATAACTACCTGCGCGGCAAGAAGCCGTTCCCGTTCGATATTTTGTATTGGAATTCCGACGCCACCCGCATGCCGGCGGCTAATCACTCGTTCTATCTGCGCAATTGCTATCTCGACAACAGACTCAGCAAAGGCGAAATGGAAATCGGCGGCATCACGCTCGATCTGCACAAGGTGACAGTGCCGGTCTACAATCTCGCCACCCGCGAGGACCACATCGCGCCGGCAAAATCCGTGCTCTACGGCTCGCAATATTTCGGCGGCCCGGTCAAATACGTGCTGGCAGGGTCCGGCCATATTGCCGGCGTGGTCAATCCGCCGGGAAAGCCGAAATACCAATACTGGACCGGCGGCAAGCCGGGCGGCGACGATCTCGATGCTTGGCTTGCGAATGCCAAGGAGCATCCCGGCTCCTGGTGGCCGGACTGGCTGGATTGGCTCAAAAGCCAAAATGCCGAGACGGCGCCCGCCCGCGCCATCGGCGGCGGCAAGCTGAAAGCCATCGAGGACGCGCCGGGGTCTTATGTGAAAGTGCGCGACTAAAGCAAAAGGGCCGGATCGCTCCGGCCCTTTCGAATATTTGCGAATTGATTTTTTATGACGCGAGTTTCACCGGCACCTTCAAATAGTGCACGCCGTTGGCTTCGGCCGGCGGAAATTTGCCGGCGCGGATATTGACCTGGATCGAGGGCAGCAACAGCAACGGCGCCGCCAGCTTGGCGTCGCGCGTGGTGCGCATTTTGACGAACTCGTCCTCGCTCACGCCCTCGTGGACGTGAACATTGCGCGCGCGCTCCTCGCCGACCGTGGTCTCCCAGGCATATTGATCGCGGCCGGGCGCCTTGTAGTCGTGGCACATGAACAGCCGGGTTTCCGCCGGCAGCGACAAAATGCGCTGGATCGAACGGTAGAGCGCGTGCGCATCGCCACCGGGGAAGTCGGCGCGCGCGGTGCCGTAATCGGGCATGAACATGGTGTCGCCGACGAAGACCGCATCGCCGATTTTGTAGGAGACGCAGGCCGGCGTGTGGCCGGGGGTGTAGATCACCTCGCCGTCGAGCTTACCGATTTTGAATAGCTCGCCATCCTTGAACAAATGGTCGAACTCGGAGCCTTCGCCCGACACGTCGTCGGCATTGAACACCGGACGGAAGATGCGCTGCACATCGCGGATGTGTTCGCCGATCGCGATTTTCGCGCCGGTCTTGAGCTTGATATAGGGCGCGCCCGACAGATGGTCGGCGTGCGCGTGGGTCTCCAACACAATGCCGATCTTGACGCCGAGTTTGCCGGCTTGCGCCAGCAGTGCGTCGGCGGAGGCGAAGGTCGCCTTGCCGCTGCGGAAATCGTAATCGAGCACCGGATCGATCACCGCGCCTTCTTTGGTCTCAGGGTCCCAGACCAGATAGCTCACGGTATTGGTGGGCTCGTCGAAAAACGCCCGGATTTCGGGCTTAATTTGGGTTTTTGCGGCGGCGGACATGGATGACGCTCCTTTTTGTACGGCGTTGGACTTGACTTATATATTAGCTATCACTAATTTAGCAATGCCTAATTCAAGGAGCCGCCGAAATGCCTGCCCAAGCCGCTCCGCCGCGCGCCCGCCAAAAGCGGCATCGCCGAGCTCGAAGCCAAGGCTGCGGAAGCCGCCGCTTTGTTGAAGCTGCTCGCCAACGAGAACCGGCTGTTGATCCTGTGCCGGCTCGTGCTGGTGCGGGAAATGTCGGTCAACGACCTCGCCGACGTCATCGGCTTAAGTCAATCGGCGCTCTCCCAGCATCTCGCCAAAATGCGCGAGGAAGGCCTGCTCACCACGCGACGCGAGGCGCAGACCGTGTTCTATCGCATCGCCGACCCGAATGCGGCGCGTCTGCTCGCGCTGCTCAAGACCATCTACTGCCCATAAGGAGCGACACCATGAGCAATCTGCAAACCATATCCCCACAACGCGCGGCCGAACTCGTACGATCCGGCGCCGTGCTGGTCGACGTTCGTGAAGCCGACGAGCACGCGCGCGAACATATTCCCGGCGCGCGCCATCACACTTTGACGCAGATCGATAGCGTCAATCCCGCCAAAAGCGGCGACGACGTGCTGATCTTCCATTGCCGCTCGGGCGCGCGCACCAAAGGCAATGCCCCCAAGCTCGCCGCTGCCGCACAGAATTGCCAAGCCTACATCCTCGAAGGTGGATTAGAAGCCTGGAAGAAGGCGGGCCTCCCCGTCACGCTCGACCGCAGCCAGCCGATCGACATCATGCGCCAGGTGCAAATCGCAGCCGGCAGCCTGGTGCTGCTCGGCGCCGCGCTCGGCGCCTTCGTCGCGCCGGGCTTCTACCTGCTTTCGGCATTTGTTGGCGGCGGCCTGTTGTTTGCCGGCGTCAGCGGCTTCTGCGGCATGGCGCAGTTGTTAGCGATGATGCCCTGGAACCGGCGCGCAGCCGCAGCGAAATGACCATTCTGCACGCATTGCTTTCGGTTGCCTCCGGCAGCCTGGTCGGCTTCACGCTCGGTCTGGTCGGCGGCGGCGGCTCGATCATGGCAGTGCCGCTGCTGGTATATGTCGTGGGCGTGCCGTCGCCGCATATCGCGATCGGCACCAGCGCGATCGCAGTCGCCGTGAGCGCCGCCAGCAATCTCTTCGGTCATGCCCGCGCCAATACCGTGAAGTGGCCCTGCGCGCTTGTGTTCGCGGTATCCGGCATTGCCGGTGCTGCCGGCGGCGCGCAACTCGGCAAGATGGTCGATGGCGGCCGCTTGCTGATGCTGTTCGGCGTGCTGATGGTCGTGGTCGGCGTCCTGATGATGCGGCCGCGCAAATCGGGCGGCAACGCGGACGTGAAGCTCACGCGCGAAACCATGCCACGGTTGCTGCCGATGCTGATCGGCATCGGCTTTACCGTCGGCGCGCTGTCCGGCTTTTTCGGGATCGGCGGCGGCTTTCTGATCGTGCCCGGGCTGATGGGCGCAACCGCGATGCCGCTGATCAACGCAATCGGCTCTTCGCTGGTTTCGGTCACCGCCTTCGGGCTCACCACGGCGGCGAGCTATGCCATATCCGGGCTGATCGATTGGCCATTGGCCGGCCTGTTCATTATCGGCGGCGCAATCGGCGGCCTATTCGGCATCCGGCTGGCCACGCATTTATCGTCTTATAAGCATGCCCTGACGCTTACTTTTTCCGGCATCGTGATCGCGGTCGGGCTTTACGTCATCATCCGCTCGATCATAACATGAGCCGATAACGGGCTCGTGACGCTTTCAGGTCGCGACAACGCCTGGCTGATCGCCTATTCTCCCGCCGACCAAAAAATCCGAAGGGAATACCGATGACCAAGGAACTGATGTGGCTGACGCTGACGGTCATTCTGACCGGCGTGCTGTGGGTTCCCTATATTCTCGATCGCGCCATGGTGCGCGGGCTGATGGGCTCGATGGCCAACCCGTCGCCCAAGGCCAAGCCGCAATCGGCCTGGGCCATGCGCCTTTATTTCGCGCACACCAACGCGGTCGAGAACCTGGTGATCTTTGCGCCGCTGGTGCTGATCCTCGACGCCATCCACCACTCGACGCAAAGCACGGTGATCGCCTGCGCGGTCTATTTCTGGGCGCGGCTTGCGCACGCCATCGTTTACACGCTCGGCCTGCCGATGTTCCGCACGCTGGCTTTCGTCGTCGGCTTCCTGGCGCAGGCGGCCCTGGTGCTGGCGATCCTCGGGAAGCTCTAGTCAGATCGCGGGCGCGGCACGCTCCACAATCGCGGCGAGCTTAAGCCCGCGCGGCAGCGTGCCGAAGGCCGACCCGGCTTCGCCCGAAAGCCGCGAGGCACAGAAGGCGTCGGCCACGTAAGCCGGCGCGTGGCGGATCAGCAGCGCCGCCTGCAAAGCCAGCACCAAGTCGCGGGCGAGCACGCGCGCTTGCGACTCGTCGTTGCGCTCAGGCCCGGTGAGCCGCTCCTTCAAGTAAGCGGCGAAAACCTGCAATCGTTTGTCGCCGGCGCCGGCGAGCTCTTGCTGAATGATGTCGGCGGCGTTGGGCGTGCGTTCAAGCGCCCGCAACACGTCGAGGCCCATGACATTGCCGGAGCCCTCCCAGATCGAATTGACCGGCGCTTCGCGATAGAGCCGCGGCATGATGCTGTCCTCGATGTAGCCGGAGCCGCCCAGCACCTCCATGGCCTCGGCCGTCACATAAGGCGCCCGCTTGCAGATCCAGAACTTCGCCGCCGGCGTAACCACGCGGCGGAACACCGTGGAAATCTCGTCGCTCTCGTCATAGGCGCGCGCCAGCCGCAGCGTGAGCGCGGTGGCGGCTTCCGATTCCAGCGCCAGATCGGCCAGCACATTTTCCATCAGCGGCTGGTCGATCAGCTTTTTCTGGAACGCGACGCGATGGCGCGCGTGATGGATCGCCTGCGCCACCGCCTGGCGCATCAAGCCCGAAGAGCCGATGGCGCAATCGAGCCGCGTGTGAGCGGCCATCTCGATGATGGTCGGAATGCCGCGCCCCTCCTCGCCGATCAATTGGGCATAGGCGCCGTCGAACTCGACTTCGCTCGACGCATTCGAGCGGTTGCCGAGTTTGTCCTTCAAGCGAACGATATGAATGGCGTTGCGCTTCTCCGTCCGGCGTCCAGCGCGGCATCAGGAAACAGCTCAGGCCTTTCGGCGATTGCGCGAGAATGAGGAAGGCGTCGCACATCGGCGCCGACATGAACCATTTGTGCCCGTGCAGACGGAATGTGCCATCACCGGCGGGCTCGGCGCGCGTGGTATTGGTGCGCAAGTCCGAGCCGCCTTGGTTCTCGGTCATGCCCATGCCGATAAGCGCCGAGGTTTTCTCTTTCACCGGACGGAAGCGCTTGTCGTAGTCGCGCGAGAAAATCTTCGGCCAGCCATGGCTTGGCGACGTCCGGCGCATGGCGCAGCGCCGGCACCGCGCCATAGGTCATGGCGACCGGGCAGTAGACGCCGCTCTCGACCTGCGTGAGCATGTAAGTGCCGGCGGCGCGCGCCACATGCGCGCCCGGCTTGGGATCGGCCCAGGGGCTCGCATGCAAGCCGGCGCGCAGCGCGATCGCCATCAGTTCGTGCCAGGCCGGGTGAAACTCGACCTCATCGAGCCGGTGGCCGTAGCGATCGAGCGTGCGCAGAACCGGCGGATATTTATTGGCGTCGAAACCGAGCTTGATCGTTTCCGGCTTGCCGAGCGTGGCGCCCAGCGTCGTTAGCCCGTCTTCCGCCCAACCCGCCTGCTCGCGCGCGACGCCCTCGCGCAAGCACCGTGTCGCTGGCGAACAGATTATAGGGCTCAAGCGGCGGCGGCTGGTTTGCGACCTCGAACATGGCGTCGGGTCTCCTTCGGCGAAGGCCATTGTAGCAGCCAACTCAGGGAAACAACGCCACCTGCTCCAGGCCCATGGTTTCCGGCCAGCCCATGACCAGGTTCATGTTCTGGATGGCCTGGCCGGAGGCGCCCTTGACCAGATTGTCGAGCGCCGAGATCACGATGGCGCGGCCCTCGATGCGGTCCTTGGCGACCCCGATAAAGGTCATATTGGAGCCGCGCACATGCCGCGTTTGCGGCGTTTCGCCGAAGGGGAGCACATGCACGAAGGGTTCCTTCGCGTACTGCTTTAAAAGTATCGCGTGAAGGTCTTCCGCCGTGCGGCCCCGTTTGCCCCGCACATAGATGGTGGAAAGGATGCCCCGGTTCATCGGCACCAGATGCGGCGTGAAGCTCACGATCACCTCCCGCCCGGCCGCGAGCGAGAACTCCTGGTCGAGCTCGGCCATGTGCCGGTGATGGCCCACGCCATAGGCGTTGAAGCCTTCCGAGACTTCCGAGAACAGCATGGCCTCCTTGGCCGCCCTGCCCGCGCCGGTCATGCCGGACTTGGCGTCCACCACGATCTCGTCGAGGTCGATCGCCTTGTTCTTGATCAGCGGGATCAGCGCCAGCTCGGCGCAAGTCGTGTAGCAGCCGGGATTGGCGACCAGCCGCGCCTTTTTAATCTCGCGCCGGTGGATTTCGCTCAGACCGTAGACGGCTTCTTTCTGAAGCTCGGGCGCGTGATGCTCGTGGCCATACCATTTCGCGTAAGCCGCTGTGTCATGCAGCCGGAAGTCGGCCGAAAGATCGACCACCTTGGTGGCCGGCGCTTTGGCGAGCAGGTCCTTCAAAACTTTCTGCGTGGTGGCGTGCGGCAGCGCGCAAAACACAACATCAAGGCCGAGCTTCGCCCAATCGAGACCCTCGACGGCGACGAGCTTGGGCAGATCGAACGGCGAGAATTGCGGGAACACCTCGCGCATGGCCTTGCCGGCGCTGCGCTCAGCCGTGAGCAGCACGATCTCGCAGCGCGGATGCCGCAACAGCATGCGCACGAGTTCAGAGCCGGTATAGCCGGAGGCGCCGAGGACGCCGATCTTCGCTTTGCTGGCCATTTGAGTCGGTTCCTTGATCCAAGAGTCTTAACGAGAGACCGGACCAAGGCCAACAGCGCGGAGGTGGAGAATTAAACGGTGCCGCGGCCTAAAGTCCGGCGGCACGGGGACGTTTTTATACGCAAATGCGCGCCCGTGCCGTGGTGGCACGGCGGCGGCGGAGATTTCGCGTTGCAACAAGCATCGTCATGAGGCGGCATATAGGACGCTCGGCCGGCTCGGGTCAAGAACGCCGTCGGCGCGCCTTAACCCCGGCGCTGCGCGATTATTCCACGATGTCGCATGCGCGGTTTCGCGCCGAGCAACCCATATAGGCGGCGCCGTTTCACTTGACTAAGATTGCCCGGTGGAAATCCCAGGCCGCAAAAAGCTGGGGCAATAACAACGCCAAAAGAACATTTCTCATATGGGAGGATACATCCAATGATCGGTAAAATTTGCGTCGGCTTGGCGCTGGGGACCTTCGTTGTCGCGACGGCGGGCATCCCTTCGGCATCAGCCGCATCGCTGAAAGTGCGCGTCGACTCCATCAAAGACGGCGGAGCGGTTCCGACCAAATATTCGTTCTGCAGTCCGACTGCGGATGGGAAAATGGGCCCGGGTCCTAACATTAGTCCGTCGGTTTCGTGGTCGAAAGGACCGCGCGGCACCAAGTCCTACGCCATCATCTTGTACGATACCAACTCGCCGAAAACCGACCGCGAGAAAATGAACAAAGATGGCATGACGGTCCCGAAGACGGCGACGCGGCAGACGTTTTACCATTGGACCCTGGTCGACATCCCGGCCAACGTCACGTCGGTGAAGGAAGGCGTCGGGTCGAAAGGGCGGATCGCGCACGGGAAACCGGCGACGGCCGATGTCGGCAAGCCCGGCGTCAATATGTTCACCATGGTCTTCGCAAGCAATGATGCGATGAAGGGGGTCTATC
Source organism: uncultured Alphaproteobacteria bacterium (assembly GCA_963756805.1). GTDB lineage: Bacteria > Pseudomonadota > Alphaproteobacteria > Rhizobiales > Xanthobacteraceae > Pseudolabrys. The sequence continues at coordinate 86,130 of CAVWPH010000006.1, forward strand.
ATAATTATGACGGACCATGCCCGCCGTGGAATGACGAGAACTTCCACCATTATCACTTCGCCGTTTACGCGCTGAGCGTGAAGACGCTCGGTCTTACCGGTGATTTTGATGCCGCGGCGGCGATTGCAGCAATGAAGGGCAAGGTGCTGGCGGACGGCAGGTTCGATGCCACCTACACCACGACCCGCGCTTTGGGCGCGAAACCGCCGAAGTAAAAGCCGATCGATAATTCGGCTCGACAATCCGCCGGGGCGAAAAAACCCGGCGGATTTTTTATCTCAACCCCAGATCCACTTGACGGCGGCCGCGATCACGTCGCCGATGGTCAGCAGCACCGCCGCCCATACGAAAGCCGAGGTAAAATTGGCGAACTGAAAACGCCAGAACGGCATTTCGAATATGCCGGCGACCAGCGGCACCGAGGCGCGCAAAGGTCCGAAAAAGCGGCCGATGAAAATGCCGGCAATGCCCCATTTCTTCACAAAGGCTTCGCCGCGCGGGATCAAATCGGGATGGCGCGAGAGCGGCCAGATTTTCGCGACCGAATGTTCGAGCTTCAATCCGACCCAATAAGACAGCCAATCGCCCAACGCTGCGCCCAGCGAACCCGCAATCCACACCGGCCAGAAGTTGATCTTGCTCGATGCGATCAAGGCGCCGATGGCGATGAGCGCGCTCCAGGCCGGGATCAGCAATGAAATGAAGGCAAGCAATTCCCCGAACGCCAGCGCGAACACGATTGGCGGCGCCCACGCCGCGTTGTCGCGCACGAAGGCGATGACCTGATCGACGTAAGATTGGAATTCCATTAGCGGACCGGGATGCGCGCGGGGCGGAACTCTCTAGCCTGCCCCTCCGTCCGGCGCCAGCACCGCCGGGCGGCCAGGCGATCCCCAGAAAGAGAATCGCTGTAGGGTCACGGTTCCGGCGCGATCGTGGCATAGTCGTCTGGCAAACGAATCGATTAAGCCTTATCTACCGGACTTCATGGCCAAATCAGCAACCAAGAAAAAAACATCCAAGCAGCCCGATTTGTTCGATTCCGCGCCGCGGCGTGGCTCGAAATCGGCTGGGCGCAAAGCGACTGCGCGTAAGGCGCCGCCGCGCAAAGCCGCCGGCCGTAAAGCGACAAAGCCCGCGCCGCGCGCAAAATCCGCCAGCCGCGGCAGCAGCGCCGAGAGCGCCTATACCGCCAAACATATCGAGGTGCTGGAGGGGCTGGAGCCCGTTCGCCGCCGCCCCGGCATGTATATCGGCGGCACCGACGAGAAGGCGCTGCATCATTTGTTCGCCGAAGTGATCGACAATTCGATGGACGAGGCGCTGGCCGGCCACGCCACCTGGATCGAAGTCGAGATGGAGGCGAACGGCTTTGTCTCCGTCACCGACAACGGCCGCGGCATTCCGGTCGACCCCCACCCCAAATTCAAGAGCAAGTCGGCGCTGGAAGTGATCATGTGCACGCTGCACGCCGGCGGCAAATTCGATTCCAAAGTCTACGAGACTTCCGGCGGCCTGCACGGCGTCGGCGTCTCGGTCGCCAACGCGCTGTCCGAACGCATGGAAGTGGAAGTCGCGCGCGAGCAGACGCTCTACAAGATGGCGTTCGAGCGCGGCAAGCCGAAGGGCAAACTGGAAAAAGTCGGCCGCGCGCCCAACCGGCGCGGCACCAAGATCCGTTTCCGGCCCGATCCGCAGATTTTCGGGCCCAAGGCTGCGTTCGAAGCCGAGCGCGTGTTCAAGATGACGCGTTCGAAAGCCTATCTCTTCGGCGGCGTCGAAATCCGCTGGCGCTGCGACAAGGCGCTGCTCAAGGGCGTCAAGGACGTGCCGGAGAAAGCCACCTTCCATTTCGAACAGGGCCTGAAGGATTATCTGTCGGAGACGCTGGCCGAAGCGACGCTGATCCATCCGGATGTTTTTTCCGGCACCCACGGCAAAGTCGGCAGCCACGGCGCGGTGCAATGGGCGGTAGCCTGGACCGCCGACACCGACGGGTTTCTCAATTCCTATTGCAACACGATCCCGACGCCCGACGGCGGCACGCATGAATCGGGGCTTGCGCACCGCGCTGCTGCGCGGCTTGAAGGATCACGCCGCCCGCGTCGGCCAGGAAAAGCGCGCCTCGTCCGTTACCAGCGAAGACGTGATGAACGGCGCCGGCTGCATGCTCTCGGTATTCATCCGCGAGCCGGAATTCCAGGGCCAGACCAAGGACCGCCTCGCCACGGCGGAAGCCCAGCGCATCGTCGAGCAGGCGATCAAAGACCCGTTCGACCATTGGCTCGCCGGCAATCCGATGCAGGCGAGCAAACTGTTGGATTTCGTCATCGAGCGCGCCGACGAGCGCCTGCGCCGCCGCCAGGAAAAAGACATCGCGCGCAAGTCCGCGGTGCGCAAGCTGCGCCTGCCCGGCAAGCTCGCCGACTGCACGAGTTCGGCTTCCGAAGGCTCGGAGATTTTCATCGTCGAGGGCGACTCAGCCGGCGGCTCCGCCAAGCAGGCGCGCGACCGGCGAACGCAAGCCGTGCTCCCGTTGCGCGGAAAAATTCTCAACGTCGCGTCGGCCGGCAAGGACAAGCTGGCGCAGAACGCCCAGCTCGCGGACCTGATCCAGGCGCTCGGCTGCGGCACCGGCGCGCATTACCACGAGAAGGAACTGCGCTACGAGAAGGTCATCATCATGACCGACGCCGACGTCGACGGCGCCCACATCGCATCGCTCTTGATCACCTTCTTCTACCGGCAGATGCCGAAGCTGATCGACGCCGGCAGGCTTTATCTCGCGGTGCCGCCGCTGTTTCGTCTCCAGCACGGCGGCAAGATCGTCTATGCGCGCAACGACAAAGACCGGGCAATCCTGGTAAAAAAAGAATTCAACGCCAATGCCAAGGTGGAAGTCTCGCGCTTCAAGGGCCTGGGCGAGATGATGGCGGCGCAGTTGAAGGAAACCACCATGGACCCGTCAAAGCGCACGCTGCTGCGCGTGGTGCTGGTGGAAAAAGAACGCAAACCCACCGCCAAATCGGTCGAGCGGCTGATGGGCACCAAGGCCGAAGCGCGCTTCGATTTCATCCAGGAAAACGCGCAATTCGCCAGCGCGGATTTGCTGGACGTTTAGGCCTGTCCTACTCGCACTTCTTGAGCATCGGCGTCTTGTTGCCGCGCGCCAGCGCGATGCCGCCTTTGACCAGAACTTCCTTGCCCTCGGGCTGATTGAACATGGTGCGGCGCGTGCCGTCGCGCACTTGAAATACCAGCTTCTCGCGTTCCTGGTTCTCGGCGCCGGGCTGGAAGATTACATCCACCGCCAGTTCCGTCGCCGACATTTTCTCGGCCGCCAGCACGCTGTATTTGTTGAGCGAGTACTGGGGTCCGAGATCGTGCTGCTCTAGCACGATGCCGGGCGTTGGCATTGAGATGCGCACATGGGGATTGGCCGGTGCCGCCGGCAACGAACAATCGCTTGCCCAGGTGCCGTAAAGGCCGAAGGCGCGAAATAATTCGTCAACCGATGCGGCCTTGGCGGCGGACATAAGAGTGGCGAACGTGAACACGATAACCGCCACAATTCGCATGCCTTAAACGCTCCGCAGACTAAAAGCACCGTCGCCAACCATAGCAGCGCAGCAGGCAGCGGCAATCGTCGCGGCGCATATGAGATCAATCAAGCGTGCAGGTGTGGCATTTTTGCTGGATCGGCGCAGCGGCGACGGAGTTCCGCCGGAACTCGAAGACTAATCCAGCGGCAGTCCGACATATTGTTCCGCCAGCGCCGTGGCGGCCGCCTCCGAGCCGGTAAGATAATCCAGATCGGCGAGCTGGCGGCGGTGGTCGTAAGCGCGATTCGTCGGGAAAGCGATGCATGATCTGCGTCATCCACCAGGAGAAGCGCTGCGCCTTCCATACGCGGCGCAGACACGTGGCGGAATAACTGTCCAACAGGTCGCTCCGCTTCTTCTTGTAGAAGGCATCGAGCGCGCGCGAAAGATATACGACGTCGGCGAATGCCAGGTTCATGCCCTTGGCGCCGGTCGGCGGCACGATATGCGCGCTGTCGCCGGCAAGGTACAGCCGCCCGTGCTGCATCGGCTCGACCACGAAGCTGCGCATGGACGTGATGCCCTTTTGCAGCAACGTGCCTTGTTCGAGCTTGCGCGTAGCCGCCCAGCCGCTTGTGCAACTCGTCCCAGATGCGCGCATCCGGCCAATTCTCGATCGGCTCGTCGGGATCGCATTGCAGATAAAGCCGCGCCAGCGACATGGAGCGCATGGCGTAAAGCGCAAAGCCGCGCTCGGTGTAAGAGTAAATCAGTTCGTCGGCCGGCGGCGCGCTTTCCGATAAAATACCGAGCCAGCCAAATGGATAGTCCCGTTCGAAAACAGTGAGTACGCCGTCGGGAAAGCTCGGGCGCGAGATACCGTGGAAACCGTCGCAGCCGGCGATGAAATCGCAATCGATTTCCTGCGCCTTGCCGCCATGGGTAAATTTGATCTTGGGCCGCGGGCCCGCGATATCATGGACGCTGACGCTATCCACCTCGAACAGCAGCGGGCCGCCATCGGAGAGCCTGCGCGCCACCAGGTCCTTCACCACTTCCTGCTGGCCGTAGACGGTGACGCGCTTGCCCACCAGCGCCTTGAAGTCGATGCGATGCAGTTCGCCGTTGACGCCGATATTGATGCCCCAGTGCAGGATACCTTCGCGCTTCATGCGTTCGCCGACGCCGGCGTCATTGAGCAGATCGGCGGCCCAATGTTCGATCAGTCCGGCGCGGATGCGGTTCTCGATGTAGTCGCGGCTGCAATTCTCAATGACGATCGAACTCGATGCCCTGCATCTGCAGCAGCCGCGCCAGCATCAGCCCGGCCGGCCCTGCTCCGATGATGCCGACTTGCGTGCGCATGTATGTGAGTCCCGGCCAATGAACGTCTGTCCCTATAGGAGCAACATCGGCGCGGCGCAAAGGGACGATTGCCGGAAAGACTAGAACATCTAGATCAAGGATCAGCCCGGCATGCCGTAGCGCGGCACGCGCGCCATATATTGCCGGTAGTTATCGCCGAATTTCGCTTCGAGATAGCGCTCTTCGCGCTTGATCACGCCAAAATGGATCAGCAAAAAATAGATGACCAGCATCACCAGCGTCCAGTCGGACGCCAATGCGATGCCGAGTCCCGCCACAAGCAATGCCATGCCCACATACATCGGATTGCGCACATAGCCGAAAATGCCGGAGGTCACGAGTGCGGTCGAAGGCTTGAAGGGGTTTACATTGGTGCCGCTGCGCACAAAGAGACCTAGCGCGGGGAGACCGAGGCTGAGACCGCCTACGATCAGTACGACGCCGATCACGATGCGCTCGGCAAATGTCAGTATCAATGTCAGCACGAAAGCCGGAAACAACCAGTCGAGCGCCAAACCCGCCAGCACTGCCGCCAAGGCGATGAGCGGCGGCGGTGCAATGATGCCTGCGGTGTCTTTTCCATTCGCCATGCGATGAACTCCTCTCCGTGCCGTTGTGTTTGAATGGAGCTGCTATCACACCTCGCTATTCGTTGTGCTCATGACAGCCATTCGGCGAGCGCGGCGTTCACCGCATCGGGCTTCTCGATGGTCGAGAGATGCCCACAATCGGGCACGATCACCAGCCGCGAACCGGCAATACCGGCGGCAATTTCTTTATGCAGATCGGGCGGCGTGGCGGTGTCGCCATCGCCGACCAGCACCAGCGTCGGGCAGCGGATGCTCGCGAGCGTCGGCCGCGAATCCGGCCGCGACATGATGGCATGCAGCTGCCGCACGAAGGCATCGGGGCCGGTCTCGGCACACATCTGGCGCACGAGCCCGGTCATCTCGGCGTCGTTTTGACGTGCGCGATGCAGATAGCGCGGCATCACCATGTCGGGAATTTCGCCGAAGCGGCCGGCCTGCACCATGGAGATTTGCGTCTTGCGCGTCGCGGTCTGCTCGGGCGTATCGGGGCGCGCCGCCGTGTCGAGCAGCGCAAGCTTGAGCGATGCGCTCCGGCGCCTGGCGCATCATCTCGAATGCGATGTAGCCGCCGAAAGAAAGTCCGGCGAGCGCAAAGCGCGGCGGCGCATCGGCCAGGATGTGCGCAGCCAACGCGGCCATGTCGTCGTCGCGCCGGTGATCGGCGACCATCACCGGGCCGTGCGGCCAAAGCGCCGCGATTTGCGGGGCATAAAGGCGCGCGCTGCACAGCAGGCCAGGCACCAGCAGCAGCGGAATTGGTTGCGCCATCACGACCCTCCTGTGACGAAAACATTAAGAATTAATGCGACTTATTGCACTGCCGTAGCATTGACTTTGGCCCTCTTCGCCCTATGTTCCGGGCAACCGGTTCGACACAAAGATTCGACCGTCCCCCGCCCATAGCAACTGGTTTTATCATCCTGCGCGGGTCCCGGGCGGTCCCTATTCTGAGGTTATATGTCCTTTTCCCATCTCGGCTTATCCGACAAGGTTCTCGGCGCCATTGAGGCTGCCGGCTACAAAACACCGACCCCCATTCAAGACCAAGCCATCCCGCACGTGCTCGCCCGCAAGGACGTGCTCGGCATCGCGCAGACCGGCACCGGCAAGACCGCAGCCTTCGTTCTGCCCATGCTCACCATGCTCGAAAAAGGCCGCGCGCGGGCGCGCATGCCGCGCACGCTCATCCTCGAGCCGACGCGCGAACTCGCCGCCCAAGTCGTCGAGCAGTTCGAAAAATACGGCAAGAACCATAAGCTCAACGTCGCGCTCATCATCGGCGGCGTATCGTTCGGCGATCAAGACGCCAAGCTCACGCGCGGCGTCGACGTGCTGATCGCAACACCGGGCCGCCTGCTCGATCATTCCGAGCGCGGAAAGCTGCTGCTCTCCGGCGTCGAATTGCTGGTGATCGACGAAGCCGACCGCATGCTGGACATGGGTTTCATCCCCGACATCGAGCGCATCGGCAAACTGGTGCCGTTCACGCGCCAGACGCTGTTTTTCACCGCCACCATGCCGGCGGAAATCCAGCGCATCGCCGACAATTTCCTGCATAATCCGGTGCGCGTTGAGGTCTCCAAGCCCGCCACCGCCGCGGTCACCATCAACCAGCTGCTGGTCGCGACCGGCCGCGATCCGGCCGAAAAGCGCGAGACGCTGCGCCGCATGATCCGCTCCGCCGACAACTTCAAGAACGCCATCGTGTTCTGCAACCGCAAGCGCGAAGTGGCCCAGCTTCATCGCTCGCTGCTGCGCCACAAGTTCAACGCGGTCGCCCTGCACGGCGATCTCGACCAATCGGCGCGCACGGCGGCACTCGACTCGTTCCGCAACGGCGAGGCCAAGTTGCTGATCGCTTCGGACGTGGCCGCGCGCGGCCTCGATATTCCGGCGGTGAGCCACATTTTCAATTTCGACGTGCCGCACCACCCCGACGACTATGTGCATCGGATTGGGCGCACCGGCCGCGCCGGCTTGAGCGGCACCGCCATCACCATCGTCGCGCCGATCGACAGCAAGGCGGTATCGGCGATCGAAAAGTTGATCGGGCAGACCATCCCCTGGGCGGGCGAGCCGGCGGCAGCGCCCGAGCCGCGCGAGGACCGCGCCCATAGCGGCGGTGAGCAGCGCCAGCGTGGCGGCGGTGGCCGTCATCGCGGCCGCGAGCGCCCCCCGCAGCAACAGCAGCGCCACAGCCAGCCGCAACGCCCCCAAGAAAAGCAGCCGGCACAGGCCGAGCGGCGTCCGCAGCCGCAGCGCGACCACGCCGAAGCAACCGACGGCAGCCAATTGCCGGCCTTTTTGCTGCGCCCGGTGCCGGCCAAGGCCTGAACCCAGCCGCAATTTGCGACTTAGAAAAAGTTGCCTCTGCAACCATAAATTGAGCAAGCGGCCGGTCTGAATTTACCGGCAATTCACCTCCCTCGCATACCGTCATTTGCCTGCGACGTGGCCTTTTGGCCGCGCGTGGAGACATGCGGGCAGAACGCCCGCATATGGGGGACTTCCGATGACCGGGCAGGCCGACGAACACGAACGCACCATGGCGTTCGCCGACATCGCGCTCGGCCAGATCAAGGCGCTGCGCCAGCCCGCCACGCCGCGAAATTATGCGATCTGGTACGCTTACGCGACCGGCTACCACCCCTCTCTCAATCAGAAGGTCAACGAGACGCTCAAGGAAAGCGGCGCGCTCGCCGAGACCGACCTCGAACAGATCTACGAGACGCACTTGTCGCCGACGCGGCTGACCGAGCGCATCGACGAGGTCGGCAGCCAGGTGCGCGGCGAGATCGAGCAGGTCATGGCGATGATCGACGCCGCCGCCGGCTCCGCCAACAGCTACACCGAAAGCCTCGCCGGCATGAGCGAGAAGATCGGCAATTCGAAGGACCGCGAAGGCCTGCGCTCCATCGTCGAAAGCCTGGTGCAGACCGCCAAGGACATGGAAGTCTCCAACCAGAAGCTCGAAGAGCGGCTCAACGCCTCCAAGCAGGAGATCAACGAGCTGCAGGTCAACCTCGAAGTCGTGCGCAACGAAAGCCTGACCGATCCGCTGACCCAGCTCGCCAACCGCAAATTCTTCGACACCACCCTGGAAGAGGCCATCGCCGACGCGCGCGCCAAGAACGAGGCGCTGTCGCTGATGATGACCGACATCGACCATTTCAAGAATTTCAACGACAGCTTCGGCCATCTGACCGGCGACCAGGTGCTGCGCCTGGTGGCGATGTCGGTGAAGCAGAACGTCAAGGGCCAGGACACCGCCGCCCGCTACGGCGGCGAGGAATTCGCCGTCATCCTGCCCGACACGGTGCTGCGCTCGGCGATCACGGTCGGCGATCACATCCGCCGCGCGGTGATGACCAAGGAATTGATGAAGCGCTCGACCGGCGAGCATCTCGGCCGCGTTACCATTTCGATCGGGGTCGCGACCTTGCACAAAGCCGACACGGCGCAATCGCTGATCGAGCGCACCGACGGCTGCCTCTACGCCGCCAAGCGCCATGGCCGCAATCGGGTGATGTGCGAGACCGATCCGGAAGTCACCGCCGGCAGCGCTCCCGCCACGCAGGTGGCCTGACGGCGAAAATTATTCCGCCGCGTCCTTGGCCGGCGTTAGCTGCACGCTCTCCCCGCAGCCGCAGGCGCCGGTCTGGTTCGGATTTTTAAAGATGAACTGGGCCGACAGCTTCTCGGTCTTGTAGTCCATCTCGGTGCCGAGCAAAAACAGCACCGCCTTCGGATCGATCAAAATCTTGACGCCCTTGTCCTCGACCACTTCGTCGGTCGGGTTGGCGGCCAGCGCATATTCCATGGTGTATTCCATGCCGGCGCAGCCGCCGTTCTTGACGCCGACGCGCACGCCGGCAACCGGCTGCTCCGCGCGCGCCATCACATCCTTGATGCGCAGCGCCGCGGCATCGGTCAGCCGCATCACTTGGGGTCGGGGTCTTGGCGTTGCCATGGTCATCGAATCCTATCTTAAGCGCTTGTCGGCACATTACCACATATTGAGCACAAGCCGCGCCTCATCCGACATCCGGCTCGGGTCCCAGGGCGGATCCCACACTACTTCCACCTTGGTTTCCTTCACGCCGGCCACGCTGGAGACCGCGTTCTCCACCATGATCGGCAGTTCCTGCGCCGACGGGCAATTGGGCGAGGTCAGCGACATGTCGATCTTGACCGCGCGGTCGTCGCCGATGTCGATCTTGTAAATCAGTCCAAGCTCGTAGACGTCGGCCGGGATTTCCGGATCGTAGACGGTTTTAAGCCCGGCGATAATTTCGTCGGTCAGCCGGTACAGTTCGTCCTGCGGCAAGGCCGAGGAGCCGGTCACGGCGGCGTTTTCCGGCGGCCGTTCCGATACGGCGGCGGTGTCTGCTGCGGGCTTATCGTCAGTCATGTCGTCACTCATGCGAAAAATTCCTGCGCCTTGGCGAGCGAGGCCGCAAGCGCGTCCACCTCGTCCGTCGTATTGTACATGGCAAATGACGCGCGGCACGTGGCGGTGACGCCAAAGCGCGCGAGCAGCGGCATCGCGCAATGGGTGCCGGCGCGCACGGCGACGCCCGAACGGTCGATGATGGTCGCGACATCGTGCGGATGCGCGCCCTTGATCTCGAACGAGACGATGGGGCCTTTGTCTTTGGCCTTGCCGATGATGCGCAGCGAATTGATCGCGCCCAGCCGCTCATGCGCGTATTTGACCAGCGTGCCCTCATGCGCGCGGATGCGCGGCTTGCCGACCGAGTTCACGTAATCGATGGCAGCGCCTAGCCCGATCGCCTGCACGATCGGCGGCGTGCCGGCCTCGAAACGGTGCGGCGGCTCGCCATACGTGATGCGGTCCTCGAACACGTCCTGGATCATCTCGCCGCCGCCATTGAACGGCGGCATGGCGGCAAGATGGGCGTATTTGCCGTAGAGCACGCCGATCCCGGTCGGGCCATAAAGCTTATGCCCGGTGATGACGTAAAAATCGGCATCGAGATCGCGCACGTCGATGTCCATGTGGACGGCGGCCTGCGAGCCATCGACCAGCACCGGAATGCCGCGCGCATGCGCGAGCTTGATGACTTCTTTCACCGGCACCACGGTGCCGAGCGCGTTCGACATCTGCGTGATCGCCACCATCTTGGTGCGCGGGGAAAGCAGCTTCTCGAATTCGTCGATCAGGAAATTGCCTTCATCGTCGACCGGCGCCCATTTGATCACCGCGCCCTGGCGCTCGCGCAGGAAATGCCACGGCACGATATTGGAATGGTGCTCCATGATCGAGAGCACGATTTCGTCGCCCGGCCTTGATGCGTTCGTGGCCGAACGTATAGGCGACCAGATTGATCGCCTCGGTGGCGTTGCGGGTGAAGATGATCTCTTCCTTGCGCTCGGCGTTGAGAAACGCCCGCACGGTTTCGCGCGCGCCCTCATAAGCTTCCGTCGCCTCATTGGCGAGGAAATGCAGGCCGCGATGCACGTTGGCGTATTGCTCGGTATAGGCTCTTTGGATGCGGTCGAGCACCTGCTTTGGCTTTTGCGCGGACGCTGCGTTGTCGAGATAGACCAGCGGCTTGCCATAGACCTTCATCGCCAGCGCGGGAAAATCCGCGCGGATTTTGGCGACGTCATAGGAGCCGTTGCTGACCGCCGGATGCATGGTCAACCCCGCGTTCCCAGCCACTTCAGCGCGGCAAACATCAGCGCCTCGCGGATGGCTTCGTTGGAAACTTCCTCGATCACCTCGCCGATGAAGGCCTGCACCAGCAAGGCTTCGGCTTCCTTCTCGTGGATGCCGCGCGACATCAGATAGAATTTGAGCGTCTCGTCGGGCGCCGAAACCGTGGCGCCATGGCCGCAGACCACGTCGTCGGCAAAGATTTCCAGCTCCGGCTTGTTGTCGGCTTCCGCTTCGTCCGAAAGCAACAACGCGCGCGTCATCATCTTGGCGTCGGTCTTTTGCGCATGCTGGCGCACCACGATCTTGCCCTGGAAAACGCTACGGCTTTCATCGTCGAGCACCGCCTTGAACTGCTCGCGGCTTTCGCAGTGGCCCGCCGCATGATCGATCAAAAGCGTCGTATCGACGTGTTCCTTGCCCTTGAGCAGGCTGACGCCGCGAATGGCGCCCTTGGTGCCCTCGCCGGCAAAGCGCACGAACATCTGGTTGCGCACCAGCTGCGCATCGGCGTTGAAGGAGAAACTGTTGAAGGTGGCGTTGGCGCCAATCGAGGCCATCAGGCTCGAGACATGCAAGCCTTGCGCCTGCGTGGTCTTCACATGATCGACCTGCGCGCCTTCGCCAACGGCCAGTTCGAGCGCGGTATTGACCTGGGAGGCGCCGCTCTCGTGGCTTTCGAGCAGCATCACGTGCGCGCCCTTGCCGATCGTCACCAGCGAGCGGATGAAGGCCGAGCTTGGCTTGTCGCTGCCGGCCGCAAACACCAGATGGATCGCGCGCTTGAGCTTGGTGCCGGCGGCGACCTGAATCGCCGCGCCGTCGCCCATCAGCGCGGTATTGAGCGCGACCGCGACATCGTCGGTCTCGACCGTCTTGCCGACATTGGCAACCAGCGCATCGCCTTTGGCGAGCGCATCGGCCATGGAGCCGATGGTCAGCCCCGGCTTCAGGCGAAAGATCGGACAATTCCGGCACGAACACGCCGTCAACAAACACCAGCCGGCGGGCATCGATCCCGGCCAGCAGCTTGCCGGCGCTTTTGCCGTGGGCTTTCGCGGCCGCATCGGGCGGCGCGGCCAGCGGATAAGCGTCGCGCATGAGCGCGCGCAAATCGGTGTATTTCCATTCCTCGACGCGGCGGTGCGGCAGGCCCTGCGCGTCGAAGCGCTCGAAAGCGTGCTCGCGCAATTTCGCCAGCGCGCCTTTGCCGGGCAGCTGCTCGCGCGCCGAGGCAAAGGTCTTCGCCAGCGCCTGCTCGGCCGGGGTTTTCATGGCACGGACTTCGGCATTCATGGTTTAGGCCGCCTCGCCGGCAAATTGCGCATAGCCGGTGGCCTCGAGCTCAAGCGCCAGCTCCTTGCCGCCGGATTTCACCACGCGGCCCTTGGCCATCACATGCACCACGTCGGGCACGATGTAATTCAACAGCCGCTGATAATGCGTGATCACCACCATCGAGCGCTCGGGCGTGCGCAAACGGTTGACGCCTTCGGCGACGATCTTGAGCGCGTCGATGTCGAGACCGGAATCGGTTTCGTCCAGCACCGCAAGCCGCGGCTGCAACATCGCCATCTGCAAAATCTCGTTGCGCTTCTTTTCGCCGCCGGAGAAGCCGACATTGACGCTTCGGCGCAGCATCTCCTGGTCGATGCCGAGCCGCGTCGAGGTCTCGCGCACCAGCTTGATGAATTCCGGCGTGGACAATTCCTTCTCGCCGCGGGTCTTGCGCTGCGCGTTGAGCGCGGTGCGCAGGAAGGTCATGGTGGCGACGCCCGGCACTTCGACCGGGTACTGGAACGCCAGAAACACGCCCTTGGCGGCGCGCTCGTCCGGCGCCATGCCGAGGATGCTCTCGCCGTCGAGCAGAACTTCGCCCTCGGTGACTTTGTAATTGTCCTTCCCGGCCAGCACATATGCGAGCGTGGACTTGCCGGAGCCGTTCGGGCCCATGATGGCCGCGACCTGGCCCTTCTCGACGGTCAGGGTGAGACCGTTGAGGATTTTCTTGCCCTCGATCTCGACATGCAGATTTTTGACTTCAAGCAGTGACATTTTTCACTCAATAGTTTCTTGTTTCGATGTGATCGTAATGTTTCGACTTCTGGTCGAAGCGTTTCAGCACCGCCCGCGCGCGCTCCGGCACATAGACGGTTTCATAATCCTCGCCGACAAACGCCTTCACCGCGTCAATGTCGTCGAACGTCATGATGGTGACGAATTCAACCTCTTCGCCGGCAGGTTTGCGCAGCAACTCGATTGCGCGATAGCCCTTGACGCGCTTTGCCTCGATACTCGGAAAGACGTAGGTCTGCAGCAGGTCCTGATAAGCCTGCGCATTATCCCGCGTCGTCCATCCGTGCCAGATGCGCTTGACCGACATCAGCCCACGCTTCCTTCCAGCGAGATCGAAATCAGCTTCTGCGCCTCGACCGCGAATTCCATCGGCAACTGCTGCAACACATCCTTGACGAAGCCGTTGACCACGAGCGCGGTCGCCTCCTCCGCCGACATGCCGCGCTGGCGGCAATAGAACAGCATGTCCTCGGAAATCTTGGAGGTGGTGGCTTCATGCTCGAACACGGCGGAGGAATTCTTCGCTTCGATGTAAGGCACCGTGTGGGCGCCGCATTGATCGCCGATCAAAAGCGAATCGCAATTGGTGAAGTTGCGCGCATTGGTCGCCTTGCGGTGCGCCGTCACCAGCCCGCGATAAGTGTTGTTGGATTTTCCGGCCGCGATGCCCTTGGAGATGATGCGGCTGGTGGTGTTCTTGCCCAGATGCAGCATCTTGGTGCCGCTATCGACCTGCTGGCGGCCATTCGAGATGGCGATCGAATAGAACTCGCCGCGTGAATTGTCGCCGCGCAGGATGCAGCTCGGATATTTCCAGGTGATGGCCGAGCCGGTCTCGACCTGCGTCCAGGAAATCTTGGAATTCTTGCCGCGGCAGTCGCCGCGCTTGGTGACGAAGTTGAAGATGCCGCCTTTGCCGTCGGCGTCGCCCGGATACCAATTCTGCACCGTCGAATATTTGATCTCGGCGTCGTCGTGGGTCACGAGTTCGACCACGGCGGCATGCAGCTGGTTCTCGTCGCGCATCGGCGCGGTGCAGCCTTCGAGGTAGCTCACGTAGGCGCCCTTGTCGGCGATGATGAGCGTGCGCTCGAACTGGCCGGTATTCTGCTCGTTGATGCGGAAATAGGTGGACAGCTCCATCGGGCAGCGCACGCCCGGCGGCACGTAGACGAACGAGCCGTCGGAGAACACCGCCGAATTCAATGTCGCAAAGAAATTGTCGGTCACCGGCACCACGGAGCCCAGATATTTCTTCACCAGATCGGGATGCTCGCGGATTGCTTCCGACATCGGCATGAAGATCACGCCGGCGCGCTTGAGTTCTTCCTTGAAGGTGGTGGCGACCGAAACGCTGTCGAACACCGCATCGACCGCGACGCGCCGCTCGCCTTCCGGGCGCACCACGCCGGCCAGCATTTCCTGCTCGCGCAGCGGAATGCCGAGCTTCTTGTAGGTTTCCAGAATTTGCGGATCGACCTCGTCGAGCGAGCCGATGGTCTTTTTCTGTTTTGGCGCCGAATAATAATAGGCGTTCTGGTAATCGATCTTCGGATAATCGACGCGCGCCCAGGTCGGCTCGCGCATGGTCAGCCAGCGCTTGAAGGCTTCCAGCCGCCACTCAAGCATCCACGCCGGCTCGTTCTTCTTGGCCGAGATGAAGCGGACGGTGTCTTCCGACAGCCCCTTGGGGGCCTTCTCGGATTCGATATCGGTGACGAACCCGTATTTGTATTGGTCAACGTCGATCTGTCGGACCCGATCGACGGTCTCTTGTACGGCCGGCATGCTTCCCTCCGCTCACGGTTGCAAGGACCGCGGGTTGGATTTGTCGGTTATGGTGGCTTAGCGGTTTTCGCTAGCTTTTCCCTAATCGGTTGAACTGATGGGCTTCGCGTTTTGCCGCCTCAGGCGGCGATGCCGCGTCTCCCTTTAACTAGTGATTCCGCGAGCATATTCCAAGTTTCCAGGAAGCGTTCGACCTCGGCCTCGGTGGTGCTCCAGCCGAGGCTGACGCGCACCGCGCCGCGCGAAAGTGCCGGTTCCACGCCCATGGCCGCCAAGACGCTGGAGGCCTGCACCTTGCCGGACGAGCAAGCGGACCCGGAGGATACCGCTATACCCTTGAGATCGAAGGCGATTATCGCCGTCTCCGCCTTGACGCCGGGAACCGCAAACAAGGTCGTATTGGGCAGGCGTGGCGACGTTGCGCGCCGAAGATCACGGCCTGCGGGGTCGCAAGCCTTGAGGCCGGCCTCAAGCCGGTCGCGCAAGGCCGCCATGCGTGGTGCGTCGCGCAAGGCCTGCGGCCGCGGCCGCCGCGGCGCCGAAGCCGGCAATGCCGGCGACGTTCTCGGTTCCCGCGCGCAAATAGCGCTCCTGGCCGCCGCCTTTGATCAACGGCTCGGCGATATGGATGTCGCCGCGGCGGATCAGCGCGCCCACGCCTTGCGGGCCGCCGAACTTATGGGCGGAGATGGTCATGAGATCGGCGCGCAAGGTCTCGATGCGGCAATCGATGCGGCCCGGGCGCCTGCACCGCGTCCACATGCAGCACGCCTGGCAGCAGCATGCACGATGTCGGCAATTTCAGGGATCGGCTGGATCACGCCGGTTTCGTTATTGGCGAGCATCACCGACACAAGCGGACGCTCGCTCCGAGCAATGGCGCTTCTAAGAGCATTAACATCGACCACGCCGTCGCCGCTGACCGGCAATTTCTCGACTGCGTCGGCGGCAAATCGTCCGCCGCAAAGCACTGAAGGATGTTCGATTGCCGAGACGAAAAGTCTGTCGCGCGGTTCTTTGCGTCCGCCGATTTCCAGCGCCGGCGTGAGCGCCAGCATGTTGGCTTCGGTCGCCCCTGAGGTGAACGTAATATTCTTTGCTTCAGCGCCGACCAGATTGGCGACCTGCTGGCGCGCCTCTTCCACCAGACGGCGGGCGGCGCGGCCCTCGGCATGGACCGAGGAGGCATTGCCGGTCAGCTCCAGCGCCGCGCTCATGAGCGCGCGCGCCTCCGCCCGCAGCGGCGCGGTGGCATTCCAATCGAAGTAGGCGCGATCAGCCATGGTTCTTGTCAGTACCTGCTTACCGTTCTGGGCCTAGACCCCGCAAAAAGCTTGCTTTTTGCCCTGGTGGTCGTGTTAGAAGCCCGCGAACACTGAGGCGCTTATAGCGCGTGCCGCGGTGCCGCGCAGCGGAAATCACCATATTTAGAATCATTCTAAACAATGGTTCCATTGGGCCTAAGCCAGGCGCAAACGCCTAGCCAGACATTGCCGCGGCGAGATTGGATCGAGGTCGATAGCCATGCCTGAGGTCATTTTCACCGGCCCCGCCGGCCGGATCGAAGGCCGGTACCACCCGGCGCGCCAGAAGAACGCTCCGATCGCGATCGTGCTGCATCCGCATCCGCAATTCGGCGGCACGATGAATCATCAGATCATCTACCAGCTCTATTACGCCTTCGTGCATCGCGGCTTCTCGGCGCTGCGCTTCAATTTCCGCGGCGTCGGCCGCAGCCAAGGCAATTTCGATCACGGCACCGGCGAATTGTCCGATGCGGCGGCAGCGCTCGACTGGGCGCAGACCATCAATCCGGAGGCCAAGAGCTGCTGGATCGCCGGCTTTTCGTTCGGCGCCTGGATCGGCATGCAACTGCTGATGCGCCGGCCCGAGATCGAAGGCTTCATCTCGATCTGCCCGCCGGCCAATCTCTACGATTTCTCGTTCCTGGCGCCCTGCCCGTCCTCGGGCCTGATCATTCATGGCGACAAGGATGCGGTGGTGCCGGCCAAGGACGTCAACACGCTGGTGGAGAAGCTCAAGACGCAAAAGGGCATCATCATCGAGCAGAAGGTGATCCAGGGCGCCAACCATTTCTTTGACGGCAAGGTCGAGCCGCTGCTCACCAATATCAGCGCCTATCTCGACAAGCGTCTGAAAACCGAGCGCAAGCCGAGCGCGGCCTAGCCGAAATCGCAACAATTGCTATGCTTGGCGGGTGGTGATTCATGCTGCTCGTTAAAACCTATCTCGATAAAAGCCGGATTCACGGCCTCGGCGTTTTTGCCGGAGAGACGATCCGCAAAGGCACCAAGATCTGGCGCTTTGTTTTCGGCTTCGACCGCTATTACACGCGCAAGCGCCTCGCCAAATTGCCCAAGCCCGCGCGCGATTACATCAAGCTGCACGGCTACCAATGGAAAAAGGAAATACTTTTGTCCATGGACTACGACACCTTCATGAACCATTCGGAAAATCCCAACACCGATTTCCACAATGGCTACGTCATCGCCCGCGGCAATATCCGCAAGGGCGAAGAGATCACCAACGACTATCGGGCATTCGAGGCCGCGTTTTGCGCGGCGTTCTTGAAGAAGAAAACCCGGCCCTCGCGCAAGCGCCGCTAAGGATTAGCGACCACGCCGCCCGGCATCGGCTGCTTGACGCCGGTGGTGGCAGGAAACGTAATCGGCAAGCCATTGAGCGTGCGCACCGCCAAAAAAGCAAAAGCCTGCGCTTCGAGCGCGTCGGCTGACCAGCCGGCTTCATCGGCGGTCTCCACCGTTGCCGGCGCCAGCCGTTCTTTCAGCATTTTCATCAATGTGCGGTTGCGCGCGCCGCCGCCGCCAACAATCCAGGCCTTGGGCGCTGAGGGCAAATTCGCGACAACGCGGCCGACAGCTTGCACGGTAAGCGCCGACAAAGTCGCAGCGCCATCGGGCACTGAAAAATCCGGCAGGCCGATATTGGTGAATGCGAAGGCATTGCGGTCGAGCGACTTCGGCGGCTTGAGCATGAAAAATCCGTCAGCCAGCACATTGTCGATGAAGGCCTGGTTCGGTTTGCCGGTCGCCGCCACGTCACCGTAATTGTCGTAAGGCGCGCCCGTGCGCGCGCGCATGAAATCGTCGATCAGCGCATTGCCCGGACCGGTGTCGCAGGCGACCGGATCGCCGCCATCGACATAAGTGACATTAGCGACGCCGCCGACATTGAGCACGGCGATCGGGTGCGGCCGTTTCAAGTCGCGCGCCAGCGCCTGATGGAACACCGGCACCAGCGGCGCGCCCTGCCCGCCGGCGGCCACATCAGCGCGCACGGAAATCATAGGCCACCGGAATTTTAAGCCGCCGCGCCAGCGCCGCGCCGTCGCCGATTTGCACGGTCAGCTTTTCACTCGGTCGATGCAGCACAGTCTGTCCGTGAAAGCCGACAATGGCGACGCTCGCCCGGTCGATTTTCTCGCGGGCCAGAAATTCTTCCACCGTCTCGGCGTGCACGCGCGTGACAAAGGCGTCCGCTTCGCGCCAGCACACCCGGGCGGGCGTTGCGGTCGCGCAAATCCGCGCCCTCCTGCAAGGCCTGGCGCAGCAAAGCCCGCTCGCCCTCGCTATAGGCCCGGTAACCAGCCGGCCCAAAGGCAGGCAGGCGCTCGCCATCGGTTTCGATGAGCGCCACATCGACGCCGTCGAGCGAGGTCCCGCTCATCAACCCGATTGCCCGCACCACCCCCAACGCGTAACCCCTTCATTTATTCGGCCAACCTGTTACACCACGCGCCACACGAATACGACAAGTCCGCGGCCTGAGATCGACCATGAGCGCCTATAAATCCGATTTCCTTAATACCCTCGCCGAGCGCGGCTTCATCCACCAGGTGTCGGAACCCGACGCGCTGGATGCACTGGCTAAATCGGGCAGTATCACCGCCTATATCGGCTTCGATTGCACCGCGGCTTCGCTCCATGTCGGCTCGCTGTTGCCGATCATGATGCTGTACTGGATGCAGCAGACCGGCCACCAGCCGATCGCGCTGATGGGCGGCGGCACCACGCGCGTGGGCGATCCGTCCGGCAAGGACGAGAGCCGGCGCATTCTCACCAGCGACGATATCGAGGCAAACCTCAAAGGCATCCGCGCCGTCTTCTCCAAGTTCCTCAAATTCGAGGGCGGCGGCGGCAATGCCATCATGGCCAACAATGCCGATTGGCTGAACACGCTCAACTACATCGATTTCCTGCGCGACGTCGGCCGGCACTTCTCGGTCAATCGCATGCTGGCCTTCGACTCGGTGAAGCTGCGGCTTGACCGCCAGCAGGAGCTTTCGTTCCTGGAATTCAATTACATGGTGTTGCAGGCCTACGACTTCGTCGAGCTGCACAAGCGCCACAAATGTATTCTGCAAATGGGCGGCTCGGATCAATGGGGCAACATCGTCAGCGGCATCGATCTCGGCCGCCGCATGATGAACGCGCAGCTGTTCGCGCTCACCGCGCCGCTGATCACCACATCGTCCGGCGCCAAGATGGGCAAGACCGCCGCCGGCGCGGTCTGGCTCAACGCCGATCTCGTGAGCCCTTACGACTACTGGCAATATTGGCGCAACACCGAGGATGGCGACGTCGCGCGCTTTTTGAAGCTGTTCACGACGATGCCGCTCGACGAGATCGCGCGCCTTGCAGCCCTCAAGGGCCAGGAGATGAACGAGGCGAAGAAAGTGCTGGCCACCGAGTCCACCGCCCTCGTGCATGGCCGCGCGGCGGCCGATCAGGCAGCCGAGACCGCACGCAAGACGTTTGAGGAAGGCGCGACCTCGCTCACGCTGCCGAGCGTTGCCATTGCGCGCAAGGATGTCAGCGCGGGTCTCGGTATTTTGACCGCATTTGTCAGCGCCGGCCTTGCGACCTCAAACGGCGAGGTGCGGCGCGCCATCGCCAACAACGCCGTCTCGGTCAATGACGTGCGTATCACCAGCGACAAGCACGTGATCGGCGAAAAAGATATTAATGCCGACGGCGTCATCAAGCTGTCGCTCGGCAAGAAGCAGCACGTTCTGCTCAAGCCGGCGTGATTTTTACCGCGTCGGCGGAATAAAATTCTTGTCGAAACTGCCCGGCGACGGGATGAATTTGCGCAACAGGCCCGGCGCGATCGCCGTCACCGGATTGACCGTAATGCGCGGCGCACTCGGCGATCCGGTGGCCTCATAGGTAATGCCGAGCAGCCCCTCGTTGGCGCTGTTGCCGCCGCCACCGAGGAAGAACCCGACGATCGGCAATTGCCCGAACATATTGTTGAGGCCGTAGAACGGCACAAACGTGCCACGCAGATGTATTGAGTTCTTTAGCGTAATCGACCTGGCCCTCGACCGTCACGCCCACCAGCGGCCCGCGCACAATGCCGTCGCGCACCGCCATGCGGCCGGGAAAGCGCGTGAATTCGGAGCGCAGCTCGCTGAATTGCACGCTGCCGTGTTTCTCGCCCGGCGCGCCGGCGACGACGCGGTCGAGCGCCGGCTCGCCGCGCACGACGAAATTGCGGATATTGAGGGTGCCGACCTGCGGCGCCTGATCCTGCGTCGGCGGATCCATCGCCACCCACATTTGCCCGCCGAACATGCGCGGATACATGTCGGTGAAGCGGAACAGCGCGCCGGCGTCCTCGGTCTCGAAGTAGACCACCTGGTGATTGTCGCTGGCGCGCAGACGCAGATCGCCGTTGAGCACTGTGTCGCGGCCAATCTTCGCCTTCAGCAAGAATTGCCGGATGTGGCCGCTGCGGCGCTGCAGCTTGAGTTCGAGGCCGCGTAGCGTTTCGCCGTTATGGCCGGCGACGGTGCCGATTTTGATGTCGAGATCGAGGTCGGCCTGCTTCTGCTTTCTTTTCCGGCGCGTGACCGGCGAGCGAAGCCTTCACGAAACTGCGGCCGTCATAGACATCGCCATGCATCGCCACGCGCAAGACGCCGTCGCTGCCGCGATCGGCCTTGAGCGTGACCTTGTCGCCGTCCGACAGACTGAACACCGGGAAATTCACCGACACGATTTCGCTCTGATCGTCGATCTCGACCGATCCCTTCACCGTCGCGCCCGGCGCCGGTGATGGTGACATCGTCGAAGCGTATGTCCTTGCCATTGCGCACCAGCGTGCCGCTGGCGCGTGCCGGCCTGCCGGCCAGCTTCACCCAGCCCGGCAGCAGATTGTCGATCTTCACCTGCGTGAGATCGGCATCCACGCTCATGCGCACTTCGGGGGAATCGTTGTTGATCTCGGCGTTGACCTTGACGGGGATCGAACCGGTGACGGTATCGCCGAAATCCACGCCAAGCCGGCGCCGCGCGGCCTCATCCACCGTCGCATGCATACGCAGAATGGCGTTGGGGACACCCGCGGTCTTGGTCAGGACGATCGCGGCCGGCGTGCTGTTGATCTTGACGTCGCCTTTGACCTCGTAACCGTCGCGCGAGGCGCTCACCCGCAACGTGGAGGCTTCGACCTTGCGCCCCAGCAGCAGCTTGTCGGCGGCGAAATTGGTGAGGTCGGCGGTGATGGTGTAATTCGAGGAGTCCTTACGAACGTTGCGCCCGACGAACAGATTGACCGCGACCTGGGCCGCGACATTGCCGCGGCTCGAAGCCGGATCAAGCGCGACCGCGGTTTGCCCGCGCAAGGCATCGCTGGCCAGCAAGGCGGCCGTCGCCGGCACGCTGCCGTCGACGCGGAAGCTCACATGCGCCGGCGCAGGCTTTGGAAACGTGTCCGGCACAACGAATATTCCGCTGGTGACGGAAAGCTTGCGCCCCTGCTCCATTTCCACGGTGCCGCGGCCGAGGCTCACATTGACGTTGCGGCCGACGACGCGAACCGTGAGATCGGCGTCGTGAATCGCCGGCAGTATTTCCAGCGGCTGCACATTCGTCCCGCTGGTGACGACGTCGATTGTCATGCCGTCGTCGGGCAGCGGCGGGCCATTGGTCTTGAAAGTCGGCAGCGGCGCATTGCCGGCAATCACCACGCGCTCAACCGTGCCGCCGGATACATGCTTATCCACCCACTCGCGCACGTCGGTGGCCGCGAATATCGGCCACATCCGCTTGAGCACCGCCACCGGCATGCGCGTGCCGGCAAAACCGAAAGCCAGATGCGGGACTGCGCCGGAATAATCGAGACTTCCGGTGACGGCGATGCCGACATTATGCGTGGGCCTGGTATCGACGCGGCTGAAATCGCCCTGATCGAGATTAATACGTTTGTTCACCGTATCGATCCGCGCCCGCACGGTCGCGCGGTTCAAGGCAAATCCCTCCTGATCGCTCGATCCCGACGCGGCCAAAATGACCGGATCGATCACCGCGTCGCTGCGCCCGACGGTCAAATTCCAGACCCCGCTCTTATCGCGCGGCGATGCGAGAATGGCCTGCATGGTGAACTGATTGCCGCCGGAATGGATCTGGAACGGTATGACCAGGCCGCGGTGCTGCGGATCCCAACTGAAGCGCACGTCGGCACGGTCAATCTTGATATTGGCCTTTTCATTTTGGCGATCGATGATGATGCCGCTGTCCGCGATGAGCTGGCCCTGCATTTGCAGCAACGATCCGTCGTCGGCAATTTCCGCGCGCACGCTCGCCGACAGCGGCAGGTCGGTTTCGTAGTCGCCTTCATTAAGGCGCATGGCGAGCAGAATGTCGCGCGACGAAACATGGCGCGCTTCAATTCCGACCGCGCGTACGCCGTCGCCGAGCGGGCGCATGGCGGCGCTCAGCACCCAGGGTCGTTCCGGATTTTCAGACGCCAGACGAAAAGTGACGCCGCCCTGCGGCGGCCGCGTCAGGCTCACATTGATCTTGGTGAATTGCCAATGCTTGCCGTTACGAACGTCGTCAACGGTGAGGTTGCCATTCTTGAGACCGAGCTCGCGTAAATCGTGACCGGCCAATCCAGTGGCGCCGAGGCCGTCGATCCAGGCCAGAATGCCGGCAACGTCCTTGACGCCCGAACGCAAGGGCCCGCGCGGCACGATGGAGTCGACCGCGTCGCCGCGTTGCGCCGTTGTCGGCGCCGGCATCGCGGTTGCGATGGGCCGTTTGTCGGCGCCGGCGAATACGGTGACGCCGCCGTCCTTCTCGATGCGCACCGCCATTTCGGCGCCCACCAGATTGAGGCTCACCGCGCGTACTTCGCCGTGCAGCAGGCTTATGCCTGAAAGGCCAACTTCCGCCTTCGGCGCGCTCGCAACGATCGTGCCGTCTTTGTCGCGCACGACGATATCGCGCAGACGCAAGGACGCGCGGCCGTTTTCATCGCGCTCAATCTGAGTGCCGCCGACCACGACGGTGCGATCACTGCCGAAGTTTTGCTCGATCGCGGCCTTCAGCCATGGCGTCGCCAGGTCAAACTCGATCGGGCCATTCGACAAGCGCCACCACAAAGCGACCACGCCGGTCACGCCGATGGCGAATGTGAGCGTCGTCGCCCAAAAAATTCGCCGCACCATGCGCCGGCGGAAAAACCGGACGATGCCGCGGCGCACGTGGCCCCAGCGCCGGCGGCCTGAACTCATGGGCCGCTTGATCGTGAGTGGCGTAATGAGCGTCTTGATGATGGTGAAGGTGATGCGGATGATGCGCCGCGTGACTTCCGCCAGCAGCGTGATGGACCGGAGCTTTAGGAGTGCGCTGGCTGGTTGTCATGCCCTAATGGGCGCCCCTCGTCCGCCGCATTGCGCGTCGCTCGACGCGTGTCCTGCCGTCCGCCAAACACTATCCGAAGCGGACCCGTGGCACATGGTCCTGGAACCGCTTGCGCCCCCCCGGCGCAAATGGCATTGCCACCATTGACCGGTCGAAAACGACGAAAGGAAGGCATATGGTGCGAGACCTTGCCGCGGGTGCCAAGGCCCCGACGTTTAGCCTGGCGCGCGATGGCGGAACCAAGGTTTCGCTGAAGGATTTTAAGGGGCGCAATCTGGTCCTCTATTTCTATCCGAAAGCCGACACGCCGGGGTGCACCAAGGAAGCCATCGCTTTCTCCGCGTTACGCGCCGCTTTCGACAAAGCCAATACCGACATCCTCGGGGTCTCGGCCGATTCCGTTTCGGCGCAGGACAAATTCAAATCCAAGCATAAGTTGAAGATCGCGCTCGGGTCCGACGAGTTCGAAAAAGATGCTGGAAGCGTACGGGGCCTGGGGCGAGAAATCGATGTACGGGCGCAAATACATGGGTGTGTTCCGCAAGACATTTCTGATCGACGGTACCGGCCGTATTGCCCGCGTCTGGCCGAAGGTTGCCGTGCCGGGCCATGCCGAGGAGGTGTTGGAGGCGGCGCGCGCTTTGTAATCCCCTCCATTTTCAGGTGAATTACTGCTCTAGCACACAGGGATTTCCGATTTCTTAACCATATCAGATTGATATCGACGCCAAGTTCCGGGGCCGCCGGCTCAAGCACGGCCGGACCGGCGGAGAGTGTCGATGTCCCATCCCTCCCCCTCGTATTACCCGACGGCCGACTATGCCGTACCGCGTCCTGCGCCGACCCGCGCGCAATCGGCCGCTGCCGTGTCGCGCCACGTGCACCGCTCCCATGGCGACTACACGCTGGTGCATGGCGGACGCCAGGTGCGCATCGGGCCGATCGCATTTTGGATTGTGGTCGGCACGCTGGTCGTGATGGCGGTCTGGTCGATTGCGACCGGCACCTATTTCGCGTTCCGCGAGGACGTGCTCACGCGCCTCATCGGTCGGCAGGCCGAAATGCAATTTGCTTATGAGGATCGCATCGCCGAATTGCGCGCGCAGGTCGATCGCATCACCAGCCGGCAATTGCTCGACCAGGAACAGTTCGAGCAAAAGCTCAACGGCCTGTTGCAGCGGCAATCGGTTCTGGAACAGCGCTCCTCGGCGCTCGCAGGCGATCTTGGCTCTACCGGCTCGATCAAGCCGTCGCATGCGGCACCGCCGCCGGCGGCGCCTGTCGAGCGCGCGATCAAGCCCTCGCCGATCAGCGATACGGTAATTTTCGTTGCCCCGCCCGACCGCGAGGCGCGACTTAAATCGCGCGAACTGCCGGAGACCGCGACCCGCATCGCCAGCAATGGCGGCGGGCTTTACGGGATATCTGGCGCGCGTGCAGGCCTCCCTCGACAAAGTCGATCACCGCCAGACCGCAACTCTCACCGATCTGGAAGAGCGCGTTGACGGCAAAGCGCGCCGCATGCGCAGCGTGCTCGCCGATCTCGGCGTCGATCCGCGCCAGGCGCCGGCCGGCACCGGCGGTCCGTTCGTTGCGCTCAAAGCGCCGCACTCGGGCGCCAGCACGTTCGAGCGCCAGATCTACCGCATCAATGTCGCGCGCGCGCAGATCGGCCAATATGCCCACACGCTTGTGTTCGTTCCGATACGTAAGCCGGTGTCGGGCGAAGTCGATATGAGTTCACCGTTCGGCGTGCGCCTCGATCCATTCCTCGGCAAACCCGCCATGCATACCGGTATCGATCTGCGCGGCGAGATCGGCGAACCGGTGCGCGCCACCGCCGACGGCGTCGTCAAGCTTGCCGGCCGCGAGGGCGGCTACGGCAATATGGTGGAGATCGATCACGGCAATGGCTTTGCGACCCGCTACGGCCATTTGTCGGCAATCGACGTAAAGGTCGGACAAAAAGTGCGCATCGGCGAGACCGTGGGCAAGATCGGCTCGACCGGGCGCTCGACCGGCCCGCATTTGCATTATGAGACGCGCATCAACGGCGAGGCGGTCGATCCGCAGAAATTCCTGCGCGCCGGCGTGCGGCTCGGCAGCGCGCTGGCGGGCTAGAGCATGATCCCGAAAAGTGGGAACCGGTTTTCGGATAAGATCATGCTCAAGAAAAGTCGCTACTCGACGTCTTCGACTTTATCCGGCCCGCCGCCGAAGGCCTTCTGCGCCAGCGCCGCCTGCATGAACGGGTCGAGGTCGCCGTCCAGCACGCCGGCGGTATCGGACGTCGAGACGCCGGTGCGAAGATCCTTCACCATCTGATAGGGCTGCAACACGTAAGAGCGTATTTGATGGCCCCAGCCGATATCGGTCTTGGCGGCCTGGTCGGCCACGGCCTTTTCCTCGCGCTTGCGCATCTCGGCTTCGAACAGTCGCGCACGCAGCATGTCCCAGGCCATCGCCCGGTTGCGGTGCTGCGAACGGTCCTGCTGCACCTTCACGACGATATTGGTGGGAATGTGCGTGAGCCGCACCGCCGACTCGGTCTTGTTGACGTGCTGGCCGCCGGCGCCGCTTGAGCGCATCACGTCGGTGCGCACGTCGTTCTCGTTGATCTCGATCTTGATGCGGTCGTCGATCACAGGAAACACCACGACACTGGCAAACGAAGTGTGCCGCCGCGCATTGGCGTCGAATGGCGAGATGCGCACCAGCCGGTGCACGCCGGCCTCGTTCTTGAGCCAGCCATAGGCGTTGTGGCCCTTGATCGTCACCGTCGCCGACTTGAGACCGGCGCCCTCGCCTTCGGATTCCTCGAGCCACTCGACTTTGTAGCCGTGCGCCTCCGCCCAGCGCACATACATGCGCATCAGCATGCCGGCCCAGTCCTGGCTTTCGGTGCCGCCGGCGCCGGCATGCACTTCGAGATAAGCGTCGTTGGCGTCGGCCTCGCCCGAGAGCAGCGCCTCAAGCTCGCGACGCGCCACTTCAACCTTCAGCCGTTTGAGGCCGGCCTCGGCGTCCTTGACGGTCTTGTCGTCTTTTTCGGCCTCGCCCAGCTCGAGGAACGTGAGCTGGTCGTCGAGCTCCTGCTCCATGCGGCCGATGGCCTTGAGCTGATCCTCAAGCGCGTCACGCTCGCGCATCACGCGTTGCGCGCGCGCCTGGTCGTTCCACAATGTGGGGTCTTCGGCCGCCTTGTTTAGCTCGGCCAGCCGGCGTTGCGCGGTGTCGACGTCAAAGATGCCTCCTCAGCAGCGTGAGCGACTGCTTGATCTCGTCGACGAGATTCTGGGTTTCCGCGCGCATGTCGATGTCCATTGCCGCCAAGCGGCCCTTATTGAATTGGTTGCCGGGGATTTAACGGTGCGCAGGCGCCAGCGCAACTGGCGCAACGTCACGTGGTCAATAGAGCCCGCCGGTGCCCGACCGCACGGCTCGATCGCTATCGGGCGGCACGGTGCTGAAATAACGCGGTTGGTTCGACGGCCCGCCGGGCTGGACCTGATTGCCGTTGTCGTAGCCAACCACCGAATAATTGTCGGGCGGCGCGGTGCCGGGTTTGAAGGCTTCCAGGATCGGCCGCTCGGTGCCGGGCCCGGCGCGCAGGCCGGTCTTGAGATCGACGCGGATCAGCTTAATGCCCGGTGGCACGCGGAAAGGCACCGCCGGCTTGTCGGCGAGCGCCACTTTCATGAAATTCTTGACCACCGGCGCTGCCAGCGCGCCACCGGTTTCGCCGCGGCCGAGCGAGCGCGGCTTGTCGAAGCCGATATAGACGCCGGCCACGATGTCGGGCGTGAAGCCGATGAACCAGGCGTCCTTGTAGTCGCTGGTGGTGCCGGTCTTGCCGGCGACCGGCTTGCCGACATCTTTCTGAAAGCCGACGCCGGCGGCGGTTCCGCGCAGCACCACGCCTTCCATCATCGACGTGACTTGATAGGCGGTCATCGGGTCGAGCACCTGCTCGCGCCGGTCGATCAGCGATGGCTCCGGCTGGTCGGTCCATTTCTTGGCGTCGCAGCCGATACATTCGCGCTCGTCGTGCTTGTAGACGGTGTGGCCGTAGCGGTCCTGGATGCGGTCGATCAGCGTCGGCTTCACGCGCCGGCCGCCGTTATCGATCATCGCGTAACCGGTGACCATGCGCAGCAGCGTGGTCTCGCCGGCGCCGAGCGCAAACGACAGATACGGCGGCAGATTGTCATAGATGCCGAAGCGTTTGGAATAATCCGCGATCATCGGCATGCCGATGTCCTGCGCCAGGCGCACGGTCATCACGTTGCGTGAATGCTCGATACCGAAACGCAGCGTCGAGGGGCCGAAGAAGTTGCCTTCGTAGTTCTCCGGCTTCCACACGCCCAGGCCCGGCCCCTGGTCGATCTCGAGCGGCGCATCAAGCACCAAAGTCGACGGCGTGTAGCCGTTGTCGAGCGCCGCCGCATAGACAAACGGCTTGAAGGACGATCCGGGCTGGCGCAGCGCTTGGGTTGCGCGGTTGAATTGGCTCTGGTCATAGGAGAACCCGCCGACCATGGCGAGCACGCGGCCGGTCCAGGGATCCTCCACCACCATGGCGCCGGAGACTTCCGGCACTTGTTGCAGACGGTATTGGCCGTCGAGCTTGGCCGGCGAGACATAGACCACGTCGCCTGGCTCAAGCACCTGACTGACTTTGCTCGGCACGTGGCCTTTGGTCTTGGCCCATTTCACGCCTTCGATTGGCACGATGCCGACATCGCGTTCCTTGCTGACGTTGCCGCCCGGCTCGCGGCTCGGCTGCAAGCCGATACGAGCCGACTTGTCGCCGGTCTCCAGCACCACCGCCAGCCGCCATGGGGCAACATCTGAAAGCGCCTTGACCTCGGCGAGCTTGACGCCCCAGTCGCCGGACACATCGACCTTAGCGACTTGCGCCGCGCCAGCCTTGCGCCTCATCGTAATGCACCAGGCCCTCGGTCAGGACTTTGCGCGCCAGCACTTGCAGTTTGGTATCGAGTGTCGTGCGTACCGATAGCCCGCCCTCGTAGAGTTTCTTTTCTTTGTAGCGGTCATAGAGTTCGCGCCGCACTTCCTCGGCAAAATATTCGGCCGAAAACATATGCGCGCCGGTCGGCTTTTGCGTCACGCCAAGCGGCTGACGCTTGGCATTCTCGGCATCGGCGGTCTTGATGAAGCCGTCGGCCGCCATCTGGTCGAGCACCCAGTTGCGCCGTTCGATCGCGCGCTCGCGCTGGCGGAAGGGGTGATAGTTGTTGGGCGCCTTCGGCAATGCCGCGAGATATGCGGCATCGGCCGCGGTGAGCTCGTTCACGGACTTGTCGAAATAAGCGAGCGAGGCGGCCGCGATCCCGTAGGCGCCGAGGCCTAGATAAATCTCGTTCAAGTAAAGCTCGAGGATCTTGTCTTTGTTGTAGGTGCGCTCGATCTTGAGCGCCAGCAGCGCTTCCTTGACCTTGCGCGTGAGCGAAACTTCGTTCGTCAACAAGAAGTTCTTGGCGACTTGTTGCGTGATGGTCGAAGCGCCCTGGGGGCGCCGATTAGAGCCGAAGTTCTGCAAATAGTTGAAACCGGCGCGCGCAATGCCGGTGAAATCGAGCCCGCCATGTTCGTAGAAGTTCTTATCCTCGGCGGCGAGGAAGGCATGGATGACCAGCTTCGGCACCGCCTGGATCGGGATGTAGAGCCGCCGCTCGCGCGCATATTCGGCCACCAGCGAGCCGTCGGCCGCGTGCACCCGCGTCATCACCGGCGGCTCGTAGTCCTGGAGTTGCGAGTAGTCCGGCAGGTCCTTGGAGTAATGCCACAACAGCCCGGCAGCCCCCGCCACGCCCACCACGAACAGGATGGTGCCCGCCGCGAACAGGAAACCTAAAAACCGGAGGATGAATTTCATGCGCGAATGGTCCCGTCCCGACCACGGCCTGCCGTCGTCGTGACCCGCAAACGTGGCAGGTTTTCGTTAACACTGCCACCAAGACCGACGCCTCCCGCCGAGACGCTTGGCCGACCCTGGGATGGCCCGGTTTTATGTTGAAACTGAGGCCATTGCCGCATGTCAGCGCGCTCCAGCGCCGGCCAGCCGTGGCGCGAAAAACGTGTCCACCGCCTGCACCAGCGAATCCGCCGTGCGCGCGCGCCATACCGGCGACTTTAAGATGATCGAGATCCTCTTTGGTGGACACGTAGCCCAGTTCCACCAGCACCGAGGGCACGTCCGGGGCTTTAAGCACCTTGAAGCCCGCCGACTTTAGGGGGTGTTGGTGCAGCTTCGTGGTGGCTTTCAGCTCGCCCACCAGCGTGCGCGCGAATTGCGACGAATACGTGCGGGTCTCGCGCTGGGCGAGATCGATCAGGATATTGGCCACGTCATCGGGCTCGCTGGAAAGGTCGACGCCGGCGATCACGTCGGATTTGTTCTCGGCTTCCGCCAGCTGGGCCGCCTCCTCGTCGGAGGCCTTGTCCGAGAGCGTATAGACGCTGGCGCCGGCGGCCTGGCCCTCGCGGCGCGGAATGAAATCGGCATGGATCGAGACGAACAGCGAGGCCTTCTGGGCGCGGGCAAAACTCACCCGCTCGCCGAGCGGGATGAAGGTGTCGTCGCTGCGCGTCATCGCCACCCGGTATTTGCCGGTGCGCTCGAGCTTGTCGCGCAGCGTGAGCGCAAATGAGAGCACGATGGTCTTCTCGTCCTCGCCGGTCGGCGCCTTGGCGCCGGTATCGATGCCGCCATGGCCGGGATCGACCACGATCAGCGGGCGCTGATCGCCGCTTTCGTTGGCGGCCGGGATTTCGCTGCGCACGGCCGCGGTGTGCACCTGCTTGGTGGCGAGCGACATGTTGCGCATGAATGTCGTGCGGTCGGTGGCGGAGAGATCGAGCACGAGGCGCGCCGGCTGGCCTTTGGCCGCTTCCAGCACGAAGGCCTTGTCCACTTTCACCGGGCCCTTGGTGTCGAGCACGATGCGCGAGCCGCCGCGCATGACCAGGCCGTAGCGGAACGCCTTCACCAGCCCGCGGCCATGCTCGCCGGTTTTCGGCGGCAGCTTGAACTCCACCTGCGGCAGATCGAGCACCACCCGGTAAGGATCGGCGAGCGTGAAAACGGCGAGATCGATCTTGCGCGACAGATCGACGACAAAGCGCACTTTGTCGTCGCTGCCGCCAAGCCGCACATCGCTCGCCACCGGCATCGATTCTTCGATCGCGGCGAGCGTGCTGGACGCTCACGCCCGGCTCGGCGGCGAAAGCCGCCGGTAACCCGAGCAGCAGCACGCCATAGGCGGCGAATGCTATTCTGCGGAGTGTCACGATTCTGGACCCATTTGGCCGTCTTTTACTCCATTAGGCCCCGCTCCGGTTAACGGAACTTGAGCGAAACGGGGTTTCCGCGTGAAGCTGTGGCCGATCTGCATAAGCTCCCTTGCCAGCACGGGTTTCACGCCGTATGTAGGGTCTGCTGACGGTTAAAGTTCCGGTTGTGCCGCGTTCGGGCCCCGGCCCGCCTGTCCAGGATCGCCCCCTCGAGGAAGTTGGGCGAACGGACGGCGAAACGAGCCGAAACCCTTGTGAAGGACAACCCGGATCAGCAGGCGGCCATGCGGGCCGCTCGCATTTCGACCGTAAGCGACGAGAAACCTCGGCGGCGCTTCGATAAGCGCGGCCGTAGCGCACGGGTCGCAAATTCATGCTGCAACTGATGCAGCAACGGCAAACCAAGGTCCAAAGCTTGCGCGAAACAAACGCGCCGGCGCGTATACTCATGGACCGCGCCGCGCACTCGCGTGAACACGCGCCCCATTCCCTCAACACCCATCAGGCCGGCCCCCGACGCCTTGCGACGTCATTGCGCGCGCACGCGCGGGCGGCAGCCTCAGTGAGAATTTATTATGGCCGACAAAATGCTGATCGACGCGACCCACCCGGAGGAAACCCGGGTCGTGGTTCTGCGCGGCAACCGCGTCGAGGAATTCGACTTCGAGAGCGCCAACCGCAAACAGCTTCGCGGTAACATCTACCTCGCCAAAGTGACGCGGGTTGAGCCGTCTTTGCAGGCGGCCTTCATCGATTACGGCGGCAACCGTCACGGCTTTCTGGCGTTCTCGGAAATCCATCCCGACTATTATCAGATCCCGGTCGCCGACCGGCAGGCGCTGCTCGAGCAAGAAGAGCAGGACCAGCGCGCCGCCGATGCCGATGCCGATCACCGCGCCAACCGGCGCGGCGGGCGCGGCCGCGGCCGCCATCGCGGCGCCGATCGTTCGCGCAATCGCGACGTACGGCGCAGCGAGCCGATCCCCGGGCAAGAACAGCCGCAGGACACGGCCAATATTGCAGCCGGCGAAGCAGGTTTAGGCGAGCTTACGCCCGAACAGATCGCCGAGACCGCCGCGCATATGCCGGAACCGGGTTCGGATTCGCCCGCGCCGATGGCCGAAGAGCATGCGCACGAGACGCCCGAGATGGCCGCCGGCGATGCCGGCATCCGAGGCCGGCGAGCGCGAGCACGACGAGCAGCATGATGATCATGAACACGATGAGCATCACGACGAGCACGCCGACGACGCCGAACATTCACGAACATGCCGAACACGCGGCGCCCGCCGAGGGCGAAGCGCCGCAAAACGGCAATGGCGCCGGAACGGCCAAACCGGTAGCGATCAAGCCGGCGACGACCATCACGAGGAAGAAGCCGTGGAATCCGTCGGCGGCGCCGACGCGCTGGAAGAAGTGCAGGAGCGCATGCCGCGCTTCCGCCGCCAGTACAAAATTCAAGAAGTGATCAAGCGCCGGCAGGTCATGCTGGTGCAGGTCGTCAAGGAAGAGCGCGGCACCAAGGGCGCGGCGCTCACCACTTATCTCTCGCTCGCCGGCCGCTATTCGGTGCTGATGCCCAACACCGCGCGCGGCGGCGGCATCTCGCGCAAGATCACCTCGGGCGAAGACCGCAGCCGCTTGAAGGAAATCGCGCAGGAACTGGAAGTGCCGCAAGGCATGGGCGTGATTCTGCGCACGGCCGGCGCCAGCCGCACCAAGACGGAAGTCAAACGCGATTTCGAATATCTGCTGCGGCTATGGGAGACGGTGCGCGACCTCACGCTCAAATCGATGGCGCCGAAGCTCGTCTACGAGGAAGGCTCGCTCGCCAAGCGCTCGATCCGCGATCTCTACACCAAAGACATCGACGAAATCGTGGTCGCCGGCGAACAGGGCTACAAGGAATCCCGCGACTTCATGCGCATGCTGATGCCGAGCCACGTCAAGCATGTGAAGCTCTACAAGGACCCGCAGCCGATCTACACGCGCTACGGCATCGAGAGCCAGCTCGACGCCATGTTCTCGCCCGACGGTGCAGTTGAAATCCGGCGGCTACATCGTGATCAACCAGGCCGAGGCGCTGGTCGCCATCGACGTGAACTCAGGGCGCGCCACGCGCGAGCATCACATCGAGGACACCGCGCTCAAGACCAATTGCGAGGCGGCGGACGAAATCGCCCGCCAGCTGCGCTTGCGCGATCTTGCCGGCTTGATCGTGATCGACTTCATCGACATGGACGAGATGCGCAACAACCGCAGCGTCGAACGGCGCATGAAGGACGCGCTCAAATACGACCGCGCCCGCATCCAGGTCGGCCGCATCTCGCATTTCGGCCTCTTGGAAATGTCGCGCCAGCGCATCCGCTCCTCGGTGCTGGAAAGCTCGACGGAAAAATGCCCGGTCTGCGGCGGCTCCGGACATGTGCGCTCGGTGTCGTCGGTGGCGCTGCAATTGCTGCGCTCGCTCGAAGAAATGCTGATCAAGGGCGCCACGCATAATCTGATCGTGCGCACGCGCTCGGAAGTCGCCCTCTACGTGCTCAACCACAAGCGCGCGCATTTGCGCGGACTGGAAGAGCGCTTCCGCCTCATCATCACCATTTCCGCCGACCCGACGGTCGCCGCCCAGCAATCTTTCGTCATCGACCGCGGCGAACAAGTGCACACGGTGGAGGCCGCCAAAGCTATCGCGGCGCAAGCGATCCCGCTGATGACGACGCCGATCGAGGAAGAGGAAGACCTGCTCGAAGCCGATGCCGAGGCGGAAGCCGAGGCCGAGGCGGACGTCGAAAGCAGCGAACGTGTCGAGCAGATCGAGGCGGCTCCGGCTGAAGCCGGCGAAGAGCCGCGCCAACGGCGAGCGCAGCGGTGAGCGCCAAGACGGCGAGCGCGACGGTGGCCGCAGGCGGCGCCGGCGCGGACGCGGCCGTGGCCGCGGCGGTGAACCGCGCGAGCCGCGCGCAGCCGCCCCCGGCATGACGCAAGACGCCGCGCCCGAACACGCAATCGCGCACGAGGATCACGACGGCGGCTCGCCTGAGGAAGATGGCGCAGTTGCGGGGCAGCCGCATGGCGGCGCTCCGGCAGGCGCGGAAGGCGGCGACGTGCGCCGCCGCCGCCGGCGCGGACGCCGCGGCGGACGCCGCAACCGGCGCGACCGCAATGGCGAAGCGCCGTTCAATCCCAATAACGGTCCCGAGCCCGAGCCCGCTTTGCAGCACGCGGTGGAGGATCTCGACCGGCCGCCGGCTTTCGAGCCTGCGCCCGCTTACCAGCCGCCGCGCGACGAGCGGCCCGCGCCGCCCGCAACCGAGGCGCAAGCGCCCAGCAGCGGCGATAACGGCCAGCCGCGCCGCCGCTCGACGGTGCGCGAGCCTGCGCCGATCGCCGTGCCCGGCGCGCCGCCAGCACCCGCTTCGACTTTGCCGCCACCGACGCCGGTGATCTCCTCGACCGCGAGCGAAGACAGCGGCACGCCCAAGCGCGGCTGGTGGGGCAAGCGCGTTCTGGGCGATAAAGAGTAGCCGCCCGTGCGCGACTTAAAATGAAGTCCGCCTGGATCGAGCGCGACGCCAGGGCCGCGGTTCGTCGCTACGCCAAAGGCGGCATCGATGCCGACTTCGCGCTGCGCCTCTATTCGACCAGGCTCATCGGCCGCGACCCCAAACTGGTCCTGCACGGCGGCGGCAATACCTCGCTCAAGACTTTCGCGCGCGATATTTCCGGCGAGCGCATCGCGGTGCTGCGCGTCAAGGGTTCCGGCGCCGACATGGGCACGATCGAGCCTGCCGGCATGCCGGCGGTGCGGCTCGAACCTTTGCGCAAATTGCGCGGCAAGGACACGCTTATCCGACAGCGCCATGGCGCGCGCGCAACGCAGCTTTCTGATCGATCCGCAGGCGCCCTCGCCGTCGGTCGAAATGCTGCTGCACGCCTTCATGCCGGCGAAATTCATCGACCACACCCACGCCACCGCGGTGCTGAGCCTGATCGATCAGCCGAACGCGCAGGATCTGTGCGCGGAAGTCTATGACGGCCGCTTGGGCTACGTGCCTTATGTGATGCCGGGCTTTGGGCTGGCCAAGAAAGCAGCCGCCGTGTTCGACAAGAACCCTAAAGTCGAAGGGCTGATCCTGGCCAAGCACGGCATATTCACCTTCGGCGCCACGGCGCGCGAAGCTTACGAGCGCATGATCGAATTCGTGACGCTCGCCGAAACCCGCCTGCGGAAAAACCGCAAATCGGTGTTCGTCAGCGCGCGGCTGCCCAGCCAATTAGCGCCCGAGGCCGACGTGGCGCCGATCCTGCGCGGCGCCTGCACGCTGCGCGATGTTGGCGGCGAAGGCGCGCATGCGCGGCCGATCGTCGAATTCCGCAGCGGCAAGACAATCCTGAATTTCGTCAACGGCAAGGATGTTGCGCGCTATGCGCAAGCCGGCGTGGTGACGCCCGACCATGTGATCCGCGTCAAGCCCTGGCCGCTTATTGTGCCGGCACCGCAGGCGAACAAACTCGACGCGTTCAAGAAAGCCGCGCACAAGGCAGCGCAGAAATTCATCGCCGGCTATGAAACTTATTTCGCGCGCCACAAGAAGCGCAGCCCGGGCGCGATCGATGCACGATCCCAGCCCCGCGCGTCGTGCTGGTGCCGGGGCTCGGCCTGTTCGCGCTTGCGCCGAGCGCTAAAGCCGCGCGCATCGCCGCCGACGTCGCGGAAGCAGCGATCGAGGCCATCACCGGCGCCGAAGCGATCGGCCGCTTCACGTCGATTAGCGACGCCGACATGTTCGATTGCGAATACTGGCCGCTTGAACTCGCCAAGCTTGGGCCACCCAAACATTTGCCGCTCGCCGGCCAAGTCGCGGCCATCACCGGCGCCGGCGGCGCCATCGGTGCAGCGACCGCGCGCGCTTTCGCCAAGGCCGGCGCGGAAGTGGCGCTGCTCGACATTGACGGCAAGGCAGCGCTTGCCGCCGCGCGTGCGATCGGCGGCGCGGCACTCGCACTTCAATGCGACGTCACCAATGCCAAATCGGTGCAAAAGGCCTTCGCGCAAATCGTCGCTACGTTCGGCGGCGTCGATATCGCGGTGTCGAACGCGGGCGCGGCCTGGCAGGGAAAAATCGGCGAGGTCGACGAGGAAATTTTGCGCAAAAGCTTCGAGCTGAATTTCTTCGCGCACCAGAAAGTCGCGCAAGCCGCGGTCAAGATCATGCTGGCGCAAGGCACCGGCGGCTGTCTTTTGTTCAACGTGTCGAAACAGGCGGTCAATCCGGGCGCCGATTTCGGCCCCTACGGCTTGCCGAAAGCTGCGACGCTGTTTCTGGTGCGCCAATACGCGCTCGACTACGGCGCCGACGGCATCCGCGCCAATGCGGTCAACGCCGACCGCATCCGCTCCGGCATTCTCACCGGCGATTTCATCAAGCAGCGCTCGAAGGCGCGTGGCGTCACCGAGAAGGACTATATGAGCGGCAACCTGCTGCGCCGCGAAGTCACCGCCGAGGACGTGGCGCAGGCCTTCCTCGCCCAGGCGCTGGCGCTTAAAACCACCGCCGATGTCACCACCGTGGACGGCGGCAATATCGCTGCGGCCTTGCGCTGAGATTTTGTGCTAAAGCGATCCCCGGAAACCGCTAACGAAGCCAAAGGAGCTATGACAATGCGTAGGACCATAGCCATCATCGGCCTGCTGCCGTTGCTTGCCCTGACGTCGCCCGCAGGCGCCGTCACAGCCAAAGAAAAAATGGAAACCTGCAAAATCGGCGCCGACTCGCAGGAGCTTAAAGGCGCCAAGCGCACCGCCTTCATCAAGAAGTGCATGGGCAAGGGCAATTACGAGCCGCCCGCGCGCACCAATGCCAAACCGATCGAACCGAAAAAGCCGTAACGCGCATGCCGGAAGCCGACAAAGCGGGCGAGCGTTACCAGGCCGACAAGCCGCAAGCCGCGCCCGGATTTTTCCTCAAAGGTTGCCACCAGCTCGATTGGGGCATGAAGAACCGTTTGGCGCGCGTGTTCAATCCGGCCTCGGGCCGCACCGTCATGCTCGCCGTCGATCACGGCTATTTC
Organism: uncultured Alphaproteobacteria bacterium; assembly: GCA_963756805.1. Taxonomy (GTDB): domain Bacteria; phylum Pseudomonadota; class Alphaproteobacteria; order Rhizobiales; family Xanthobacteraceae; genus Pseudolabrys. Next base: position 123,256 of record CAVWPH010000006.1, read on the forward strand.
CAGGGGCCGACCTCGGGGCTTGAGCGCATCGATCTCTCCATCGTGCCGCTGCTGCCGCAATGCGACGCGCTGTTCTGCACGCGCGGGATTTTGCGCTCGGTGATCCCGGCCGATTGCGCAAAGCCCATGGTCTTACGCGCCAGCGGCGGGCCTTCGATCCTGCGCGAGGAATTATCGGACGAGCAGATCGCCATGGACATGGACGACGCGGTGCGCCTCAACGCCGCCGGCGTCGGCATTCAGGTGTTCATCGGCGGCGAACACGAAACGCGTTCGGTGCACAACATGACGCGGCTGGTCGATGCCGGCTTGCGCGTCGGCATGCCGGTGATGGGCGTCACCGCCGTCGGCAAGTCCATGACGCGCGACGCGCAATATTTCCGGCTCGCCTGCCGCATCATCGCCGAGCTCGGCGCGCAATATGTGAAGACTTATTATGTGGAAGAAGGCTTCGAGACCGTCACGTCGTCATGCCCGGTGCCGATCGTGATGGCCGGCGGCAAGAAGCTGCCCGAGCTCGACGCGCTCACCATGGCCTATAACGCCATCCAGCAAGGCGCCGCCGGCGTCGACATGGGCCGCAATATTTTCCAGTCGGACGCGCCCAAGGCCATGATCGCCGCGGTCAACGCGGTGGTGCACAAGAACACCAAGCCGAAAGAGGCGCTGGAGATTTACAAGTCGCTCAAGGGAAAGGCTAGAGCGCGCTTTATCCGCCGCGCGCCGCCGGGCGCTCCAGCGGCGTCACGTCGAACGAGCGCAAGTTCCCGCCGCAACACATCGATCGCGATCTTCTTCCGATGCGCTCGGCGTTCAGCAGCCGGATCAGATCGTCGACGCCGGTCACCGCCTCGCCGTCGGCGCGCACGATGGTATCGAGGATCATCAGACCGGCGAGCGCCGCCGGGCCTTTCTGCTCGAGCGCGGTGATCATGGCGCCGGAGGCGTTCTCGATGCCGGCATCGCGCGCGTGCCGCCGCGGCACCGCCGCGGTCTGCCCCGACACGCCGATAAAGCCGCGCCGCACGCGGCCGTGCTGGATCAATTCGCTCAACACGAATTGCGCGGTGTTGGAAGCGACCGCAAAGCAGATGCCCTGCGCGCCCATGATAACGGCGGTATTGATGCCGATCACTTCGCCGCGCGAGGACACCAGCGGCCCGCCGGAATTGCCGGGGTTGAAGGCGGCATCGGTCTGGATCACGTCCTCGATCAGGCGGCCATTTTTGGAACGCAACGAGCGCCAGCGCCGAGATGACTCCGGCGGGAATCCAGGAGCAAATTGATATGCGCGCAATTTCTGCTCTGGGTCCCCGCTTGCGCGGGGACGAACGGACGATAAAGCGATTGATCGAGCCTTTAGCCACGACTCTCTGGGTTTAGATGGATACGCCGCTCAATGTAGGAAGGCGCGGCAAAAATTAAAGGTCAGGCGCGTTTGAACCGGCTCAGGCGCGTCGCATCTTGCGGATTGGCGGCGCCCGGCGGCATGCGGCCGGCGACGATCTCCTTGACCTGATTGACCGTATCGAAGGCCTGGTGCTCGGCTGCTTCCGGCGTCAACCCGGCGGTGTGCGGGGTCGCGATCACGTCGGCGCGCTTGGCCAGCGCCAGCGGCGGCATCTGGTCCTGGGCGCGGCCGACATCAAGCGCCGCACCAGCGATGCGCTTGGCATCGAGCGCTGCCGCCAGCGCCGCCTCGTCCACCAGATTGCCGCGCGACATGTTGATGAAATAAGCCGACGGCTTCATTTTCGCGAAGGCCGCGGCGTTCATCATGTTCTCGGTCTGCTCGTTGGCAATGGCGAGGCAGACCACGAAATCCGAATTCGCCAGCAGCTCCTCGAAAGGCACCTGCTTGAGCCCCTGCCCGGCCACCTTCTTGAACGGATCGGCGATCAGCACGGTCATGCCGAGTGCCAAGCCCAGCGGCGCGAGATATTCGCCGATCGCGCCATAGCCGATGATGCCGAGCGTGGCGCCCTTCAACTGGCGGCCCATGCGCGCTTCCGGCACATGGCCGGTGCGATAGGTGATGGTCGAGCCGGTCACGTTGCGCCCGCAATCGATCATGAAGCCGATGGCCATCTCCGCCACCGACGGGATAAAACCGGGCGTGGCGTGGGTGACCAGAATTCCTTGCGCGCTTGCAGCCTTCACGTCGATATTGCGGATATCGACCGCGACCCGCAAGAATGCAGCGACATCGGTGAGCAGCGGAAAAACCTCGGCAGGGCCGGGCGTCTGGCGGTCGGACACGATGATGTCGCAGCCGCGCGCGGCCTGCACCAGCGCCTTGGCATCGAGCACTTTGCCGGTTTCGTTGAGCCGCACATCACCCAGCTTGCGCAATTCGGCGAGCGCGCGCGCGCCGTAGTAGTTCTTGAGCATATCGGGGATGTGGGTGAGCAGGATGGTCGGCATGGCTTTCTCCGGGCCGGCACCCTGTCATTGCCGGATGTTTAAGTCCATCACGCCGGCGCAGCGACGCGCTCAGCACGGATGTCCTATTTCTTGATCAGCCCGAATTTTTGACAAACGCGCCCGTGAAACTCGCCGGTTTGCAGGCAGCGCTCGAATTCAGGTTGGCAAAACGTGCTGCAATCTTTGCGCCGCTCCGCATTACAATGCAGACTGGAGCAAGCGGCTAAGGCCTGGCTGCAGGTCTTGGCGCCGCAACGCGCCGACGCCGGTCCATATGCTGCGACCGCAACCAGCGCCCCCAACAAAACAGCCAATATGATTTTTGAATTCATCGTCCGCTCCCAATCACATCCACCATTATTCTAGAGGACGTGCGCGGGAGCTGTCTGCATAAATTTAATTAATTCCCGTCAGCCACGATGCATCACGCACCGCGCTGACGGGCTCAATAGATAATCGGCCTTGCTTGCCGTTTAGAGTTTGCCGAGCAACACCAGGATCAGCACGATCACGAGGATGAGGCCGATGCCGCCGCCGCCGTAGTAGCCGGTTCCGTAAAACGGGCCGCCACCGAACCCGCTAAAGCCGCCGAGCAGTATGATCACGATGACGATGAGCAGTATGGTTCCAAGTGACATCTGATCGTCTCCCCTTTGTTGAACTTACCGAACTTCCGGGACTGAAAACGTCCAGTCCAATACACCGCACTTTTCAAAGCAGCAGATTCTGCCGGCGCGTTACCTGCGGCGAATTCTCCGCAACGCTAATTTAAGCCCGAGACGGTCGGAGAACCTCACGGCCACCATCAGCAGCGAAATTCCGACATAAAAAGCGGTCAGCGACCACGATCCGAATTGAGCGACAAGGCCGACGATCCACGCCGCGCCGACCACGGCCAACAGCGCCTCTTTTGCAATTTTCATCAAACGAACTCCTTTTACGCAGCGCGGTTTGTTTTCGCCGCAAAGGTGGCGTGAGTGACGGACACCGATGTGCCTCCAGGGCCGCTTAACGTTTCAACCTTGGCATCGAGCTGTTTTGCAAGCGCGTTGACAATGCCGGTGCCAAGCCCGGATTTCGGTTGAGCAAAGACGCCCTCCGGATTGCCAATTCCATTGTCGGTGATGGAAAGCTTCCAATCCGATCCGGCAGCATCGAAGGCAACGCTGATTTGTCCATCTTTGGTTTTGTCGTTGAATGCATGTTTTAGGGAATTGATGACGAGTTCGGTGACGATCAAGCCAATGCTCTCTGCGTCACGGCAATTGGCGCTTCCTTCGTCGCCGCGCACGTTCAGCGAGATGGAGCGGTTATCGCCAACCATCGAACTTCCGATCGCTTCGCAAAGTTTTGTGAGATAAGGCTTGAGTTGAACGATCCCGCCGGGCGCGGACGAATGCAGATGCTGCTGGACGGCGGCGACCGACAAGACTCTTTGATGAGCATCTTGCAGATGGCGGCGCGTCTCTTCCGAATTAACGGCCCGCGCTTTGAGCATAATGATGCTGGCGATAATTTGCAGGCTGTTGGCGACGCGATGCTGAAGTTCTTCGAGCAGGATGTCCTTCTGCCGCAACAGGTCGTCCTTTTCGCGCTCCAAGGCGAGCCGGTCGGTAATATCCTCGATGCCCAAAAGAATATTGGCGGTTAAGTCATTCTCGTAGAACACCTTGCGCGCGTTCAAGCACATCGTGCGGCGTCCGATGCCGGGAAATTCATGCTCGATTTCATAAGCCTCGATCACGCCGGCTTCGGCCGCGCCTTGCGCCGGCAGAATTTTCTCCAGCATCGAACGCAGCTTTGGAATATCCCACTCGCCGCCGCCCAATTCGTAAAGCAGCCTGCCTTCGGTATCCGCGGGCTCGACCTTGAAGGTGCTGTAGAACGAGCGGCTTGCGGCAATTACGCGCAGGTCTTGGTCGAGCACGACGAGCGGCTCGCGCACGGTGTTCACAATCGCTTCGGCAAACGCACAGGCGTTTTGCAGATCGCTGAACTGTTTTCCAAACATAGCCATACTCGAAACCGACTTCCGCCGCTCGCTTACAAGGAAAAAGACCCCGGCCTGTTGGCCAGCCGGGGTCTGCTGGACGATTGAATTCCTGGAGGAACGCCGCGGCAGGGAGGTGGGGGGAGCCGCGAGGCGTCCAGCATCACGAGCCTAGGTCGCTCTCCCGGCGCGCGTCTGTTCAATATTGACCACACATTCCGATTGCGTTAATTGATTTCTCTTGGGACGCCGAATAAATTCGATCAAACAAAGAGGCGCGCTGGAAGTACCAGCGGAATGCCCGAAAACCTCAAATATCGCACGCCTCCGCCAATGCTGGGTTGAGAAAAAACTCTCCAGCAGTTGAACGCATCGGGACCACGATGAAACAACCAACAAAAAGCAACCTCGTATTCGACCCCAAAGCGTTTCTCGCGAAAGTGAATGGTGGACGAACCATTTCGAATTATCAGAAAAATAAAATTGTCTTTGCGCAAGGCGACCGGGCGACTTCCGTATTTTACGTTCAGAGCGGCAAGCTCAAGAAAGTCGTGATCTCCACCCAAGGCAAGGAAGCCGTGGTCGCATTATTTGGAACGGGCGACTTTTTTGGCGAGGGCTGTTTGAACGGAGAAACGATACGTCTGGCATCGGTGACGGCTATGACGGATTGCGTGATCGTGGAAATGCCCAAGGAAAGCATCATCCGCGTGATCCACGAAGAGCCGGCGTTTGCGGAGATGTTTATCGCCCACCTCCTGCACCGCAATACCCGGGTCGAGGAGGATCTGGTCGATCAATTGTTCAATTCGAGCGAGAAGCGTCTGGCCAGAACGCTTCTGCTTCTGGCAAATTTCGGCAAGGAAGGCGAGCCCGAGCCCATCCTCGCCAAGATCAGCCAAGAGACGCTGGCGGAAATGATCGGCACGACGCGATCCCGCGTCAGCAGCTTCATGAACAAATTCCGGCAATTGGGCTTAATCGATTACAACGGCCACATTGAAGTCCATCGTTCGCTGTTGAACGTGGTCCTGCATGAGAGCCCGCAAATAAAGAAGTAGTCGCCGGCCTTGAGAACCGGTCGCGGCGTCCGCAGGCGCAATCGAGCGGTCCAATAGGCCTACATCAGCATCAATAGCGGCGCATCGTCTTCGACTCGAACGCCGCACAATCATGGACATGATGGGGCCGCATGCCGCGCAGCCGTAGCCATGAATCTCCAACTCATTATGGTTGGGATGCGGTTCGACCTCGACAAGCTTGATCCTGGCGCTGCATATCGGGCAGCCGTCGCCGGGTTCGACGCCGGTGGACATGTGTTGGAAACGCATGTGTCTTCCGATTCACGCTGCATAACCCCACCGAAAATAGATATTAAGCCTGGACCGCATGACCTGAGCGAGTCTGTATCGAATAGACCGCTCGCCGCTTCTTTTGGGTGCATCTTTTGAAGGGCAAAGTTCCCGTTTGACGCAAGGGTGACATCAAGAAGCTGACGGTGGCTTTTCGCGCGCCTCAATCGCTCTGCAAAATGACGTTCTTGACCATCGGATAAATCTGGTTCTGCCAGCACGCGGCCTGAAAACACGCCGTAATGCCCGACGCCGGCCTGCATGTGGTGGCGCTTGCGGTAGGGCCGCAAGCCCGTGCACAGGTCATGCGCCGCCAAAGTCTGCCCGACCGCGCAGATGTCGTCCTTCTCGCCCTCGACCGTGAACAGCATGGTGCGCTTGATCGCCGCCGGCTCGACCTTGCGGTTTTCATAGGTGATCGCGCCCAGCGGCAGCGCGTGATCCTGGAAAACGAGCTTCACCGTTTCCAGGTAAAACTCGGCGGTCAGATCGAGCACCGCGAAATATTCGTCGTAGAAGGCTTTGGTCTGCGCCGCCTTCACGTCTTCGCCGTTCGCCAGGTTCTCGTATAGCTCGCGATGCGCCTTCACGTGGCGGTCGATATTCATGCTCATGAAGGCCGCAAGCTGCACGAAGCCCGGATAGACCCTTCGCTTGGCCCCGCCATAGCGGCCGGGCACGCTGGCGATCAGATTAGTCTCGAACCAGTCGATAGGTTTCGATTTCGCCAGTTCGTTGACCTTGGTCGGATTGACGCGCGTATCGATGGGGCCGGCCATCAGCGTCATCGAGCGCGGCTGCGCCACATTGCCGCCTTGCGCCATCACGGCTGCGGCAACAAGCGCCGCGACGCAAGGCTGGCATACCGCGACCATATGGGCGCCCGGGCCCATAACCTCGAGAAAACGGATGAGATGGGCGATATAATCATCGAAACTGAAACGCCCGGCATCGACCGGGACGTCGCGCGCATTGTGCCAATCGGTAATGTAGACATCGTGTTCGGGCAGCATGGTGCGCACGGTGGCGCGCAACAACGTCGAGAAATGTCCGGACAGCGGCGCAATCAGCAGCACACGCGGCTGCGCCATGTCGATGTCTTTCTTGAAATGCAAAAGCGTGCCGAACGGCGTCACATCGGCCGACTCTTCGCGCACCGCCACTTCGCGATTGCCCACCGTCACGCTGCCGATGCCATAAGGCGGCCGTTCATGCGTGAGCCGGGCGCGCGCGATCAGTTCATAGGCCGCAGTGAGGTTGCTTAAGCCGAGGGCCGCGCCGCGCCGTTAAGCCGTTCGCCGACGCTGCGCGCGGCAAGGCCTGCGAACGCGCGCACCGGGCGCCATGATGTCGGCATGGGCCTGATAGGCCTGATAAAGCATTCGTACCTCGGCGGCCCCGGCGGACCGCTGTGGGCAGGCTAGAGCATTTTATGCTGCACTGCGAGATAAAATTCCATGCGCGCGGGCCTGGGGAAAAGACCGCCGCCATGCTTTTTTGCACTACGGGAAACTATTGATCGCTCAGAACTTTCGTCTAAGCTGCGGATTGCCGGGCCGTGTTGAATAGGGACGTTTTCGCCCCATGGCCAGCGCTACGCACAATAAAGCTACCCTCACCATCGCCAGCAAAAACTACGGCTCCTGGTCGCTACGCGGCTGGCTGTTGTGCAAGATGGCTGGGCTCGACTTCGTGGAAGAGACGGCCGCCAGCGACGACCCCTCCACCCGCGCCGAGCTGTTCTGCTCTCGCCTTCCTTCCTGGTGCCCTGCCTCACCCATGACGGCATCAAGGTTTGGGACACGCTGGCGATCGCGCAATATCTCAATGAGACTTTGCCGGACGCCGGGCTGTTGCCGAAGGAAAAGGTTGCGCGCGCTTATTGCCGATCGATCTGTGGCGAGATGCATTCCGGGCTTCACCAATATGCGCTCGGCGCTGCCGATGAACCTGAAGGCGCACCATCCCGGCTTTAAAGTCTGGGCCGGCGCGCAGGCGGACATCGACCGGATTCTCAACATCTGGCGTGAGTGTCTGGCAAAATCCAAGGGACCATTCTTGTTCGGTGAAAAGCCCGGCATGGCTGACGCCATGTTCGCTCCAGTCGTGACGAGATTTCTCACTTACGACGTGAAGCTTGATTCCGACTGCGCCGCCTATTGCAAGGCGGTGATGGCGTTGCCGGCGATGCAGGAATGGGTGAAGGCTGCGCAAGCGGAGCCCGACGAGGTGGTCGAGCTCGACGTGGAGTTCTAGCGCTTGAGCCAATTGCCGATGCGCTCCACCGCGTCGCGCATTTCGGCGGCGGAGCCTGCGTAGCAAAAGCGCAAGAAATTGTGCCCATTGACCGGATCGAAATCGATGCCCGGCGTCGCCGCCACGCCCGCTTCGTTGAGCATGCGTTTGGCGAAATCGAGACTGTCGTTCGAGAACTTGGAAATGTCGGCGTAAAGATAGAACGCGCCGTCCACGGGCAGAAATTTATCGAGTCCAGCCTTCGGCAAGCCGGCGGTGAGGATGCGGCGGTTCTCCTCGTAGCCGTGTTTCACCGCCTCCATCTCGTCGCGGCCGTCGAATGCCGCTTGCGCCGCTATCTGAGACAAAGTCGGCACCGAGATCGTCAGGTTCTGCTGCAAGCGCTCGACCGCGCGCACCAGATTTTCCGGCACCACCATCCAGCCGATGCGCCATCCGGTCATGCAGAAATATTTCGAGAACGAATTGATCACCACCGCGCGCTCCGACAAGTTCGCCGCGGTCTCGGCGGCGAAGGCATAATCCAGCCCGTGATAGATCTCGTCGGAGATCACCTTGATGCCTTCGGCCTCCGCCACCGCGATCAGGCGAGACAGCGCGTCGGCGTCCATCATGGTGCCGGTCGGATTGGCGGGGCTCGCCACCACCACGCCGGCAAGGGCTTTGCGCTTGTGTTCGGCGATCAGCGCTTTCGGCGACAGTGCCCAGCGCGTCTGTTCGGAGGTTTCGATCAGCACCGGCTCGCAACCAAGCGCCGTAAGAATATGCCGGTAAGGCGGATAGCCGGGATTGGCCATCGCCACGCGGTCGCCGGGCTCAAACAGCGACAGGAACGCCAGGATGAAACCGCCCGAGGAACCGGTGGTCACCACCACCCGCGCCGGATCGAGCGCCAGACCGTAACTGTCTCGGTAATGGCGAGCGATGCGGGCGCGCAAGCTGGGAATGCCCAGGCACTCGGTATAGCCGATACGGCCTTTGACCAGTGCGGCTTGCGCTGCCGCGATCGCGGTGGCGGGTGCCGGGGCCGCCGGCTGGCCCACTTCCATATGGACGACGGTGCGCCCTTGCGCCTCGATTCGCGCCGCCGCCGCCATCACGTCCATGACGATGAACGGCGGCACATCGCTGCGTTTGGAGGGCCTGAGAAGGTGTTTTGCCGCTTCTAGCATCGAATTTGGCTCGCTAAACCCGCAAGCGCCCCGCTGTTGCCGCATTCCCCGGCTTGCTTGCCGCCTTCGCTGGCCTTGCGTTTTCCATGAACCAGACGTGATCGCAAGCCGCGTTGACCGCCCCAAGGGCCGTCACTAGGTTCACGCCAATCCGATGGCAGCATGATCAATCAGGGGACAACTATCAGGGCGGGGCGCAGGGCGCCAGCAGCCCGGGCGGTCGCGCTTTTCACCGCCATGGCGGTTGCCGTTGCAGCCGGCGGCGGCCCCATGACGACGCCTGCGCGCGCGCAGGAAAAGCCGACGCGCGGCTTGCCGCTGATCCGCGACACCGAGATCGAGCAGTTGATGCGCGATTACGCGACGCCGATCCTCAAGGCCGCCGGTCTTTCCCAGCAGAACGTCAAGGTCGTCGTGCTCAACGACCGCTCCTTCAATGCCTTCGTGATGGACGGCCGTCACATTTTCATCAATGCCGGCGCATTGTTCGACGCCAAGACGCCGAACGAAGTGATCGGCGTGTTCGCGCACGAAACCGGCCATCTGGCCGGCGGACATCTGGCGCGCTTGCGTGAAAAACTCGCCCAGGCGCAGACCCAGTCGATCATCGCCATGCTGCGCGGCGTCGGCGCCATGGTGGCCGGCGCGCGCTCGAGACGGCAACGCCAATATCGGCGGCGGTGCGATCATGGCGCCGCAATTATCGATCCAGCGCTCGCTGCTCGCCTACGTGCGCACCCAGGAAGACCAGGCCGACCATGCCGGCGTGAAATTCCTCACCCTCACCCACCAGTCGGCGCGCGGCATGCTGGATATGTTCAAGCGCTTGGGCAACGAGAACTTGTTCGGGCTGAGCCGCGCCGATCCCTATTTGCAATCGCACCCGCTGCCGCCCGATCGCGTCGCCGCGCTGGAAGTGCTGGCCAAATCGAGCCCCTATTTTGACGTCAAGGATCCGCCCGCGCTGCAATTGCGCCACGACATGATCAGGGCAAAGTTGTCCGGATTTCTGGAGCGCCAGGATACGGTCTACCGCCGCTATCCGCTGTCCGATCACAGCCTGCCGGCGCGCTATGCGCACGCCATCGCGACTTATCTTCATGGCGATTTGCGCGACGCCCTCGTCCAGATCGACGGATTGATCCAGAGCGAGCCGAACAATCCCTATTTCTACGAACTCAAGGGGCAGGCGATGCTGGAAGGCGGCCACGCGGCGCAAGCGGTGGCGCCGTTGCGCCGCGCGGTCGCGCTCTCGCACAATGCGCCGCTCATCGAAATTCTACTCGGCCAGGCGCTGATCTCAACCAACAACAAAGCCGTCGCCGACGAGGCCATCACCATGCTGCGCGGCGCGATCCGGCGCGAACCGGAAGCCCCCGACGCCTACGCCCAGCTCGCCATGGCCTATGGCCGCAAGGGCGACCTGGCGCAAGCCGATCTGGCCGCCGCGCAAGCAGCCTTCGCCCGCGGCGACTACCCAACGGCGCGCCAGCTGGCGACGCGGGCCAAGACCCGCCTGCCCGTCGGCTCGCCGGCCTGGGTGCAGGCCGACGATATTGTTAATGTAAAGATGACCAAGCAAAACTGATGCCCACAACAAGGACCAAAGCAATGACATCGAGCCCGCGCCTGATCGCAGCCATCTGTGCCGCGTTTCTGGCGGTCGCCGTCCCGCAAGCCGCGCATGCGCAGAATTTTTCGCCCGCGCAACGCTCATCGATCGAAACGATCGTGCACGACTATCTGGTCGCACATCCGGAAGTGCTGCAGGAGGCGATGAGCGAACTGGAGAAGCGTCAGTCCGTGGCCGAAGAGCAGAAGCATAAGGCCGCCGTCAAGGCGAACGCCAAGGCTCTGTTCTCCTCGCCCGACCAGGTCACGCTCGGCAATCCGAAGGGCAACGTCACCTTCGTCGAGTTCTTCGATTACAATTGCGGCTACTGCAAGCGCGCCATGACCGACATGCTCACGCTGCTCAAGGATGACTCCAAGCTCAAGGTCGTGCTCAAGGAATTCCCGGTGCTTGGCCCCGGCTCGGTCGAAGCCGCCCACGTCGCCGTCGCCGTGCGCATGCAGGATCCGACCGGCAAGAAATATCTCGAATTCCACCAGAAGCTGCTGGGCGGGCGCGGCCACGCCGACAAGGCGCGCGCGCTCGAAGTCGCCAAGGAAGTCGGTCTCGATATGACCAAGCTGCAAAAGGACATTGACGGCCCCGAGGTGAAGGCGACGCTGCAGCAGGACTTCAAGCTTGCCGAAGCGCTCGGCCTCAACGGCACGCCAAGTTATGTAATCGGCGAGAACGTGGTGGTCGGCGCCATCGGGCTCGAAGGCCTGCAGGAAAAAATCAACGTTGCGCGCTGCGGCAAGGCAACTTGCTGATAGGCCGTCGACTTAAACGCCGCCGCGCTCATCGCGCGGCGGCTTTGTCGACTTTGTAGAGCACGAAACGCCGCGCGCTCGTCACCTCGTGCAGCAAGGCCGGCATCGGATTGGCCCGGTGCGGGCCCAAAACATAAAGATAGTCGAAATCGCGCGGCCACGAGCGGATGAATTCCGGCGTTCCCAGTAGCGGCTTGCCGGCCGCAATGGCCGTCAGGATCGCAAGCGGCACCGGTCCGCCATAGGGAATATCCAGGCGGCGCATAGCGGGCTTGGCGCGCACCGGCTGCTCTCCCGCCGCTGTGAACAAATTCGGCACGAAAGCATTGGCGTAATGCACCGCCAACACTGGCGCGTTGTACATCGGGTAGTCGGTCAGATTTTGCAGCGGCGGGTCGTCGCCCTGCCCGCTATCGGCCACCAACACCTTCGCGCCTTTATCGATATTAGCGAACGAGCCGATCATCGCCGCATAATCGGCGCGGTAGGATAGCCAGACCGAATAGACCACCGCGAGATTGGCGAGCGTGATGATGCCGGCGCAGGCAACCGCCCCATACGTCCAGCGCCGGCTCGGCGGCACGAACGAAAGAAACGCCGGCATAATAAAGGCGGCCGCGGCAATGACGCGCAGGTCGACGAAAGCTGAACCAAACAGCTGCGACGGGATCGCCAAATAGAGAAACGCAAAGCCCGCCGTCATCAGTTGTCCGGCCGGTCCGAAGCGCAAAGCCCCGCGCTTGGCGGCAAAATAGAGCCAGCCGGCGAGCAACGCGACGCTCGCCGCCGATACTGATAAATTGTAGCCATTCAGAATTCTGAACAGCCACAGCGGCTTGTATTCGAAATGCCAGTGCGTCCCGCTATTGCCGATGGCGCCGCCGCTAAATGCCATGACCGCGAGAATCGCCGCCGCCGGAAGCGCGAGCAGCAAGAGCCGTCGCGCGGTTTCGCTATGCGGTGCGCGGCGCTGCCATGCACGCCAAATTTCGTGCATCCCCAGCACGGCGCCGTAAATTCCCAACGCAAAAAAATGCGCGGCAAACAGCGCCGCCAGAAATGCCGAGTTGACTGCGAGCCGCGCCGGCCAAGGATGCTCTTCGATTGCCAGCATGGCGGCGATGCCCCACAGCGCCACGCGCGAGTGCAAACTCGAAATTCAAAAATCCCCAGGTGAACGGCAGACAATAAAGAAACATCACCGCGGCAAAGCCCGACAACTGCGTGCGGCCCTTCACCACGAATTCAAGAACAATCGCGCCGCCGACGATCATGATTTGCGTGAACAGCAGAAAAGCCCGCGCGGCATTCTCGACGCCGATCAGATGCGCCAAGCGCGGGATGATGAGGTCCATCGCCAGATTGGGAGTGAGCGCCCATTCCACTTGGTAATATGGATTAGCGTCGGCGGTGCCATTGGCGGCAAGGATGTACATGCGCGCCAGGTGGTTGGGATAGTCGACCATGGCCGGGATCGGCACCAGCATTACGGGCAACAACGCGGCAACGATCAGCAGCGCCAGCACGAGGCGCCGACGCCGAAGCGCGCGGGCCTCAGGTGCATCTTGCTGTTGATATCGGTCACTGGGTTTTCGGCTTTGGCGTCATACGGCTGCCTGCGACATGATCGCGATTCGCCGCTTTGCGCAAAGCGATAAGAACCCGCTTATGGCTTTATCGGCCGCAGGCCACTAAACACGGGACCGCGCGTCGCCCTTGGCGGCGCCAAGGGGAACCGGCGCTCGCCGCCGGCGTTATTGGCGACTTATGTATACGATCGGCATGGAAGAAGAATATTTCGTGTTCGACGCGAAAACGCGCCGGGCCGTGCGCCGCATCGACAAGAAGTTCCTCAAAGTCGCCCAGAAAGAACTTGGCGACCGCGTCATGACCGAAATGCTGCAATCGCAAATCGAAGTGGCGACGCCGCCCTGCGAAACAATGGACGAAGCGCGCACGCACCTCAAACATTTCCGCCAAACGCTGGGCGCGGCCGCGCGCGAACACAAGCTCGGGCTTGCCGCCATGGGCACCTTCCCGCTGGCGTTCTGGCCCGAGCAGATGGTGACGCCGAAGGCGCGCTACGGCGCCATCATGGACGATCTGCAAATGATCGGTTACCGCAACATGTTGTGCGGCATGCATGTGCATGTCGGCGTTCCCGACACCAGCACGCGCATCAATCTGATCATGCGGTTGACGCCGTTCCTGCCGCTTTTGCTGGCGCTCTCGACCTCGTCGCCGTTCTGGCAGGGCCATCTCACAGGTCTATGCGGCTACCGTCTCGCCGCTTACGATGAATTGCCGCGCACCGGCCTGCCCGAGCTGTTCCGCACCAAGGAAGATTACGAAGAATTCGTCGCCGCGCTCGTCTGGGCAAAGATCATCCCGGACGCGAGCTACATCTGGTGGGCGCTGCGCCCTTCGATGGGAAATCCGACCGTCGAATTACGCGTCGCCGACAGTTGCACACAGCTCGACGACGCCATGGCGATCGCCGGATTATTCCGCTGCCTGGTGCGCGCGCTCGATCGCGACCGCGTACTCAATTCCGGTTTCGACCGGGTCGGCCGCGCCATCACGGTCGAGAACAAATGGCACGCCCAGCGCTACGGCATCGCCGCCACCTTCGTCGATCCGTTTTCGCGGTCACCGCTCACCGTCAAGCAATGGCTCGACCAAGTCTACGATTTCATCGCCGAGGACGTCGCCGCGCTCGGCTGTGAGCGCGAGATCGAACGGCTCGCCGCCATTGTGGCGGAGGGAACCAGCGCCGACCGCCAGATCGATATGTTCACCAGGGCCAAAGCGGGCGGGCGGCAAAGGTTAACGGCGATCAAGGACGTGATCGACTGGGCGGCGGCCGAGACGCTGCATTTCACGCCTTAAGCCTGTAAACGCCTGCGGGCTTCCCCTGAGCCGCGCGGCCACCTATAAAGCGCGCATGGTGCAGGGTGCCACCCAATGGCGCCGGCCGGGACGGAAAACTCACAATGGCGAAAACCCTTTACGTCCTCAACGGACCCAATTTGAACTTGCTCGGCACGCGCGAGCCGGAGAAATACGGCACCGCGACGCTGGCCGAAGTGGAGAAGCTTTGCCGCGCGACCGGAAAGCGTTTCGGGCTCGACATCGTGTTCCGCCAGTCGAACATGGAGGGCGAACTCGTCAATTGGATTCAGGAGGCGCTCATCAAGAAGGCCGCGGGGCTCATCCTCAATCCGGCGGCTTTCACCACCACCTCGATCGCAATTCTCGACGCGCTGCTGATGCTGAAAATTCCGGTGGTGGAAATCCACATTACCAACATTCACAACCGCGAAAGCTTCCGGCAGAATTCCTACGTATCGAAAGCGGCGAAGGCCGTGATTGCCGGCTTCGGCATCCAAGGCTACGCGCTGGCGATTACCGGCGTTGCCGGCTTTGTCGGCGCCAAGGAACGCGCATGATCCCGAAAAGTGGGAACCGGTTTTCGGAAAAGATCATGCGCAAACGAAATAAGATTTAACCGATGGCCAAATCGCCAAAAGCCCCGCTGGTCGATCACGCGCTGATCCTTGAGCTCACCGAGCTCCTGGACGAAACCGGCCTGACCGAAATCGAGATCGAGCACGACGGCAAGCGCGTGCGGGTCGCGCGTAATGCTGCGCCCGTCGCACTCGCGCCGCGCGTGGCTGGCGTCGCTGCCCCGCAGCCCGTTAGTGAATCCGCCAAGGGCCCGCTCGATCCGGCGAAACATCCCGGGCGTCGTGATCTCGCCGATGGTCGGCACCGCCTATGGTTCGCCTGAACCCGGCTCCAAGCCATTCATCGAAATCGGCAGCCGCGTGAAGATTGGCGAAACGCTGCTGATCATCGAGGCGATGAAGACCATGAACCAGATTCCGGCCCCGCGCGCCGGCACCGTGATCCAGATTCTGTTCGAGGACGGCAAGCCGGTGGAATTCGGCGAGCCGCTGGTGATTATCGAGTGACGGCGCTTCAGCCTGCCGGGCCGACATAATGTTCGACAAAATCCTGATCGCCAATCGCGGCGAGATCGCGCTTCGGGTCTTGCGCGCCTGCAAGGAACTCGGCATTCCGACCGTGGCCGTGCATTCCACCGCCGACACCGACGCCATGCACGTGCGCTTTGCCGACGAGAGCGTGTGCATCGGCCCGCCGGCGGCGAAAGACAGCTACCTCAATATTCCCGCCATCCTGTCGGCTTGCGAAATCACCGGCGCCGATGCCGTGCATCCGGGCTACGGATTTCTGTCGGAGAACGCGCGCTTTGCCGAAATCCTCGCCGACCACGATGTGCAATTCATCGGGCCAAAGGCCGAGCACATCCGCATCATGGGCGACAAGATCGAGGCCAAGCGCACCGCCAAGCGGCTCGGCATCCCGGTGGTGCCGGGTTCCGACGGCGGCATCACGTCCGATGCGCAAGCCACCAAGATCGCCAACGAAATCGGCTACCCGGTGCTGATCAAGGCGGCGGCCGGCGGCGGCGGCCGCGGCATGAAAGTCGCGCGCTCGGCCGACGAATTGTCCGGCGCGCTCTCGACCGCGCGCATCGAGTCGAAGGCCGCCTTTGGCAATGACGCGGTCTATATCGAGAAATATCTGGAGAAGCCGCGCCACATCGAAATCCAGGTGCTGGGCGACGGCAAGGGCAAAGCCATCCATCTCGGCGAGCGCGATTGCTCGCTGCAACGCCGCCATCAGAAGGTGCTGGAGGAAAGCCCCTCGCCCGCGCTCAACACGCTGGCGCGCGACAAGATCGGCGAGACCGTCGCCAAGGCCATGCGCGACATTTCTTATTTGGGCGTCGGCACCGTCGAATTCCTGTACGAGAACGGCGAATTCTATTTCATCGAGATGAACACCCGCATCCAGGTCGAGCATCCGGTGACCGAAATGATCACCGACATCGATCTGGTGTTCGAGCAGATCCGCGCCGCCGCCGGTAACGAACTCACGCTCAAGCAGAGCGACATCACCTTCCGCGGCCACGCCATCGAATGCCGCATCAATGCCGAGAACCCGGTGTCGTTCCGCCCCTCGCCCGGAAAAATCCTGCACTATCATCCGCCCGGCGGTCTCGGCGTGCGCATCGATTCAGCGGTCTACGAAGGCTACACCATCCCGCCTTATTACGATTCATTGGTCGGCAAGTTGATCGTGCACGGCAAGACCCGCACCGAATGCCTGATGCGGCTCAAGCGCGCGCTCGGCGAGGTGGTGGTGGACGGAATCGAGACGACGCTGCCGCTTTTCCGCGCGCTGGTAGAGGAAAAAGACATCATCGACGGCAACTACCACATCCATTGGCTCGAGCAGTTTCTCGCCAGAGGTGGGATGGAGGGGTGACATTTATCGTTTGAAGTGAATTTGCCGATTGTTGTAGCCTTGGGGAGCGGGCGTCTAAGGCATAAAAAATAAACTTTGGGGGCGTTGCTATGGTCAAACAGTTGGCGGCATTGGGCGGCATCGCCGCCCTCGGCGTTGCGGCAGCGCTGCTGATGCCGATTGAATTTGCGTCATCCGCTCCGCATTTTCACGGGTCCGGTCATCATCATCATCAACATCGCGGATTGACATCGTATGGCGGCGTGATCGCCAACTATCCGCTCGGCGGCACGATCGAGCCGGCCAGCGCGGCACCGGCGCCTATACAGGTCATTCAAGTGGTCGCGCCGCTTCCCGCATTGAGCTGCCAGCACAGCCAGCAGACCGTCACGGTGCCGGCAGAGGGCGGCGGCGAGCGCAAGATCACGATTACGCGCTGCTAATCTTTAGTGCCTCGCGCTCCCGGTCAGCCGCGCCTGCTCCGCCGGCATGGAGCCGCCAAAGGCGTCCACGTTAAATTGGCCCTCCCCAGCCGCATTTCCTTTGTCTAAAGTGGGACAGTTCCGGCTCTCATCCAGCGTCCCGCATGGCCAACCGCGAAACATTCATTGAGATCACGCCGGAGGTGCTGCTCAAGGCTTATGCCTGCGGCATATTTCCGATGGCGGAAAGCGCCGACGATCCGGCGCTCTATTGGATCGAGCCGGAACAGCGCGGCGTCATTCCGCTGCGCGGCTTCCACGTGCCGACGCGGCTCGCCCGCACCGTGCGCACCACCCCCTTCAGCGTTCGCATCAATCGCAATTTCGACGCGGTCATCGACAGCTGCGCCGAGCCGCAGCGCGACCGCCCGCGCACCTGGATCAATACCCGCATCCGGCGCATCTACCGCTCGCTGCATGACGCCGGGCACTGCCATTCGGTCGAGGTCTATGACGGGTCTACGCTGGTCGGCGGGCTTTACGGCGTCTCGCTCGGCCGCGCCTTTTTCGGCGAGAGCATGTTCCACCGCGCGCGCGATGCTTCAAAGATTGCGCTGGTGCATCTGGTGGCGCGCCTGAAGGCCGGCGGCTACAAACTGCTCGACACGCAATTCGTCACCGATCACCTCAAGACGTTCGGCGCCTACGAAGTGCCCAAGCGCCGCTATCACAAGCTGCTGGAGGAAGCGATCGTCGGCGACGCCGATTTCGGCGCGCTGCCGCTCAAGCGGCCGGTGAGCGGCAGCCTGGCGCTCGATTACATTCGCGGCATGGGCTAGCGCAGCGCCGGCAGGAAGCCGCGCTGATCGGTGCGCGGCGCCGGGCGCTTCGCCGGCGGTTTGGCCTGCGGCGGCTCGGCAGGCGCTTCGGCGACGGCAGGCTGCTCACCGCCTTTACAGTCGGTCAGCCACACATCGTAGATCGGATGCTCGACTGCGTGCAGGCCGGGGCTTGCCGCAAACATCCAGCCGGTGAAGATGCGCTTGATCTCGCCCTGCAGCGTGACTTCGTCAACTTCGACAAAGGCGTCGGTGTTGGGCGTCTCGGTCGGCGGGCGCGAATAGCATACCCGCGGCGTCACTTGCAGCGCGCCAAACTGCACCGTCTCGTTGATGGCGACGTCGAATTTGATGATGCGTCCGGTGATTTTGTCGAGGCCGGAAAATATTGCGGTCGGATTGCTGATGCGCTGGGGCGGCGGTTCGACCACGACCTCATCATTGGGCGGCGGCGCGATATCGGCCGGCTGCGGAGCGGTGCCGCGCGGCTGGCGCTGGCCGGGCGGCAGGCCCGGCAAGGTCTGGATCGGAGCAGCTGCAGTGCCGCGTTGCTGCTGGCCTTGGTTGGGCTGCGCCGGCGCCGCACCGGGCGGCGGCGCCAGAGGCTGCGACTGGATGGTGCCGCGATTGGGCCGGTCCTCGGGCGGCAGGCTCATGGGCGCCGGCAGCGGCTCGGCCGGCGGGCTGTCGGAGCGGATGCCGGCGGGCGGGCGCGGGTAATTCTGCTGTTGTTGCGGATAATTCCGCGGCGGCGGCGGGTAATTCTGCGGCGGGGGATAATACTGCGGCGACGGCTGTCCTTGCGGCACATCGGCGGGCGGGCGCGGCGGCTCGTCGCGGAAGATCGAGCCGAATTGCGCGAAAGCCGGCCCTCCCAGCACCACGGCCGTGAGCAGTGCCGCCAAGCCAAGCCACCGGGGTTTGAGCGAATTTGCCGCCATCAAGGAAGGGCTTTTTCCGCCTTTGGCCGAGCGCGGGTTTGCCTCGCCCAAGGCGGTGCCCGGTTAACACGGGGAATACGGCGGCGGAAGGGCGGCTAGCGCTCCGGCGTCCAGGCCTTGTAGTCGCCGGTCGCCTTCGGGCGCCGGCCGGCGGCCAGCGTAGAGCCGGGCGGGCGCCAGGCTGCCGGCGTGCCGGTCATATTGGGCCGGTGCGGCTTCTGCCAAGCGCGCGGCTTGTAGGTCTCATCGGTCGGCGGGGTATCGACCGTGTGGTGCATCCAGCCGTGCCATGACGGCGGGATGGTGGAGGCTTCCGCATAGCCGTTGTAGATCACCCAGCGCCGCTCGAAGCCGAGCGTCGGATCGATCTTGCCGCCTATCGTGCGGTAATAGCGGTTGCCGAATTCATCTTCGCCGACCGCTTCGCCATACATCCAGGTCCAGAACTGGGTGCCGAAGGTTTCGCCATTCCACCAGGTGAACAGCTTGAGCAGGAAACTTTTCATCGCGCCCGCGCATTGAAAGGTATGGAGATGCGGCGTTGTGCCACCTCCTCAGCCCCAAGTCCAGCATAGCACGCGTAATGTCCATTGAGGTTTCATACCTATATTAAGGCCGACATGGATTCGATCCGAAGCGCGCTGACGACCATCAAAAACCTGCTCGACTGGCTGCCCGACCCGCTGGTGGCGTGCCTGCTGCTGGCGCTCGCCGCCGGCATCGCCTACGCGCTGCATAAATCGGTGCGCAAATTGCTGCGCCACGCGCTGGCCGAGCGTTATCCCTACATCTTCTCGGTCTTCACCCAGATGCGCGGCGTCACGCGGCTGGCGCTGTTCATCGTGGCGATGATCATCGCCATTCCGGTCGCACCGCTGAGCGCGGAAACCACCGATTGGCTGGCGCGGCTTTTGCTGATCGCCGTCATCGGGCTGGTCGGCTGGGCGGCGATCGCCGCACTCAATATCGCCGCCGATCTTTATCTCCGCCAATTCCGCGTCGACGTCGACGACAATCTGCTGGCGCGCAAGCACATCACGCAGGTGCGCGTGCTGATGCGCGCGGGCGACGTGCTGGTGGTGCTGGTCACATTCGGCGCGGCGCTGATGACGTTCGAGCCGGTGCGGCAATATGGCGTGAGCTTGTTTGCCTCCGCCGGCGTTGCCGGCATCGTCGTCGGCCTCGCCGCGCGGCCGGTCCTGAGCAATCTATTCGCCGGCGTGCAATTGGCGATGACCCAGCCGATCCGCATCGACGATGCGGTGGTCGTGGAAAACGAATGGGGCACGATCGAGGAGATCACTTCAACATACGTCGTTGTGCGGCTGTGGGATTGGCGGCGCATGATCGTGCCGCTCACTTATTTCATCGAGAAACCGTTTCAGAACTGGACGCGCGAGGATTCACGCCTGATCGGCAGCGCGCTGATCTACGTCGATTATCGCGCACCGGTCGGCGCTATTCGTAAGAAACTCGAGCAGATCGTGAAGGCGTCGAAAAACTGGAACAAACAGGTCATCAATCTCCAGGTCACCGACGCGAAGGAACACACCATCGAGCTGCGCTGCCTCGCCAGCGCCAATTCGGCGAGCCAGGCTTTCGACCTGCGCTGCGAAATCCGCGAGCAGCTGATCGATTTTCTTCAGAAAGAGCACCCTGAGGCGCTGCCGACGCAGCGCGCGGAGGTCAATCTTTCCGGCGAGGCCGCAGGCGAAGGCGCGGCGCGATCGCGCAACCCGAAAAACGCCGATCGATAGCTGCCCTTTAGGGCGCAGCGTACCGCGATTCCGTCGACTTCACAGGCTTATCGCTGATGGCCATCGGCTCCGCCGGCAAAGCGGCCGGCGCATCCATCCCGCTCTTCCATAGCCAGTAGCTCTGGCTGCCATCGCCGTTCACCGCAATGACCTTGTGATTTTCTCGTGTGTCGATGGCGTGGATGGTGACGCGGCTGATCAGGCCGCCTTTGAGCGCGCGCATGTCATTGGCCGCTTCAAGCACCGCCTGCCCCACGCTCATGCCGGCCTTCATGTAAAGAACGACCGAGCGTGCGGTGGCGCAGCGGATGGCCATTTCGCCGGCGCCGGTACAGGCGCAAGCACCGTACCGGCTGTCGGCATAAGAGCCGGCGCCAATGATCGGGGTATCGCCAAGCCGTCCCGGATATTTCCAGCCCCAGCCGGAGGTGCTGGTTCCGCTCGCCACGTTGTTCTTCTTGTCGATCGCAATGAAGACGGTGGTGTCGCGGCCGACTTCCGGATCGATCGCGTGCCGGCAATAGTCGGCGAGCGCAACGTCCGGCCAGCGCGCTTGGTCGGCTTCGCTCACTTCGTTGTCGAACCATTTTTGCCAGGCCGCCGCCGCGCGTGGCACCAGCAATTCGCCCTGCTCGGCACCTATCTCCTTGGCGAAGCGCGCGGCGCCCTCGCCGACGAGCAATTCATGCGGCAAGCGCTCGAGCACCTGCCGCGCCACGCTGACCGGATGAAGAAACACCTTTGAGCGCGCCGACCGCGCCCGTGCGCAAGGTCGTGCCGTCCATCACCGCCGCGTCGAGTTCGACCTCGCCCAGCAGATTGGCCCAGCCGCCGCGGCCGACGGTGCGGACGTTTTCGTCGCTCTCGACCAGACGAATTCCGGCCTCGATGGCGTCGAGCGCGCCTTGCCCTTTGCCCAGGCAACGCGCGGTCTCAGGCACGCCGGAGGTGCCTTCGTTATTGGTCACGACAATCATGGCGTTGCCTCGGCCTGGACATCGATGGAGGATGAAGATGGCTGCGACGATAGCGCAGTGCGGGCCTTGGGCGGAACAGGCGATGCCGAGTTGCCTTTGCCCAAGGAGTGGAGCTATGCTGCCTAGGAATTCATCAGCGCGCCTCGAGTCGAGCCAATCGGCCTGAGATGATGCTGAAATCGAGACGACAGTGCCGGGACAAAAGGCGGATCCTTTAGCAGGGTCCGCCTTTTTCCTATGTGACGTAATTTTCGAGCAGCGCCAGCGCGCTAGCGGTGGTCGCGCTGGCCCGCCAAGGTGCTCTCGCGCCCCAATGTGCTCTCGATCAATCGCTTCAGCTTGCCGGCGGCGGCGGCAACGGCCTCATCCAAGGTCGTCTCCTGGCTGGTGACGGCGATGGGCGGACGGCCCTCAAGGCGAGCCTCCATCATGCAGCGCATGTCGTTCAGGCCGCCCTTTTTATTACCATTCACATCGCTGAGATGGACTTCCACCCGGGTGATCCGCTTGCTGAATCGGGCAAGCTCATCCTCCACCACGCCTTTGACTTGGGCCGAAAGCTTCTCGCTGCCCTCGGTGTTGCTGTCGGTACTGATCTCGATCTGCATTTTTGGCTCCGGCACGGGTGTCTGTTCCATAGGGGTAAGTAACGACCGGCGCGTTTCGTTCAATCGGCGTGGCGCGTTTGGCCGTTATATTCGGGCCACCATGCGCGGGAAAGGCCGTTGCCCTGTTGACGTATCGCAACTGGCGGCGTCGGCGCCGACGGCGAGACACGCTTTAAGTCCACAACTGTTTGTATCGACTGCCACGCTAACTTGCGGCGCCCGGCTAGCGGCTAACGCACTGACACAATTTTGAGAATCAGCGTCCAGCGAGAGACATTCACGGACTTATCCCGGGCTTATCCCCGAGCGCGCCGCCGTGCCGACTTTCCGGTGGAGGAAGCGGAAAAGCTTATTTTCGGTCATTTTTCTGTCATGGCCGGAGGAATTTAGCCCTACCCGGATGGGTCAAGAAAAAGGCTTTGCGAGAGGCCTCGATGGCTCAATACTGACCGGGTTCTCAGCCGCCGTTGTCCCCGAAGTTAACCGAGTAACCACAAGATTTAGTGTTTGATTCAGATTTGATGTCTATCTGTTGTTGACGAGGCCGCTGAGTCCACTTAGCTTTGGGTTAGTTCGGTGCGTGTGAGTTTGGGTTCCCTCCGGACCTTCAAAACGACTGTGGAAGTCGTACCTCGCCCACGCCGGAAACGGCGGTTTTGGGAGACGGAATAGCTTTGTGCCGAGCCTCAAATGCTCGGGAGTAACCGGTGCCGCATCAGAGCGCTGGACATAAATGAGGTGGGTGTCGAACGAAGCGGACGAGCAAAACGGGCGGACAAGCGTCCCGCTCGGGGTGATAATCGTCGGCGGATCGACACTCCGCCCGTAAATTAGGGGCTAGAGACGAACATGCGGATCGAACGGCGCTACACCAAGGACGGACAAGGCAACCAGGATGCGGCCTACGCGGGCCTCAAATTCCGGCACACCACCAGCGAGATCAAGAATCCCGACGGTTCAGTGGTGTTCAAGCTCGACGGTGTCGAAGTTCCGGAGTTTTGGTCTCAGGTCGCGTCCGACGTGCTGGCGCAGAAATATTTCCGCAAAGCTGGCGTTCCGTCATGTCTGAAAAAGGTGGAAGAGAATTCCGTCCCCTCCTTCCTGTGGCGCTCGGTCGCCGACGAAGCGGCACTTAGCCAGCTGCCCGAGAAGGAGCGCATGGTCGGCGAGAAATCATCGAAACAAGTGTTCGATCGCCTGGCCGGCACCTGGACCTATTGGGGCTGGAAGGGCGGCTATTTCGACAGCGAGAGCGACGCGCAGGCCTTCTTCGACGAACTGCGCTACATGCTGGCCGCCCAAATGGTGGCGCCCAATTCGCCGCAATGGTTCAACACCGGCCTGCATTGGGCCTATGGCATCGATGGGCCGAGCCAGGGCCACTACTACGTCGATTTCCAAACCGGCAAGCTGACGCGCTCGAAGTCTTCTTACGAGCATCCGCAGCCGCACGCCTGCTTCATCCAGGGCATCAGCGACGATCTGGTCAACGAAGGCGGCATCATGGATTTGTGGGTGCGCGAGGCGCGCCTGTTCAAATACGGCTCCGGCACCGGCTCGAATTTCTCGGCGCTGCGCGGCGAAGGCGAAAGACTGTCGGGCGGCGGCAAGTCGTCGGGCCTGATGTCATTCCTGAAAATCGGCGACCGCGCGGCGGGCGCCATCAAGTCGGGCGGCACCACGCGGCGCGCGGCCAAGATGGTCATCGTCGACGTCGATCATCCCGACATCGAGACCTATATCGACTGGAAGGTGAAGGAAGAGCAGAAGGTGGCCGCTCTCGTCACCGGCTCCAAGATCAACCAGAAGCACCTGAAAGCCGTGCTCAAGGCCTGCGTGAACTGCGAGGGCTCGGGCGACGACTGCTTCTCGCCGGAGAAGAACCCCGCCTTAAAACGCGAGATCAAGCTGGCGCGCCGGTCTTACGTGCCGGACAACTTCATCAAGCGCGTGATCCAGTTCGCCAAGCAGGGCTATACCGACATCCAATTCCCGATCTACGACACCGATTGGGATTCGGAGGCCTATCTCACCGTCTCCGGGCAGAACTCGAATAATTCGGTGCGCGTCACCGACGGCTTCCTGCGCGCGGTCGAATCCGACGCCAAATGGGACTTAACGTTCCGCAAGAACGGCAAGATTTCCAAGACGCTCGACGCGCGCGCGCTGTGGGAGCAGATCGGCTACGCCGCCTGGGCTTCGGCCGATCCGGGCCTGCAATACCACACCACGGTGAACGACTGGCACACGTGTCCTGCCTCGGGCGAAATCCGCGCATCCAATCCGTGCTCGGAATACATGTTCCTCGACGACACCGCCTGTAACTTGGCCTCGCTGAACCTGCTCACCTTCCGCGACGTGAAGACCGGCAAGTTCGACGTCGAATTCTACGAGCACGCGGTGCGGCTGTGGACGGTCGTGCTGGAAATCTCGGTGCTGATGGCGCAGTTCCCGTCGAAAGCAGATCGCGCAGCTCTCCTACGAGTTCCGCACGCTCGGCTTGGGCTATGCCAACATCGGCGGCCTGCTGATGACCTCCGGAATTCCCTATGACTCGGACGCCGGCCGCGCCATCGGCGGCGCGCTCTCCGCCATCATGACCGGCGTGTCCTACGCAACGTCGGCCGAAATGGCGGAAAAGCTCGGGCCCTTCCCCGGCTACAAGAAAAACCGCGAGCACATGCTGCGCGTGATGCGCAATCACCGCCGCGCGGCCTATAACGAACGCACCGGCTACGAGAAAATCTCGCAGCATCCGGTTCCGCTCGACCACGCCGCCTGTCCCGATCAGAACCTGATCGCGCATGCCAAGCGCGCCTGGGACCGCGCGCTCGAACTGGGCGAAGCGCACGGCTATCGCAACGCGCAGGCCACCGTCATCGCGCCCACCGGCACCATCGGCCTGGTGATGGATTGCGACACCACCGGCATCGAGCCTGATTTCGCGCTGGTGAAGTTCAAGAAGCTCGCCGGCGGCGGCTATTTCAAGATCATCAACCGCGCGGTGCCCGAGGCGCTGCGCACGCTCGGCTATGGCGAAGCGCAGATCGCCGAGATCGAGGTCTATGCCGTCGGCCATGGCGAGCCTGGCGCAGGCGCCCGGCGTCAACCACACCACGCTGAAGGCCAAGGGCTTCACCGACGAGGTCATCGCCAAGGTCGAAAAGGCGCTGCCCACCGCCTTCGACATCAAATTCGCCTTCAACAAATGGACGCTGGGCGAAGAGTTCTGCCGCGACAAGCTCGGCATTTCGGCGGAAGACCTGGTGCTGCCCACCTTCGACCTTTTGGCAGCGCTCGGCTTCTCCAAGCGCGAGATCGACGCCTGCAACATCCATGTCTGCGGCGCCATGACGGTTGAAGGCGCGCCGCATTTGAAGGCCGAGCATTATCCGGTGTTCGACTGCGCCAATCCGTGCGGGCGCACCGGCAAACGCTATCTGTCGGTGGAAAGCCACATCCGCATGATGGCGGCGGCGCAGCCGTTCATTTCCGGCGCCATCTCCAAGACCATCAACATGCCGAACGAGGCCACCGTCGACGACTGCAAGGAAGCCTACATGCTGTCCTGGCGGCTGGCGCTCAAGGCCAACGCGCTCTACCGCGACGGCTCCAAGCTCTCGCAGCCGCTCAATTCGCAACTGATCGCGGATGAAGAGGACGAGGACGACGCCGTCGAGCAATTCATCGACAAGCCGAACGCCGCGCGCGCCGCCGCGATGTCGGAAAAGATCGTGGAGAAGATCGTCGAGCGCATCACCGTGCTGCGCGAGCGCGAGAAGCTGCCGTCCCGCCGCAAGGGCTATACCCAGAAGGCCGTGGTCGGCGGCCACAAGATCTACCTGCGCACCGGCGAATATGACGACGGGCGCCTGGGCGAAATCTTTGTCGACATGCACAAAGAAGGCGCGGCGCTGCGCTCGCTGTTGAACAACTTCGCCATCGCGATTTCGCTCGGCCTGCAATACGGCGTGCCGCTCGAGGAATATGTCGACGCCTTCACGTTTACCCGTTTCGAGCCGCAAGGCCCGGTGCAGGGCAACGACTCGATCAAATACGCCACCTCCATCCTCGACTACGTGTTCCGCGAACTGGCGGTGTCGTATCTGGAGCGCTTCGATCTCGCCCATGTCGATCCGAGCGAGAGCGGCTTCGACGCGCTCGGCAAGGGCGTGGAAGAAGGAAAGCCCACGCCCGCCACCAACTACGTCTCCAAGGGCCTCACCCGTTCGCGCACCGATCGTCTGTCGGTGGTGAGCAGCGGCACCAGCGGCTGCGGACGCCGTCGGTGCGCGGCAACGTGACCGCGCCTGCATTCCATCCGGCGCGACCGCGCTCAAATCCGAGCCCGAGGCGAAGCTCTCGCCGGCGCAGGCGCTCGAGCACCGCCACGAGGTGGACACGCGCGCGCACGCCAAGGCGTCGGCCTCGGAGAAACGCGCCGAGGCAAAGGCCAAGGGCTACGAGGGCGAGGCCTGCGGCGAATGCGGCAATTTCACTTTGCTGAGAAACGGCACGTGCATGAAATGCGATACGTGCGGCGGGCACGACGGGGTGTAGCTGACAAACAAATAACCGAGCGATGCGAACCAGCATCGACTCGGATTCACGCTTTAGAGAACAAATCGAAAGCACGCAATTTATGGAACGAAATATAATTGAAAGGTCTAATCTGTGTCGGGATCAGTGAGTTTGTCAGAAATGACACGCGCGTCAGCGGACAGAGAAAAGTTTATGATGGTCAGGAACGTCTATCTGACCTCTGCTCGACCTATCCAATCTCCCGAACATCTTAAAGGCCGGGCGAAATCATTCAGGGGGCTCGTTGACGCCTTAACCGCGCCCGGCCGCCATGCGTTCATTTATGGATTTTCGTGGCGTTGGGAAATCTTCCCTTGCGCAAACGACAGCGTTTCAACTTCAACAATCAGCAAGCGCTTGCCGATAATTATTGGCTGCGAACCGACCTCGACTTTCGGCCAAATTTGCTCAGACATTCTTCGAATTGCACTTGCTAGCGATCCGAGGTCAAGGAGGAAACACTAGACATTCTCTGGCGGCACAGTCGCGCGGAGTATGGCGGCAATATTGCAGTAGAAAAAAGCCAGACCCGAAATGAGCTTGTAATCAATACGGTAAACGATGCAGATCGCATATTTCCGGCGCGCTTGTGAACATTTTAGCCCTGGTTTTGTGGTCGGATCGACGAATTTGAACTGAAAAATGCCGAAGAGCACCACAATTTGCACTTCTTTTGAAGCAGTTAAGCGATCAGCACATTAATATCGATTATATATTGGCGAATTGCAGAAACCGTCGAAAAATTATTCAGCAAGACCATGAATCATTTTCCGTCAGATACAATCGGAACACGTGGCAGTCGGCCTCCAAGCATGCCTGGATATTATTGATGATGCCGAAATCGCTGAAGATGGGCGTCCAAAGTGATTTTCGCGATTTATGCCGCAGATCAGCGACGGCAATTCCCCTTTCGTTCACTTGATTACGTGAAAAAGTACTCACCGCGACCTTCGATGAAGGCGCAACGGCCGTGACACAAAAAACTATGAACTGGGTATATTGGAAGCCATTGGATCAGTGGAACTCTCACTAAGTCGAAGTTATGAAAATGCCCTTGCAGCGCAATAAACTCATAAATACGAGAGTTATTTGGGCGGTCGGCGGCCAGATAAGTTGCTAGGAGGCCAAATGTCGATGTTTCGATATGGAAGACACTGAACAAGGCGTGCAGATTTGTGACGGCCTTTCTTTACAACCGGTGACGCGTATAAACATGAACACGAAGCTCAATCATCTATCACAAGATGCGTACGGCCATTTGCTGGCGAAGCCAAGGCGATCAAATTATACCTTCTCTGAGAAAATGATGCGCGCTTAATGCGCGCCTCCGTGCTGCTCGCCATGCGGTGCCATCTTGGACCCGAAAATCCCGCAATAAACTTGGACGTGTCTTCGACGGCGAAATAGCCGGTCGGGTGGATTAGCCCAGCCCCAAGGATGGATTGAGCGCAGCAAAACTCATTGCCCTTCAGTTAGCGCCCGCGCGCTCCACCGTCATGCCCGCGCTTGTCGCGGGCATCCACGCCTTAATAACATAGTTGCAAGCAAACCGTGGATGGCCGGGTCAAGCCCGGCCATGACAGTCACCCGAAAAACGGCTATCATTGAAATATGAAAACCAAATCGCTGACCCAAGCCCTCGAGCGCGTCGATGCCTGGCCCGCCCATGCGCAGGACGAACTGGCCGAGATCGCGCGCGACATCGATGAAAGTCTTTCAAAGGGCGAATATCAGCCGACGCCGGCCGAGCTTGCCGGCATCGATCGCGGCCTGCGCGACGCCGCCGAGGGCCGCTTCGCGACGCAGCCCCAAGTCGACGCGGCGCTTGCCAAACTCCGCGGCGCATGAAGGTCGTCTTTACCGACGCCGCACTCCACGACATCGATGAGATAACCGTTTGGCTCAAAGCGCATTACCCCGGCGTTGGCAATGCCGTCGAACGGCGTCTCCGGCTCGTCGTGGCCCACATCGCGCGCTGGCCGGACAGCATGCGCGCGTCGGCACACCGCCCCGGCGTCCGCGTGGCGCCACTTGGCCGCTATCCCTATAAGATTTTCTATCGCGTGCGCGGCGATATGATCGAGATACTTCACATCCACCATGCCGCGCGGGAGCCATGGGACGCGCCGGCCTAAAAGCCCTCACCACCCACCCACCCCCAGTTGCGCTGCCCCCTCCGCCGCCGCGTTCCGCCATCTACCCACACGCCTAAGCCCCTGCTAACATTGACGCTTGGGACTTAACTTGGGGCGTAACTTTTGGCGTTAAGCGGGGGCGTAAAATGATCTGCAAACAAAGCATCGTCGCGGGGCTGGTGGCCGCGGTTCTCAGCGTGGCGGCGGCGCAGGCCGACACCAAAGTGATGGTCAAGGCCGGCGGCTGGGAAGCCTTCAACGGCACCACCACCAAAGGCAAGCCGGTCTGCGGCATGTCGAGCAGCCCGAAGGATCAATATTTCGGGCTCAAGCATTTCTCCGGCGACACCACCTTCACCATCCAGATCGGCAAGTCGTCCTGGCGCATCGAAAACGGCAGCAAGCAGAAGCTGACCATGCGGCTCGATTCAAACAAGCCCTGGAACGCGACCGGGACCGGCATGCATTTCAACGACGGCGACGCCGGGCTTGAATTCACCATCAACAAGTCCGAGCTCACCCAATTCATCCGCGAGTTCGGCAGCAGCAGCCGCATCGTGCTGCACTTCATCGGCAGCGACGCGAGCGATTGGGATATCCCGCTTGACGGCGTGAGCACCGTGAAGGCGGCGTTTGAGAGCTGCAATGTCGGCTTGAAGTAAGATTGGCGCGCGGCGCGCGTTACGCCCGCTGGCGGTCATTATCGATCGGCAGCACTTGGCCCGAGATCGACTTGGCCGCATCGGAGGCCAGGAACACGGCCAGCTGCGCGATGTCCTTCGGATCGATCATCGCCTTGATCGACTGCGCGGCAAAGGCGTCGGCCTTCACCTCCTCCATGCTGCGCCCGCTGATCTGCGCGCGGCCCTGGAACACGCGCACGATGCGGTCGCCCTCGACCGCGCCCGGCGCGATCGCATTGGCGCGGATGCCCCATTCGCCGAGCTCCATCGCCAGCGTCTTGGTGAGCCCGATCACGCCCCATTTGGTCGCCGCATAAGGGCTGCGGTTCTGGAAGCCGAAACGGCCGGCGATCGAGGCCATGTTGATGATGCAGCCGGCCTTCGATTGCTTGAGATGCGGGATGGCAAGCCGCGACACATCGAACATGGCGGTGAGATTGACGGCCACCACCTTGTCCCAGTCGTCGGGCGGATATTGCTCAACCGGCAGCGTCAGGCCCGCAATGCCGGCATTGTTGATCAGCACGTCGAGCCCGCCCAACGCCTTGACCGCGTCGGGCACCATGCGCTCGATCTCCGCGCGGCTCGCCATGTCGCAGCGCTTGGCGATGAGGCCGGGGATCTCCTTGGCGATCGCGGTAAGCGCCTTGTCGTCGATATCGCAGACGAAGACTTTGGCGCCATTGGCCGCAAAGGCGCGCGCGAATTCACGGCCGATGCCGGCAGCACCTGCGGTGATCAGAACCCGTTGAACCATCTAGTCCCCCTAGACCCACCTTTTGATCGGCCCGATCTGCTTGGTCGGGTGATCGAGTTCGACAAACGCCTCGTCCACATAGCACCAGCCCCAGCCTTCCGGCGGATCGTAGCCCTCGATGATCGGGTGGCCGGTCGCCTTGAAATGCTTGGTGGCGTGGCGGTTGGGGCTGTCGTCGCAGCAGCCGACATGGCCGCAAATGCGACAGAGCCGCAGGTGCACCCAGGGACTTCCCGTTTTCAGGCACTCCTCGCAGCCGCGCGCCGACGGCGTTACGTCGGCAACCGCGCTCACATGCTCGCATTTGACTGTCATCACGGGGGCTCCGGGCCGATCGGGCGTTTATAGCACGCGCCAATTTGGTCTTCCCGCGCATCAGACAGCTGTGGGAACGGACCCCTATGGCGCCGCTTTCCGCTATTCTGGAACTCTCGTTCAAGTGATTCGCCCGCGCCGGCCCGGGTCGGCGCGATTTCTGTGTTGTTCGACCACCGGCTGCGGGCTTTCCCTGCGGCCATCCGGGCAGCCGGCAAGGCTGCCCTTCATGACGCGCAAGGTCCGCCCAAGATCTAGACAAGATCGAACGGCGGGTTTGCGCCTTCTGGCAAAGGGAATTCCGATGGCCAAGCGACGCACCAAAGCCAAACGCGGCAAGCCGGCCGCGCGGCGCAAGTCCGCGCGACGAAGAAAGCAGCCCGATTACAACCCGATGGACGCGTTCATTGCATTGATCGTGCTGGCTGCGGCCGGGATCGGGATTTACATAATCTCTGTCACGAAGTGGTGAGCGTGGCCGCCTTTACTCCTCCGGCTCGGTGGTGAAGTACAACGGATAGCCGTTGCTCTTGCCGAGTTCGGTGGCTTCCTTCGCTTTTGTATCCGCGACATCCTTGGTGAACACCGCGATCACGCAGGCGCCGCGCTGATGCGCGGTCATCATCACGCGGTAGGCCTGACTTTCGTTCATGCGGAACACGGCCTTGAGCACCTGCACGACGAATTCGCGCGGCGTGTAGTCGTCGTTGAGCAGGATGACCTTCCACAGCTTCGGCCGCTCGGTCTTGGGCTCGACCTTGGCCTTGGGCTCAGTCTTGGGCCTGGTGCGCGGTTTGACGGTCGTCGGGCTCATCGCGGCCTCCGCAAAAAGCTCGATTATTATAGATCAAGCGCCCCGCTTGCGCATCAGCGCGTCCAGGCTCCAGGGCCCGGCGCCGGCAAAGGCGATGTAGAAAAACACGAGGCAATAAAGGATCGCGCTGTCACCGCGGTTGAGGATCGGAAAAAATCCGTGCGTCGCATGGCTGAGAAAATAAGCAAAGGCCATCTCACCCGACATCACGATAGCGGCGCAGCGCGTGAACAGGCCGACGGTCAGCAGCGCACCGCCGACCAGTTCAATCGCACCGGCAAACCAATACAAGGTCAGGAATGGTGGCGTCGGCAATGGCGATGGAAAACCGAACAGCCGCGAGGTGCCGTGCTCAAAGAACAGGAGCGCGGCGACAATGCGTAAAATCGAGAGCACCTCAGGCGCATAGCGGGCGAACCTGTGTGCTTTGCCGTGCTCGCCTTGTGGATAGACTGACATTGATGGGCCCCGGCTGGAAATGGCGTTCGCGGCGGGATAGCGGATCGAGCGCGGCGGCGCACATCACAAGAATCTGACCATCGAGGGGGAATAAGCGGTTATAATGGGCTTATGATCGATCGCAGACATATTCTGGCGGGAGCGGCGGCGATGCTTGCGCTCCGTCCCAGCCTCGGCCAAGCCGCGCCGATGAGCCACATCACGGCCTACGCCTTCAGCTTCAAGGGCTTAGACGGGCCCGACATATCGTTGGGAGCCTATGCCGGGCGGCCGATTTTGGTGGTCAACACCGCCTCGCTGTGCGGCTACACCCCGCAATATGCCGGCCTGCAAGAACTATGGATGCGCTACCGCGCGCGCGGCCTTGTCGTTATCGGCGTACCGTCCAACGATTTCGGAGGCCAGGAGCCGGGCGGCGCGGCCGAGATCACCAAGACCGCGCAAGGCGAATTCCATGTCACCTTCCCGCTCGCCGGAAAGGTCGCGGTCAAAGGTCCGGATGCACACCCCTTCTACAAATGGGCGGCGCAGGAGCGCCCGGCGGAAGCCCCACGCTGGAATTTCCACAAATATCTTGTCGCCCGCGACGGCAGCCTGAAAGCGGGCTTCACCTCGGCCATGGAGCCTGCCGATCCGCTCATCATCGCGGCAATCGAGCAGGAATTGCCCGCCGAGTAGCCAGGCGAATCGTTGCGCGACGGCCACACGATTCGCACTACGTCATAAAATTGAAACTTGCCAATTGACAAATCATCCTCGTCATGACGGATTGGTGCACGAATTTTGGTCACGCGGGCCGGCGGTGTTGGGTTGCCTGCCCGTTACGAGGTTCCTCCCGCGTGGCGTTTAGACTGGGCGGCCGCGAGGCCGCCCATTTTTCATTTTACCGGAAGCGAAATCGCAAGCCCCGCCGACCGTCGATGTAAACGCCCGCTGTCGCGTTCAGATCGGGCTCAAAACGGTGTTGATGGGGTCGACCGCGACATCGGCTGGCTGGCTGGCGGCCGCAGGTAGCGGGTCTATGGCCTCGATCAGTTGCAGGAAGGCGCTGCCCGGCAGCGGCGGCGCGAACACGTAGCCTTGCGCCGAGCGGATGCCGAGTTCGCGCAAATGCATCACCTGCTCGAAATTTTCCACGCCCTCGGCCACTACGTCCATGCGCATATTGTGAGCAAGGTCAACCAAGGTTTCAACGATCGTGGTGGAGTTGCGGTCGGTGCCGATCGCATCGACGAACATCTTGTCGATCTTGATGATATCGACGCCAAGCTTGAGCATATAAGACAACCCGCTATGGCCGGTGCCGACGTCGTCGATGGCGATGCGCACGCCCAGGCCTTGCAGGGCCGCGATGGTCTGCCGCGTGGCGGTGAAGTTCTCGATCGGATCGCGTTCGGTCACTTCCAGCACCACTTGCGAGAGCTTGATCGGCGAGCCGGAAAAGATTTTGCGTACGTCCTTGACGATCGAGTCGTCGCTGAACAACTGGCCGGCGAAATTGAACGAAATCTTCAGTCCTGGGCGGCAACCGATAGCGGCACCGGCCTCGACACAAACCCGTCGCATCAGGTCGCGCGTCATTTCGCGGATCAGCCCGCTCGATTCCGCCAGCGGGATGAACGAACCCGGCAGCACCAGCGTGCCGTTCGGCTTTCGCCACCGCACCAGCACTTCGGCGCCGCGCAATTGGCCGGAGCGGATATCGACGATGGGCTGATAATAGGGAATGAACTCGCCCGCCACGATTGCGCGTTCGATCTCGGCCACCGGATTGCCGGCCGTGCGCCGCGGCATCAGCAGGACGAAAACACCGAGCACCATGACGACGGCGCCGATCGCGAATATGCCGAGCCACTTGAAATCCATGCCGCCGGCGATCACGCTGGCGCGCGGCGCCGATATTGCAACGTCGAAACCGAATTTGCTGGATTTATCGTTGGCGACAAAAACCGCCGTACCGCTTCCTTCCGGCCGCTTGCCGATCGTGCCGATAACGGCGCCGCCATGGCTAGCGATCTGCGCAAAGGCGCTGAATGGTCCGCCTTGTGTGGCCACCTGCGGCAAAAACAGGATCGCCGGCACCAGCGCCGCAATCCCGTTGACGCCCTCGCTGGTTTTGCGGCGTAGCCGCACCATATGCTGGCCGCCTTCGAGCCCGATGATATCGAGTGCGTAACCAGGCGCGCCAAACAGCGGCTCCGACGAAACCACTTTACGCAGACCGAGCGGCAGACCGAGATGCGTACACAGCGTCAGCCCGTCGGGCGCAACCACCGCGATTTCTTTGACAGGTGTGGTGTCGAAAGCCGCGCGGCGCATCGCCTCGATGTGGCTGGGCCTACAGGAATCCACGCCATGCGCTGCCAGCGCGTCGAGTGAACCGATGACCTGAGTGATGCGGGATTCGGCAAGCGAGATCGCGCGCCGCGCCGAGGTGCCGACTTCCGCTTGGCCTTGGCGATCGATCAATCCGCTGAGCCAGTAGTCGAAGGCGATCAAGGGCGCACCCGCCAGCAGGGCGCCGACGGCGATCGCAACGATATTCCGGCGCGTGAAGGCGCGCACAACGAACCCCATTCTGGTGCCTAGCTAGCCGACCCTACTGGTGCAGGAGTAGTGAGCCATGGCGCCGTAAAGACCGGCTTAAACGTAAGGCGGCGTACGCCCGTTAAGCGGGCATAACGCGGCCAGGCGCGGCCGCATGGTTAATGCCTGGTAAACGAAAAATTAGCGCTGGCTAATTCTTGGTCGGTTTGACCGCGAGTTCGGCGATGAAGCGCGGCAGCGCGAAGGCGCCGACGTGCAAGTCCGGCGTCCAGTAGCGGGTCGCAAAACGCCCGGCCTTGGCATAGCGCGCGGCAATCGCCTTTGCAGATGCCTGGCGCAGCCGCTTGTTGTCGGTGGCAAAGCCCATGGCCATCAGGCCGCCGACATAGGTGGGAATGGAGGCGACATAAAAGGTGCTGTCGGCAAACAGCGCGCGGAAATGGCGGATCGAGGTGGTCAGTTCACTGGCTTGTAAAAACGGCACACCGTTTTGCGTTACCAGCACGCCGCCTTTGGTCAGGCAGCGTTTGCAGTCCGCATAGAATTTTTTGCTGAACAGCACCGCGCCCGGCCCCTGCGGGTCGGTGGAGTCGACGATGATGACGTCAAAGCGGCGGCTGGTTTTCGCCACGTATTTCGCGCCATCGCCGATGACGCTTTCGAAGCGCCTGTCGGCGAATACCGGCTTGGTGAATTCGGGATAATGCTGCTTGGCAAATTCGACCACCGCGGCGTCGATCTCGACCTGCGTGAGGTGCTTGACGGTTTTGTGCTTGAGCACCTCCTCGGCGATGCCGCAATCGCCGCCGCCGACAATAAGCACCTCTTTCGCCGCGCCATGGGCGAACAGCGGCACATGGCTCATCATTTCCTGGTAGACGTATTCGTCGCGGCTGGTGATCTGCGTCGCGCCGTCGAGCATCAGTATCTTGCCGAAGAATTTATGCTCGAACAAAACGAGGTGCTGATGCGCGGTGCGCGCCTCATAGAGGACGCGTTCGACCTCGTAGCTCATGCGCAAGCCGAGGCGCTCGAACAAGGTCTCGGCGATCCAGCGTTTTTCGGCCAATGGCCACCTTCAGACGGCGCCCTGCCCGCGCAAATATTCGCTGACCGCGATTTTCTTCGGGCTGAAAGCCTTGCGCAGCACCGGCACGCAGGCATCCGGATTGGCCTTGCCGCACATGAAGATATCGAGCGCGGCATAGCCCCGTTCCGGCCAGGAATGGATCGAGATGTGGCTTTCCGCCAGCACCGCCACGCCGGAAACACCGCCGTGCGGCTCGAAATGATGCAGATGGATATGCAGAAGCGTTGCGCCGGCGGCGTCCACGCAAGCGCGCAGCGTGCGGTCGATATGATCGATATCGTCGAGGCGGCTGGCTTTATAGAGATCGACGATCAGGTGCACGCCGGCGCACTTGACGCCATTGCGCACGACGAAGTGATCGTCGTGCACATCGGCGCCGGGTTTCCCGGCTGCATCTTTCGTTCGGGTCGTGCCTGGAACTCCCAAGCCCTTCCCCGATCGTAAGAGGGCGTTTTGCGACATGCCGCTCCCCAACCAGAGATCGAATCGAGAGACCGGCAAGCCGGCTCGCGGAGTGAAAGCCGCGCGACGCAACTGGTTTTGTGGATCCGCGGCAGGCTCCACATAGTGGCAACTTACCGGCCGATCAAGAAGAAATTGTAAATAACCGCGCTGCCTACGCTACACGCGGCACGCCAAGCGTGCGGTGGTAAAAATGGGGCGTGACGTTTGTCCGAGAGCAAATCAGTTGCCCAGCGTTCGCATGGCCGGCAGGCTTGGGGCGCTAAAATCCCTGCGCTAGACTAACCGGGCACGCCAAGACACGTACGAGACGCTGAGGAGCCCAGCATGAGTTTTTTCCCCGGCAAAGACCCGAAGGCGGGCGATGCCCATAGTTGCGAGGCCATCGCCCACGTGGTGGTGCCGCGCACCGTCGATCTCGGCGACGGCTTCTCGGTGCGCCGCGCGCTGCCGTCGGCGCAAACGCGCATGGTCGGGCCCTTCGTCTTTTTCGACCATTTCGGGCCGGCCGAATTCCGCGCCGGCAACGGCCTCGACGTGCGCCCGCATCCGCATATCGGCCTCGCCACGGTGTCTTATCTGTTCGACGGCGAGATCATGCACCGCGACAGCCTCGGCACCGCCGTGGCGATCCGGCCCGGCGAAGTGAACTGGATGACCGCCGGGCGCGGCATCGTGCATTCCGAGCGCACCGGCCCCGAGAAGCGCGCCGCCGGCGGGCCGATCCATGGACTGCAAATGTGGGTGGCGCTGCCCGCCGCCAAGGAGGAAATGGAAGCAGGCTTTGCCCACCACGACACCGAAGAATTTCCTCTGATCGAAGACCAGGGCAAGGCCGTGCACGTGGTGGTCGGCTCGCTTTATGGAAAAAAATCGCCGGTGCCGACGGTGCATGAAACCATCTTTGCCGACGTGGTGCTAAAGGCTGGCGCCGCGCTGCCGATCGACGCCGATCACGAGGAGCGCGCGCTTTATGTGATCGAGGGCACCATCGATATCGCCGGCGACAAGTTCGAGCCGGGACGATTGCTGGTGTTCAAGCCTGGCGACAAGATCGCGATCACCGCGGCGACCAATGCGCATTTCGTCATCTGCGGCGGCGCGCCGATGGACGGCCCGCGCCACATCTGGTGGAATTTCGTCTCCTCGCGCAAAGAACGCATCGAGCAGGCCAAGGCCGAATGGAAGGCCGGCCATTTCGGCAAGGTGCCGGGGGACGAGATCGAGTTTATTCCGCTGCCGGAGAAGTGACCCGCTCGGGTCAGTCCCCGCGAATGCGGCGGATCACAGTCTGCTCCTGACATCATCTTCTTCGGCAAATCCAGCCTGATGCTCAGCTCCTTGAGCTGCTTCGCGCGTCGCCTCCGATGGCGCGCCCATCATCAAGTCCTCGGCGCGCTGGTTCATCGGGAACAGCACCACCTCACGCAAGTTCTCTTCGCCGGCCAGCAGCATGACGATGCGGTCGATGCCGGGCGCGATGCCGCCATGCGGCGGCGCGCCGAGCGAGAGCGCGTGCAACATGCCGCCGAATTTCGCCTCCAGCACCGCCTCGTCATAGCCGGCAATGGCGAAGGCCTTCTTCATCACCTCGGGGCGATGGTTTCGGATCGCGCCGGATGACAATTCAGTGCCGTTGCAGACGATGTCGTATTGAATGGCGCGGATCGAGAGCAGCTTTTCGTGGTCTTTGGGGTCGAGCGCGAGGAATTCCTCGACAGGCATGTTCGGCATCGAAAAAGGATTATGCGAGAAATCGATTTTCTTTTCTTCTTCGTTCCACTCGTACATCGGAAAATCGACGATCCAGCAGAATTCGAAACGATCCTTGGCGATCAGGCCAAGCTCCTCGCCGATCTTGGCGCGCGCAGGGCCTGCGAATTTGACGAAATCCTTCGGCTTGCCGGCGACAAAAAAGCAGGCATCGCCGATGCCGAGCTTCATCTGATCTGCAATCTGCTTGGTGCGCTCGGGACCAATGTTCTTTGCCAAGGGCCCGGCGCCGCCTTCTTCGCCTTCGCGCCAGAAAATGTAGCCAAGGCCCGGCTGACCCTCGCCTTGCGCCCATGAATTCATGCGGTCGCAAAAGGCGCGGTTGCCGCCTTTCGGAGCGGGAATTGCCCACACCGCATTGCCCGGCGTTTCGAGAATTTTGGCGAAAATCTTGAAGCCCGAGCCACGGAAAGCTTCGCTCACGTCTTGCATCACGATCGGATTGCGCAAATCCGGCTTGTCGGTGCCGTATTTGGTCATCGCCTCGGCATAAGGAATGAGCGGAAACTTCGGCGTCACCTTTTTGCCCTTGGCGAATTCCGTAAACACGCCGTGGATCACCGGCTCGACCGCGTCGAACACGTCCTGTTGCGTGACGAAACTCATTTCCAGATCGAGCTGATAGAATTCGCCGGGCGAGCGGTCGGCGCGCGCGTCTTCGTCGCGGAAACACGGCGCGATCTGGAAATAGCGGTCGAAGCCCGCGACCATGATGAGCTGCTTGAACTGCTGCGGCGCCTGCGGCAGCGCGTAGAATTTTCCCGGGTGCAAACGCGACGGCACCAGATAATCGCGCGCGCCTTCCGGCGACGACGCCGTGAGGATCGGCGTCTGGAATTCGAAAAAGCCCGCCTGTTTCATCCGATTGCGGATCGAGTTCGATCACCTGCCCGCGCAGCATGATGTTGGCGTGCAGATGTTCGCGGCGCAGATCGAGGAAGCGGTATTTGAGCCTGATCTCTTCCGGATAATCCTGCTCGCCGAAAACCGGCATCGGCAATTCGGCGGCGGGGCCGAGCACTTCGATCTCGTCGATATAGACTTCGACCTGGCCGGTCGGCAGCTCGGGATTTTCGGTGCCGGCCGGGCGCTTGCGCACCTTGCCGTCGATGCGCACCACCCATTCCGAGCGCAGCGTCTCGGCGAGCTTGAAGGCCTTGCTGTCGGGATCGGCTACCACTTGCGTGAGGCCGTAATGGTCGCGCAGATCGATGAACAGCACCCCGCCATGATCGCGGATGCGGTGGCACCAGCCCGACAGCCGCACGGTCTTGCCGATGTCGGCTTCGCGGAGCGCGCCGCAGGTATGTGAGCGATAGCGATGCATTTAAACTCTTTGGCGTTTTGCGAGCGGTTCCGGGGGGCGATTCAGGTTGAATTGTGAGGCGCGCGAAAAAGCGCATGGGGGGTCGGCTTTGTCAAGGCAAGGCGCTAGAGCGACCGTTAGCCAAGCGGCTCGACAGACGCGAAGCTCGCCTGCACACTCAAGTTTCGCGTTGCCGGACTTGCGCCATGCCCAAACAAAAGCGCCCGATCAAGGCCAAACCAGCCGTCACCGAAATGAGCACCGGCGAAGCCACCGTCGCCGCGCTGATCGCGCACGGGCTCGATACCGTCTATGCGCTGCCGGGCGTCCACAACGACCATTTGTTCGACGCCTTCCACCGCGCCTCCAACCAGCTCAAGGTCATCCACACCCGTCACGAGCAGGGCGCGGCCTATATGGCGCTGGGGGCGGCGCTGGCGACCGGCAAACCGCAAGCCTATGCGGTGGTGCCGGGACCGGGCCTGCTCAATTCCGGCGCGGCGCTCTTGACCGCCTATGGCATGAACGCGCCAGTGCTGGCGCTGATCGGCCAAATCCCGCACGCAGCCATCGGCCGTGGGCTAGGCCATCTGCACGAGATCCGCGATCAGGCCGGCATCATCGCGCGGCTGGTCGATCATTCCGCGCATATCCGCGGCCCAGGCGAAGCGCCGGCAAAAGTCGCCAAAGCAATCGCCTCAATGCATCAAGGCCGCTACGGGCCGGCGGCGCTCGAATGCGCCATCGATGTGTGGGGCGAACGGGGTCCGGTTGCGGCGATTCTCGCGCCTACGCCGCCGCGCGCAGCCCGCATCGATGAGGATGCCGTGCGCAAGGCCGCAAAGCTTCTGGCCAAAGCCAAGCGCGTGTTGATCGTCGCCGGCGGCGGCGCGCAAGATGCTTCGCCCGAGGTGACGCTGCTCTCCGGCCTGTTGCAGGCGCCCGTGCTCGCTTACCGGCGCGGGCGCGGCGTGCTCGATGGCCGCGATCCGTTCAGCGTCACGCTGCCGCTCGGGCGCGACTTGTGGGGCGAAGCCGATGCGGTGCTTGCCGTCGGCACGCGGCTGCTCAATCCACTGACCATCTGGGGCACCGACAAGAATTTGAAAATAGTGCGCGTTGACGCGAACCGCGAAGAGCCTTCGCGCGCGCACAAACCGAACGTGGCGCTGATCGGGGAAGCCGCGCCGATCCTGCGGCGGCTGATCGACGAACTCGCAAAACACAATCCGCGCCGGCCGTCGCGCCGCGACGAGATGTTGCAACGCCAGGCCAAATTGCGCGCGCGGCTCGAAAAGCTGGCGCCGCAACTTGCCTTCGTGGAAGCGATCCGCGCCGAATTGCCCGAGGACGGCATTTACGTCGACGAAGTCACGCAAGTGGGGTTCGTCGCGCGCCTCGCCATGCCGGTCTACAAGCCGCGAACTTTTCTCTCGCCCGGCTTATCAGGACAATCTCGGCTGGGGCTACGCCACCGCGCTCGGCGCGCAGCACGCGAGGCCCGACGTGCCGGTGCTCTCGATCAATGGCGATGGCGGCTTTCTCTATACCGGCAACGAGATGGCCACCGCCATCCGCCACCGCATTCCGCTCGTCGCCGTCGTGTTCGTGGATGGCGCCTTCGGCAATGTGCGGCGCATCCAGGAGGAACGCTTCGGCGGCCGGCTGATTGCGTCCGACCTCGCCAACCCCGATTTCGTCAAATATGCCGAAAGCTTCGGCGCGGTCGGCCGCCGGGCGCAAAATCCGGCCCAGTTGCGCGC
Organism: uncultured Alphaproteobacteria bacterium; assembly: GCA_963756805.1. Classification (GTDB taxonomy): domain Bacteria; phylum Pseudomonadota; class Alphaproteobacteria; order Rhizobiales; family Xanthobacteraceae; genus Pseudolabrys. Next base: position 164,395 of record CAVWPH010000006.1, read on the forward strand.
GGCGATCAAAGCAGGCTTTGCCCGGCGCGAGCCGACTTTGATCGAAGTGCCGGTGGGCGCGCTGCCCTCGCCTTGGGAATTCATCCACATGCCGCGCGTGCGGGGACGCGCATGATCCCGAAAAGCATGTCCTCGACCTTGATCGGGGATGGGTACCGGTTTTCGGAAAAAGATCATGCGCAAGAAAAAAGTTAGATTGCCATGACCGCCCCAGATCGGGTTAGGTTGCCCGCAACCATGGATTTGATCACCACCACTGCGGAACTGGCCGAGGTTTGCACGCGCATGGCGCGGCACCCCTTCGTTACCGTCGATACCGAGTTCCTGCGCGAAACCACTTATTACCCGCTGTTGTGCGTGGCGCAGTTGGCCTCGCCCGACGAAGCCGTGGTGGTCGATGCGCTGGCCAAGGGCATCGATCTGGCGCCGTTCTTTGCGCTGATGGGCGACGAAAAAATTGTGAAGGTGTTCCACGCGGCGCGCCAAGACATCGAAATCGTCTGGAACATGGCAAAGACGATCCCGCATCCGATTTTCGACACGCAAGTCGCCGCCATGGTGCTCGGCTATGGCGATTCGATCTCCTACGACCAGCTGGTGCAGCGCATCACCGGCGACGCGCTCGACAAATCGCATCGCTTCACCGATTGGACCAGGCGCCCGCTCGCCGACGCGCAAGTCACTTATGCGCTCTCCGACGTGACGCATCTGCGCGATGTTTATCTCAAGCTTGCCGCCGACCTCGAAAAGCAAGGCCGCTCCAGCTGGGTGCAAGCCGAGATGGACGTGCTGACCTCGCCTGAGACCTATCGCGCCGATCCGGAGCGGGCCTGGGAGCGGCTGAAAAGCCGCGTGCGCAAGCCCAAGGATCTCGCCGTGCTGATGGAGATCGCCGCCTGGCGCGAGCGCGAGGCGCAAACCCGCGATGTGCCGCGCTCGCGCGTGCTCAAGGACGACGCGCTCGGCGACATCGCGGTGCAGGCGCCGACCACCATCGAGCGGCTCGGTTCGTTGCGCTCGCTGCCCAAAGGTTTCGAGCGTTCGCGCTGGGGCGAGCAGATCGTCGACGCCGTCAAGCGCGGGCTCGAGCGCGATCCCAAGACGCTGCCGCGGCTCGACCGCTTCCGCGCCGCACCAAGCGGAGCGGCGACCGTCGAATTGCTCAAGGTGCTCTTGCGCATGACCGCCGAACGTCACGGCGTCGCCGCCAAGGTGATCGCCACGGTGGACGAACTCGACCGCATCGCCGCCGACGACGAGGCCGACGTGCCGGCCATGAAAGGCTGGCGGCGCGAATTGTTCGGCGAAAAGGCGCTGGCCCTCAAGCACGGCAAGCTGGCGCTGGCGGTGGAAAAGGGCAAAGTGGTGGCGGTCGATAAGACCTAGCTCTCAATCACCGGATCGCGCCCGACCAGCCGCGCCAGCTGCTTCAGCCGGCTGAACAGCCGGTCGCTTTCGAGCCGGCCAAATTTCCCGGGCAGCCGCAAAATCAATTTGCCGCGTTTGACCCGCATCGGCGTCTTCGGCAGCACGCCGCCTTGGCCGGCGGTGAGAATGTAGGCAACCCGCATGGAGGCGCCGAGCACGCGGGCGCGGTCGAGCATGCGCGTGGTCGCAAGCTCGCGCAGGCGCGGCGACAAATCCTCTTCGCTCAAACCGGCATGGCGGAAATAGACCGCCAGCGCCAAGAACGCGCGGCCGGGATGGTCGATCGCCGTGAAGGCGCCGTGCGCGACGATGTTCATCGACTGCTCGCCGCGGTAATCGGGATGCGCGCGCCAGCCGATATCGCCCAGCAGGCAGCCGGCATGGCGCAAGCGGCGCTCCTCGGAGGTTTCCTCCAGACCGGACGTCGCCATGAAGCGGTCGGTCCAGTCGATCAATTCCTCGCCGTGATGCGGCGAGCGCGAGCGCAGCACGTTGAGATCGGCGGCCGCCTGGATCAACGGATCGCGCGCGCGTTCGGCCGGCTTGAGCAGCGAATAGAGCAGGCCTTCGCGCACGCCGAGCACCGAGATGATCACCTGCTTGGGCCTGATCGTGCGCACCAGATTTTCCATCACCAGCGCGGCATAAGGGAGCAAAGGTCTGCGGGCGGCGTTGACGACTTCGATCTTGGACAGCGTATCGGTGTCGACGCGATGCACCAGCCGCGAGAATTCCAGCGCCTCGCGCGCGGAGATGCGGTAGTTGTGCATCACGTGGAACGGATAACCGGTCTGCCACATGTGCAGCCGCGCCAGTGCACGCCAGGTGCCGCCGACCGCGTAGAAGGTGCGGCCCTCGCCCTCCTCCAGCATGTCGAGGTCTTCGAAGGCGTCTTCGACGATGCGTTCGGCTTTCTTGATCGACTTGCCGGCGATGTCCTGCAGCGCCAAGCCGCCGAGCGGAAGCGTTACGCCGCCGCGCACGCGCGTGCCGTGCACGTCGATCAGTTCGAGCGAGCCGCCGCCGAGATCGCCGACGATGCCGTCGGGCTTGTGGATGCCGGAAATGACGCCGAGCGCGGTGAAATTGGCCTCGCGCTTGCCCGACAAAATGGTGATCGGGGTGCGGCAGATGCGCGAGGCTTCGGCGATGAAGGCGCGGCCGTTGCGCGCGTCGCGGCAGGCGGCGGTGGCGATCGCCCAGATGCGCTTCACATGCAGCGTGTCGCAGAGCGCGCGAAAGCGCGTGAGCGCGGCAAAGGCGATGTCGATGGCGTCGGCCGCCAGCAGGCCGGTGGATTGCACCTGGCGTCCCAAGCCGGCCAGCACCTTCTCATTGAAAATCGGCGTCGGCGCCCGCGTCAGCCCTTCGTAGATCACCAAGCGGACCGAGTTCGAGCCGATGTCGATGACGGCGATCGGCGGCCCATGGTCGAGCCGGCCTTTGAACGATTGGACGACGGCCGAACGCTTACGCGCCTTCGACGAGGCGGCGTATAAGGCTGCGCGGGGACGATTCTTTGAGCGATTTGCCACGGCCCGACAAACTCGGATTTGTCATGAAATACTTGTGGGCGTTGAACGGTTCCTCGCCCGGCGCGGCCTTTATGCGCGTGGAACTGCCGTCCGGCAAGAGCTTCCAACTTTGCTCGTTATCCTTGAAGTTTGCGACCATGATCTGGCCGAGAATCTGCTCGTGCACGGTGGCATTGAGAATCGGGCACAGCACTTCGACCCGCCGATCGAGGTTGCGCGGCATCATGTCGGCGGAGGAAATATAGACCGCGGCCTTGGCATGCGGCAGCAAATGGCCGTTGCCGAAACAATAGATGCGGCCGTGTTCGAGGAAGCGGCCGACGATGGATTTGACCCGGATATTCTCCGACAGTCCCGGCAATCCCGGCCGCAGGCAGCAGATGCCGCGCACCACCATGTCGACCTTCACGCCGGCGCTCGAGGCGTCATAGAGCGCGTCGATGATGCCGGGATCGACCAGCGAGTTCATCTTCATCCAAATCGCCGCCGGCTTGCCCGCTTTGGCGTTGGCGATCTCATGCGCGATGTGATCGAGAATGCGCTTGCGCAGATTGATCGGCGAGATCGCCATCTTTTCCAGTTCCGCCGGCTCGGCGTAGCCGGTGATGTAGTTGAAGATGCGCGCCACGTCGCGCGCGATCACGGCGTCGGCGGAAAAGAACGACAAGTCGGTGTAAACGCGCGCCGTCACCGGATGATAATTGCCGGAACCGACATGCACGTAAGTGGCCAGCGCGCCCGCTTCGCGCCGCACGACCAATGACAGCTTGGCGTGGGTCTTCAATTCGATGAAGCCGAACACCACTTGCGCGCCGGCGCGTTCGAGATCGCGCGCCCAGCGGATATTGGCTTCCTCGTCGAAGCGCGCTTTGAGTTCGACCAGCGCGGTCACCGACTTGCCGGCTTCCGCGGCCTCCACAAGCGTCTTCACGATCGGAGATTCGGCGGAGGTGCGGTAGAGCGTCTGCTTGATCGCGACCACGTCGGGATCGCGCGCCGCCTGTTGCAGAAACTGCACCACCACGTCGAAGGATTCATACGGGTGGTGCACCACCAGATCCTTCTGCCGGATGGCGGCGAAGCAATCGCCGCCGTGGTCGCGGATGCGCTCGGGGTAGCGCGGATTATACGGCACGAATTCGAGATCGGGCCGCTCCAGCCGCGTGAGCTGCGCCAGATCGTTGAGCGCCAGCACGCCGTCGACCAGGAACACTTCGTCGTCGGCAACCGAGAGCGCCTGCTGCACGAAGGCGCGCAGCTCCACCGGCATCTTGGCGTCGAGCTCGAGCCGGATCACCGAGCCGCGGCGGCGGCGCTTGAGCGCGGTCTCGAAGGTGCGCACCAGATCTTCGGCTTCTTCCTCGATTTCCACTTCCGAATCGCGGATGGCGCGGAAGGTGCCCTGCCCCTTGACCGTGTAGCCCGGGAACAGGCGGCCGATGAACAGCGCGGTCGCCTCTTCCAGCGTGATCATGCGGATGCCCTGATCGCTTCCGCTCGGCAGCTTGATGAAGCGCTCGATCTTCTGCGGCATGCGGATGAGCGCGTTCATGGCCTGGCCGTCGCGCGTGCGCGAGAGCTGCAGCGCGATCGAGAAGGCGAGATTGGGAATGAACGGGAACGGATGCGCCGGATCGATGGCGAGCGGCGTGAGCAGCGGGAACACGTGGGTGAGGAAACGCTCCTCCAGCCAGGTTCGCTCGCTCTTCTTGAGTTGCGGGCCGTCCACCAGCGTGACGCCGACGGCCGCCAATTCGGGCCGCAATTCGATCCAGCGCTGCTGCTGGTCGCGCGACAACTGCGAGACCGCTTCGCCGATGCGGGCGAGCTGTTCGGCGGGGGTGAGCCCGTCCGGGCTCAGCGTCATGACGCCCTGGCGCACCTGGCCCTTGATGCCGGCGACGCGCACCATGAAGAATTCGTCGAGGTTGTTGGCCGAGATCGAGAGGAAGCGCACCCGCTCGAGCAGCGGGTCGTGTTCGTTGGCGGCCTCTTCCAGGACGCGGCGGTTGAAATGCAGCCAGGACAGTTCGCGGTTGATGAAGCGCTCGGGCCGCGCGCGCAGCTCTATGTCCGGCCCGCCGGCGGAAACGGCCGCACGCTCGGCGTCAGGAGCGATTTCCTCAACCGAAGCAATAGCTTGTCCGCGATCCGCCATTGGAATGAAGGCCTGAAAGATCAAATTCTTAGCCGACGATAATGGCGGCTGGATGACAATTCGCGCCCGAACGGGGCGCTTCGTCAAGTAATCGTCACAAGCGTCGTTAAACGGGAGTGTCCCGGAACAATTCGGCCGCCAGCGCCCGCGTCACCGGCCGGTGCTGGCGCATGGCCTCCTCGTCGAGCCGGCTCACCGCCGCGCGCGCGGCCGCAAACGAACGCTCGATGCGGTTGGCGAGATAATTCACCAGCGTTTCGTCGACGCTCAGTTGGCGGTCGGCGGCAAGCTTGACGATCAGCGCGCGCAGCAGCGCGTCGCCGGGCGATGCCAGCGCAACGCTCGGGACCGCGCGCAGGCGCGAGCCGAGATCGCGCAGCGTCACCGGAAAAGTCGGCAGCGGCGAGCGCGAGGTAATGAGCACATAGGCGGACTGTTCGCGCGCGAGATTGATGAGATGGAAGAGCGCGCGCTCGTCAAGCCCGGCAAATTCCAGGTCCTCGACCACCAGCGCACCGGTGGCAAAGGCCGTATGCAGATCGATTTCGGTAAGCAATTTCGCCGCCAGCACGCGCGCGCCCGACGCTTTGCGCCCAGATCGACGCGAGATGGCTCTTGCCCGAACCCTCCGGCCCGATCAGGGCCATCACGCGGTCCGGCCAATCCGGCCAGCGGTCGATCAGCGACAGGGCGGCCGCGTTCGAGGGGCCGGCCAGGAAATCCTCGCGCGCGAAACTTTCGTCATGATCGAGCGCCAGAACGAGTTGGCGCGGACTGATGGTGCCGACCGTCATGCCCGCCCGCCGGTGTAGAGCGAGCTTTCGCGGTAGCGCTCGAGCGCAAAGCGCGCCAGCACGCCGATGGTCGCCGCCAGCGGCACCGCCACCAGCAGGCCGACAATGCCGAACAGATAGCCGAAGGCGAGCAGCGCGAAGATCACCCAGATCGGATGCAAGCCCACGCTCTCGCCCACCAGCTTGGGCGACAACACATTGCCTTCAAGGAATTGCCCGACCAGGAAGATGCCGAGCACCACGGCGATCGAAGTCCATTGCGGCCAGAACTGCGCCACCGCCACGCCAAGGGCGAGGATCAGCCCGGTCATGGAGCCGACATAAGGCACGAAAGTGATGACGCCCGAGATCAGTCCGATCAGCAGGCCGAAATTCAATCCGCTCAACGTGAGCGCCACGGCGTAGAACGAGCCGAGGATCAAGCAGACCGCGGTTTGCCCGCGCACGAAGCCGGCGATCGCAGCATCGATCTCGCGCGCCAGACGACGCACTGTCGCGCGCTGCTGCACCGGCACCCAACTTTCGGCGGTGCGGATCATGCGGTGCCAGTCGTAGATCAAATAGAACGCCACCACCGGCGTCACCACCACCAGCGAGAACAGCGACACCAGCGCGCGGCCGCCCGACCACAACGATTTGATGAAGGCGGTGAGCCAGCCGACGCCTTGCGTCACCAGATCGCCGATGGATTTGTCGGCGTTGAAGCCCACGCCCACCAGTTTCTGCACCCAAGGCCTGCTCGGATCGCTGAGCAGGCTTTGCAGCCGCGTCACATAGCCCGGGATGTTGTCGATGAAGGACGACAATTGCCCGCCGATGATCGGCGCCACCAGCAGGATCAAGTAGACCAGCACCAGCACCACCAGCGTGATGATCATCAGTGCGGCGACGAGCCGGTTGACGCCGGCCTTCTCGATGCGGTCGGTCAAAGGCGTCAGCAAATAGGCAATCGCCAGGCCGGCCACGAATGGCAGCAGGATTTCGCTCAACAGCCACAGCACCAGCACGACGATAACCAGCGCCGCCAGCCAGAATGCGGCCTGGCGTTCGAACGTGATGCCGCTATTGGCGCGGCGAGCCCGGTTGCGGGGACGCCGGCTCATGACTTGGCCGCCGCGGAATTCATGTGGCGCATCCATTCGGCGAGATAGGCGGCGACCGAGAGCAGGGTCAAGATGGTCACCAGGCCCATGAGGATAAGTTCGAGCATCTTGGCTTGGATATTAAAGCCGAGCGAGCCCAGCACAACGCAGGCGAACAGGATCTGCGCCACGGTATTGAGCTTGGACACCAACAGCGGCTTGACCTTAAGCGGCGAGCCCAGCACCCAGGACAACATGACCGCGCCGACGATCATGATGTCGCGCGACACCACCAGGATCACCAGCCAGATCGGGATGATGCCGTTGACGCTGAGGGTAATGTAGATCGACACGATCAGCGCCTTGTCGGCGAGCGGATCGAGATAGGCGCCAAGCTCGGTGGTCATGCCGAAACGCTTGGCGAGGAAGCCATCGACCGCGTCGCTGACGCCGGCGGCGACGAACAGGATGAAGGCAATCCACATCTCGCCCGATGCGATCGCCCACACCACGATCGGCACCAGCAAAATACGCCCCAGCGTGATCAGGTTTGGAATACTCAAGGTGGTCCCGGCTTTACGGAAACGATCCGGCTTTATGCCCCGGAAACGCCCCCGTCCCTAGCGCGGAGTATAACGGCGGGCGGACCATTGCGCGACTTGCGATTCCCACGTAGGACCCCCGCGTTAGAGCGAGACCCCATCATGGCAGATAAGGAGCGCGGCCTTAGTTACGCGCAAGCAGGCGTCGATATCGACGCCGGCAACCGGATGGTGGAGCTGATCAAGCCGCTGGTGCGCGCCACCGCGCGGCCCGGCGCCGACGCCGAAATCGGCGGCTTCGGGGGCCTGTTCGACCTCGCCCGCTCAGGTTTCAAGGACCCGGTCCTGGTCGCCGCCACCGACGGCGTCGGCACCAAGGTCAAGATCGCCATCGAGACCGGCCGCCACGAAACCATCGGCATCGACCTGGTCGCCATGAGCGTCAACGACTTGGTTGTGCAAGGCGCCGAACCGCTCTTTTTTCTCGACTACTACGCTTGTGGAAAACTCGAGCCCGAAGTCGGCGCGGCCGTCGTTGCCGGCATTTCCGTCGGTTGCAAGGAAGCCGGCTGCGCGCTGATCGGCGGCGAGACCGCCGAGATGCCCGGCCTCTACCGCGGCGACGATTACGATCTTGCGGGCTTTGCGGTCGGCGCCGCCGAGCGCGGCGCAGTTGCTGCCGCGCGCCGATATCGCCGAGGGCGACACCATCATTGCGCTCGCTTCATCCGGCGTGCATTCCAACGGCTATTCGCTGGTGCGCAAGGTGGTCGAAAAAAGCGGGCTGGCCTGGAACGCGCCCGCGCCATTTTCGCCCAAACAAACGCTGAGCGATGCCATGCTCACCCCCACCCGCATTTATGTGAAATCGTGTCTCGCGGCCTTGCGCGAGACCAAGGCGCTAAAGGGTCTGGCGCATATCACCGGCGGCGGCTTCACCGACAACATTCCGCGCGTGCTTCCCAAGGGTCTTGGCGCGCGCATCGACTTGAAGCAGGTGAAAGTCTTGCCGGTGTTCAAATGGCTCGCAGGCGATGGCAAAATCGCGCAAGACGAGATGCTGCGCACGTTCAACTGCGGCGTCGGCATGATCGCCATCGCCGCCGCGAAAGACGCTGGCGCCGTAACCGCCGCGTTCACGCGCGCCGGCGAGACGGCCTACGCGATCGGCCAAGTGGTGCGCGCCGCGGGTGAAGCGCGCGTCATCTATGACGGCAAGCTCGATCTTGCGGGTTAGACCATGAGCCGCAAACGCGTCGCCGTCCTCATTTCCGGCCGCGGCTCCAACATGGCGGCGCTGATCGAAGCGGCGAAGGACAAAAGCTATCCTGCCGAAATCGCGCTGGTGGTGTCGAACCGCCCGGACGCCGGCGGGCTTCTGGTGGCGCAGTCCGAAGGCATCGCGACCGGCATTGTCGATCACGCGCAATTCGGCAAGGACCGCGCCGCCTTCGAGGCGCGCGTTGCAGGCGCTGCTGACGAAAAACAGCATCGAACTTATTGCGCTTGCCGGCTTCATGCGGCTGCTCTCGGGCGAATTCGTCAATCAATGGCGCGAGCGCATGCTCAATATCCACCCGGCGCTGCTGCCCGCCTTCAAGGGTCTCGACACCCACAAACGCGCGCTCGAAGCGGGCGCGAAAATCCACGGCGCCACGGTGCACTTTGTGGTGGCGGAGATGGATTCAGGCCCCATCATCGCGCAAGGCGCGGTCGCGGTTCGCGCCGACGACAGCGAACCGACGCTGGCCGCGCGCGTGCTGGCCGTCGAGCACAAGATCTACCCGCTGGCGCTCAAACTGGTGGCGGAAGGCCGCGTGCGGGTCGAAAACGGCCGCTGCCTGATCGATGGCGTGGCTGTTCCCGATGTGGGCACGCTAGTTCCCAATGAATCCAACTGATCTTGCAGTGCAGCAGCACATCTAATTGAATAGCTCACGTTATGCGGTGTTGTTAATAGAAGCGGTTCCGCCAGAGTGGCGGCGCGTTGAACCAAAAGGGATACGTCATGGCTAGAGGTGGGGCGAAACTGATCTTTCCGGGGCTCGCCGGATTTTACGAGACGATGATGCCGATTGCCGCGACGCTCGTGCGCATCGTCATCGGCGTCATGTTTTTGATGCATGTGATGGGCAAGTTCAAAGTTGGGGCCGCGGCCGTGGCTGCCAATATCTTCGCCAAGAACGGCATCGAGCCGGCTCTGGTTTTTGCCTACTTCATCATGTTTCTGGAATTGGTCGGCGGCGCCTGTCTCATCATCGGTCTGTTCACGCGCTTCTTCGCGGCCGCGCTGGCAATCGAAATGTTGGTTGCGCTGCTCACGGTGCATTTACCGCGAGGCTACGCAGCCGGCGGCGGCGGCTACGAATACGTCCTGCTTGATCGGGATCGTGTGCTTCACCATCGCGATCCGCGGCGGCGGGCTCTATTCGCCGGACCACAACATCGGCAAAGAACTCTGAGCACCTTTCGACCAAACGAATTGTGCAAAGCGCGGGCCTCACGCCTTGCGCCTGCCGCACCCACACTTTGTTGTCGTGGAAGGCCGCGCCGCCGTAAGGCGCGATTGAATCCGCGCCGGTCAGCGTATTGATGCCGCAGCCGTCTTCATAAGCCGAATTCGGCCAGATCGATTCCGCAATCAGCACGCCGCGCCGCACGCCCTCGAACAGCCGCGCGTGCAGACGCACTTCGCCGCGCTTATTGCCGAGCACGACATAATCGCCGTCGCTAATGCCGTGCGCCTTGGCGTCGTCGGGATGGATCATGACGTTCGGACGCTTTTCCTGCGCCAGCGATGTCGCCGTCTCGTTGAAAGTCGAGTTGAGGAAGCCGCGCGCCGGCGACGTCGCCAGCCGGAACGGATGCGCCGTCATCGGCCTGCTCGATCGAGCCCCAGTGATCCGGCAGCGCCGGCATCTCGTCCACCGGACCCGAAACATAAGGACTGCGGAACGGCACATTCGGCCAATCCGGCTTGAAACGAAATTTGCGGTCCGGCCAGGGAAAGCCGTCGAGATAATGCGAGGCGCGGAACGGCGGCTGGCAGTCGAGCCAGCGGTCAGCGCTCAAGTTCGGCGAGCGTGCCGCGCTTGGACACGCGCAGCAGCTGATCGATCAATTCGCGCGGGCTCATGTCAAAGCCGCGATGCGCGGCGCCGACGCGCTTGGCGAGCGCCGCGATCACCTCATGATTGTTGCGGCATTCGCCCGGCGGCTCGACCAGCTTCGGACCGAGGATGATGTATTGATGGCCGCCGCCGCGATAGATGTCGTCATGCTCGAGGAACGTCGTCGCCGGCAGCACCACGTCGGCCACCTTCGCGGTCTCCGTCATGAACTGCTCGTGCACGCAGACGAACAAATCCTCACGCGCGAAGCCGCGTTTGACTTGTGTTTGATCGGGCGCGACCGAAAGCGGATTGGTGTTCTGGATGATCAGCGCGTCGACCGGCGGTCCGCCGCGCAGCGCTTCGCGCTCGCCGGTCAGGATGGCGCCGATCTTCGATTGGTCGAGCACGCGCACCGAACGGTCGTGCACGTCGAGCCCTTCGATCAGCGTCTTGTCGAGCTGGAAAATGTCGGCGCTGATATGAAAGGCGCCGCCGCCTTCGTGCTGCCAGGCGCCGGTCACCGCCGGAATGCAGCTTGCCGCATGCATATTGGCCGCGCCGTTGCGCGAGCGCGAGAAAGCCGTAGCCGAGCCGGAAATAGCTGCGTCTGTTGTCGCCGATCAGTTTGGCGAAAGCCTCGATCGTTTCCACCGGCGTGCCGGTGATCGCCGACGCCCACGTGCGGATCGCGCGAAGCCAAATGCGCTTCAAGTTCGCGCGGCGCGTCGGTGTATTTGTTCGAGATATTCCCAATCCGCTTTGCCGTCGCGAAACAGGCAATGCATCACAGCGCAAGCGAGCGCGCCGTCGGTGCCCGGTTTCACCAGCACGGCCAAGTCGGCCTGCTCCATGGTGCCGTTCATATAGATGTCGACCGCCACGATCTTGGCGCCGCGTTCTTTGCGCGCGCGCACCGCGTGGGTCATCACATTGACCTGCGTGTTGACCGCATTGGTGCCCCAGATCACCACCAGATCGGACTTGGCCATTTCGCGCGGATCGACGCCCGCGATTTTGCCGACGCCGGCGGCAAAACCGGCATAGGCCGGGTTGACGCAGATGGTGGAATGGAAGCCGGAATATTTCTTGGCGTGGCGCAGCCGGTTGATGCCGTCGCGCATCACCAGCCCCATGGTGCCGGCATAATAATAAGGCCACACGCTTTCGGCGCCGTGGCGCTGCTCGGCCTTGAGGAATTGCTCGGCCACCAGATCGAGGGCTGCATCCCAGGAAATCTGGCGGAATTCGCCGGAGCCTTTGGCGCCGGTGCGTTGCATCGGATGCAGCAGCCGTTCGGCGTGATGCTCGCGCTCGGCATAGCGCGCGACTTTCGCGCAGATCACGCCGGCGGTGTAATCGTTTTCCTTGGAGCCGTGCACGCGCCCGATGGTGTGCTCGTCGATCAGCTCGACTTCGAGCGCGCAGGTCGAGGGGCAATCGTGCGGACAGGCCGAGTAGCCTATCTTCTTGGCATTCGGCAGGCGGACGGTTTGATTCATGGCGCCACTATAGCGGATGTTTTTACGCTTCGCTGCCTGGCGCCGCCTGCAACTTTCGCCACAGGAAGCCAACGGCGAGCACCAGCACGGCCCCGGCAATTTCCGCGGCCAACACCGCCTGATGGACGCCTGCGGCCCCTATCCAGCCACGCAGCGCGTTCTCGGTAATGGGATCGGTCGCAATCACCTGGCCGGAGATCCAGCCCAGCAAGGCCGCCCCCGCCCAGACCAAAATCGGAAAGCGGTCGAGCAGCGCCGTGATCAGCGTCGCGCCGGCAACGATCACCGGAATGCTGATGACCAGGCCCAGCACCAGCAGCGCCGTGTTGCCCTCCACCGCCGTGGCGATGGCCACCACATTGTCGAAGCTCATGATCACGTCGGCCACCGCGATGATGCGCGCGGCCTCCCACAGCGTCTCGCCGCGCCGGCCCGTGGCCTGATCGTCCGAGGCAATCAGCTTGGCCGCGATGTAAAGCAGAAACAGTCCGCCGGCGATTTTCACATAAGGCAGCAGCAGCAACGAGGCGGCGATGCCGGTGAAGATGACGCGCAGCAGCACCGCAATGCCGGCGCCCAGCACGATGCCCCAGATGCGCTGGCGGCGCGGCAGTCCGCGGCAGGCCATGGCGATGACCACCGCATTGTCGCCGGACAAAAGGACGTTGATCCAGACGATTTTGGCGACGGCGACCCAGAACGTGGCCTCGTCTACACCGCCCCAGCCGCTGGCAAGCAGCGCGCTCCAGGCCGAGGAATCAAAAAGCTGCGCGATCGAATGCAAACCGGCGCCTTCCCCCGCTATGCGGGCAGCTCGTCAGCCGACGATTTCTTTTGCGGGGAAAAACTGCGCGATCTCGATTTTCGCATTGTCGGCGGAATCGGAGCCATGCACGGAGTTTTCGCCGACCGATTTGGAATGCGTCTTGCGGATCGTGCCCGCGGCGGCTTTCGCCGGATCGGTCGCACCCATCACCTCGCGGTATTTGGCGATCGCGTTCTCGCCCTCCAGCACTTGGACCACAACCGGCCCGGAGATCATGAACTCGACCAGTTCGCCGTAAAATGGGCGCGCTTTGTGCACGTCGTAGAATTTTTCGGCGTCGGCGCGGCTCATGCGAATTCGCTTCTGCGCGACGATGCGCAGGCCCGCCGCCTCGATCATGGCGTTGATCGCGCCAGTCAGGTTGCGCGCGGTCGCGTCGGGTTTGAGGATCGAAAAGGTGCGCTCGACCGCCATCGTGAATTTCCTTCGCCGGTGTGCAGGGAAAGTAGTTGCGGGCTTATAGCGGGGGCCATTTCGCCGGGCAAGCGCCGAACGCATGGCGGCTTTCGTGCGGCCTGTCTATAGTCGCCTCCGTTTTCGGGAGGTGGCGATGCAAGCGCGCTATCGGATGTTTGCCGGCTATAATGCCTGGTGCAACGAGCGGCTCTATGCCGCGGCGTCCAAACTCAGCGACGCCGACTATCGCGCCAAGCGCGGCGCGTTTTTCGGCTCGGTTCATGGCACGCTCAATCATCTGCTGGTGGGCGACCGCATCTGGATGCAGCGCTTCACCGGCAAAGGCGAGGTTCCCAAAAGCCTCGATGCGATCCTCTATACCGATTTCGCCGCCTTGCGCGCGGCGCGCATCGCCGAGGATGCGCGCATCAGCGCTTACATCGAAGGCTTGAGCGATAAGGACCTCGCCGGCACCATCCGCTTCCGCACCTTCGTCAATCCGGTCGATATCGAGCAGGAGCTTTCGCCCGCGCTCGATCATTTCTTCAACCATCAGACCCACCACCGCGGCCAGGCCCATGCCCTGATCTCGGCCGTGATCGGCAATGACGCCACGCCCTCCTTCGATCTGATCATCTACCAGCGCGAAACCGGCCAAGGCGGCTTGCGCATCGCCGGCTGACGGTTTCGCACTTGCGCGGCGCGCCCGCCTCGTCCAAAAGGCGCGGCCATGCTTGTCATCGACGACCTCACCGTCCGCATTGCCGGCCGCGCGCTGCTGGAAGGCGCGTCCGCCCGCATCATCCCCGGCGCCCGCGTCGGCCTTGTCGGCCGCAACGGCTCCGGCAAGACCACGCTGTTCAACGTGATCGCCGGCGAGTATTCGGCCGAGCACGGCAGCGTGGAACTGCCGCCGCGCTGGCGCATCGGCCGCCTCGCGCAGGAAGCGCCCAACGGTCCGGAAAGCCTGCTCGAGGTCGTGCTCAAGGCGCATGCCGAACGCAGCCAGCTTTTGGCGGAAGCCGAAACCGCGCGTGATCCGCATCGCATCGCCGAAATCCAGACCCGGCTCGCCGATATGGGAGCGCACGCGGCGCCTGCGCGCGCGGCATCGATTTTGTCGGGTCTTGGTTTTTCCAATGCCGAGCAGGCCCGCCCTTGTTCGGAATTCTCCGGCGGCTGGCGCATGCGCGTGGCGCTTGCCGCCACTTTGTTCGCCGAGCCCGATCTGCTGCTGCTCGACGAGCCGACCAACTATCTCGATCTGGAAGGCACGCTGTGGCTGCAGGATCATCTGGCGTCCTATCCCAACACCATGATGATCATCAGCCACGACCGCGACCTCTTGGACACCGCGGTCGACCAAATTCTGTCGCTCGAAGCGCATAAGCTCACGATCTATCGCGGCGGCTATTCGGATTTCGAGCGCCAGCGCAGCGAGCGCCTGGTGCTCGACCAGAAGATGATGAAAAAGCAGGATACGCAGCGCAAGCATTTGCAGGCTTTCGTCGACCGCTTCCGCGCCAAGGCCAGCAAGGCGCGGCAGGCGCAATCGCGCATCAAGATGCTGGCCAAGATGCAGCCGATCGTCTCGCTGGTGACCGACGAAGTGCGCCCGATTCACATTCCGGCGCCGGACAAGCTTTTGTCGCCGCCGATTATCGCCACCGACGACGTCGCGGTCGGCTATGAGCCGGGCCACCCGGTGCTGTCGGGCCTCACGCTGCGCATCGACAATGACGACCGCATCGCGCTGCTTGGCGCCAACGGCAATGGCAAATCCACGCTTGTTAAGCTGATCGCCAAACGTCTTGAGCCGGAGCACGGCACGGTCACGCGCGCGTCCACGCTGCGCATCGGCTATTTCGCCCAGCATCAGCTCGACGAACTCGACGGCGAAAGCAGCGCCTATGACCACGTGCGCCGGCTGATGCCGGATACGCCTGAATCGAAAATACGCGGGCGCGTCGGCGTCATCGGATTTTCCGGCCAAGCCGGCGACACGCCGGTGAAGAAACTTTCCGGCGGCGAGAAGGCGCGCCTGCTGCTGGGGCTTGCGACATTCTCAGCGCCGCATCTGGTCATTCTCGACGAGCCGACCAACCATCTCGACATCGACAGCCGCGCGGCCTTGGTCGAAGCGATCAACGATTATCCCGGCGCGGTGATGCTGGTGTCGCATGACCGCTATCTGCTGGAAGCTTGCGCCGACCGGCTGTGGCTGGTGAAGGGCGGGAAAGTTACGCCCTTCGACGGCGATCTCGACGACTACCGGCGCAACGTGCTCGCCGATCGCGGCGACCACCATGAGCCAGCGCCCAAGGCCGCAGCCGCAAGTCGACCGCACCGACCAGCGCCGCGCCGCGGCCGAGAAGCGCGCGCAGACAGCACCTTTACGTCAGCGCGTGGCCAAAGCCGAAACCACATTGGCGCAATTGAACCGCCAGCTTGGGCGGCTCGATGCAACGCTCGCCGATGGCGATTTGTTTGCGCGCGATCCGGCGCGTGCGGCGGAATTGTCGAAAACCCGCGCCCAAGTGGTGGCCTCGATTGCCGCCGCTGAAGAGGAATGGCTGGCCGCCAGTCAGGCGCTCGAAACCGCCTGAACGATCTTACTGAACGTAAGGACGTTCGATATTCGACTGCACGGATCTTGCCGGCTTCTTCTTGACGATTTTTTTCTTCGTCGCCTTGGGCGGGGGGGCCGGCGGCTCGGGCGCGCGGTCGATGACCTTCAAGCGCCCGGCGTCGAAAGTGTAGATGCCGGGCCGCGTGCCGGTCAGATACGTGAGCACGACCTTGCGCTCGCCTTTGTCGCCGGCGCCGATGTTGACATTGTTGGGTTGGCCGGCGCGGCGCACGGCGTCGCATTCGCTCATGCCGAGCGAGATGCCGCCGACCACTTGCGGGCTGCCCATTTCCATGCCCGGCGCCGGCGCCGGGGGACGGCAAGGCCGCGACCTTGCCGCGCTTGGGCTCGCGCTTGGGCTCGAGCTTGGGCACGATCTCGGGCCTGAGCGCCGGCGGCGGGCCAGCCCGCATCGGCGGGCCGGCGAGGTCGCCGGCAAACGAACCGACCGGACGGTCGGCGGGCGGCGGCGCGGAGCTTCGGCGGGCTCGGGTTCAGGGGCAGGCGCTGCGGCTGCCGGCTGCGCGGCTTGCGCGATCTCGGCTGCGGGCGCGACCGCCGGCGTGCAACGGCCATCGGCGCCGACCAGATCCTCCAGCGCCACTGGGCCGCTCGGCCCCAGCGATACGTTGTTTCGGGTGTTGGCGGGTTTTGCCCATTCCGGCTTGGCGAAACTGGCGAGCGGCTTGGACAACAGATTGCCCTCGCCCATGTCTTTGTCCTCGAACGCGCCAATCGTGGTGCTCGTGCAGCCGGCAAGCGCGGCCGCCAGCGCTAAGGCGCAGGCGGATGCAAGCCATGGCTGGTCGCGTCGGCGCGGCAATTCGATCTCCCCCGGCTGATCTAGCCGCTTGTTCTTAAGACGGATTTTGCGTCAGGACGATGGCGGCGGCAAGTTGAGCCTGTTCAAGCGGTTAACCACTCGGCCATTGGCCGCTCAGCCATTGGCCTCAGTGCATTGGCCCGAGATATTGGCCTAAGACATTGGCCGACCGCGCGCCAGCCAAAGGCAAGCTCCAGGCAAGCGCCATCGCCCGTATTTTTTGCGGCCCCGGGGAGGCCGTCGTCTGTTTCCTCTCGCTCGCCCGCAAAAAAAGCCGAGGGCGCGCGGAGACGCCAATCGGCGTGTCCAAAGTGCTCGGACCCACGGGCCTCGACACCTCGCGACATCGAGGCTTGCCGAAGTCCGGTAGAAAGCCGCAAGTCCGCCAAATCCCAAGGCGTCCCGCGCGCGGTGTTTTTAGGTTTGCTCCGCAGCGCCCCCGGTGGACTTACCGTTTCAGGCGACCTCCTCGCCTTTCGGCATTGTGAGGCTGCCTATCCACCGCTTTGGCCCAGTCGAGCCAAGGTGACCCGCGGACACGGGCGGGCCCGGGCCAGCTGCGGCTTCGACCGCCGGGCCTTCGCGCCGCATCTCCGACGCGAAGGCATTCCCCGGCCACCGCTCCCCGCCCCGCATCTGAAGATGCTTTACAGACACCCCTCGGTACGAGGGACGGGATAGAATGGAATATATTTCACTAGTAGGATTAAAGTCAAGTCCCGGGCCAAAAAAATTTTGGCGCGCGTTTTTCAAGCCTTTTTCACCCAGCGGCCAGCCTCGTCCGGCTGCCAATACGTGGCGTCGTAACCTTTGGCCTTGGCCTCGTTCCAGCGCTCACGCGCAGCCGTCACCGCCTCCTCGTCCTCGCCGTCGAACAAGAGCACGATGCGCTGGTAGCTTTCGGCATCGCTCGGCACGGCTGCGCCATCGATGAGAAAGCGCACGCTCGCCTGGTTCGGATTGGCGTCGTCCATGGTGAGCAGCACCGGCTGCGCCTCGGCCTCACTCTCGCGCCAGGTGCCGTGCGGAAGGAAGCCGTCGTCGCGATAGGTCCACAAATGCGCGTCGAGCGCCTCGATGCGCTCCGGTGAGCCGCCCTGCACGATCACCTTCCAGCCGCGCTCGAGCGATTTCTCCAGCAAAGGCGTGAGCACGCCTTCGAGCTTCTGGCCTTGCAGGTGGTAGAAGAGGATTTCGGTCATGGCATCATTTGCGCCCGTTCACTTCTCGTAATAATCCGCCACCAATCGATCCAACAGCCGCACGCCCCAGCCCGAGCCCCAGCTTTTGTTGGTGTCGCTCTGGCGTGAATCAAAGCCGGTGCCGGCGATGTCGAGATGCGCCCACGGCGTCTTGTCGGCGACGAAGCGCTGGATGAATTGCGCCGCGGTGATGGCGCCGCCCATGCGCCCGCCGGTGTTCTTCACGTCGGCGAATTTGGAATCGATCTGCTTGTCGTAGTCCTTCGACAGCGGCATGCGCCACACCACCTCGCCGGTTTCCTCGCCGGCTTTGCGCAAGCGCTCGGCGAGCTTGTCGTCGTTGGAAAACAGCCCGGCATATTCGTGCCCGAGCGCGACGATGATGGCGCCGGTGAGCGTCGCCAGATCCACCATGAATTTCGGCTTGAAGCGTTTGGCCGTGTACCAGATCACGTCGGCCAGCACGAGGCGGCCTTCGGCGTCGGTGTTGATGATCTCGATGGTTTGCCCCGACATCGACGTGACGATGTCGCCCGGCCTTTGCGCATTGCCGTCCGGCATGTTCTCGACAATGCCGATGACGCCGACCGCGTTGACGCGCGCTTTGCGCCCGGCCAATGCCTGCATCAGCCCGGTGACGCAGGCCGCCCCCGCCATGTCGCCTTTCATGTCCTCCATGCCGGCTGCCGGCTTGATCGAAATGCCGCCGGTGTCGAAGCACACGCCCTTGCCGATGAAGGCAACCGGCGCGTCCGATTTTTTGCCACCCTTCCAGCGCATGACCACGACGCGGCTCTCGCGCGCCGAGCCTTGGCCGACGCCGAGCAGCGCGCCCATGCCGAGCTTCTTCATCGCCTTGATGTCGAGCACTTCGACGGCGACGCCGAGCTTCTTCAGCGCCAAAGTGCGGCGGGCGAATTCTTCCGGGTAGAGAATATTGGCCGGCTCGTTGACCAGATCGCGCGCCGTCAGCACGCCGGCGGTGACCGCGTCGGGCGAAGCGGAAGCCTTGCGCGCGGCCGCGACATCGCTCACCGCAATGGTGACGCTGCGGCTTTTCGGTTTGTTGTCGTCGTCCTTGCGCTTGGTCTTGTAGCGGTCGAAGGCGTAGGCGCGCAGCTTCACGCCTTGCGCCAGCTCGGCCGCCTGCTGCGGCTTCATGGCGCCGCCGGGCAAATCGGCAAACACCGTCACCTCGCCGGCGCTCGCCGGCGTCTTGCCCATGGCGAGGCCGCCGAGTTTGAGGAAATCCTTCGCTTCGAGCGCAGCGACTTTGCCGGCGCCGATCACCACCAGGCGGGCGGCTTTGAGACCCTCGGGCACGACCAGGTCGAGGGCGGCCCCGCTTTTGCCGGTAAAGCCCTCCGCCTTGGCGGCGCGGGCGACCAGGCCTGCGGCGGAACCCAGCGCCTTGGCGGTGGCGGAACCCAGTTTGACCCCATCGTCGCAGAACACGATGAGAACGCCTTTGGCGGGGGCTGCGAAGGGGCCGAACCCCAGCTTGAGGGCGTCGGACATGGGGGTAAACCTCTTTCCCGGGGACCAGATGGATGGGTAGCCCCCATATGGCGCGCGCGGGGGGCGCTGAAAAGCCCTAAATTGCTGGATTCACGGGCTTTTCATCTGAAACGGCCGGGGCTGCCCGCAAGGGCCATTTCGGGGGCCGGATTGGCTTGCCAGAATCGTGGCTGGCGGGCTTGGTTTGGGGCCTAAAGCCCGGCGCCGCCTTAACTTTTTATTGTGCATGTTCAACGGCTTTGCCTTTGCCCGGCCACTTTGTGGACCGATCAAGGTAAACCTGATGGGGGATGGGTTTTAAGCTTCAGGCGCTTGGCGTCCGGTGGGGTAGCCGGACGGCGGGCGGATGCATTTTGGGGAATGGGGGACGACACCGGGCATGGGGTCGATCAGCCGATATATCTTCCGCACGACGTTTGGTGCGTTCCTGATTGTGCTGGTCAGTCTGACCGCCGTGATCTGGGTCACCCAGGCGTTGCGCGACATCGACCTGATGACCAATCAGGGGCAGAGCATCCTGGTGTTCGTGGGCATCACCGGGCTGATCGTCCCGCTATTGGTGCTGGTGATCGCGCCGATCGCGCTGCTGATCGCGGTCGCGCACATGCTCAACAAGCTCTCCACCGATTCAGAAATCATCGTGATGAACGCCTCCGGCATGTCGCCGTGGATGCTGTTCCGCGCCTTCCTCAACGTGGCCATCGTGGTGTCGCTGATCGTGCTGGCGATCGACGCCTATTTCGCGCCCAAAGGCCTGCGCATGTTGCGCGACAAGCTGACCGAAGTGCGCGCCGATGTGGTGCAGACTTTGGTGCAGCCGGGCCGCTTCACCTCGATCGAGAACGGGGTGACCATCCATGTGCGCGAGCGGCGCGCCAACGGCCAGCTGATCGGCATTTTCCTCGACGACCGCCGCAATCCGGCCGAGCGCATCACCGTGCTGGCTGAGGTGGGCGAGTTGCTCGACAACGACAAGGGCACCTTCCTGATTTTGCAGAACGGCATCGTGCAGCGCCATGTGGCGACCGAGCGCGATCCGGCCATGGTGCGTTTCCAGCGCTATGCCTTCGACCTGTCGCAATTCGCCAACGGCCCGCAGGCGGTGAAATATTCGATCCGCGAGCGCTATCTCTGGCAGCTGATCTTGCCCGCTGCGGACGATCAGTTTTATCGCGAGCAGCCCGGCCAGTTCCGCGCCGAACTCTACGACCGCCTGATCGCGCCGCTATATCCGATCGCCTTTTTGGTGCTGGCCTTCGCCTATCTCGGCACGCCGCGCACCACCCGGCAAAGCCGCACGCTGTCCATGGTCGGCGCCATCGGCGCGGTGGCGCTGCTGCGCTTGGTCGGTTTTGCCTCCACCGTGTTGGGCGCCAACATGCCGTGGCTGCTGTCGCTGCAATTCGTGGCGGTGGCGGCGGCGCTGGTGTTCGGCCTCACCGTGATCCGGCGCGGCGTGATCCTGGAGCCGCCGGCCGTGCTCACCGATTGGATTGAATCCGTCACCGAGCGCCTGAGCCGGCGCTTTGCGACGTAATGAGTTGACCATGCGAATTGTGGGAACAACATTGGTGCGGTATTTCGGCATGCGCTTCTTGAGCGCGGTGCTGCTCACATTCGCGGGCGCTTTCGCGCTGATCGCGCTGCTCGATTATTTCGAACTGATGCGGCGGGCAAGCGACATCCCGAATGTCTCCGCGTTGCTGGTGGCCAAGACCTCGTTCTACCGCGTGCCGCAGGTGACCGAACGGATGTTGCCGTTCTGCGTGCTGATCGGCGCCATGTCGTGTTACCTGAATTTATCGCGGCGGCTGGAGCTCGTTGTCGCGCGCTCGGCCGGCATGTCGGCTTGGCAATTCATCGCGCCGGCGGTGGTGGTCGCCTTCATGCATCGGCATCGTCGGCACCACCCTCTACAACCCGGTTTCGGCCTATTTGCAGGAGCGCTCCAAGCGCTACGAGGCCGAGTTGTTCGGACAAAAGCCGGCCGGCTTCTTGAGCGGCGGCAGCTTCTGGGTGGCGCAGGCCTCGAGCGAGGGGCAATCCATCATCAACGCCAAGTCGAGCCGCGATCAGGGCACCACGCTCAACGGCGTGTCGGTGTTCACCTACGACACCGCCGGCCACTACAGGCTGCGCATCGAGGCGCGCGCGGCCATTCTGGAACCCGGCGTCTGGCGGCTGCTCGGCGCCCGCGTTTACGACCAGGGCGTGCTGCCGGTGGATGTGCCGGACTATCGGCTCAAAACGAGCCTGACGCCGGAACAAGTTCGCGAAAGCTTTGCGACGCCCGAGTCTGTGCCATTTTGGGAACTTCCACTGTATATCAAAATCGCGGAACACGCCGGGCTCGGTGCCGCAGGCTATAGATTCCAGTTTCAGAAGCTTCTGGCGCGGCCGTTTTTGCTCGTTGCCATGGTTTTCCT
Organism: uncultured Alphaproteobacteria bacterium; assembly: GCA_963756805.1. Lineage (GTDB taxonomy): Bacteria > Pseudomonadota > Alphaproteobacteria > Rhizobiales > Xanthobacteraceae > Pseudolabrys. Next base: position 186,366 of record CAVWPH010000006.1, read on the forward strand.
TGCCGCCGCCGTCAGTCTACGGTTCTTCCGGTTCGGCGGCGTCCAGAAAATGGTTTTAAGTGGCGTGGGTGCTGGCTTTCTGCTTTACGTCTTGTCGAAAGTAACTGAGGATTTGAGCAAGGCCGAGCTGATGCACCCTGTGGCAGCGGCTTGGTTGCCTGTGCTTGCCGGGGGTCTGACGGGGTTCATTGCGTTGTTGTTCCAGGAGGACGGGTGATGGCGGGGGTGGCTGACGCTCGTCAACCAGCGCCCCGGCTCCACCGCCGCGGCGCCGCCGTGCTGCTTGCCGTCCTTGCGTGTTTGGCGTGGGGCGGCTTGCTGCCGTCCGCGCCGGCGTTCGCGCAAAGCAACCTTCAATTCCCGAAACGGCCGGCGCCCAAGCTCTCCAAGATCGCCATCGAGCGCGACAAGGCCGCCCAGAAGCAGATGCTCGTGCAGGCGCGCGAGATCGACTACGACTATTCCAATCACCGCGTCGCCGCCGTCGGCAATGTCCAGATCTACTACGGCAATTCGATGCTGGAAGCCGACCGCGTCATCTACGACCAGACCACCAAGCGCCTGCACGCCGAAGGCAATGTCCGGCTCACCGAAGCCGACGGCAAGATCACCTACGGCGAGATCATCGATCTGTCCGACGATTACCGCGACGGCTTCGTCGACTCGCTGCGGCTGGAGACCGCCGACCAGACCCGCATGGCGGCCGCGCGCGCCGAACGCACCGCCGGCAACTTCACGGTTTTCCATAACGGCGTCTACACCGCTTGCGCCCCTTGCAAAGACGATCCCAAGAAGCCGCCGCTCTGGCAGGTGAAGGCCGCGCGCATCATCCACGACCAGAACGAGAAGATGATCTATTTCGAGGACGCCAGCATCGAGTTCTTCGGCAAGTCGCTCGCCTGGTTTCCCTATTTCTCGACGCCCGATCCGACGGTGAAGCGCAAATCCGGCCTGCTGATGCCTTCGGTTTCGACGAATTCCATTTACGGCGCCGCGCTCGAAGTGCCCTACTATTGGGCGCTGGCGCCCGACTACGACATGACGCTCGCGCCGATGATTACCTCCCGGCAAGGCTTGCTGATGCAGGGCGAATTCCGCCAGCGTCTGATTAACGGCGCCTATTCAATCCGCGCCGCCGGCATCTACCAGCTCGACAAAGAAAAATTTGCCCCCGCCACGCCCGGCATCGATGCGCCCGGCTATCGCAATTGGCGCGGCAGCGTGGAGAGCTCCGGCCAGTTCGCTCTCTCCGATAAATGGATCTGGGGCTGGGACGCCGTTACCTTGACCGACCGCACCTTCTTGCAGGATTACAACCCGCATCTGTCGAAATACCGCACCACCGACCCGCTGCTGAACACCACCAGCGAAGGCATCTCGCAGCTTTATCTGGCCGGCAAAGGCAACCGCAGTTATTTCGACGCCCGCACCATCTATTATTACGGCTTCTCGACCGCCGACGTGCAAAAGCAGATCCCGGTCATCCATCCGGTGATCGATTACGACTACGTCGTCGATCATCCGGTGCTCGGCGGCGAGCTCGGCTACAACATCAACTTCACCAGTCTGACGCGCAACCAGGCCAATTTCGACGCCATCACCAAGACCGCGCTTACCGGCGGCGTTGGCGGCGAGAGCCAATGTCTGACCGCCGACCCCGCGGTGAAGACTTCGGCGAATTGCCTGCTGCGCGGCATTCCCGGCACCTATAGCCGCTTCTCGGCCGAGACGCATTGGCGCCACACCATTACCGACTCATTACGGCCAAGCAGTTCACGCCGTTCGCCTCGATGCGCGCGGATGCCGCCTCGATGCAGATTCAAAACGATCCGAACGTCGCCAACTACATCAACACCGGCGACAGCAATCTGATGCGCGCCATGCCGACGGTCGGCATCGAATACCGCTATCCATTCATCAGCGTGGAATCCTGGGGCACCCAAACCATGGAGCCGATCGCGCAATTGATCGCGCGGCCGAACGAAACGCAGGTCAATCGCTGGCCGAACGAGGATGCGCAAAGCCTGGTGTTCGACGACAGCAACTTGTTCCGCGTCAACAAGTTCTCCGGCTGGGACCGCGTCGAGGGCGGCGGCCGCGCCAATTACGGCTTGCAATACACCGCACAATTCAACCACGGCGGCTTCGTCAACGCGCTGTTCGGCCAGTCCTATCAGCTGTTCGGGCAGAACTCCTTCGCGCAAGGCGGCGTCGCCAATACCGGCCTCGACAGCGGGCTCGACACCACCCGCTCCGACTATGTGGCGCGCGTGTCCTATCAGCCCAACAGCACCTATACGTTCTCCTCGCGCTTCCGCTTCGACAACGACAATATGGCGGTCCGCCGCTTCGAGCTCGAGACCCGCGCCAAATTCGATCGGTGGGATGTCGCCCTGCTCTATGGCGACTATGCCGCCCAGCCGGAATTGGGCTACCTCGACCGCCGCCAGGGTATTCTCGGCACCGGCTCGGTCAAACTGGACGCCAACTGGGTGCTGCTGGGCGGGGCGCGCTATGACCTCAACGCCGGCAAATTCGACCAGACCCGGATCGGGCTCGGCTATATCGACGATTGCCTCATCTTGGCCCTGAATTACATTACAAATTACAACTACGGAAGCGGAACGCCGACGCTCGACCATGCGATCATGTTGCAGTTGAACTTGCGCACGATCGGGGGCACGTCGGTGAGCCAGACTGTCAGCGGATTAGGCGGGCTTTGATGCCGGCCGGAGCGCGCGCGACACGCTGCGAGCGCTCCAATCGTGGATAACGCAATGCCGAGGACACAGTTGATATTTCATCCCTGGCGTCGGTGTCTGACGGGCTTGGTGCTCGCGCTTGCGCTCGCGCTATTGCTGCCGGCCGCAGCCAGCGCCCAAGTGGTGGTGGTCGCCAACGGCTCGCCGATCACGGCCTACGACATCGACCAGCGGACGAAACTTCTGGCCTCTTCGACCCACAAGACGCCGCCGCGCCAGGAAGTGATCGACCAGTTGATCGACGACCGGCTCAAGATTGCGAAGGCGAAAATCTACGGCCTGGAAGTTACCGACGCCGACATCAACAAGCAGTTCGCCGGCATGGCGGAACGCCAGCACATCCCGATAGCGCAGTTCGACCAGATGCTCGCGCGCAGCGGCATTTCGCCCAACACCGTCAAGGCGCGCATCCGCGCCGAGATGACGTGGAACCAGCTGGTGCGCGGCAAGTTTGGGCCCTCGCTCGAGGTCGGCGAAGCCGACATCGCCAGCGCGTTACGCGCGCGCAACGAAACCGAAGCCAACTCCGTGGCCGCCGGCTACATCTACACGCTCTATCCGATCATGGTCGTGATGGCGCGCGATTCGAGCCCGGCGGTGATGGCGGCCAAGCGCCGCGAGGCGGAGGCGCTGCGCGGCCAGTTCGTCGCCTGCAAGGAAGGCCTCGCTTATGCCCGCGCGCTGCGCGACGTCGCGGTGCGCGAGCCGGTTACCCGCTCTATCGGTCAATCTGCCGCAACAATTGCGCGATCTGCTGGACGCCCTGCCGCTCGGTCACCTGACCCCGCCGGAGGTCACCGCCCAGGGTCTGCAAATGTTCGCGCTGTGCGAAAAGAAAGAACACCAAAGAGGATTCCCCGCTCAAGCGTAAGCTGAAAGAGGAGATATTCACCCAGCGGTTCGAGGCCGAATCCAAACGCTTCATGGAAGAGATCCGCAAAGGCGCGATGATCGAATACAAGGAAACCAAATGAGCCGCGCCGCCGGCCTGCCTTTGGCGTTGACGCTCGGCGAGCCGGCCGGCATCGGCCCCGATTTGACGCTTGCCATCTGGCGGCGCCGGCGCGATCTCGATCTGCCGCCGTTTTATCTGATTGGCGATGTGGACTTCCTCGCGGCCCGCGCGCGCACGCTCGGGCTCGACGTGCCGCTCAGCCGCGGTGACGCCGGAACAAGCGGTTGAGACTTTTGCGCGCGCGCTTCCGGTGGTGGCGCTCGATCTTGCGGTCAGCGCTGCGCCCGGCAAGCCGGACGAAACCAGCGCACCGGCGGCGATCGCCTCGATCCGCCGCGCGGTCGCCGATGTGCTGGCCGGGCGCGCCGGCGCGGTAGTCACCAACCCGGTCGCCAAGAATGTGCTCTACAAGTCGGGCTTCGCCGAACCCGGGCACACCGAGTTCCTCGCCAAGCTCGCGAGCGAAGCGACCGGCAAACCGGTGCAGCCGGTGATGATGTTGTGGTCGCCCGAGCTCGCGGTGGTGCCGGTGACCATCCATCTGCCGCTCAAAGACGTGCCCGCGCGCCTCACCGTCGATCTGATTGTCGAGACCGGGCGTATCGTTTCGCACGATCTGTTTGCGCGCTTTGGCATCGCGCGGCCGCGCATCGTGGTGGCCGGGCTCAACCCGCATGCCGGCGAAGGTGGCGCGCTTGGCGGCGAGGACGCCACCGTGGTGGCGCCGGCGGTGGCACTATTGAAGGCGGAAGGCATCGATGCACACGGGCCGCTGCCCGCCGATACGCTGTTCAACGAAAAGGCGCGCGCCGGCTACGACGTGGCGCTGTGCATGTATCACGACCAGGCGTTGATCCCGATCAAGACGCTGGCCTTCGACCATGCGGTGAACGTAACGCTGGGACTACCGTTCGTGCGCACCTCGCCCGATCACGGCACCGCCTTCGACATCGCCGGCACCGGCAAAGGCGACCCGTCGAGCCTGGTGGCGGCATTGGCGCTGGCCGCAAGGCTGTCAGTGGCGGCGCCGGCGCTGGTACCAGCGAAGTAATGCCGCAAATCGACGATCTGCCGCCGCTGCGCGAGGTCATCCGCAAACACGGCCTTTCGCCCAAGAAATCCCTCGGCCAGAATTTCCTGCTCGATCTCAATCTGACTGCGCGCATCGCGCGCGCCGGCGGCGCGCTGGACGGCGCAACCGTCATCGAGATCGGCCCCGGCCCCGGCGGGCTGACGCGCGCGCTGCTCGCCGAAGGCGCCAAGCGCGTGATCGCCATCGAACGCGATGAGCGGGCGATTGCCGCGCTCGACGAGATCGCGGCGCGCTATCCGGGCCGGCTCGATGTGGTGGCGGGCGATGCATTGCGCTTCGACGCGCGCTCGCATTTAGGCAGCGAGCGCGCGCGCGTGATCGCTAATTTGCCCTACAATATCGCCACAGCCTTACTGATCGATTGGCTGACCGCCGAACCCTGGCCGCCTTGGTACGACGCGCTGGTGCTGATGTTCCAGCGCGAGGTGGCGGAGCGGATTGTGGCTGCGCCTGGGAGCAAAACCTACGGCAGGCTGTCGGTGCTGGCGGGCTGGCGCACGCAAGCCAAAATCTTGTTCGACGTGAAGCCAGCGGCCTTTGTGCCGCCGCCCAAGGTCACGTCCTCGGTCGTCCAATTGATCCCGCGCAGCCAACCGCTTGCCTGCGATGCCGCCGCCTTGCAGAAAGTGACCGAGGCAGGCTTCGGCCAGCGCCGCAAGATGCTGCGCCAAAGTCTCAAATCGCTCGGCGTTGATGCCCTCGCGCTATTGGCCGCAGCCGGCATCGAGCCGACCGCGCGGGCGGAGGAAATTCCGGTCGAGGGCTTCGTGCGGCTCGCCAATATTTTTGCTGGGCAGACGAAAGCCTCCGTGTAGAGTGCGCGCATGCCAATGCATCGCCAATCCCTCACTGCCTATGGCGCGCCTTTGTGCGAGACCATCGTCGAGCCGCCGCGCCCGCAAGGAACGGAAGTGCTGGTGCGCATCGCGCGTTGCGGCGTCTGCCATTCCGATCTGCACATGCAGGACGGCTATTTCGTGCTCGGCGACGGCAAGCAGCTCGACGTGCGCGCCGGCCGCACCTTGCCGTTTACGCTCGGCCATGAGATCGCAGGTAGCATCGAAAGCGTCGGGCCCGACGCCGACGCCAAAGTCGGGCGCCGAGGTCGCGGTCTATCCCTGGATCGGCTGCGGAAAATGTCCGGCTTGTCTGGCGGGCGACGAAAACATTTGCGCCGCGCCGCGCCATCTCGGCATCACCGTGGACGGCGGCTACGCCACGCATGTGCTGATCCCGCACGCGCGTTACGCGTTATCTTACGCGCCTATATCGGCGGCTTATGCCGGTGCGCTGATGTGCTCGGGGCTCACCGCCTACTCCGCGCTCAAGCGGCTGGCGAGCCGCGCCGCACGCGCGCCTTTGCTGCTGGTCGGCATGGGCGGTGTCGGCCTGATGGGCCTGGCGCTGGCGCGCGCCATGTACGGCACGGCGCCTTACGTCGCCGATATCGATCCGAAAAAACGCGAGGCGGCACTTGCCGCCGGCGCCGGTGCCGCCTTCGACCCGGCCGATCCGGGCGCGCGCAAGGAACTGCTCAAAGCCAGCGGCGGCATTTACGCGGCGATGGATTTCGTCGGCTCCGACAAGTCGCTCAATTTCGCCAGCGGCGTCATGGCCAAGGGCGGCAAGATCGTCATCACCGGACTGATCGGCGGCACCTATACGACCGGCGTCGCCATGCTGGTGCTCAAGGCTATGGCGATCGAGGGCACGCAGACCGGCACATTGGCGGAAGCGCGCGAATTGCTCGATCTGGTGCGCGCGAAGAATATCCCCTCCCCGCCGATCGCCGAGCGGCCGCTGGATCAGGCAAGCGCCACGCTCGACGATTTACGCGCTGGCAAGATTGTCGGGCGCGTGGTGCTGACGGCTTAGCAGCTTTGCCGCGTGCGCTAGCGCCGCGCAGCTGGCCCTGCAGCTTGCGCACGAAATTCGACAGGCCCGGCTGGCGTTCGCGCTTCAAGCGTTCGGCGATCAGGATGCCGCGCAATTCGGAAAATGCGCGCGGCAATCTCTTGTTGACGACGACGTAATCGTATTCCGCCCAGTGGCTCATTTCCTCGGAGGCTTTTGACATGCGCTGCCGGATCGTCTTTTTATTGTCCTGGCCGCGCGTATGCAGCCGCCGCTCCAATTCTCCGACCGAGGGCGGCAGCAGGAACACGCTGACCAGATCGCTGCGGGCTTTTTCGCGTAGCTGTTGCGTGCCTTGCCAGTCGATATCGAACAAGACATCGCGGCCGGAGGCGAGCGCCTTGGCCACCGGCGCGCGCGGCGTGCCGTAATAATTGCCGAATACGACCGCCCATTCCAGCAGTTCGCCTTTGCTCTTCATCGCCATGAATTTCTTGCGGTCGACGAAATAATAGTCGCGGCCTTCGCGCTCGCCCGGGCGTTTGGGCCGCGTGGTGACCGAGATCGACAAATGAATCCAGGGATCGCCCTTGAGCAACTGGCGCGACAGCGTGGTCTTGCCGGCGCCGGACGGCGACGACAAAACATACATCAGCCCGCGGCGGGCAATTCCTTGATGCAACACGCCGGCCATTGAGTTCACTCCAGGTTCTGCACCTGCTCGCGGAATTGCTCGACCACGCTTTTGAGTTCAAGCCCGATATTGGTGAGCTCGACGTCGTTGGCCTTGGCGGTGAGCGTATTCGATTCGCGGTTGAGTTCCTGCGCCAAAAAGTCGAGCCGGCGCCCGACCGCGCCGCCGGAGGCAAGCATCTTTTGCGCCTGCGCCACGTGCGAGGCCAGCCGGTCGAGCTCCTCGCGGATATCGGCCTTGGTGGCGATCATGATGGCTTCCTGGTGCAGCCGGTCGCTGTCGAAACGCTGCGAGGCCGCAAGCAATGTCGCCACCTGCTCGGCCAGCCGCGCCTTGATCGCCTCGGCTTTGCGGCCGGGCGCCTTCTCGGCGCGCCCAGCGAGTTTAGCGATTTCGGCCAGCCGCTCCGTCAGCAGGCGGCCCAAAGTTGCGCCCTCTTCCGAACGCATGGCGATCAAATCGCCTAGCGCCTTGTCGAAGCCGGTAACGATCGCCGCTTCCGCGGCGCGGCGGTCTTGTTCGCTTTCGTCGGCGTCGCTCACTTCCATCACGCCTTTGAGCGACAAAATACCGTCGAGCGTCGGCGGCGCGGCATCGACCTTGCCGGCCAGGCTTTTGAGCGTCGCCAGCACCGCGTTGAGCACCGGCTCGTTGACCTTGACGGTGGGCGCGACGCCTTTGCGCTCGGCGGTCAAATTCGCATAGACCGTGCCGCGCGACAGCTTTTCGGTTGCGCGCGCGCGCGCCGGCCCTTCGACCGCGTCCCAGCCCGGCGGCAGCCGCAGCCGCACGTCGAGGCCCTTGGCGTTGACCGATTTGAGTTCCCAACTCCAGGCATAGGCGCCGGTCACCCCGTGGCCGCGAGCAAATCCGGTCATGCTCGACAGGGCCATGGGATGAAATCTTTCAGCGGTTCGCGTGGGAGATAAATGTGGGCCGCGACCTTAGCGGCGCGGCTTGCCGGTCACAAGGGCGCGCGGCTTTAAGGCTTCGCGCCGTTCGCTTTCGGCGCAGGCGCGGGCGTAGGCGCTGGCTTTGGCGCCGGCGCGGGCTCCGCCGCTTTGGCATGCTCGAGCACGCGCAGCCGCGCCACGTTCTTCTGGTGCTGCTCGTAATTCTCGGAGAACACGTGGCCGCCACTGCCGTCGGCGACGAAGAAAAGATCCTTGGTGCGCGCCGGATTGGCGGCGGCTTCAAGCGAGGCGCGGCCGGGATTGGCGATCGGGCCCGGCGGCAATCCGTCGATCTGATACGTATTGTAGGGCGAAGGCTGCTCCATCTCGCTCTTGGTGAGCGGATGGCCGAGCGCGCCTTTGCCCCCGGTTAAGCCGTAAATGATGGTCGGATCGGATTGCAGCCGCATCTTGCGATTGATGCGATTGACGAAGACGGCGGCGACGCGCGAGCGCTCGTCGGCCTTGCCGGTTTCCTTCTCGATGATGGATGCAAGCGTAATGAGCTGATCCGGCGTCTTGAGCGGCAAATCCGGTTCGCGGTGCGCCCAGACTTCCTCCAGCACGCGTTTGTGCTCATGTTCCATGCGCTGGATGATCTGCGCGCGCGTCATGCCGCGGGTGAATTTGTAGGTGTTGGGCAGCAGCGTGCCCTCGTGCGGGATTTCCTTGATCTGGCCGGTAAGCGACGTGCTCTGCAACAGGCGCGCGACGATCTGCTCGGAGGTGAGCCCCTCGGGAATGGTGATCCCGTGCTGCACCTCTTTGCCGTCGATGATGGTGTCGATCACGTCGCCGATGCTGGCATGTTTGGTGAACTGGTATTCGCCGTGCTTGAGCCCGCCGCGCGCTTTCATCACCATCACGCCGCCGACGAAGACCCAAGGCTGATCGATCACGCCTTCGCGCACCAGCAATTCGGAAATATCGCGGCTGCCGTAGCCGCGCGGAATATTGACCGTTTTGTCTTCCGTCAGCGGCCCCGGCGCATCGAAGCGCTGCTTGCCGAGATAAAGCGCTGTGCCGACGGTAACCGAGAGCACCACCAGCAGCGTGAAAATCGCGTTGCCCACGATCACCAGCGGATGACGCACCCGGCGCGAACGGTTGCTTAGGCATCAGCACGCGTTGCGGCTCAATTGCGCGGCGCGGGCTACGGGGTTCCGGCGGACGCTGCGGTGCGCCGGGACCATTGCCGTCAAAAGGCGGATCCGAACTCATGCCTCTGCTCCCGCGATCCGCACGGCCCTGCTTCGGCAGGACCGATAAACCACATGCCGCATGCTCACGTTAGGAAAAATTGTGGCGAAAGCTGGGGACACTAAGCGGCGAAGCGGCGGAATATCAGCGAGGCATTGGTGCCGCCGAAGCCGAAGGAATTCGACAGCGCAATGTCGATATCGCGCTTGCGCGCCTTGTGCGGCACCAGGTCGATCGGGGTTTCGACCGACGGATTGTCCAGATTGATGGTCGGCGGTGCGACTTTGTCGCGGATGGCCAGGATCGAGAAGATCGCCTCGACCGCGCCGGCGGCGCCGAGCAGATGGCCGATGCAGGACTTGGTCGAGGACATCGAAATTTTCCCGGCGGCATTGCCGACCAGGCGTTGCACCGCGCCGAGCTCGATTTCGTCGCCGAGCGGCGTGGAGGTGCCGTGCGCGTTGATGTAGTCGACCTCGCCGGCTGAAATGCCGGCGCGCTTGAGCGCCATGGTCATGCAGCGGAAGGCGCCGTCGCCGTCCGGCGCCGGTGCTGTGATGTGATAGGCATCGCCCGACATGCCATAGCCGGTGAGCTCGGCGTGGATCTTGGCGCCGCGCGCTTGCGCGTGCTCGAGCGCTTCCAGCACCACGCAGCCGGCGCCCTCGCCCATCACGAAGCCGTCGCGGTCCTTGTCGTAAGGGCGCGAGGCGCGCGTCGGGCTCCTCGTTGAAGCCGGTCGAGAGCGCGCGCAGCGCCGCAAAGCCCGCAAGCGAAATGCGGTTGACCGGGGATTCCGCGCCGCCGGCGACCATCACGTCGGCGTCGCCGAACTGCGATCATGCGCGCGGCATCGCCGATCGCATGCGCGCCGGTCGAGCAGGCCGTGACCACCGCGTGATTGGGACCCTTGAGGCCGAATTCAATCGAGACGTGGCCGGAGACGAGATTGATGATGCGGCCCGGAATGAAGAATGGCGAAATCCGCCGCGGACCTCTCTCGTGCAAGATGACGGCGTTCTCGGCGATGCCTTCGATGCCGCCGATGCCGGAACCGATCAGCACGCCGGTCATGGTCTGGTCTTCGTGCGATTTCGGATGCCAGCCGGCGTGGTCGAGCGCCTGGCGCGCCGCGCACATGCCGTAGACGATGAAGCTGTCGACCTTGCGCTGTTCCTTCGGCTCCATCCACTGATCGGGATTGAAGGTGCCGTTCGTGCCGTCGCCGCGCGGAATAACGCAGGCGATGCGCGATGAGATGTCGGAGACTTCGAAGGTGTCGATCTTCTTGGCGCCGCTTTCGCCTTTGAGCAGGCGGGCCCATGTGGGCTCGACGCCGCATCCGAGCGGCGTCACCATTCCCATACCAGTGACGACAATACGTCTCATGGCCGGCTCCGCGCCAAACTATTCGCTTCCATGCACCGCTCCACCGGGCATAGCCCCAAACTCAACGGCTGTTGAAGCGATCGAGCGGCGCGCGGCGAGCGTTCGCTCAGCTCTTGGCGTTCTTTTCGAGAAATTTGACCGCGTCGCCGACGGTGAGAATGGTTTCGGCGGCATCATCGGGAATTTCGCAGCCGAACGCTTCCTCGAAAGCCATGACGAGCTCGACGGTGTCGAGGCTGTCGGCGCCAAGGTCGTCGATGAAACTCGCTTGATCGGTCACCTTGTCGGGCTCAACGCCCAGGTGCTCCACGACGATCTTTTTCACCCGCTCGCCAATGTCACTCATCGTTCCGACCTCGTGCTTTTTAGATTGGGCTGCGACCAGGATACAATCGCAACCATCGCGGCATGGCCTCGTCGTGGTTGACGCTGGCGAGACGACTTGACGATCGCGGTCCGCAATTTGCGGCTTCCGCCATCGGCCGCCCCAGCCGGGCCGAATTTCGGTTACCATACTTCAATTGCATTGACTAGCGCGCCCAAGCGGGCCAGCGCAAGCCCTGAATAACGAGCCCATTGGGGCTAAAACATGGCCATCCCGCCATTGACGTGAATGGTCTGCCCGGTGACGTAGGCGGCCTCATCCGAGGCCAGATAGACCGCCGCCGCCGCGATATCGGCGGGGCTTCCGAGCTTGCCGGCGGGAACCTTGGCTAGAATGTCCGCGCGCTGCTTGTCGTTGAGCTTGTCGATCATGGCGGAGGCGACAATGCCGGGCGCGATGCAATTGGCGGTGACGTTGCGCTTGGCGTATTCGGCCGCCACCGACTTCATCATGCCGACCATGCCTGCCTTGGAGGCGGTGTAATTGCCCTGCCCCGGATTGCCGGTGAAGCCGACCACCGAGGAAATGCCGATCACGCGGCCGAAGCGCCGCCGCATCATGGTTTTCACCGCCGCGCGGGCGAGCCGGAAGGTGGCGGTGAGGTTGACCGCGATCACTTTGTCCCAGGCCTCGTCGGTCAAGCTCACAAACAAATTGTCCGCGATTGACGCCGGCATTGGCGACCAAAATGTCGAGCTTCTGCATTTTCGCTTCGGCGTCCGGCACGAGCTTCTCGACCGCCGCGGCATCGGCCAGATCGCAAGGCAGCACGTGCACGCGGTCTTTCAGTTCGCCGGCGAGCGCATCGAGCACGTCGCGGCGCGTGCCGGAGATGGCGACCGTTGCGCCCTGCGCATGCAGCGCGCGCGCAATGGCGCCGCCGATGGCGCCGGTGGCGCCGGTCACCAGCGCGGTCTTGCCGGTCAGGTCGAACATCATGTGCTGCTCCCCGCTTTATACGCGGCAATATCGTCGGGCGTGCCGATCGCGCTCGAGGTCGCGCCGTCGGCGATGCGCTTGATGAGACCGCTCAGCACTTTGCCGCTGCCGATCTCGTAGAATTTGCCGACGCCGGCTTGCGCCATGAACGCCACCAATTCGCGCCAGCGTACCGTGCCGGTGACTTGACGCGACCAAAGCTTGCACGATCTCGGCCGGATCCTGAATCGGTTTCGCCAGCACATTGGCCACCACCGGCACCACCGGCGGCTTGACGCTCACTTTCGACAGCGCTTGCGCCATCACATCGGCGGCGGGCTGCATCAGCGCGCAATGGAAGGGCGCGGAGACCGGCAGGATCATCGCGCGCTTGGCGCCTTTGGTCTTGGCGATCTCGACCGCGCGCTCGACCGCGGCCTTGTCGCCCGACACCACCACCTGGCCGCCGCCATTGTCATTGGCGGCCTGGCACACCTGGCCTTGCGCTGCTTCGGAGGCGACCGCGGAAGCTGCATCGAATTCGAGCCCGATCAGCGCCGCCATGGCGCCGACGCCGACCGGCACCGCTTTCTGCATCGCCTGCCCGCGCGTGCGCAACAGCCGCGCGGTGTCGGCGATGGTGAAGCTGCCTGCGGCGGCGAGCGCGGAATATTCGCCGAGCGAATGCCCGGCGACGAATTGCGCGTCGCGCTTGAGATTGAGCCCGGCTTCGGCTTCCAGCACGCGAATGACCGCGAGCGAGACCGCCATCAGCGCCGGCTGGGCGTTTTCGGTGAGCGTGAGCGTCTCGGCCGGGCCTTCGAATATAATGCCGCTGAGCTTGGCGTTGAGCGCGCCGTCGACCTCGTCGAATACGGCCTTGGCGGCCGGGAAATTATCGGCCAGCGCCTTGCCCATGCCGACCGCCTGGCTGCCCTGGCCGGGAAACACAAAAGCCGCCGCCATGCCCCTATAACCTTCGCCGTTTGCGGTGAATTCGGGCCGAAAGACACCGCTAAACGGCGTCCTGTCAAGTTGCGCCCTGCCCCAGTAACCAAGCGAAAAGGACTCTATGGCTAGGTTTGCGCCATGAGCCAATTGTTAACCGACGAGGACCTGGCGCGGGCGCGCCGCGACCCGGTATTCCGCCAGCAGCTCATGGTGGAAAATCTCGACCGCCTGCTGGAGGCGCTCAAATACTTGCGCATGCGCGAGCCGAACCCTGAATTGGCGCGCCAGATCCGCGAAGGCGTCGATCTGGCGGTCAAGCTCGCCGACCGGCTGCAGCAGAACGCCGGCCTCACCGGCCCGCACGCGGCCTAGTGCCGTAATACTTGCCTTTTCCGGCTTAATCCGCCTATAACCCGCCCGCACCATCGATCCTGGTTGGGAGCTGAACGGACGGCTGTTTTCGAGAGTGAAAACAGTAGGGCCAGTGGGTCCGGCGTCCCGTGTTCCCGCCTTCAGAGCATTCGAGCCTTTCCCGAAGGGCTCGAGGGGCTAGGCGCCGGGGTCGAGGAATTGGGACTAAACAAGGAAAGGCATTTCATGCCGCTATACGAACACGTCTATCTCGCGCGCCAGGATCTCTCGGTGCAGCAGGTCGAGGAATTGACCGCGCTGCTCACCGGCGTCATCACCCAACAGGGCGGCAAAGTCGCCAAGAACGAATATTGGGGTTTGAAGTCGCTCAACTACCGCATCGCCAAGAACCGCAAAGCGCACATGACGCTGCTCAACATCGATGCGCCGCCGGCCGCGCTGAACGAGATCGAGCGCCAGGAGCGCTTGAACGAAGACGTGCTGCGCTATCTCACCATCCGCGTCGACGAGCTTGAGGAAGGCCCGTCCGCGATGATGCGCAAGTCCGATCGCGACCGCGACGACCGCGGTGATCGTGGCGACCGCGGTGATCGCGGCGATCGCGGGCGTGGCGAGCGCCGTCCGCGCCGCGACGACGACGAAGCCGACACGGTTGTCGCTGCTGTGGTGGAGGAATAGACCATGGCATTCGGATCATCCCAAGGTGGCGGCGGTGGCGGTGGAGCGCGGCGGCCATTTTTCCGCCGGCGCAAGACCTGCCCGTTCTCCGGCGCCAATGCGCCCAAGATCGACTACAAGGACGTCAAGCTGCTGCAGCGCTACGTCTCGGAGCGCGGCAAGATCGTGCCGAGCCGCATCACCGCGGTGTCGGCCAAGAAGCAACGCGAATTGGCGCAGGCGATCAAACGCTCGCGCTTCCTCGGACTGCTGCCTTACGTGATCAGGTAGCGCGCGCTTGATCCCGAAAAGTGGGCACCGGTTTTCGGACAAGATCAAGCGCCAGGTAAAATGAAACGAGGCGCGCTGGGATCATCCCACGCGCCGATGGTTGGGGCGGACGTGATCCGCCTCTAACCGCTCAAAGGAGCGGGACAGCTCGTGATGATGCAGATCGCATTGATCGGACTTGGCGCCGGCGCAGCAGGCAGCTTTGCTGTTCGCCTCGGTGACGTCGGGCTCGTGGCTGGCGGTCTTTCTGTTTTATCTGGCGCCGCTGCCGCTGCTGATCGCAGCACTCGGCTGGAGCCATTGGGCGGCGCTGATCGGCGGCCTTGTGGCGGCCGCGGCACTCGGCGCGATTTTCGGTCCGCTTTATCTGATCATCTTCCTTGCCGTCGCCGGCCTTCCCGCCTGGTGGCTCGGCTATCTCGCCATGCTGGCGCGGCCGGTGGCGAATGGCGGCGAGACGCACCTTGAATGGTATCCGCCCGGCCGGCTGGTGGTATGGGCGGCGCTGCTCGCAGCGCTGATCGTGGTGGCCGCCATTCCCACATTCGGCCTCGACAGCGAGAGCTTCCGCACAGGCTTGCGCAACTCGTTGAACCACATGCTGCGCATTGCGACCGGCGAGCCTGCGGGCGCCAACAATTCGGCGCCGTCTGCTCGACTTCCTGGTGAGCGCGCTGCCGGCCGCCGCTGCCGTGCTCGCCACCATCACCAATGTGCTCAATCTGTGGATGGCGGGCTCGATCGTGAAATATTCCGGGCTGCTCAAGCGGCCCTGGCCGGCGCTGCCCGCCATGACGTTCCCGCGCCTACTCACCGGCGCGCTGGCGCTCACGATGATCTTGAGTTTTCTCGGCGGGCTGCTCGGCATCGTCGCCGGCGTATTTTCGGCGAGCCTGCTGATGGCCTATGGCGTGCTTGGCTTTGCGGTGTTGCACACCCTCACGCAAGGCATGAACGCACGCCCATTTTTGCTCGGCGGCATCTATGCCTCGGTGCTGGTGTTCGGCTGGCCGGTGCTCGGCCTCTGCCTGCTCGGCCTCATCGATGCCGCTCTCGACCTGCGCGCGCGCTACGCCCACAAACGCGGGCCGCCGACGCCAACCCGCCATTGAGAGTTTTCCCAACAACCCCGCAACAACCCGAAGTTCAGATCAAGGAGTAATGACCATGGAAGTGATCCTGCTCGAGCGCGTCGGCAAGCTCGGCCAAATGGGCGACGTCGTGCGCGTGAAAGACGGCTTTGCCCGCAATTTCCTGCTGCCGCGCGGCAAGGCTTTGCGCGCCACCGCCGACAACAAGTCGAAGTTCGAAGGCATGAAGGTCGAATTGCAGGCGCGCAATCTTGAACTCAAGGGCGGCGCCGAGAAGATCGCCGCCACCTTGGACGGCAAGACCATCACGGTGATCCGGCAAGCGAGCGAAAGCGGCCAGTTGTTCGGCTCGGTTACCACCCGCGATATCGCCACCTTGCTCAATACCGATGGCGCGGAGGTGGCGCGCACGCAGGTCACTCTCAACGCCCCGATCAAGTCGATCGGCCAGTACAAAGTGCCGCTGGCGCTGCATCCGGAAGTCGAGACTAACGTCACCGTCATCGTGGCGCGCAGCGCGCAGGAAGCCGAACGCATCGGACGCGGCGAGGACGTCACCATACGCCGCACCGACGCCGAGGAGGAAGCTGCCGCCACGCTCGCCAACGCCGAAGCCTTCTTCGAGCCGGAAGCAGCCAAGGCCTTGCGCGAAGGCGAACAGGGCGACGGCGATCCCGAGGCCAGCGCCGAAGCGCAGCCCGAGGACGGCGACAAGAAGCCGGCCAAGGCCGCGCGCAAGAAGAAAGAAAAAGCTGACGACGAGGCCTAATCGATTTCCAAAATACATCCCATCCCGGCGCAATACGCCGGGGTGGGCTTTGCTAGCGTCGCGCCCTAGTCAGATTTCTTTTCGCTGGGTTTGTCGCCGGACTTGGTATCGCTCGCCTTGGCTTCGGCAGGCTTGGCTTCGGCAGGCTTGGCTTCGGCGGGCTTGTCGGTCTTGGTCTCGGCCGGCTTTTTCTCTTCTGGCTTTTTCTCTTCGGGCTTCTTTTCGTCCGATTTGGCCTCGCCGGTTTTTTCAGTGTCCGGCTTTTTGTCGGCCTTCTTCTCGTCTTTCTTGACGTCGGTCTTCTTGCCCTTTTCGTCGCCCTTGGGCGCGCGCTTGGCGGCCTTTTGCTTGGCGGCCGGCGGCGGCCCCTTGTCGGTCGCTTCGACATAAGAAGCGATAGCGGCGGCCGCTTCCTTGCTGGCGGTGTAATGCTCGCGCAGAAAATCCTTCAGGCCGCCGAACGCCCCGCTGCGGCCCTTGGAAAGGCCCGCGGTCGTCTTGTGGCAAATCGCGCAATCCGAGGCGAAAAGCTGCGCCGGCGACTTGCCCTGGTCGAGGCTTTCCTGGGAGACCGCGGGACCGCCTAACGCCAACACCCACGCCACAGCCGCCAGCCCGATGGCGCGCATAAAACCCTTCATAGTCCCTAGACCTTTCAATGACTTGGCCGGGGCCGGCCTTTGATTTGCCTTGGGCTTGCCTTGCAGCCCGCCTGGCGCCGCCCAACCTGGGGTCGCCCCCTCGCGAGATTCGCAGTGTTGATAGCGCATTATCGCCAGATTGTGACCCTCGCTCATATTGCATAGGCGGCCCCATGAATTGTGGCATTGCCGTCGCGCGCGGAACTTTGATTAAATGCCTACGTTAGAACGCATGAGGGCCGTGTGGCCCTTTGGGAAACTTGGGGCGCGCGTTCTGCAGGTGGAGAGATAAAGACCCGCGACGCGCGGAATTGCTTAGCGACGGAGGCGGCCGATGGACCGGTTGCTTCGATTTCTGCTCAAGACCTTTGTGCGGCGGGGGACGTTCAGGGTAACCACCTCGCGCGGCACGGTGTTTACCTTCGGCGATGGGACCGGCCAGCCGGTATCGGTTCGTTTTGCCTCACGCGCCGCCGAATGGGCCATCCTGCTCGATCCCGAATTGAAATTCGGCGAAACCTACATGGACGGCAGCTTTCGTGGTCGAGCAAGGCTCGATCGCCGACGTGCTCGCCATCATGCTCGGGCAGAACACCGACGTGCCGCACTGGGCGCGGCTGCAAGGGTTCATCCGCTATCTCGCCCGCCGCTTCGAGCAGTTCAACCCGCGCCGGCGCTCGCGCCGCAACGTGGCGCATCATTACGATCTCGACGGCCGGCTTTATTCGCTGTTCCTCGACGCCGACCGGCAATATAGCTGCGGCTATTTCGAAAACCCCGGGCAATCGCTCGACGATGCCCAGCTCGCCAAGAAACGCCATATCGCCGCCAAACTGGTGCTCGACCGCGAGCGCGGCGACAAAGACTTGCGCGTCCTCGATATCGGCTGCGGCTGGGGCGGCTTGGGCTTGTATCTCGCCGAAACCGCGGGCGCCGATGTGACCGGCGTTACGCTATCGCAAGAGCAACATGCCATCGCCAATGAACGAGCGGCCGAAAAAGGGCTCTCCGAGCGCGCCCGTTTCGATTTGCGCGATTATCGCGACGTCGAAGGACCGTTCGACCGCATCGTGTCGGTCGGCATGTTCGAACATGTCGGCGTCAATCACTACTCCACCTTCTTCCGTAAGAGCGCGCAGCTGCTCGCCAAGGACGGCGTGATGCTGCTGCATTCGATCGGCCGCTCGGAAGGCCCGAGCCGGACCAGTCCGTGGATTTCGAAATACATCTTCCCCGGCGGCTATATCCCCTCGCTGTCGGAAGTGCTGCCGCGCATCGAGCAGTCGGGCCTGCTGGTGACCGATATCGAAATCCTGCGGCTGCATTACGCCGAAACGCTCAAGCACTGGCGCGAGCGTTTCCTCGCCCATCGCGCCGAAGTCGAGCGCATTTACGACGAGCGCTTCGAGCGCATGTGGGAATTCTATCTGGCGGCGTCGGAAATGTCGTTCCGCGAGCAGAACATGATGGTGTTCCAGATCCAGCTCACCAGGCAGCAAGGCGTCGTGCCGGTGACGCGCGACTATATTGCGCGCGAGGAGCGCCGGTTGCAGGGCGTCGAAGCGCGCCGCCGGGAGCCGCTGCGGCTGGCCGGCGAATAACGCGATCCGGCGGTATCGCCCGGTGCCGCGCGCAAAGCCGCGCGGTCAAGAAAAATTGGACCTTACCCACCGCTGATTGGCCCATGTGAATTGCGGGGCAAGCGCGCATCGCGTCCCGCGCCCGCACAAAACGCGTGCTATGCCACAATTTCCAGTTAAGCACGGACATCCATGGCCCCCCTCGATTCGGCTCTCCGCAAGCAGGCAGATGAGCCTGCCCCGCTCTATCGCGCCGCCCCGCATAATATCGAGGCGGAACAGGCGCTATTGGGCGCGGTGCTGGTCAATAACGAAGCGCTCTACCGGGTTTCGGATTTTCTCAATCCGGAACATTTCTTCGAGCCGATCCACCAGAAGATCTTCCAGCTTTCGCGCGATTTGATCCGCGCCGGCAAGATCGCAACCCCGGTCACGCTCAAGACCTTCCTCGACGGCAATATCGACATTGGCGGGCTCAATGTAAGCCAATACCTCGCCCGCCTTGCCGCCGAAGCCACCACCATCATCAATGCCGAGGATTACGGCCATACCATCTACGATCTGTCGATCCGCCGCGCGCTGATCCAGGTCGGCGAGGACATGGTCAATGTCGCCTTCGATGCGCCGGTCGATTTCTCCCCGCGCAATCAGATCGAGGACGCCGAGCGCAGGCTTTACGAACTGGCGGAAACCGGCCGCTACGACGGCGGCTTCCAGCTGTTCTCGCAATCGCTGACCACGGCGATCGACATGGCGGCGCATGCTTTCCAGCGCGATGGAAAGCTGTCGGGCGTCGCCACCGGACTTGAAGACCTCGACCGCATGATGGGCGGATTGCAGCCGTCCGATCTGATCATCCTGGCGGGGCGTCCCGGCATGGGCAAAAGCGCGCTCGCCACCAACGTGGGCTACAACGTCGCCAAAGCCTGGCAGGGCGAGGTGCGCGCCGACGGGCACACCATCACCACCAATGGCGGCGTGGTCGGCTTCTTCTCGCTGGAAATGTCGGCCGAGCAACTCGCCACCCGTATCATCGCCGAGCAGACCGGCATCCCGTCCAACTTGATCCGGCGCGGCGGCATCAGCGAAGCCGACTTCGAGCGCATCAAGGACTATTCGATCGAATTGCAGAATTTGAAATTCTTCGTCGACGAGACCGGCGGTCTGTCGGTGGCGCAACTCGCCGCGCGCGCGCGCAGGCTCAAGCGCCAGCGCGGCCTCGATCTGCTGATCGTCGACTATCTGCAACTGCTGCAAGGCTCGACGCGGCGCTCGGCGGAAAACCGCGTGCAGGAAATCACCGAGATCACCACCAAGCTCAAGGCACTCGCGAAAGAACTCAACGTGCCGATCTTGGCGCTCTCGCAACTCTCGCGCCAGGTGGAAAGCCGCGACGACAAGCGCCCGCAGCTGTCGGACTTGCGTGAATCGGGTTCGATCGAACAGGACGCCGACGTGGTGCTGTTCGTGTTCCGCGAGGAGTATTACCACCAGATGCGCAAGCCGCTGGAAACCAATCGCGAGAAATTCGCCGAATGGCTGGCGGAAGGCGAAAAGGTGCACGGCAAGGCCGAAATCATCATCGGCAAGCAGCGCCACGGGCCGACCGGCACGGTCGAGCTGCAATTCGAAGGCGCGCTGACGCGCTTCTCCTCATTGGCGCGCACGGATCATCTGCCCGAGCACGTTGGGTAAATCGCGCCGCGAGGGTGACCGGGAATTGGCTCAGGGGAAGGTCTTTTTCAACCGAGCGGCCGCCTATACTGTCGCGCCTGAACGAGCGGGGCAGGAATGGACACTTTCGACTATGTGATCGTCGGCGCGGGTTCGGCCGGCAGCGTGCTCGCCAACCGTCTAAGCGAAGACCGCGCGACAAGCATCTGCGTGCTCGAGGCCGGTCCGCGCGACTGGCACCCCTATATTCATCTGCCGGCCGGCTTCATTAAGACCTTCTACAATACCCGCATCAACTGGTGCTATTCGCAAGAGCCGACCGAAGGCACCGCCGGCCGCCGCATTTTCTCGCCGCGCGGCAAGACGCTCGGCGGATCGAGCTCGATCAACGGCCACATCTATAATCGCGGCCAGCGCAGCGACTTCAACACCTGGGCGCAACACGGCAACCGCGGCTGGGGCTACGCCGATGTGCTGCCCTACTTCAAGCGCATCGAGCGCCGCATCGGCGATGGCGAGGCGGCCTATCGCGGCCGCGACGGCGATCTGACCGTCACCGATATTGACTGGCACGATCCACTCTGCGAGGCCTTTATAGAAAGCGCTGTCTCGCTCGGAATCCCGCGCAATCCCGACTACAACGGAGCGATGCAGGAAGGCGTCGCCTATGCGCAGCGCACAATTCACAACGGGCGCCGCATCAGCGCGGCCACCGCGTTTCTGCATCCGGCGATGAAACGCGGAAACGTCGCCGTGCGCACCCATGCGCATGCGACTGAGATATTGTTCGAGGGCAAACGCGCCGTTGGCGTGCGCTATGCCAAAGGCGGGCGCGGCGGCGACGAAACGCAAGTGCGTGCGCGCAAGGAAGTGATCCTCTCGGGCGGCGCTTATAATTCACCGCAGCTTCTGCAATTGTCCGGCATCGGCCCCGCGCCCCTCCTGCAATCGCTCGGCATTCCGGTACGCCACGCCCTCGCCGGCGTCGGCGAAGGCTTGCAAGACCATTACGCTCCGCGCTCGGTCGCGCGCGTGAAGAATACCAAGACCATCAACGAACGTGCGCGCGGGCTCAATCTCGCCTTCGAAGCGCTCAAATGGGCGACCACACGGCGCGGCATTCTCAGCCTCTCGCCAACGCTGGTTTATTGCTTCTGGCATTCCGGCGAAACGGCGGAGACTTCCGACTTGCAGCTGACATTCACGCCGGCAAGCTACATGGAAGGCGAGCAGGGCAAGCTGGAAAACCAGCCCGGCATGTCGGTCGCTTCCTGGCAGCAGCGCCCGGAAAGCCGCGGCCACGTGCGCTTGCGCTCGGCCGATCCATTCGCGCCGCCAATCATCCAGACCAATTATCTTACCGCCGAACTCGACCGCCGCGTCGTCGTCGCCGGCATGAAGCTCGCGCGCCAACTGCTCGCCGCGAAGCCTCTTGCGCCTTATTGCGAGCGCGAGGATTTTCCCGGGCCCGCCGTCCAGACCGATGACGAATTCCTTGCTGCCGCGACCCAGCGCGGGCAAACCACCTTTCACCCCGGCTGCACCTGTCGCATGGGGCCTGCGAGCGACCCGACGGCCGTGGTCGACGATGCCTTGCGGGTGCATGGGCTCAAAGCCCTACGGGTCGTCGATGCCTCCATCATGCCGCGTATGATTTCGGCTAATCTCAATGCCTCGACGCTGATGATTGCCGACAAGGCCTCCGACCTGCTCCGCGGTCGCCCGGCGCCCGAGCCGGCCGCGGTCTAGCGACCGCCACATGGACGCCCCGCGCTTTGGCCGCTAAACCCTTGCCCCATGGCCAAAGCCGAGCCCATCCTGCTGGAGCTCGCGGCCCGCCTCGACGACCGCGTGGCCGGGCGCACCATCACTTCGGGGCCGCCGCCGGCGCAGGCGGGCGGCATTCTCACCATCGATCTGTCGGCCATCGCCGACAATTGGCTGGCGCTCGGCCGCCGCGCCATGCCGTCGGAAGGCGCGGCGGTGATCAAGGCCGACGGCTATGGCTGCGGCATGGAGCGGGTGGCGGTCGCCGCGACCTGGCGGCTCGTGATGGGCGTCGAGATTTTCATGCTGACGCTTGAAGAATTTCTTGGCCGGCCGGCGTAACGAGAAATAATCTCAAGCCGTGCCGTTACCCTCGACGTGCTGCGGGGCCGAGCACACCATTACGTCTAACCCGCCGCCGATCAGCCTCAACCAGCGGCTACGCGGCGAGCGGCTCGGCGCCGCCTGACGGCACCAGCAGCAAGGGAAGGTGAATTCGAACGATCGTTCCGGTTGCTTCTTGTTTCGACGGCACAATCGTGCCGCCAAGCTGGCGCACGAAGATCGCCACGTAGTCGGAACCGCGCTTCTCGGGGATCTTTGCCAAGTCCTTGCCCTTCATCCCGATGCCATCGTCGGAAACCATCAGCTCGATTTGATCGCCGATCTGTTCGACGCGCAGCATGATTTTTCCGTTGCCGTCCGGAAACGCATGCTTGATGGCGTTGGTGGTCAGTTCGTTGATCAAAAGGCCGAAAGGAACGGCACGATCCGGATCGATCTCCAGCGCCTCTCCTTTAACTTCTATTTTAATGCCGGACATGTTTCCGAGCAGACTTGCCGTCATCGCTTTGGCGATTTCGCGCAAGTAGGCGTCGACCGCGACCGTACGGCCGCGGCTGGTTTGAGAAATCAGGTCGTAGAGCTGCGCAATGGCGCCAATGCGCGCTTGCATGGTTTTGTAGCCTTGCACGCAAGGAGCCGCCGTCCATTTGGCTTCGTAGGCGATCAGGCCGACGATGACCTGCAGGTTGTTCTTGATCCGGTGCGAGATCTCGTTGGTCAAGCTCAAGGCGTCGCGCTCGCGCTGTTTGCGGTCGGTAATGTCCTCGAACACCAACAGCATGCGATGGGCATGGTTGCCCGGCTGCGAGATTTTTCGCGCATTCAAGTTGAAGACGCGGCGGCCGAGGCCGGGAAAATTATCTTCGATCTCGAAACTCTCGATCGGCTTGTTTTCGGGCAGCACTTTTTCCATCAAATGGCGCAGCGCCGGCACGTCCCATTGGTGCTGCAGCAATTCGGATACCCGCCGCCCATGCGTCTCCGCCTCGGTGATCCCGAATATCGTCAAAAACGCCTTGCTCGCCGTCACGATCGTCATGTCGTTTTCAAGCACGATCAGCGGATCGCGGATCGTGTCGACGATGCTTTGGGTGAGTTGCCAGTTACGCTTGCTCTCGGCGCGGGCCGCGCGCTCCTCGCTCACGTCCTCGATGGCGAGCAGGATCGAGCCGTCATGATCGCCGGGGCTGAAGATCTTGCGCGCGTTGACCAGCATGGTGCGCCGGCCGATGGTCGGAAAATCATGCTCGACCTCGAAGCCTTCGACCGATGCCCGATGCGGGATGACGCTCTCAAGCAAAGTGCGCAGCGCGGGGATATCCCATTGGCGGTTGCCGAGCGCGTAGATCAGGCAGCCCTCGGTCTCGCTCGGGCTGGTGCGAAAGGTCTGGTAGAAAGCGCGATTAGCGGACGTGATGATTAGATTTCGATTGAGAATGATGAGTGCGCTGGGCACCGTCTCGACAATGTCGCTCGCGTCAATATCGGTCACGGCATTAGGCCCGTGAGCTAAATCAGTCATTACCGTCGTCCCCATCGATTGTATAATTTAAAAATTACGCCGCGAGCATTTCTATGACTGAGCTTTCCAACTGATGTTGTGTGTATGGCTTACGCAGAAAATGCATGCCCTCGACCAGCATCGCTTTCATTTTATCCGTAATGGTATTGCCGGTCGTGTAGAGCACACGCAAATTGGGCCGCAACGCGATGGCCTGTTGCGCAAGATCGCAGCCGCCATGAACGGCCGCCTTGAGATAGATATCGGTAAAAAGCCCGTCGATGAGTTGATCCGAACGCAGGATGACAAGCGCTTCGTCGACATCGCAGGCGGAAAGGGTCTGGTGGCCCCAGTCCTGGATCATCATCTCGGCAATTTCGCGGATGAACACGTCGTCTTCGACTATCAGGATCACGGCCATTGGAACTCCCCGGGCCGTGACAACGTTATGTTGCGGCTCCCGGAGCTCTTGCGGCCGGTCCTACGGCAGTCGGAGCCCGGGCGCTATCAGGGCATACGCAAACGCGCGCTAGACCATAGGCGTTCCGTCTAAATTGTACTTTATTTTACGGGTCCAGCCTCGGGCCTATCGCAGGCGCCCTAGGCCGCCATTCTTGCCCGTATTCACTAGCGTTTTGATGGGTTTGCAGCCTCGACCAAGCCACCAAGCGCCCTGCATGGACGCCCCGCGCGCGGGCAGCTAAACCCTTGCCCCATGGCCAAAGCCGAACCCGTCCCCCTTGAGATCGAAGCCAGCCTCGACGACCAGCAGGCCGAGCGCACCATCACCGCGGGACCCCCGCCGGCGCAGGCGGGCGGCATCCTGACCATCGATCTGGCGGCAATTGCCGCCAATTGGATTTCGCTCGGGCGCCGCGCCATGCCGTCGGAATGCGCAGGCGTTATCAAGGCCGACGGCTATGGCTGCGGTATCGAGCAGGTGGCGGTGGCGCTTAGCAAAGCCGGCTGCAAGACTTTCTTCGTCGCTGATCTGTCCGAAGCAAGGCGCGTGCGCGGCGTAACGCCGGAGGCCAGCGATCTATGTGCTCAACGGCTTGCTGCCGAATACGGCGGCCGCTTTCGCCGATCTGCGCGCACGTCCGGTGATCGGAAGCCTCGTCGAACTCGCGGAATGGGATGCCTTTTGCTCCGCCAATGACTGGCGCGGCGGCGCTGCGCTGCATGTAGATACGGGCATGAACCGGCTCGGCATTGCCGTCAACGATGCGGCGGCGCTGGCGCCGCGCATCCGCGCCGAAAATCACGGCATCACTTTGCTGATGAGCCACCTCGCCTGCGCCGATACGCCGGCGCATCCGCTCAACAAGCGCCAGATCGACGTGTTCCGCGAAGTGCGCGTGCTCTATCGCGGTATCCCCTCCTCGCTCGCCAATTCCTCGGGCATTTTCCTCGGCAACGCCGCCCATTGCGACACGGTGCGGCCGGGCATCGGGCTCTACGGCGTCAATCCGCTGCCGGGCCAGAGCAATCCGATGCGGCCGGTGATCCGCTTGGACGCTCATATCGTGCAGGTGCGCAACGTGGCGAGTGGCGAGACCGTAGGTTATTCCGGCACCTGGACCGCCAAACGCGCGACCAAGTTGGCGGTGGTCGCGGCCGGTTACGCCGACGGTTACTTGCGCGCCTCCAGCGCCTCCGACGACAAGCCCGGCGGCAACGCGATTATTGCCGGCAAGCGCTGTCCGCTGGCGGGGCGCGTCTCCATGGATCTTTTGGCGGTCGACATCACCGATTTGCCCGATGGCGCCGCCAAGCGCGGCGGTCTTGCGACCTTGATCGGCGATGAGATCAGCGTGGATGATGTCGCAGCCGCTGCCGGCACCATCGGCTACGAGGTGCTCACCGGACTGGGGCGGCGCTATCACCGCATTTACAAGAGCGCCTGAAGGCGGCTCGGCCTCGGCCCTGCAAAATTAGGGGTTTCCTAAAGAATGTTCTTGTAATGTTCTCACGGGCGTTTTAGCGTCCGGGTGAGCATTTCGAGGGCGATTCTGATGTCCAAGCGCAGCTTGAGCTTCGTCTGCCAGAACTGTGGCGCGGCTTTTTCCCGCTGGCAGGGCAAGTGCGAGGCCTGCGGCGAATGGAATTCGCTGGCGCAAGAAGGCGCCGACCGCCCGGCCGGACCGGGGCGCAAACCGACCAAAGGCCGCCTGTTCGCGCTCGAGCCGCTCGCCGGCGAGGCGCACGAAGCCCCGCGCCTGCCCTCGGGCGTTGCCGAATTCGACCGCGTCACCGGCGGCGGGCTGGTGCGCGGCTCGGTGCTGCTGATGGCTGGCGATCCCGGCATCGGCAAATCGACTTTGCTGATCCAGGCCGCGGCCTCGCTCGCGCGCGCCGGCCACCGCGCCGTCTATATCTCCGGCGAGGAAGCCGTGGCGCAAGTGCGCCTGCGCGCCGAGCGCCTGGGCTTAGGGACCGCCGCGGTCGAGCTCGCCGCCGAAACCGCGGTCGAAGACATCATCGCCACGCTGTCGGAAGGCAAAGTGCCGCGCCTGATCGTGATCGATTCGATCCAGACGATGTGGACCGACATGGTCGAATCCGCGCCCGGCACGGTCACGCAAGTGCGTGGCAGCGCGCAGGCGCTCATTCGCTTTGCCAAGCGCTCGGGCGCCGCCATCATATTGGTTGGCCACGTCACCAAAGACGGCCAGATCGCGGGCCCCCGCGTGGTCGAGCACATGGTCGATGCCGTGCTCTCGTTCGAGGGCGAAGGCTCGCATCAGTTCCGCATTTTGCGCGCGGTGAAGAACCGTTTCGGGCCGACCGACGAGATCGGCGTGTTCGAGATGACCGGCGCAGGTCTGCGCGAGGTCGCCAATCCGTCCGAACTGTTTTTGTCGGAGCGCGATCTGGGCTCGCCCGGCACTGCCGTGTTTGCCGGTATCGAGGGGACGCGGCCATTGCTGGTTGAAATTCAGGCGCTGGTGGCGCCGACGTCTTTGGGCACGCCAAGGCGCGCCGTGGTCGGCTGGGACACCAGCCGGCTGGCGATGGTGCTGGCGGTGCTGGAGGCCCATTGCGGGGTGAAACTTGGCGGCCACGATGTCTATCTCAACGTCGCCGGCGGCATGCGCATCCAGGAGCCGGCAGCCGACATGGCAGCGGCGGCAGCGTTAGTTTCCTCTCTGGTTAACGCGCCGCTTCCGGCGGATGCGGTCTATTTCGGCGAGGTCTCGTTGTCGGGCGCCATCCGCCCGGTAGCGCAGGCGCCGGCCCGTCTCAAAGAAGCGGCAAAACTTGGCTTTGCCCGCGCGGTTGTGCCCGAAGCCGGGCGCGGCGAGACCGCCGATGGCGGGCTTAAAGTCACCGAGGTATCGAGCCTGGCCAATCTGGTCGCCGATATTGCCGCCCTGCGGGCGCTCCGCCAAGCCCGGTAAAAGCCGTGGACAAGACGGGTGACGGCAGGTTGAGGCCCGGCTATACACTGGGCCGCGATAGACCGTCGCCTGCGAGGCCAATTAAGGCGGCCGGTCCGCGAGCAGAAATGGGCTTAAAATTCGACACTTAAGGCCGACATTGAAGCCCTTGCCGGGAGCCGTTGAGGCGCTCCTGGATTCGCCGCACCCGCTGCGCCGCTGGCGTGGCCAAGCCTGCCCCCAACTCTGGAGCCGATGAGCCGCCGATGCCGATCACTTTGCTCGACATCATCCTTTTGGTTGTCATGTTGATCTCCGGGCTGCTCGCCATGATCCGCGGCTTCATGCGCGAGATCCTGTCGATCGGAGCCTGGGGCATCGCTGCGCTGGTCACGCTCTACGGCTATTCACGCGTGCTGCCGATCGCCAAAGGCTATTTCAGCAGCGACATGGTGGCGACCGCGGCCTCAGTCGGCAGCATATTTCTGCTCACGCTGCTGGTGGTATCGATCGTCACTGTGCGTATATCCGACATGATTCTCGACAGCCGAGTCGGCGCGCTCGACCGCACGCTGGGCTTCCTGTTCGGACTGGGCCGCGGGCTGGTCATCGTGGTGGTCGCTTTTCTGTTCTTTTCCTGGCTGGTGCCCGACCGCAGCCAGCCGGAATGGGTGCGCGGGGCAAAATCGCGGGTGGTACTACAAAGTACGGGAAACTGGCTTATCTCCATGTTGCCGGATGACCCTGAAAAGACCATTTTGCAGAAGTTCAAGCGTAACAAGAAACCGGAAGACCAGGACGCGCCTCCCGATACCGTTCCTGATAAATCGTAAGTCGTGCGTGCCGATGATCGAGGCTTAAGCTTAGACCAACGCCGGCGGGAACCGATCGAAATGCAACAGCCAAGCGACCATCTCGTGCAGACGGACGGCGCCGATTTCGATCTAGACGCCGACCGGCTCCGCGAGGAGTGCGGCGTATTCGGCATTTTCGGCCATCCGGACGCGGCCGCCATCACCGCGCTCGGCCTGCACGCGCTCCAGCATCGCGGGCAAGAAGCCGCCGGCATCGTCTCCTTCGACGGCAAGCGCTTCCACTCCGAACGCCGCCTCGGCCTAGTCGGCGACACCTTCTCCCGGCGCGAGGTCATCGACCGGCTGCCCGGCACCTCGGCGATCGGGCACGTGCGCTATTCGACCACCGGCGAGACAATTCTTCGCAACGTGCAGCCGCTGTTCGCCGAACTTGAAGGCGGCGGCTTCGCCATCGGCCACAACGGCAATCTCACCAACGGCATCGCGCTGCGCAAAGCGCTGGTGCACGAAGGCGCCATGATGCAGTCGACCTCCGACACCGAGGTGATCTTGCATCTGGTGGCGCGCGCGCGCCGCAACCGTTTCGTCGACCGTTTCATCGAGGGCTTGCGCCAGCTCGAAGGCGCATACGCCTTTGTCGGCCTCACCAACAAAAAGCTGGTGGGCGCGCGCGATCCGCTTGGCATTCGCCCACTGGTGATCGGCAAGCTCGACGGCTGTCCCATCTTGGCGTCGGAAACCTGCGCGCTCGACATCATCGGCGCGCAATATGTGCGCGACGTCGAGAACGGCGAAGTCGTGGTGTTCGACGAAGACGGCGCGCAATCGCACAAGCCATTCCCGCCGATGCAGGCGCGCCCCTGCATCTTCGAATATGTCTATTTCTCGCGGCCGGATTCGGTCGTCGGCGGCCGCAACGTCTATGACGTGCGCAAGACCATGGGCGCGGAACTCGCGCGTGAAGCCTCGGCAGATGCCGATGTGATCGTGCCGATACCCGATTCAGGCGTGCCGGCCGCGATCGGTTTTGCGCAGGCCTCCGGCATTCCCTACGAACTCGGCATCATCCGCAACCATTATGTCGGCCGCACCTTCATCCAGCCGACCCAAACCATCCGCGACCAGGGCGTGCGCATGAAGCACTCCGCCAATCGCGCGGTGGTCAACGGCAAGCGCATCGTGCTGATCGACGATTCCATCGTGCGCGGCACGACTTCGAAAAAGATCGTGCAGATGATGCGCGATGCCGGCGCCAAGGAAGTGCATTTCCGCATCGCCTCGCCGCCGATCACGCATCCGGATTATTACGGCATCGACACGCCCGAGCGCGACAAGCTGCTGGCCGCCACCCACGATCTCGAAGGCATGCGCAAATTCATCGGCGCCGACTCGCTCGCTTTCCTGTCGGTGGACGGCATCTATCGCGCCATGGGTCTGCCCGGCCGCGATGCCGCGCGTCCGCAATTCACCGATCATTGCTTCACCGGCGATTACCCGACGTCGCTCACCGACTTGGCCGCGCAGGAAGCCTCGCCCCGGCAATTGTCGCTGCTGGCGGAAGCGATTTAACCATCCATTAGCCCCGTCATGGCCGGGTAACCGGTTCTGGCCAGGCCGACCCGGTTGTGGTACTTGTCCCGGCCATCCCCGTCTTTATAAGATGGCCAGAAAGAAAGGCGTGGATGCCCGGCATAAAGCCGGGCATGACGAGTGAATAAAATGGCCGATAATCCCAAACCCCTCGCCGATAAAATCGCGCTCGTCACCGGCGCCTCGCGCGGCATTGGCGCCGCGGTCGCGCTGACGCTGGCGCAAGCAGGCGCGCATGTGGTGGCGGTGGCGCGCACCGTCGGCGCGCTAGAGGAGTTGGACGATCTTATCAAGGGCGCCGGCGGCTCGGCGACGCTGGTGCCGCTCGATGTCAAAGATTTACCCGGTGTTGCGCGCCTCGCGCTCGCGCTCAACGAACGTTACAAGCGCCTCGACGTGTTGATCGGCAATGCCGGCATTCTCGGCATGCCGACCCCGCTGAGCCACCTCGAGCCAAAAAACTGGGACGATGTGCTTGCGGTCAACGTCACCGCCAATTGGCAACTCCTGCGCACCATGGACCCGCTGCTTAGAGCAGCGCCGGCCGGGCGCGCCGTGTTCATGACGTCCGGGCTGGCGGCGGCGGCGCGCGCTTATTTCGGGGCCTATGCCGTCTCGAAGGCCGCGCTCGAAGTGCTGGTGCGCACTTATGCGGCCGAATCCGCGGAAACGAATGTGCGCGCCAATTTGTTCAGCCCAGGGCAGACCCGCACCCGCATGATGGCCACCGCATTTCCCGGCGTCGATCCGGCAACGCTGCCCAAGCCCGACGCGGTCGCCAAGGCGCTTGCTGCCGCTATGCCTGCCGAGCTGCACCGAGAGCGGCAAGCTCTATGATTTTCGCAGCGGTAAATTTCTGGAATTCAAACCGCCCGCTTGAGAGGCGCCGCCATGGCACCGCCGATCGTCGAGCCTTGCAGCCGCGGCGTGATCGAGGCGCAGCCCGGCCCGCGCGCGGCCGGCCGCGTGGCGCCGCTCAAGCAGCGCCGCATGGTGCTCGCCGCCTGCATTCTGGCGTCATCCATGGCCTTCATCGACAGCTCCGCGCTCACCGTGGCGCTGCCCAAGCTGCGGGCTGCGGTCGGCGCCGACTTGGCCGCCGTGCAATGGGTGATCAACGGCTACATCCTGGCGCTGGCCTCGCTCACGCTGATCGGCGGCGCGCTCGCCGACACTTACGGCAAGGCGCGCGTATTGGCGATCGGCTGCCTGCTGTTCGGCGCGGCTTCGGTGGCCTGCGCACTGGTGCCGTCGGCCGGATGGCTGATCGCCGCGCGCGTCGTGCAAGGCGTCGCGGCGGCGCTGGTGACGCCATCGAGCCTGGCATTGATCGGCGCGACTTACCCGAAGGACGAACGCAACGCGGCCATCGGCGTGTGGGCGGCGGCCTCCGCGCTCACCACCGCCGGCGGGCCGGTGCTGGGCGGCTGGCTCACTGAAACTTTCGGCTGGCAGGCGGTGTTCTGGATCAACCCGCCGGTCGCGGCCGCCACAGTCGCGTTGTTGTGGACTTTCGCGCCCGGCCGATCGGCTGGAGCCGCGCCGCTTCGATCTCGTCGGCGCGGCCATCATCGCCACGGCACTAGGCGTGCTGGCCTGGGCGCTCAGCCAAATCGGCCGCAGCGAAACGTTAGAATCCGTGTCCGCCACGACGATTGTCATGGCCGGCCTGTTCGGCGTGATCGGCCTTGCGGTCTATTTCTTTTGGGAGCGCGTGAGCACGCATCCGATGACGCCGCCGCGGCTCGCCCGCAATGGCCTTTTTCTCGGGCTCAATATCGCGACGCTTTTCATCTATGCCGGCCTCGCCATCATGTTCTTCCTGCTGCCGTTCGATCTGGTGGACCGCCGCCATTTGGCGCCGGTCGACGCGGGGCTTGTGTTCCTGCCGTTCACGCTGGGCCTCGGCCTGCTGTCGCAAATGTTTGGCCGCCTCGCCGACAAGATCGGTGCGCAGACAATGCTGATCGTGGGCCCGCTGGGCGCGGCGATTGCTTTTGTGTGGCTGGCGGTCGCGCACGATGCGGCGCTGCTGCCGGGCGTGCTGGCGCCGATGGCGCTTGTTGGGGATTTCGTTTGCCGTTTTGGTGGCGCCGCTCACCGCCTCGGTCTTGTCGAGCGTCACCGAAGACGATGAGGGGCTGGCGTCGGGCATCAACAATGCCGCCAGCCGCGTCGCGCAACTTGCCGGCGTCGCGGTTGCCGCGGGCCTTAGGCTCGCTCGCCTCGGGTTACAGAATTGGCTTTGCGGCCGCCGCGGTTCTCTCCGCCGCCGGCGCGCTGACCATCGCCCTGCGCCGGCCGCCGGTCAAAGGCGCGCGGCTAGTTACTTTTTCTTCTTCGCCCGGCCTTTGAACGGATTGTCCTTCTCGCGCAGCGTCAGGCGGATCGGCGTACCCGGCAGATCGAAGGCTTCGCGCAAGGAATTCACCAGATAGCGCTTGTAGGCATCGGGCACGGCGTCGGCGCGCGTGCAGAACAGCACAAAGCTCGGCGGCCGCGCCTTGGCCTGCGTGATGTAATTAAGTCTCAGCCTGCGCCCCGACACTGCCGGCGGCGGATGCGCGTCGATCGCATGCTCGAACCAGCGATTGAGCGCCGACTGTCGGCACGCGCCGGTTCCACACTTCGTAAGCCGAAACGATCGCCGGCATCAGCCGGTCGAGGCCCTCGCCGGTCAGGCCCGACACCGCCACCAGCGGCACGCCCGGCAATTGGCGCAGCTTTTCCTCCGCCTGCTCGCGCAGCTTGGCAATGGCGCCGACCTTCTTGTCTTTCAAATCCCATTTATTGACCGCGAGCACGATGGCGCGGCCTTCCTGCTCGGCCAAATCGGCGATGCGCTGGTCTTGTTCCTCGAAGGCCTGCCCGACTTCGAGCAGCACGACCACGACTTCGGCAAAGCGCACCGCGTTGAGCGCGTCGGCAACCGACAGCTTTTCCAGTTTCTCGTCGACGCGCGAGCGGCGGCGAATACCGGCGGTGTCGTAGAGACGGAATTTCTGCCCCTGCCAATCGAGATCGACCGCGATGGCGTCGCGGGTGATGCCGGCTTCCGGCCCGGTGAGCAGGCGCTCCTCGCCGACCAGCCGGTTGATCAGCGTCGATTTGCCGGCATTCGGGCGTCCGACAATGGCGACGCGGATGGGGTGCGGTGCGTCCGGCACGCTCGACGGCTTCGATCTGCTGCGCGGTCTGCTCGGGCAGCGCCTCACGCAAGGCGTCATAAAGATCGGCGAGGCCTTCATTGTGTTCGGCCGACAGCGGGATCGGTTCGCCCAAGCCGAGCGCATAAGATTCAAGCCGCCCCGGCTCGCCGGCGGTGCCTTCCATTTTGTTGGCGATCAGCACCGCCGGCTTGCCGGATTTATGAATCACATTGGCGAAGACGCGGTCGACCGGCGTCGGACCTACGCGGGCGTCGATCATGAAGAAAATGGCGTCGGCCTGCGCGATTGCGGTTTCGGTCTGCGCCCGCATGCGGCCGGTGAGACTTTCCGGCGCCGACTCCTCGAGGCCCGCGGTATCGATCACCGTGAAATCGAGGTCGCCCAGCCGCGCTTCGCCTTCGCGGCGGTCGCGCGTCACGCCTGGGCGGTCATCGACCAGCGCCAGACGGCGGCCGACCAGCCGGTTGAACAGCGTCGACTTGCCGACATTGGGGCGGCCGACAATGGCGATGGTGAAGCGCATGAGAAATCACCGCCGGGGTTGAACCGGCAATCCATCAATAGACTGAAAGATGTGTTTGCCAGATGGATGCGTGGGTCAAGCCCAAGGACGGGCGCCAACGCATAAGCGCTTAGCCTCAGCGCTGGAAATTGCCCGCCGGTGGCGCCGCCGGCCAGGGCGAGTCGTTGGTGGCTTGGCCGTTATTGGGCCAAGGCGCTCCCTGTTGCTGCTGCTGTTGCGGCTGGGCCGGCGTCGCCGGCCAAGCCTGCTGTTGAGGCGACGGCCGCACGGTGACTTGGGTCGGTTTTGGCTTCGGCTTGTGTTCGATTTTCGCCTTGGGCTTTGGCTTGGGTTTATGTTTCGGCGCGTCGGACTCCGGCACGATATTGTGCGGCTCGACCGAAGCGGTGCGGCTCGCATTCGGCGGCGCAGCGGCGGCGGCAGGCGCAAGCGGCGGCGGATTGTTGGCCTGTTGCGGCGGCGGCGTTGCCAGTGCTGCGTCCTGCGGCGGCTGGTTGGGGTGCAGATATTCCGGCGGAATGCCTTGCGTGACGCCCGGCACGCCGCTTGGGAATACCGGCTTGCGTTCGCCCGGTATCGGCTTCTTGTCGTTGAGGTGGAAGACGTCGAGCTTGTCCATATCCATATCCGCGCAGCCGGCGAGCACCGGCGCGAGCGCGACCAGCCCCGCCAATATCACGATGCGATTCCAAGGGCGCATGGCGCGTTGCATTAACTCTTGGCTCCGGCCGCGATCAATGCTGAGAGCACCTCGGCGCGGGCGCGCGCGCCCGGCGGCGACTCGCCATCGCTCAAGATCATGTTGATGTAATTGCGCGCGGCGGTGAAATCGTGGTTATGCCAGGCCGCCAGCGCCATCAATTCACGCGCGCTGTGGCGGAAGGTGCGGCTGGGTTCGGCCAGCGGCTGCAGCCGGCGCGTCATTTCGGTGAGCGGGGCTTTGTCCGCTAGCAGCATGGCGGCGCGCAACGCCGCGAGATCCTGCAAGGTGCCGCCGAGCGAATTATCGGCGGCGAGTTCGTCATAGGCCTTCACGGCTTCGGCCGGCTTGTCGACGGAAAGTTCGGCGGCGGCCTGCAACCGCGCCAGCGCGCGATAACCCGTAGGCGCTTCGGTCGCGATCTTGGCGAAGGCTGCGTCGGCTTCCGCATGCTTGCCGCTCTCACTCAAGGAGAGCGCGGCTTCGAAAGCGGCGCCGGCGGCGGCGGCTTTCTTGCCTTCCCAATATTCATAGCCGCGCCAGGCGCCGATGCCGGCGACGATCAGGACGGCGAGCGCGATGAGATAGATGCTGTAGCGCTCCCACAGCTTTTGCAGCCGTTCGCGCCGGACTTCCTCATCGACTTCGTGAAAGATATCGGACACAAATTTTCCCCGGAAACCCAACCCCTTAGCCCGATTGGCGGCGTAACCTAGCGATGTGGCGCGCTCAAGGCAAAGTTTGTGTCCGACAATCGTTAAGATTCAGGGGTTTAGGGCGTAATTTGGGGCGTTAGGAACCGCGCGCCGGCAACCGGCGCGGGCCGGCGGATCAAACCTTCTTGCCCTTCATCGGATAGGTGTGCTCGGGCCCCGGGAAGGCACGCTTGCGCACCTCGGCGGCATAATCGGCGACCGCCTTTTCGATGCCAGGGCCGAGATCGCCGTAGCGCTTGACGAATTTCGGCACTCGGGGGCTTAAGCCCAACATGTCCTCGAGCACCAGGATCTGCCCGTCGCAAGCAACGCTGGCGCCGATGCCAATGGTGGGGATTTTCACCGCCGCCGTGAGTTTGCGCGCCAGTGGCTCCGCCACCGCTTCGATCACCACCGAAAATGCGCCGGCTTGCGCCACGGCAATCGTGTCGTCCTCGAAGCGCGACCAGTCGCCCTCCTCGCGCCCCTGCGCGCGGAATGAGCCGATGGTATTGATCGACTGCGGCGTGAGACCAACATGCGCCATCACCGGAACGCCGCGCTCGACCAGGAACGCAATCGTCTCGGCCATGCGCTTGCCGCCTTCGACCTTGATGGCGCCGCAGCCGGTTTCCTTGAGCACG
>CAVWPH010000007.1:0-70585 GCA_963756805.1 uncultured Alphaproteobacteria bacterium
GAATGGCCGGGCACGATGTCGATCAGGATCACTTGGCCGCCCGCGGCTTCGACGATGGCATGGCCGACCACGTCCTTGCGCTTATAATCACTGCCCTTGACCAGCACGGTCGGTTTGACGCGCGCGATCAATTTCTCCGGCGTGTCCTCGTCGAACACGACGACAAGATCGACCGCTTCCAGCGCCGCCAGCACTTCGGCGCGCGCCTGTACATTCTGAACCGGACGGCCCTTGCCTTTGAGCCGCGTGACCGAAGCATCGCCATTGAGGCCGACGATCAGCCGGTCGCAGGCCGCGCGCGCGCCGGCCAGCAATTTGACATGGCCGGGGTGCAACAGGTCGAAGCAGCCATTGGTGAAGCCGACGCGCAGGCCCTGGCGCTTCCACGCGGCCAAGATGCTCGTCGAGCAGAGCCCAATCGAACACAATCTTTTCTTCCGGCGCGAGCGTTGCCGCCGGCAAAATGCGCGAGCGCAATTCCGCCACCGATAAAGTCGCGGTGCCGCGTTTTCCCACCACCACCGCGGCGGCGGCATTGGCCGCGCGCATGGCGGATTCAAAATCCGCCTTCATCGCCAGCATGGCGGCAAGCACCGCCACCACCGTGTCACCGGCGCCTGAGACATCGCGCACGCGCACCGGATAGGCCGGCACATGCACGGGAGCGCCCTTGCTCACCAATGTCATGCCGGCTTCGCTGCGGGTGACGAGCACGGCCTTGGCGCCGATCGCACGCGAAAGTGCCGCCGCCGCCGTGACGATTTCCTTGTCGGTACCGGCCGCGCTACGCGGTAGCCTCCGCCAATTCCTGCCGGTTCGGCGTAATCAGCGTCGCGCCGCGGTAGACGCCGTAATCGCGGCCCTTCGGATCGACGATCACCGGCTTGCCGGCCTTGCGCGCAGCCTCGAATCGCCGCGCGAACGACGCGGCCGGTGAGCGTGCCTTTGGCGTAGTCCGACAGCACAACCGCGTCGGCCTTCTTCATCGCCTTGGCGATATGGCCGATCAGCGCCGCTTCGGCTTTGCGATTGACCTGCGATGCCGATTCCCAATCCGCGCGTAACAGATGCGTCGAGAAATGCTCGGACACGAAGCGAACTTTGCGCGTCGTCTGCCGCGATTTATCGACGACCAGGCGGGCATCAATGCGCCGCTGCTTGGCAAGCGCTTTTTTAAGCGTGCGGCCGGCATCATCATCACCGACAAGTCCGACGAAAATGCAGCGCGCGCCCAATGAAACGAGATTGCGCGCGACATTGCCGGCGCCGCCGATCATCGTTTCGCTGCGCTTGGCCGCGATCACCGGCGCCGGCGCTTCCGGCGAAATGCGCGTGACCTCGCCATAGACGAATTCATCCAGCATCAGATCGCCGATGCAAAGCACGGTCTGATCGGCGATGTCGGCGAGATGCTTGTCAAAATCGAACATAGGGTCAGCGGTACTTGTCTTCGCGATCGAGATAGCCGGTGACGTATTGCCCGACCGCGCTCTCGAGCGGCGTGAAGTCGGCGTTATAACCGGCGCGGCGCAGATTATCGACACCGGCTTGCGTGTAATATTGGTATTGGCCGCGGATCGCTTCCGGCATCTCGATATATTCGATGTTGGGAGGCTTCCCCAGCGCCTTGAACATGGCGCCGATCATGTCGCGGAAACTTTCGGCCTTGCCGGTGCCGACGTTAAAGACACCATTGACCGACGGCGTGTCGACCAGCCAGCGCAGCACCGCGATGGCGTCGTCCACATAGATGAAGTCGCGGCGCTGGTCGCCGTCCTCGACGCCGTCGCGGTGCGACTTGAACAGGCGCACCGGCTTGCCGGCCTTGGCCTGATCGAACACCTTGGCCAGCACGCTCATCATGTGGCCCTTGTGATATTCGTTCGGTCCGTAGACGTTGAAAAATTTCAAGCCGGCCCAATGCGGCGGCAGCTTTTCTTTTTTCACGTAGCGATCGGCCACCGCCTGATCGAACATATG
This sequence comes from uncultured Alphaproteobacteria bacterium, assembly GCA_963756805.1. GTDB lineage: Bacteria > Pseudomonadota > Alphaproteobacteria > Rhizobiales > Xanthobacteraceae > Pseudolabrys. The sequence continues at coordinate 1,981 of CAVWPH010000007.1, forward strand.
CTTGCTCCAGCCGTAGAGATTCATCGGCTTGAGCTTGCGCAAGTGCGTCCGGCGTCCAATCGTCCTCGAAACCTTGCGCGCCGTCGCCATAGGTCGCGGCCGACGAGGCATAGATAAAGGGCGTGCGCGTCGCCGTGCACCAATCGAGCAGGCGCAGCGACAGGCGGAAATTGTTTTCCATCACCAGGTCGGCGTCGGTGGCGGTGGTGTCGGAGATCGCGCCCATGTGGATCACGGCGTCGAGCTTGCGGCTATCGAGCCAGCCCATCAGTTCGGCGGGCGGCACCACGTCGGCGATCTGATGCTTGGCCAGATTGCGCCATTTGGCGTCGTCGCGGCCAAGCTGGTCGTTCACCACGATGTCGGTCGCGCCCGCCTCGTTGAGGCTGGCCACCACGTTCGACCCGATGAAGCCGGCCCCGCCGGTGACCAAAAACATGCGTCAGAACCCTGCTTGTTCCGCCTTTGCGGCAAACCTTTGCCCCAGTCCGGCGGCGGGCGCAAATGGCACCGCAAAACCTCACGCAAAGGCTTCAGGAAAGGGTAAAAATCGCGGCTGGACAGGCCGTAACCCCACAAGGTAACGGCTGAAGCGTGCCCGGAATCGGGCGAATTGGGCGGGCGCCGAAGCATGAACCAGGACGTGAAACACGCGCCCGCGCCGGTCTTGATCGTGCCCTATGTCTGGATCGGCGATTTCGTCCGCGGTCATTCGGTGGTGAAGCTGTTGCAGGAACAGGCGCCCGGCCGGCCGATCGATATGGTCGCCAGCACGCTATGCGCGCCCTTGGCCGATTACATGCCGGGCGTGCGCAAGGCGATCATCGCCGACCTGCCGCGGCGGCGGATTGGCATCGCCCGACAGCTCAAGCTCGCCGGCGAATTGCGTAAAGAGAACTATGCGCAGGCGCTGGTGATGTCGCGCAAATGGAAAGCGGCGCTGGCGCCGTGGCTTGCGCATATTCCATTGCGCACCGGCTTTGCCGGCGAAGCGCGCTTCGGATTGCTCAATGATGTGCGCTGGGGTGAGAAAAAACTTCCGCGCATGATCGATCAGCATGGGCGCGCTCGCTTTGCCGAAAGGCGCAAAGCCGCCGGCGCAGTGGCCGCTGCCCGAACTCAAAGTGCCGGCACGCGCGGTTGATGCATGGTGCACGCAGCAAGGTTTAGCGGACGACGATCCGCCCATCGTCACGCTGTCGCCGGGCGCGGTCGGCGCCGGCAAAGCCTGGCCACCCGAACACTACGCGGAACTGGCGCGCGCGCTCGCCAAAGACGGCGCCGCGATCTGGGTCCTTGGCGGCCCAAGCGAGACACCGATCGCCAAACAGATCATGCAGCGGCGGCCGGAAATCGCGTGCGCGATCTCACGGGCGGTGATTTGCGCAACGCTATTATGGCGCTCGCCGCCGCCGACATTTCGATCACCAATGATTCCGGTCTGATGCATGTCTCGGCGGCCATCGGCACGCCGACCGTCGCCATCTTCGGGCCGACCAGTCCTTGGCATCAAAAGCCGCTCAATCCCCTCGCCGCCATTCTCGAGCCGCCCGGCGATAAGGAAGCCGTCAAGCGCGCGCGCCTTGAAGGCAACTCCGCGGTTAGCCACCGCCGCACCGGCGATGTCGCGGTCGCCACTGTGCTCAAGGCCGTGCGCCAGGTTCTCGGGCATGCGTCATGAACGCGCTTCGGCCCGCCGCCTTCCTCGACCGCGACGGCGTCATCAATCACGATGACGGCTATGTCGGCACGCGCGAGCAATTCCGCTGGATCCCGGGCGCGGCCAACGCCATCCGCCGTCTCAACGAGGCCGGTTACCTGGTGTTCGTCGTCTCCAATCAATCGGGCGTGGCGCGCGGCCTGTTCACCGAACAGCAAATGAATGAGCTCGATGCCTGGATGCGCCAAGAAGCTTGCAAGCCAGGGCGCCCGCATCGACGACGTGCGCTATTGCCCGTTCCTGGCCGATGCGGAGGTTGCCGCCTATCGCAAGGAAAGCGATTGGCGCAAGCCCGCGCCCGGCATGATCCTCGATCTGATGCGGGTCTGGCCGGTCGACCGCGCCCGCAGCTTTATGATCGGCGACAAGGACATCGACATGCAGGCAGCACACGCCGCCGGCATTCAGGCTAAGCTTTTCGGCGGCGGGAACCTCGACGAATTCGTCGAGAAATGCCTGCAAAGCGCGCAAAAACCGTGACCGGCCGCGTTAACGAATGCCCTCACCAAAGCCTGACGGCGGTGCGCTTCCGTGCTATCAAGTCGGGCGAATAGTCGAGGGATACCGGCAGCTTATGGCGAAGCCCCAGCCCACGAATAAAGTCAGCGACGGCGCGGAAGCGGCGATCGCTTCGGCGTTGCGCACGCTCGAAGCCGAAGGCGGCGGCATCGATGCGCTCGTCAGCGCGCTGCGCAACGGCCTGGGCGCGTCATTCGTCGCCGCGATCAACCTCATTCGCGCCGCGCAAGGGCGCGTGATCGTCACCGGCATGGGCAAGTCCGGCCACGTCGGACACAAGATCGCTTCGACATTTGCCTCCACCGGCACGCCCGCCCTTTTCGTCCATCCGGCCGAAGCCAGTCATGGCGATCTCGGCATGATCACCAAGAACGACGTGATCCTGGCGCTGTCATGGTCGGGCGAAACCGCCGAACTGAAAAACCTCACCGACTATTCTCAGCGCCACAACATCGGCCTGATCGCGATGACCGCGAGCCCCGACTCGACGCTGGCCAAGACCGCCGACGTCGTCCTGGCGCTGCCGCAAGCGCGCGAGGCCTGCCCGCACAATCTGGCGCCGACCACATCGGCGCTGATGCAGCTTGCGCTTGGCGATGCGCTGGCGATCGCGCTGCTTGAGAGCCACGGTTTCACGGCGGTGGATTTCGGTCTGCTGCATCCCGGCGGCAAACTGGGAACGCTGCTCAAGCAGGTGCGCGACTTGATGCACTCGGATGCTTCCGTTCCGCTGGCCGCTCTTGGCACGCGCATGGCGGATGCCATCATTGAAATGTCCAGCAAGGGCTTCGGCTGCGTCGGCATCACCGATGCGCGCGGGCAACTGGTCGGCATCATCACCGACGGCGATTTGCGCCGTCACATGCGCAATAATTTGCTCGACGCCAAAGTCGACGACGTGATGACGCGCTCGCCCAAGACCGTGCGCCCCGACCAGCTCATCAGCGAGACGCTGGAACTGCTCAATTCGATGAAGGTCACCGCGCTGTTTGCGGTCGACGCCGGCAAGCCGGTCGGCATCATCCACGTGCACGATCTGTTGCGCGCGGGCGCGGCGTAAAGTCCGCTCGCCATCGCCTAAGACTGACGGGCTCAGCACTCTCTCAATTCGCCTGTCCGGCACCAGCCATATCAGCGCAACAAGAATGTAGATCGCCTGCGCGATCCATTGATTGACGAAAGCCAGCGGGATCGCCACGGCATAGAACACAATCGATAGCTTTCCCTTGCGGTCTTTACCGATCGCCTTGGCCAGAAGCGAGTCTTTGCCCTCCTCGGCGATGATCGTCCTGGAGAGAATCCAGTAGGCAATGCCGGCCATCATCAACACGCCGCCGTAGAGCGCCGTCGGCGGCTGCGCGAAATGGTTCTCGCCCATCCAACCGGTGACAAAAGGAAAGAGCGACAACCAGAACAGCAGATTCAGATTGGCCCAGAGCACCCCGCCGGTCACGCGCTTGACGGTATGCATCATGTGATGATGGTTGTTCCAGTAGATGCCGATATAGACGAAGCTCAAGACATAGCTGAGGAATACGGGGAGCAAAGGCTGCAGGGCGCTGAAGTCCTCGCCGTGCGGCACTTTTAGCTCAAGCACCATGATGGTGATGATGATGGCCAGTACGCCATCGCTGAAAGCCTCGAGTCGTGTCTTTGGCATCGGTCCCTGCTCATTCACGCGCTTGCCGGTCTAAGCGAGAATGGGCTAGCGCGCGATACGCTGCAACACTTCGCTGACCTCATCCACCGAAGGCGGCGCGCCCTGCGTGCCGAGGACGGCGATCGGCCCGTTTCCGACCGGGCCGGTCAAGTCCGGCTTGCTGCCGGTAAAGATCGCGACCAGCGGCACGCTCAGCGCCGCCGCCAGATGCAGTATTCCGGTATCGACTCCGACCACGAATTGCGCGCCGGCGATCAGCCGCGCGACCGAATCGAGCGGCGCGCGTTCCGGCACCCGCGCGCGCGGCAAGGCGGCGGCGATGCGTTGGCTGCGCGCGCGCTCGGCCTCGTTGCCCCAGGGCAGCACCAGTTCGACATCGTGGCGCGATAGCGCGTGCCCAAGCGCGATCCAGTTTGCCTCCGGCCATTGCTTGCTTGGCCGCGCGGTCGCATGCAGCAGCACCGCATAGCGCGCGCCGGGCGCGGTAAAACGCGCACGGTCGAGCCCGAAATCCGGCGCGCCTTGCGGCGTGTAACCAAGCGCCAAGCCGCTGAGAATGCGATTGCGTTCCACCGCGTGCAAATCGCGGCTGACGCGATGGCGCACATCATAGAATGGCGCTGCCAGCGGCTCGCGGATGCTTGCGGCGTCGTAGCCGTGACGCCGGCCATGCGCGATGCGTGCGATCATGCCCGAGCGCAGCAGACCCTGGCTGTCTACGATCTCGTCATAGCGATGCGTCCGAATACCGCGCAGGTTGGCGGCGATTTCGCCGAGCGTCGCCGGCGCATAAATCGACTTGCGCCAGCGCCGCCAGGCCACCGGAATGACCGCGTCGACCGCCGGGTGCAGGGCGACCAATGGAGCAAAAGCCTCCTCCACCAGCCAGGTGAAGCGGGCGTCCGGACGCAGTTTTCGCGCCTCGGTCAGCGCCGGCATGTGATGGATCACATCCCCGAGCGACGATGTTTTGATGAAAAGAATGTCGGCCATGGTGCGCTTAAGCCGTTCATATACCGGTCATTAAGCATGGCCGCCATAACCATGACCCCTCTATAAGCGGATTAAATCGCTCTTTCACCGTTGCCGGTTAGGCGTTACGGGGACTAAGAGGCAGGGGCAATGACGATCCTGGTGACGGGCGGCGCCGGCTATATCGGCAGCCACATGGTGCACGAACTCGTCGACGCCGGCGAGCCGGTGGTCGTGCTCGACAATTTGTCGACCGGATTTCGCTTCCTCATCCCCGGCAACGTCCCCTTCGTTGCCGGTTCGACCGGCGACCGCGAATTGGTGGCCAAGACCATCGGCAATTACGGCGTCACCGCCGTCATCCATTTCGCCGCCTCCATCGTGGTGCCGGAATCGGTCAGCGATCCGCTTGCCTATTACCGCAACAACACCATGAACACCTGCTCCTTGCTCGAGGTCGCGGTCCGCACGGGCGTGAAGCAATTTATCTTTTCGTCCACCGCCGCCGTCTATGGCAACGGCAATGGCGACGGATCGCCGGTGCGCGAGGACATGCCCACGCAGCCGATCTCGCCCTATGGCGCCTCGAAACTGATGTCGGAGATCATGCTGCACGATGCCGGCAAGGCCTATGGCTTGCGCTTCGTCATCCTGCGCTATTTCAATGTCGCCGGCGCCGACCCCAAGCAGCGCACCGGGCAATCGACGCCCGCCGCCACGCATCTGATCAAGGTCGCCTGCGAGACTGCGCTCGGCAAGCGGCCCAAGATCGACATTTTCGGCACCGACTATCCGACGCCGGACGGCACCTGCGTGCGCGATTACATCCATGTCAGCGATCTCGCGCGCGCGCATTCGGCAGCGCTCGGCTATCTGCGCCGCAACGGCGCCAGCGTCACGCTCAATTGCGGTTACGGGCACGGCTCCTCGGTGCTCGAAGTGATCGCCGCCGTGACCCGCGCCAACGGACGCGAGTTCCCGGTCGCCATCAGCGGCCGCCGCGCCGGCGATCCGGCATCTCTGGTGGCCAATGTCGATCGCATTCGCGCCACGCTCGAATGGCGTCCGCAATACGCCAACCTCGACACCATCGTCGCCCATGCGCTCGCCTGGGAACGCCGCTTGCCCGGCCACCGCGTCACCGCCACCGCCTGAGAGCGCTGATCGAACGCGTTTTTAACCCGTTTTTGGCTTGAAAATTTCCTTCGGCACAGGCAAGGAGACACCCGTCCCTGCCCGTTTCAACGCGTGCCATAATGGACCCCGACCGAGGGCGGATGAACAATCACAGCTTGCCAAAATCAGCCGACGAGCAATACAGCGTCTCGATTCTGATCCGCCGCCTGCTCACCGAACAGGGCCTGGCGCATTGGCACAAATACGCGATCGCTTTCACGCTGATGGCCATATCGGCCGGCTGCACGGCGCTCAGCGCCTATCTGATCGGCAGCGTCATCAACGAGGCTTACGTCAATCACAACCTGCCGGGCATCTTCTACCTCGGCGGCATCACCGTGCTGCTGTTCACCATCAAGGGTCTCGCGACCTACGGCCACAGCGTGATGCTCGCGCGCATCGGCAACCGCATCGTCGCCGACAATCAACGCGCGGTATTTTCAAAACTCCTCAACGAGGGGCTTAGTTTTTTCTCCGACCGCCACTCGACCGAATTCATCGCGCGGCTCAGCGCCGGCGCTGCCGCCGCGACCCAGGTCATCAATTTGCTGGTCACATCGATCGGCCGCGATCTGTTGTCGCTGATCGGACTGATCACCGTGATGGTGGTGCAGGATCCCTTTATGTCGTTTATCAGCTTCGTGGTCGCGCCGCCGGCCTTCTTCGTGCTGCGCAAGCTGGTCCGCCGCATCTATTCCATCGCGCGCAGCCAGTTCCACGGCGGCACCCGCATCATGGAGACCTTGCAGGAAACTTTGCAGGGCATCCGCATCGTCAAGGCCTTCACGCTCGAAGACATCATGCGCGAGCGCTTCGATCGCAATGTCTCCGCCGTCGAATACGAGGCCAACAAGCTGTCGCGCGTCTCCAATCGCGCCAGCCCGCTGATGGAGACGCTGGGCGGCTGCGCCATCGCCATCGCCATCACCTATGGCGGCTATCGCGTGATCGAGACCGGCGCGACGCCCGGCCAATTCTTCTCTTTCATCGCCGCCTTCCTGCTCGCCTACGAGCCGGCCAAGCGCCTGGCCCGCCTCAATATCGAACTCAACAGCGCGCTGGTCGGCGTGCGCATTCTGTTCGAGGTGCTGGATTCGCCGCCGAGCGAACCGACCGACGACGGCATGCCGGCTTTGCAGGTCACGACTTCGCGGCTCGAATTCGAAGACGTGCATTTCGCCTACCGCAGCGACGAAGCGGTGATCAGAGGCATGTCGTTTATGGCCGAGCCCGGCAAGCTGACCGCGCTGGTCGGTCCTTCGGGCGGCGGCAAGTCGACGATATTCAATTTGATCATGCGCTTCTATCAGCCCGAGCGCGGCAAGATCGTCATCGACGGACAAGACATCACCAGAGTGTCGCGCCACTCGTTGCGCCGCCATATCGCCTATGTCGGGCAGGACGTATTCTTGTTCCGCGCCACGGTGCGCGAAAATATCGAATTCGGAAAACCGGGCGCCAGCGAAGACGAGATCGTGGCGGCGGCGAAAGCGGCTTACGCGCATGATTTCATCATGTCGTTTCCGCGCGGCTACGACACGCCGGTGGGCGAGCACGGCTTGCAACTTTCCGGCGGGCAACGCCAGCGCGTCGCCATCGCCCGCGCGCTGATCAAGAACGCGCCGATCATTTTGCTCGACGAGGCGACCGCCGCGCTCGATTCGGAATCCGAATTGCAGGTGCGCGAGGCCATGGAGCATCTCAGCCGCGGCCGCACCACTTTGGCGATCGCGCACCGGCTGCATACGGTTTCGCACGCCGACCGCATCTATGTGGTGGAGGATGGCCACGTGACCGAATCCGGCCGTCACGACGACCTGCTGCGCAAGAGCGGCCGCTATGCCGCGTTCTACCGGCTCCAGCTCAAGGAGCATGGGCATGACGAACCGGCAGCCGCCGTGGCGTCTTCCTGAGGCGTTGACGCAGCGGCGTCCCGCCTGATAGGCCAGCCTCGACTTTTCCGCCCGGCCGCGTCCCGCGCTCGGGCTTTTTGTGAACCCCCATCCAACGGCCGATCCATCATGCCCAATTACGTCATTCCCCAACCGCCGCAGGCAAGCATCGCAGTCGCAGGCTCCGACAAAGTTTTCCCGGTGCGCCGCATCTGGTGCGTCGGCCGCAATTACATCGAGCACATCAAGGAGATGGGGCAGGACGAGCGCGCGCCGCCGTTCTTCTTCTCCAAGCCCGCCGACGCCATCGTCGCGGACGGCGGCACCGTGCCTTATCCCTCGCTCACCAAAGACATGCATCACGAAGTCGAGCTGGTGGTCGCGCTCAAGAGCGGCGGCCGCAACATCCCGGTCGCCAAGGCCAATGATTGCATCTGGGGCTACGCGGTCGGCATCGACTTGACCCGCCGCGATTTGCAAATCGCCTCGCGCGAATTGAAGCGGCCGTGGGAAGTCGGCAAGGCTTTCGATCATTCCGCTCCTTGCGGGCCGCTCAAACCGGCGAGCGAAATCGGCCATCCGGCCAAAGGCAAAATCACGCTCAAGGTCAACGGCAAGATCCGCCAGGACGGCGATCTCAACCAGATGATCTGGAACGTGCCGGAGACGATTTCGAAATTGTCCGAAATGGTCGCGCTCGAAGCCGGCGACATCATCATGACCGGCACGCCCTCCGGCGTCGCCGCCACCGTTGCCGGCGACAAGATCGAGTGCGAAGTCGAAGGCGTCGGCAAGCTGAGCGTCACCATCGGGCCGCCGCTGAAATAATAATCAGCCGGCGAACAGACGCTCCACCGCCGCAGCGATGGCAAACAGGCGGCGGTCGTGGCCGTTGCGCGCAACCAGCATCAATCCGGTCGGCAGGCCGCCTTCGCGCGGCAGCGGCAGCGTGATGGCGCAGGTGTCGAAGAAATTCCAGATCGAAGTGTTCTTCAACAGCAGCGCGTTCTGCCGGAAGAACTCGTCCTGCTTGGCAAGATCGGCCAGCACCGGCGACACGATCGGCGTCGTCGCCATGACCAGCACATCGATACCGGAAAGCTGCGCGTCCATCGCCCGGATGAGGTCGGCGCGCTCGCGCAGCGTGTCGATATAATCGGCGGCGGGGATCTTGGCGGCGCGCTCGATGCGCACGCGTATATTCTGATCGACATCGTCGCCGCGCCGCGCCAGCCGGTCGCGATGCACCGCGAAAGCTTCCATCGGCGGAATGCCGCCTTTGGCGTTGACCGCGTTCATCGCATCGAGCAGCGGCATTTTTTCATCCGACAGCCGCGCGCCGGCTTTTTTCAAGCGCTCGAGCGCCTCGGGAAAACGCTTGCCCACGGTGGCGTCGAAATGTTCGAGCGGCGCGCCTTGCGCGACACCGATGCGCAAGCCGGCAAGCGATACAGGCGCAAGCGCGTGCGCCTCGCCGCCGGCCATGACGGCATCGGCATTGGCGCAGTCGATGACGCTGCGCGCCATCGGCCCGATCGAATCGAGCGTGGTGGAAAGCGGAAAGGCGCCCTCGGTCGGCACGCGCTGGCGGCTCGGCTTGAAGCCGACAATGCCGCAGAGCGCCGCTGGAATGCGCGTCGAGCCGCCGGTGTCGCTGCCGATGGCGATCTCGCACATATGATCGCCGGCGGCGACCGCGCCGCCCGAGGTCGAGCCGCCGGGCGCGCGCGTGCGGTCGGCCGGATTGCCGGGCGTGCCGAAATGCGGATTGGCGCCGATCGCGGAGAAAGCAAATTCCGTCATGTTGGTTTTGGCGACGATGACCGCGCCGGCGCGGCGCAAGCGGCGCACGATCGGCGCATCGCTCGTTGCGGGCTTGCCCTCGTCGGCCAGCACCTTGGAGCCGGCGCGCGTCACCTCGCCGGCGACGTCGAACAAATCCTTGATGCTGACAATGGCGCCGTCGAGCGCGCCCAGCGAAATGCCGGCTTTGGCGCGCGCGTCGGAAGCATCGGCGGCCAAGCGCGCTTGCTCGCGATAGATGGTGAGACAAGCGCGTTTGCCCTCGCCTTTGGGGTCGTCGATTTTTTCAAGCGCGGCATCCAAGCGTTCGCGCGAAGACCGATGTTTCATTTCCCTAGTCCGCCTTTTTTCTCGATGAAAGCCGCGATCTCGTCGACGCCTTTGCCCTCGCGCAAATTGGTGAACACGAAGGGACGCACCCCCCGCATTTTCTTGGCGTCGCGCTCCATCACTTCGAGCGAAGCGCCGACATAAGGCGCAAGATCGATCTTGTTGATCACCAATAAATCGGAGCGCGTGATGCCGGGCCCGCCTTTGGAGGGGATCTTGTCGCCGGCGGCGACATCGATGACATAAATCGTGAGGTCGGCAAGCTCGGGCGAAAAGGTGGCGGCGAGATTATCGCCGCCGGATTCGATCAGCACCAGATCGAGATCGGGAAACTTGGCGCGCATGTCGGCGACGGCGGCGAGATTGATCGAGGCATCCTCGCGGATCGCGGTGTGCGGACAGCCGCCGGTTTCCACGCCGGCGATGCGGTCGGCGGACAAAGCGCCCGAGCGCACCAGATATTCGGCGTCCCACTTGGTGTAGATGTCGTTGGTGATGGCGGCGATTTCGTAAGTGCCGCGCAATTTCTTGCACAGCAAATCCATCAGCGCGGTCTTGCCGGAGCCGACCGGGCCGCCGACGCCGACGCGCAAGGGTCCATGAGGATTGGGACCATGGGGGCTTACGGGTTGGGGCTGTTTCATGCGGGCGACTTTCCCTTTCCGCGGGCGTCCGCGCAAGCGTCATCGCCCCTATTCTTTGCGGCGCGGGGTACGCCGTCGTCTGTTTCCTTGCCTCTCCACGGAGAGAGGGAGTGGCGCGCCGATCGGCGCAACCATTCCTTATGTGCGTGCATCGTTTCCGACGCACGGCGCCTCTCGGCGCGCCACCCGGACTAGCTTTAGGCCGTCCGGGCTTATTTGCCGCATTTCTGTCCCTGGCGCCGCGCTTCCGGGCGGGCTTGGCGGAGCGCTCTTCACGCCCCCTAGCGGGGCAGCTTCCGCCGCCCCTCGCATCCCGCCTCGTCCAGCCATTCAAGGCAGCCCCCGTAGTCGGGCGGACGGCTGGCCAGGGCCTCCCGGGAGCGAGGGCACGATTCGTCCCCGCCCGCAGGCGCCGCATCCGGCTCCATCACTTAGACGCCTCTAGATGACGCCCTCAACTGAACCGGACGATCTGGAATATATTCCAGTGTAGGATTATAAGTCAAGAGGCCGGTAAAGGCTTTTTTCAAGACCGGAACAGCCGCGTGTACTGCGTCTCGTGCCGGCTGCCGGCGAGATCGGCGCGGAAAGCCGAGGAGCCGATGTCGTCCAGGCTCGCTAAAAGCGCACGCTGGGCGCACGCCGCAATAGTCGGCTCGAGCGCGGCCAGAACGCGCTGCCCGTCCGTCTGGCCCAAAGGAATGAGCCGCACGCCGGCCGAGACCCAATTGGCCGCTACCGCCTGCAGGAAGGCCGCTAAGCGCTGCCTCCAGCGCGATGCCGTGGCCGCTAGCCGCCGTCGCGACCGCGACCGGATAGGCGACGGGGCCGTCCCAGACCGCTTTGAGCCGGTCGAGCGCCGGCGCAGGGCCAGGCAGCAGCCGTTGCCTCGATGAAGGCATTGCCTTGCGCGGTGGTTTCCAGATGGCGCTCCTTCGACGGGCGCCAAGGCCGCGGCAAGCTCGGCCACCGCGCGCAAGGTTTTGTCGTCGGCTTGCGCAACGGCGCGATGCGCGGCCGCAAACAACACCGCGTCGCAGAAGCCGGAGCCTTGCGCGAGCATCACGCCGAGCCAGGCGCGCAACGTCTCGGCATCCTTGATGTCGCCGGCTTCGACCGCCCATTCGATGCCGCTCGAATAAGAAAATGCGCCGACCGGATAGGCCGGCGACAGCCAGGCCATCAGGCGGTAGAGAGCGGACGGGGCGAGCGCGCTTTCTTCCCTCTCCCCGCTTGCGGGGAGAGGGTGGCGAGCGAAGCGAGCCGGGTGAGGGGTCGTATCCGACTTCTCAGAGCCGCCGCGAGGCCCCCTCACCCGACCCGCTTTCGCCGAGCTTCAGCGGGTCGACCTCTCCCCGCTTGCGCGGGGAGAGGTGACGCTTCGCCAGCACCTTGCTCAACAGCGGCGCATTTTTTCTTTTACGCGCCATGATCGTGCCCATGTCGTGCCATGCGCGTGCCCATGCGGCGCGGCGGCTTCCGGATCGAACGGCGCCTCGAGCATAGCGATCTTGGCGCCCAAGCCGCGCAGCATTTCCTCCAGCACATGATCGCGGCGGATGCGCAATTTATCGCCGACGATCTGCACGTCGGTGTGGCGGTTGCCGAGATGCCAGGCGAGCCGCACCGCGTCGAGCGCGCTGCCGGCCGAAACTTCGATCAGCGGCTCGTTCTCGCCCGCGACCAAAACGAGCGTGCCGTCGTCGAGCAGCAAAGCATCGCCGTCGCGCAAGGCCACCGGCTTTTCGAAGTCGAGCAGAAATTCCGTGCCGCGCTCGCCTTTGAGCACGATGCGCCGCCGCGCGCGGTCGCCGGCGTCGAGCACGACGCGATCGCGCGCCGACGCCACGTCCCATTCGCCGGCCGGTTTGATTGTAACGACACGCTTCATGAGAAGCCTTTATGTCGTCATGGCCGGGCTTGTCCCGGCCATCCACGCCTTGTCAAAACAAGACGTGGATGCCCGGCACAAGGCCGGGCATGACGGAATGTCACAGCTTGTCGACCTTCTCCGGCGTGATGATCTGCACGTCGCGGCCGACCACGAATTCCTTGCCGGCCTCGCGCCAGGCCTGCAAATGCGGCGTGTGCATGTGCGCGTCGAGCGCCGCGCGCGAGGCCCAGCGCTCCACCGCCACCAGCCGGTTGGGATCGCTCACGCTCAGATGAAAATCATAAGCGAGGCAGCCGTCTTCCTTGACGGTGCCGGCGACGACCTTGCGCGCTTCGGCGCAAGCTTTCTCGGCCATGCCCGGCTTCAGGCGCAATTCAGCGACCACGTAAATCATGCAACCTCCCTTTGCGTTTTTTTTGCCGCGTCAGAACAAGAAATAGCGCTGCGCCATGGGTAGCATTTCCGCCGGCGCGCAGGTGAGCAATTCGCCGTCGGCGCGCACCTCGTAGGTTTCCGGATCGACCTCGATATTGGGCGTGGCGGAATTGTGGATCATGTTCTTCTTGCCGATGGTGCGGGTCTTTTCGACCGCGACGAATTCCTTCTCGACGCCGAGTTTTGCGCGCAAGTTGCTCTTGGCCGCCGCCTTCGAGACGAACACCAGCGACGACGCGGTCAGCGCCTTGCCGTAGGCGCCGAACATATGCCGGTAATGCACCGGCTGCGGCGTCGGGATCGAGGCATTGGGATCGCCCATTTGCGCCGCGACGATGGAGCCGCCTTTGATGACGATCTCGGGCTTCACGCCGAAGAAAGCCGGCGCCCACAGACACCAGATCGGCGAGCTTGCCTTTTTCGATCGAGCCGATGTGTTTCGACACGCCGTGCGCGATCGCCGGATTGATGGTGTATTTGGCGACGTAGCGTTTCACGCGCGCATTGTCGTTGTCGCCTTTTTCTTGCTTGAGGCGGCCGCGCTGCTTCTTCATCTTGTCCGCCGTCTGCCAGGTGCGGATGATGACCTCGCCCAAGCGGCCCATGGCTTGCGAGTCCGACGACATCATGGAGAGCGCGCCGAGATCGTGCAGGATGTCTTCCGCGGCAATCGTCTCCTTGCGGATGCGGCTTTCGGCAAACGCCAAGATCTTCGGGGATCGACGGATCGAGATGGTGGCACACCATCAGCATGTCGAGATGTTCGTCGATGGTGTTGCGCGTGAACGGCCGCGTCGGATTGGTCGAGGACGGCAGCACGTTTTTCAGGCCCGCCACCTTGATGATGTCGGGCGCGTGCCCGCCGCCGGCGCCTTCGGTGTGAAACGCATGAATGGTGCGGCCCTTGAAGGCCTTGATGGTGTCCTCGACGAAGCCGACTCTCGTTCAACGTGTCGGTGTGGATCATCACCTGCACGTCGTAATCGTCGGCAACCGACAGACAATTGTCGATCGCCGCCGGCGTCGTGCCCCAGTCCTCGTGCAGCTTGAGCGCGCAGGCGCCGGCCTTGACCATTTCTTCCAGCGCCGCCGGGCGCGAGGCATTGCCCTTGCCGGCAAAGCCGAGATTCATCGGGAAGGCATCCGCCGCCTGGATCATGCGGCCGAGATGCCAGGGGCCCGGCGTGCAGGTGGTGGCGTTGGTGCCGGCCGCGGGTCCGGTGCCGCCGCCAAGCATGGAGGTGACGCCCGACATCAGCGCTTCGTCCACCTGCTGCGGGCAGATGAAATGGATGTGTGAGTCGAAGCCGCCGGCGGTGAGGATTTTGCCCTCGCCGGCGATGATCTCGGTGCCGGGGCCGATGATGATGGTGACGCCGGGCTGGATATCGGGATTGCCGGCTTTGCCGATGGCCGCGACGCGGCCTTCCTTGATGCCGACGTCGGCTTTGACGATGCCCCAATGATCGAGGATCAGCGCATTGGTGATGACGGTGTCGACGGCGCCTTGCCGGTTGGTGATCTGGCTTTGCCCCATGCCGTCGCGGATCACCTTGCCGCCGCCGAACTTCACCTCGTCGCCATAGACGGTGAAATCTTTTTCGACCTCGATGATCAAATCGGTGTCGGCCAGCCGCACGCGGTCGCCGGTGGTCGGCCCGAACATGTCGGCATAGGCCGCGCGTTGCATTTTTACGGACATGTCACGCTCCGACCTTTGTTGTGCGGGAGCCCCGCGTAAGCCCTTTATCCGGCGTCATAATTTGTCCCCAGAGTTATCAACCGCGCGATCTGCGCCCTTGCCTCGCCGCCAACCTCGCGTAGGCTTTCATGCAGGTCATCCATCTTTGGCTCACGCTGAACAGGGATGGTCGCCATGACCGGAACGGCCATGGGACGTGGGTGCAGCTTGCTGTATTCGTGGTCCATGACTGCCGGCCCTGGCTCTCAGTCGCTGGTACCCGACCGCTGGGCTCACGCTTGCGCCGGGAATGGATCCGAGAGCTTGTGACGGGTGGACGACGGTCCGCCCGTTATGGCTTTTAGGGGTCCATTTTTGTTGGCGCATGATCTGGTCCGAAAACCGGTGCCCACTTTTCGGGATCATGCGCATCACAACTTCCCCATCACATCGCCGCGGAACCCGTAGATCGTCTTCTTGCCGGCGAGCGCGACCAGCGTGACCTCGCGCGTCTGCCCCGGCTCGAAGCGCACCGCGGTGCCGGCGGCGATATCGAGCCGCATGCCGCGCGCTTTTTTCCGCTCGAACGCGAGCGCCGGATTGGTTTCGAAGAAATGATAATGCGAGCCGACCTGGATGGGCCGGTCGCCGGTGTTGGCGACGGTCAGCGTCACGACTTTACGGCCGGCGTTGAGCTCGATCTCGCCGTCCTTGATGAACATTTCGCCGGGGATCATGGCGTCACCTCTGCCCGAACTTGGCGTAAGCGACCATCGCCAAGGCGATGACGAAAATGCCGCCGACGATGAAGCTGCCGAGGTCCGGCAGCAGGCTCACGCCATGCGGGTGCTCGTGCGGCACCACCGACCAATGCGCTTGCGCTGCGCCCGCGATCAGCACGAAAAAAATCGAAAACGCCGTCTTCATCGAACAACTCCTCATCGAATCGGATTGTGCACGGTGACGAGCTTGGTGCCGTCGGGAAAGGTCGCTTCCACCTGGATGTCGTGGATCATCTCAGGAATGCCGTCCATCACTTGCGCGCGCGTGATGACATGGGCGCCGGCTTCCATCAGTTGCGCCACGGTCTTGCCGTCGCGCGCGCCTTCCAGGATGAAATCGGAAATCAGCGCCACAGATTCCGGGTGATTGAGCTTGACGCCGCGCTCCAGCCTGCGGCGCGCCACCATCGCGGCCATGGCGATCAGCAATTTGTCTTTTTCGCGCGGCGTTAAATTCATAAGGCACCTCAGTTAGCCAAAGCCGCGGCACGCGCGCCCGAGCGCGGCCAGCACGGCGATCAGATCGTGACGCAAGGCGGCGCCGTCGCGCGCCACCAGCCGCGCCAGCGCGATGCCGTTCCAGGCGGAAATCCCGACCTCGCCGGAAAATTGCTCGGCCAGCGCGCGCACCGGCGCAATCGTCGTCTCGTCGCCCGGCGCCGCCAGCACGGTGGCAATGGCAACGCCGCCGGCGGTGGAGGCCAACGCAGAAAGCTTTTCGGCGATGGCGCCGTCGAGCAGCGCGTTCTCGGCGAAGACCAATTTGCCGGCGCGGCGCAGCCGCCAGCGGTCGGCGAAATAGCCCTGGTCCATCGTCTCGCCCATGGCCGCGCGGCCGAACACCACCGCCTCCGCCAGCAGCAGCGAAGCGCCCTCGGCCATGTCCACGTCGATGCGCCGCTTGAGGCGGGCGCGGTCGAACAAAATGGTTTCCTGCGGCAGCCATGAAAGCCGCGCGTCTTTGCCGATGTCGAGCGTCACATCCATGACAGCGTCGGCGCCGGTCGAGCGATAGACTTTTTCCGCCGCCGCGGTGCCGGCGATCAGGTTGGCTCCCGCTTGAAGCTTGATGTCGATGGCAAAATTGTCGCCGCCGGCCATGCCGCCGCCGGTATTGACGATGGTGGCTTCCAGCGCCTCGCCGGCGGCATTGGGAAAGCGCACGCGCAGCGAGCCCGCCTCATGCACGCGCGTGCGGCGCGTGCCGCCTGCGCCCGCCGCAACGGTCAGCGCGATCGTGCCGCTGGCGCGATTGGCGGCGAAGATTTTTCTGCGCAGCCACGCTCTGCTAAGGCTGGTGCCCATCCCCGCAACTCGGGCTGCCCGAGTTTGAATCGTAGGGCAATCGGCAAGCCCAACTTCCCGCCTTGGCGGTCGACCTCCCCCGCAAGGCGGGAGGTGAAGAAAGAAAGCATAGCGCGTCTCCAAAATCAAATCGCCAGAGCCCGCTTGATCGCCGCCTCGTCCATGCCGGCCTTGTCGCTTTGATAGACGATAGCGCCGCGGTCCATGACCACCAGAGTGTCGCCGAGCTCCTGGGCAAAGTCCAAATATTGTTCGACCAGCACGATCGCCATTTCCTTCAAGCCGCGCAGATAAGTGATGGCGCGGCCGATGTCCTTGATGATCGAAGGTTGGATGCCCTCGGTCGGCTCGTCCAGCAGCAACAGCTTGGGCCGCATCACCAGCGCGCGGCCGATGGCCAGTTGCTGCTGCTGGCCGCCGGAGAGGTCGCCGCCGCGCCGGTTGAGCATGCTGCCCAGCACCGGGAACAGCGAGAACACGTCGTCCGGCACCTTGCGCTGGTCGCTCGGCAGCGGCGCAAAACCGGTTTCGAGATTTTCCTCGACGGTGAGCAGCGGGAAAATCTCGCGCCCCTGCGGCACGATGGCGATGCCGCTGCGGGCGCGCTCGACGGTGGAGAGCTTCGTGATGTCGGTCCCGCCGAATTTGATCGAGCCGGCGCTCACCGCATGCTGCCCGACGATGGCGCGCAGCAGGCTGGTCTTGCCGACGCCGTTGCGGCCGAGCACGCAGGTCACCTTGCCGGGCTCGGCATGCAGCGAAATGCCGCGCAACGCCTGCGCCGCGCCGTAGTGCAGATCGATATTGGCGACGTCGAGCATCGAGATCCTCTTTACCCTCTCCCTTGTGCGGAGAAGGTGGCGAGCGTGGCGCAGAGCGATCGCGACAAACACGGATCTACGATCCCCCTCAGCGGAACGCAAGCGCGCTGCGCTGCGCTCGGGAAAAGCGCTCCGTTATGAAAAGCCATCCTCACCGTCCCAAATACACTTCCACCACGCGGTCGTTCTGCGACACCTGGTCGATGGTGCCTTCCGCCAGCACCGAGCCTTCGTGCAGGCACGTCACCTTGACGCCGAGCTCGCGCACGAAATGCATGTCGTGTTCGACCACCACGACGGTCTTGGTCTTGTTGATCTCCTTGAGCAGTTCGGCGGTCTGCTGCGTTTCGGCGTCGGTCATGCCGGCGACCGGCTCGTCCACCAGCAGCAATTTCGGTTCCTGCGCCAGCAGCATGCCGATTTCCAGCCATTGCTTCTGCCCGTGCGACAGACTGCCGGCGACGCGCGAGCGCAGCGCTTTCAGCCGAACCGTATCGAGCACCGCCTCGATGCGTCCCTCCTGCTCGGGCGAACTCTCCCACAGCAGAGTCGCGCGCACGCGCCGGTCGTTTTTCAGCGCCAGCAGCAGATTGTCCTCGACCGTGTGCATGTCGAACACGGTCGGCTTCTGGAATTTGCGGCCGATGCCGAGTTCGGCGATTTGCGTCTCGTCCAGCTTGGAAAGGTCGTAGGTCCCCTCCTGGAAAAACACGTCGCCCTCGTCCGGCCGCGTCTTGCCGGTGACCACGTCCATCATGGTGGTCTTGCCGGCGCCGTTGGGCCCGATGATGGCGCGCATTTCGCCCGGCTCGATCACGAAGGAGAGCTCGTTGAGCGCCTTGAAGCCGTCGAACGAGACGGTGATGCCGTCGAGATAGAGCAGCGCGTTGGTGGTGTGTTTTTGTTTTTCCATGGTCTGCCCCTACTCGGCCGCGCGCGCGTTGGCCGAGGGCGGCGGCGCTTCGCTGGAGGTGCCCTGCTCGGCCGCGGCGGAGCGGGCATCGGCGCCTTTGTCGAGGCCGTATTTGAGCGAACCGATGATGCCGCGCGGCAGCAGCAGCGTCACCAGCACGAACAGCCCGCCCAAGAGGAACAGCCAATAGGGCGCAAGGAAGCCGGAGGTGAAATAGGTCTTGGCGTAGTTGACCACGAAAGCGCCGAGCACGGCGCCGGTGAGCGTGCCGCGGCCGCCGACGGCGACCCAAATGACAGCCTCGATCGAATTGGCCGGCGCGAATTCGCTCGGATTGATGATGCCGACCTGCGGCACATAAAGCGCGCCGGCAACCCCCGCCATGCAGGCCGACAGCGTGAACACGAACAGCTTGTAGTTCTCGACGCGATAGCCGAGAAAGCGCGTGCGCGATTCAGCGTCGCGCACCGCCACCAGCACCTTGCCGAATTTCGAGGTGACGATGGCGCGGCAGATCAGGAAGCCGAGCGCCAGCGCGATGCAGGAAATGAACAGCAGCGCGTTGCGCGTCGTCTCGGCCTGCACGTTGAAACCGAGAATGTCCTTGAAGTCGGTCAGCCCGTTATTGCCGCCGAAACCGAAATTGTTGCGGAAAAATCCCAGCAGCAGCGCGTAGGTCATGGCCTGCGTGATGATCGACAGATAAACGCCGGTGACGCGGGAGCGGAACGCAAACCAGCCGAACACGAAAGCGAGCAGCGCCCGGCACCGCCACGATCATCAGCGCCGCAAAGGCGAAGTGCTGGAAGCCGTACCAATAGACCGGCAGTTCCTTCCAGTTCAGGAACACCATGAAGTCGGGCAGGACCGGATCGCCGTAGACGCCGCGCGTGCCGATCTGGCGCATCAGATACATGCCCATGGCATAGCCGCCGAGCGCGAAGAAGGCGCCATGGCCGAGCGAGAGGATGCCGGCATAGCCCCAGATCAGATCGATGGAGAGCGCCAGCAGCGCGAAGCACAGATATTTGCCGAACAGCGCCACCAGATAGGTCGAGACATGGAAGGCCGAGCCCGCCGGCACCAACAGGTTCAACACCGGGATGGCGACGGCGAAGATGCCGAGCAGCACCAGGAAGATGACCGCGCCCTTGTCGAGCAGGCGGGTGAGCGGAAACGCCTTCATACTTCCACCGCCCTGCCCTTGAGCGCGAACATGCCGCGCGGACGCTTCTGGATGAACAGGATGATCAGCACCAGGATGGCGATCTTGCCGAGCACGGCGCCGGCGAAAGGCTCGAGGAATTTGTTGGCGATGCCGAGCGTCAAGGCGCCGACCAGCGTGCCCCACAAGTTTCCGACGCCGCCGAACACCACCACCAGGAAACTGTCGATGATGTAGCCCTGGCCGAGATTGGGCGAGACGTTGTCGATCTGCGAGAGCGCGACGCCGGCAATGCCGGCGATGCCCGAGCCGAGCCCGAAGGTGAGCGCGTCGATGCGCGCGGTGCGGATGCCCATGGCGGCGGCCATGGCGCGGTTCTGCGTGACCGCGCGCATTTCCAGGCCCAGCCGCGTGAAGCGCAGCATGGCAAGCAGCGCCGCGAACACGATCATGGTGAAGACGATGATCCACAGCCGGTTATAGGTGATGGTGATGCCGCCGAGATCGAAGGCGCCGCTCATCCAGGACGGATTGCCGACGTCCTTGTTGGTCGGCCCGAAGATCGTGCGCACCGCCTGTTGCAGGATCAGCGACAGCCCCCAGGTGGCGAGCAAGGTTTCCAGCGGGCGGCCGTAGAGAAAACGGATCACGCTGCGCTCGATCAGAATGCCGACCGCGCCGGAGAACATGAAGGCGAGCGGGATGGCGATCAGCAGCGAATAGTCGAACAGCGCCGGATTGTGCGTGCGGATCAACATCCTGCACCGAATACGTCACATAGGCGCCGAGCATCACCATCTCGCCATGCGCCATGTTGATGACGCCCATGACGCCGAAGGTGATGGCGAGGCCAATGGCCGCCAGCAGCAGCACCGAGCCGAGCGAGAGCCCGTACCAGAGGTTCTGC
The DNA here is from genome assembly GCA_963756805.1 of uncultured Alphaproteobacteria bacterium. Lineage (GTDB taxonomy): Bacteria > Pseudomonadota > Alphaproteobacteria > Rhizobiales > Xanthobacteraceae > Pseudolabrys. The sequence goes on from CAVWPH010000007.1 coordinate 22,600, forward strand.
GCGCTGGTCCAGAGCGAGAGATTGTTCTGGATCTTGGCGGAGGCCGCGCGCGCGGCGGCGAGCACGTCGGGCGGCAAGTTCGCAGGCAGACTGTCGAGCAGCGCCAGCGAATCCTGGTCGCCGCGATCGCGGATGACGGCGATGGCCGCGATCTTGTCGGGCGCGCTCGAATCCGCCTTGCTGAGAATGATGGCGGCGCGCGCTTCGTTCAGCGCTTTCTTGACGCGGGCGTCTTTTTCAGCGGCGAGCGCCTTCTCGAGCGCCGGCAGCGCGCTTTCGGCGCGCGATTTGAACACGGCCTGCGCCGATTCAAAGCGTTTGTTCGGATCGGCCGCCATCAATGTGAGGCCGCCGAGTGCGGCGTCGATGATATTGCGCAAGCGGTTGTTGACGATGACGGTGTCGATATCGTCGGGCGGCGCGCCGGTTATGTCCTTGCCGGTGGCGGCGTCGGTGAGCTTGCCGGCTTTGGTCTTGATGAAGACCTTCTTGTCCTTGGCGCTGAATTGCAGCCGGGCTTCCGACAGCGCCTGCAACAAGGGGGCGGCGAGCGGGCTGCCGCTTTCGGCGACCTTGGCGATGGCCTCGGCGGTATCGCTGAGCGAGCCTTCGGTGAATCCGGGAAGCGCGTCCTCGTAGGGCCCGGCATGGGCCAGCCCCGCGAAGGCGAGGACAAAGCCGAGGGCGCATACGAGCGCCCCTATGCGATCGCAGAAATTACGCATGGCAATCAAACCCCGGCATCAACGTTGTTTTTATTTGGAGGCGGCGGTTTTACCCGCCGCCTCCGGAGGAACCCACCTCTAGATTCCGCTAGTCATGCCGACGCGCGCGATTAGGACGCCCCGCTGCACTTCTTGGTGACTTTGTTGTAGTGGCCGCACTTCAGCGTCACCCAATCCGACATGTAGTCCTTCGAGCCGGGCAGATAGTCCGACCAGGCATCGCCCGGGACCAGGCCCTTGCTCTTCCACACCACGTCGAACTGGCCGTCGGCGCGGATTTCGCCGACGAACACAGGCTTGGTGATGTGATGGTTGGGCAGCATGGTGGACATGCCACCGGTCAGGTTCGGCGCCGTGATGCCGGGCAGAGCCGTCGATCACCTTGTCGGCGATCGGTCGACTTCACCTTCTCAACCGCCTTCACCCACATGTTGAAGCCGATGACATGAGCTTCCATCGGATCGTTGGTGGTGCGCTTGGGGTTCTTGGTGAAGGCGTGCCACTCCTTGATGAACGCCTCGTTCCCCGGAGTTTTGATCGACTCGAAGTAGTTCCAGGCGGCGAGATGGCCGACCAGCGGCTTGGTGTCGAGACCGGCGAGTTCTTCTTCGCCGACCGAGAACGCCACCACCGGAATGTCGGTGGCCTTGATGCCCTGGTTGCCGAGTTCCTTGTAGAACGGAACGTTGGCGTCACCGTTGATGGTGGACACCACCGCGGTCTTCTTGCCCGCCGAGCCGAACTTCTTGATGTCCGACACGATGGTCTGCCAGTCACTATGACCAAACGGCGTATAGTTGATCATGATGTCCGAATCCGCGACGCCCTTCGCCTTCAGATAGGCCTCGAGGATCTTGTTGGTGGTGCGCGGATAGACGTAGTCGGTTCCCGCCAGCACCCAGCGCTTCACAGAGCCGCCGTCCTTGCTCATCAGATAGTCGACGGCCGGGATGGCTTGCTGGTTCGGAGCGGCGCCCGTGTAGAACACGTTGCGCTCGCTTTCCTCGCCTTCGTACTGCACCGGATAGAACAGGATCGAATTCAGTTCCTTGAACACCGGCAGCACGGATTTGCGCGACACCGAGGTCCAGCAGCCGAACACGACGGCCACCTTGTCCTTGGAAATCAATTCGCGCGCTTTTTCGGCGAACAGCGGCCAGTTGGAGGCCGGATCGACGACGACGGCTTCGAGTTTCTTGCCGAGCAGACCGCCTTTCTTGTTCTGCTCGTCGATCAGCATGAGCATCACGTCCTTCAGCGTCGTTTCGCTGATGGCCATGGTGCCGGAGAGCGAGTGGAGGATGCCGACCTTGATCGTGTCTTGCGCATTGGCGGACTGAATCGCTCCAGTCGCGGCAAACGCCAATCCCGCGGCGGCGGAGAGCCACCGGCGGGCATTCGGTCGCGATGCGACCGCCTTCATTGATGTGAACATAAGAGGATTCCCCTGCAGTTTGACGCGCGCGACCGTCCCGGCGACTTTCCGCGCGTTATGCAATTCGCAAGGCCTGTGCCAAGCCAGCGCGGCTGCGGTAAGCCTCATGAAAAGTAAACGGCTTTTAACGAATGCCTGTGGATTGACTATTTTCGAGGCAAAGTCGGGTGATTAAAAAATAGGCGACGTGCCGGATTATAATACAGCCCGGGCGGCGGACCGCGCCCGCCCCATCCGCCAGCTATTAGAGCAGGTTATCGGGCTTGCGACGGCCTCTACCAAAGCTCGTCGACGGCAAGCGCGCGTGGAATCAGGCGCTGCTGGACCGCATAAGAAATAAGCAGCTCCAGGCACGGCCTGTTCGCCGCTTTGCCGAACGGCGTCATCTCGATTGCGCCCGACCCGCCGGCCGCTTTCTTTCCCGCTTCCAGCAGACGGTAGAGCTCGGCGACGGCCTCGGGGTTCGATCGCGCCAGCGTGTCGGTCACCACCACCATGTGATTGACCGGCACCATGCCGTGCTTGCGGTACCAGCCCTGAGCGGCCGCATCCGGATCCGGGATCACGCTTTGCAGGCGCTTGTCGTTCGGCATGGCGGCGCCATAGATCGCGGCATCGAGTTCGCCGTCGATCAGCATTTGCGTGATGTCCTGATCGGCGCCGCGCGCGGATCACACCGGGCGGGTCTTTGGCTTCGGCCACATGTCCGTCCTCGAAGGTCACCCACTGCACCTTGCTCATGTCGACGCCGTAGTCGTTTTGCAGAATGCCGCGGATCCAGACGCCGGTGGTCTGGCTATAAGACCGCACGCCGATGCGCTTGCCCGCCAGATCGGCCGGCGCAAGCTTTCCGCGCTCGGCATTGTAGAGCATGGTGCCGTGCTGAAAGCGCGCCAGCATCGCCGCCGGCAGCAGCTTCAATCCCTTGTCGTAGGCTTTGGCCTGGATGCAGGTGACCAGCGCCATCTCGCTCGCGTCATAGGCATGCTCGCGCACCATCGGCTTGAACGCCTTGTGCATCGGCGCAACCTCGACAAAGTCGAGCGTGAGCCAGGGCGAAGTAATCTCCCGCCGTTTTAGCGGCAGCGTGTGCGGATAGTCGCCGATGGCGATGCGGAGCGTGGCGGGTGTTTCGTTCATCTCACATTGTCGCAAGTGTCGTCATGGCCGGGCTTGTCCCGGCCATCCACGTCTTACTATGCTAATAGTAATAGAGGCGTGGATGCCCGGCACAAGGCCGGGCATGACGGCGAATATAAAGGCTTTTCGACAAATGGCCGAACGAAAAAACCGGGCTCGTGATCACCGCCCATCCGGGCGATTTCGTCTGGCGCGCCGGCGGCGCCATCGCGCTGCACGCCAAGCGCGGCATCAAGATGAAGATCGTCTGCATGTCCTTTGGCGAGCGCGGCGAGAGCCAGTTCGCCTGGAAGGAAGCAGGCGCGACGCTTGCGACTGTGAAAGCCGGCCGCAAGGACGAGGCCGAGCGGGCGGCCAAGCTGTTGGGCGCCGAGATCGAATTCTTCGACTGCGGCGACTATCCGCTCAAGCTCACCGAAAAACATTTCGACCGCATGGTGGACATCTACCGCGAGACCAATCCCGCTTTCGTGCTCACCCACGCGCTCGAGGACCCTTATAATTTCGATCATCCGAACGCCGCCCATTTCGCGCAGGAAACCCGCGTGGTGGCGCAGGCCATGGGGCATAAGCCGGACGCCAAATACAAATATTCCGCGCCGCCGGTTTATCTGTTCGAGCCGCACCAGCCCGAGATGTGCAACTACAAGCCCGATCTCATTTTGAAAATCGATGAGGTGTGGGAGCAGAAATACAAGGCGTTCCAGATCCTGGCCGCGCAAAAGCACCTGTGGGGCTATTACGAGCGGGTCGCGATCAACCGCGGCATGCAAGGCGCGCGCAACACCGGCGTGCCGATGACCTATGGCGAGGCCTATCAGACGCTGTTCCCGCGCGTGGCGGAGGAATTGGGGTAAGCTCTTGTCTCGGGCGCAGCGCAACATTCAATGTTGCGCTGCTGACCCGGACCTAACGTCCGAGATTGCTAAGGTCCGGCTCTGCGGTGCACCGCTAACGCGCTGCATGCGTCCGGGACAAGTAAGGAGAAATGCAATGAAACCGGTCGTCGTCCGCACCATCAAACGCGCCGATCCCAATGCTATCGGCACGCTGGCCGCCGTCGGCGTCTCCACCGCGCATGAGGCGCTCGGCCGCTCGGGTCTGATGAAGCCCTACATGCGGCCGATCTGGGCCGGCGCCTCGATCGGCGGGCCGGCGGTCACCGTGCTGGCGCAGCCCGGCGACAATTGGATGATCCATGTGGCGGTCGAGCAATGCAAAAAAGGCGACGTGCTGGTGGTCGGCTGCACCTCCGACAACACCGACGGCATGTTCGGCGAATTGCTGGCAACGGCTTTGAAGGCGCGCGGCGTCATCGGCCTTATCATCGATGCCGGCTGCCGCGACGTGAAGCCGCTCACCGAAATGGGCTTCCCGGTCTGGTCGCGCGCGATTTCCGCCAAGGGCACGGTGAAGGCCGCGCTCGGCGCGGTCAACGTGCCGGTTGTTTGCGCGGGCGTGAATGTCGAGCCGGGCGATGTGGTGGTGGCCGATGACGACGGTGTCGTCGTGGTGCCGGCCAAGCTCGCGGTGGAAACCGCCGCCAAGGCGCAAAAGCGCAAGGACGACGAAGACGGCAAGCGCAAGCAGCTCGAGACCGGCACGCTCACGCTCGACATGTACAACATGCGCGAGGGCCTGGCGAAAGCGGGATTGCGTTACGTCGACAAGCCGGAAGACGTGTGATGCGGCCTTAGAGGGCGCGTCGCGCGAGCCGAACAAGTTAGCGAGTAAAGAAGGAGCCGGACCATGGTCAACGCCTATCAGCCTGAACTGTGGCGCGACCTTTACGTCATGCTCGGCACATCGTCGGCCGCGCTCATCGGGCTGCTGTTCGTTGTCACATCGTTTCATCTCGACGAGATCATGCGCAATCCGGTTCACCGGATTCGCGCCCGCAACATGACGCTGCATCTTCTCGTGCTGCTGGTCGAGGCAACGCTTATTCTCACGCCACAGCGGATGGCTTTCCTCGGCGCGGAGTTGTGCGCCATCAATTTATGCGCTCTGCCGCTGCCTCTTGTCTTCGTGTATCATTATTTTTTCCAGCGCAAGGCGACGGGTAAGCGCGGCGCCTACTCGATCTATCGCGGCTTCTTGAATATCTCGGGCTATCTTTTGGGTATCGCGGCCGGCGCAAGCCTCCTCGTACAATCGACCTGGGGCATGTATTTAATAACCGCTTCCTTCGTCGTTTTTCTTGTCTCCGCAATCTTGAACGCCTGGACGATCATGTCGGTCGTCGGACAGACCGGCAAGCGCCGGTGACGACCAGCGAGGCGGGGCAAGGCATGACCGCCAACGCCAACAGCTTCGACCTCATCATCGTCGGCTGCGGCATTGCCGGCCTGTCGGCGGCGGCAACTGCGGTGCAGGCCGGCGCCCGCGTGGCGCTGCTGGAACGCTCGGTGAAGGACGAGCGCGGCGGCAACACGCGCTGGACCGAAGCGCTGCTGCGCATGAAGAGCGAAAGCGAGCCGTCCGACGACTTCGAGACGCATTTCGCGACCAATGCCGGACATTATCTCGATCCCGAACTGGTGGCGGAAACCGCGCGCGACTGGGACAACTGGTCCTCGATCGTCAAGACCTTGGGCTTCACCGACCCGGACGTGATCGCAACCTTCGCCTCCTCGGTCGGGCCGACGGTGGCGTGGCTGAAAACCTTCGGCGTCAAATTCGATTTTCTGCCGACTTATTTCATCACCGCCAGCCAGCCGCGCATGGCGCCGATCGGCGGCGGGCTTGCTCTGGTCGAGGCGCTCGCCGGCTGGCTGGAGAAGAACGGCGCGCGAGATTTTCTATCAGACCACGGCGCGCGAATTGATCCAGGACGAGGACGGCGCCGTGGTCGGGCTTTCCGCGGTCGGGCCCGGCCACAAGTCGCTTGAATTCCGCGCGCGATCGGTCGTGCTCGCCTCGGGCGGTTTTGAGGGCAATCCCGGAGATGCTCACGCATTATCTCGGGTCCCCGTGCGCGTTACATCCGGCCGGTGGCGCGCGGCGGCTATTACAACAAAGGCGAAGGCATCCGCATGGCGCTTGCCATCGGTGCTGCCGCCTGCGGCGACTATGGCAGCTTCCATGCCGAGCCGCTCGATCCGCGCTCGGGCGCGACCGAGCCTGTGGTGCTGGTGTTCAACTACGGCATTCTGGTCAATAAGAGCGGCGCGCGCTTCGTCAACGAGGCGCCGGCCACCGTCGATGCCACTTACGAAGCGATCACGCGCGTTATTTTCGAACAGCCGGACGGCATCGCCTATTGCATTCTCGATGCAAAGATCGACGACGTGCCCAATTGGAAACGTTCGGTGCGCTCCGATCAGCCGCCGATTACGGCCGCCACATTGCCGGAGCTCGCCGGCAAGCTTGGCATCGACGCGCGCGAACTCGTTGCAACTGTTGCGGCCTATAACGCCGCCTGCCCGGCCGGCACGTTCAAGCCGCTGGAGATTGACGGCCTTGCCACCAAGCTTGGCTACGCGCCGGTAAAATCGAACTGGTCGCGCGCAATCGACAAACCGCCTTTTCTCGCCTTCCCGATCATCTGCGGCAATTGCTTCACCTTCGGCGGCCTGAAGGTGGACACCAAAGCCCGCGTCATCGACGCCGACGGCGCGGTCATCCCCGGGCTTTACGCCGCCGGCGAAACCATCGGTCTTTATTATGGGACCTATGCGGGCGCGACCTCGGTGCTGCGCGGCGCGGTGTTCGGCCGCATCGCCGGCGCGCATGCGGCGGCGACGCCGAAAAAATAATTCGATCAACATCAAAATACCGGACGGTGACACCACACCGTCAGATGCCGCGACAACGGTTCAATGCGGCACGTCCGCGCGCCATTCATTCAAATGCCGAGGCGGTATTTTACCGGCGCGGAACTGCGCAGCCACATTGTATGAAATTGGACCGCTTGCGCTGTCTTTGTCTTAACACGCACGGCCTAGCGTCACGGCAAGTCCAACCGTGGAGAATAAAATAACATGACGAAATTTGTTACGTTCCTCAAGGATGAATCGGGAGCCACCGCGATCGAGTACGGCCTCATCGCCGCCGGCATTTCGATTGCCATCATCGCCGTCGTCAATACGTTGGGCGGCACATTGAACGCCAAGTTCAAAAGCATTTCGGATCAGCTCAAATAAAATCCACACGTGCGCTGATCCGAGGGAAGCCGCCGGTAACGGCGGCTTTCGCTTTTGTTGGTGCGCGCACTCGGCCGTCAGTGCAAATCCGCCACGGGATGAAATTTACGCACCGCGATGAAGCCGGCCACGACAAAGAATAACAGCGCCGCGGCCTGCACGATCAAAAATGGCGGCTCGGTGCCTTTCGGCGCCAAAGCCAGCAGCGCCGGCACCTTCAGGAACGACTGCACGATCAGCACAAACACGTTGAACCAGAGCGCGGTCACGGCCGTGACCACGTAGAGCCAGCGCCATCCGCCGGCGAGATGCTTGCCGTAGCGCGCGATCAAGGCAATCAGCAAAATGACCGTCGATATGATGCCGACGCCGAGCGCCGGCGTGAACCCGTGAATCGGAAACAGGAAGCCGGTGACGTTGGTGAGGATCGTGGTGAACAGGAACAGCGCGGTCCAGCCGCCGAGCCGGTGCGAACCGAACATGGCGAACAAGACGATGAGGCCGCTGCCAATCCCGATCAGGCTGATGATGACGTGGACGACCGTGAACACGTGAGTCGACATGCCGAGAATCATGACAGCTGCCCTCCTTGCGTAATTATTTTATTTTACGGCGCGGTTTTTAAATATGCCAGATCATGCGCAAGAAAAAATGTCAGGGATGCATAGTGATCCAATCTGAACGGATCATTCTCCAGGCAGCGCGACGAACAGCGTGCGCGCGCCGCGCATGTCGAGGCGCAGGCCGTCCGGCGTGTGCGTGAGGCGCAACATCGCCGTGTTGCAATGAACGCAGCGCAAAATTGCGCCCATGCTGCCGCCATAGAGCCGCACGGCGCCCAAAGCCGCGGCCGCGCCGCAGCCGCCGCAGATGATTTCCGCCGCCGTCAAATCGCGCGCGAACAGTTCGCTCAACAGGCCGGCGGCGGCATTGCCGTCGAGCGGCGCGGCATCGTGACGATCCAGGCTCATGACGAACTCCCTGTCGGTCCAAATCTTTCGGTCTTGATCGAACGCTGATCGTGGCCGATGTCGCGAAGGCTGCGCGCGGCAATCTCGACCAGCGGCGTCGGCCCGCAGATGAATATGCGTGGATGCTCGGCCGGTTTGAAGCCGACGCTTTCCAGCATGGCGCGGTCGATGCGGCGCGAAAAACCGCTCCAGCCGGCCGGCTGCGCGCGCGTGAGCGTGTGCACGATTTTAAGCCCCGGCCCGGCAAGCCGATCCAACTCGGCGCGGTAGATGATGTCGGAGGCTGTGCGCGAGGAATAAAGCAGCACCGCCGGCACTTGGCTTTTGGCGGCCGCGCGGTGGCGCAGCATGGCCATCAGCGGCACCACGCCGGAACCGCCGGCGACCAGGAACAAAGGACCGCCAAGCGCCGCCGTCCAGACGAAATAGCCGCCGATCGGTCCGCGCAACCCGATGGCGTCGCCCGACGCGCGCTTCGCCGGCGAGATAAGGCGACACCTCGCCTTCCTCGATGCGCTCGACGGTCAGCATCACAGCCTTGCTTTCGGGCGCGGAGGCAATCGAATAACTGCGCTGCGCCTGATAGCCGTCTTCCGCCGTCAGCCGCACATCGGCGTGCTGGCCGGCGCGATGCCCCGGCCAATTGGGCACGTCGAGCAGAAGGCTGCGCACGCGCGGCGTTTCCTCGATCACCTCGCGCACGCTCGCCGTCATCCATTCGAGGCGCGCGGCTGCGCAGCTTTTTCTTCGCGCATGATCTTATCCGAAAACCGGTTCCCACTTTTCGGGATCATGCGCATCAATCTCCGGCATAACGCTGCTCGCGCCAGGGATCGCCATAAATGTGATAGCCGAGCTCCTCCCAGAAGCCGGGCACCTCGGGATCGACGAACTGAATGCGGCGCACCCATTTCGCGCTCTTCCAGAAATAAAGATGCGGCACCAGCAGCCGCGCCGGACCGCCATGTTCGGGATCGAGCGGCTCGCCGTCGAATTGCGTGGCGACCATGGCCTTGCCGTCGACAATATCCTCGGACGGCAGATTGGTGGTGTAGCCGCCGTCGCAATGCACCAGCACGAACGGCGCCGGCGGCTCGCTAAGCCCTGCGGCTTCCAGCAGCGTGTCGATGGAAACGCCGCGCCAATGCGTGTCGAGCTTCGACCAGGTGGTGACGCAATGGATGTCGACCGTCACGTCGGTCTGCGGCAGCGCGTTGAATTCCTTCCAGCTCCATTGGCCGGCCGGACTGTCGCCGTCCTCGAGCGCAAAATTCCAACCGGCGAGATCGGGCTCCGGCGTCGGCCCCGCCGAGAGCACCGGAAAGTCGGTGACCAGATGCTGGCCCGGCGGCACGCGCGCGCTTGTGCCCGGCGCGCCCGCGTCCGCGAAAGCCGCGTGAAATGGGTGGGTCGCTCATTCGTCTAAATTCCGCCGTTGTCTTTTCGAATAATGCGAAATCGAACCGACTTGTTTGAATTGTAACTAACTATGGCCATATGGCCAAGCTTCGCGAAAATAAACGGTTCGACTCAATCGACTTTCTGCTTTCGCCGGGGGCGGCGTATTCCCATCCAGGGTATTTCCAGGAAGACAGCCATGCCCCCTGCCATCAAGCAACTATTCCTGCCGCTGCTCGCGCTCGCATTCATCACAGCATTTGCAATACCGGCCAACGCGGCCGGCTACCGTCATCAAAGTCTCGCTTTGGGGTGACATGGCCGGAACCATGCCGACCGATATGGGGCATGGCCATGGGCAAGACCAAAGGCGCCACGCACGGTGCCAATTCAAAAATGGGCATCACTATCTACCGGAATTCAATCAAGACCGGCCCGGTCACTTTTGAGGCCAAGCAATAACGGCAAGAAAACAATCCACGAAATGCTGGTGCTCCCGATCAAGGATACCAGCACGCCGCTTCCCTATCTCAAGGACGAGAATCGCCTGGACGAGAAAAAGACCAATTCGCTCGGCGAGGTTTCCGAACTCGACCCCGGCAAGTCCGGCACCCTGACGCTCACGCTCAAGCCCGGCAAATATTTGCTGGTCTGCAACGTGCCGGGACACTACGCAGCCGGCATGTGGACGCTGCTGACCGTCACGCCCTGACGGGCGGTCCGGCGCAGCCTCGTTTTCGTGCGATGAACGGGCAATCGGGCGCGTAACGCGCGCCCGAGCCTATTTTTTCTCATCGGGAAACGCGTCCGGGGCGTCGAGCAGGATTTTCGACATCGACCAGCGATGGCCATGCCAATCGGCCTTTGACCGCTGCCTGCGGAACGGGCTAATTGCAGCGGCTTTTTCCCAAAACCGCGGCCACCCGCAACCATGCCCAAATTCGTCGTCGACTTCGGAACCATCGGCCGGCCGCCCGCGCCCGACGGCACGGCTGGAAGGCCCCGCCTTCCGGCGCAACCACGCCGCCATCTGGTCGGCGATGGAGGATTTTCTGCGCGATGCATCCGGCGATGTGCTCGAGCTCGGCAGCGGCACCGGGCAACACATTGCCGACTTCGCGCGCCGCGCGCCGCAACTGACCTGGTGGCCGAGCGACATTACCCCTGCGCATCTTGCGAGCATCGAAGCCTGGCGGCGCGAGGCAAAGCTTGCGAACTTGCGTGCGGTCCAGCGCATCGATCTCAACGACGCGGATTGGCGTCTGTCTGGCGATGGCGCAGACAGATTCACCGCCATGCTCTGCATCAATGTGCTGCACATCGCGCCTTGGCGCGTGTCGCAAAACTTGTTCGCCGGCGCCGGACGCCAATTGCGCGAGGGCGGCGCCCTGTTCGTCTATGGCCCGTTCAAGCGCGACGGCGCCCATACCGCGCCGAGCAACGAGGCTTTCGATGCCAGCCTGCGGGCCGAGAATCCGGAATGGGGCGTGCGCGACGTCGCCGATCTCGATGCGCTGGCGCAAACGGCCGGGCTTTCGCCGGCTGAAATCGTCGAAATGCCGGCCAATAATCTGGTCCTGGTATTCAAGCGCGCGCTTGGGCAGAATTGATCGAACAACTTAGGTGTCCATGCCAAACGAACCGATCACCGATATCGCTCATCTCGGCCACCTCGAAATGCTCACCCCCAAATTCGAGGCGAGCCGCAAGTTCTTCATCGACGTGATGGGCATGACCCAGAGCGGCGAAAAGGGCGACAGCGTTTATTTGCGCGGCTGGGACGACTACGAGCGCTATTCGCTCAAACTCACCGCCTCGAAAACGTCCGGCATGGCGCATGTCGCCTTCCGCACGCGCTCACCGCAAGCGCTCGAGCGGCGCGCGGCGGCGCTCAAAGGCTCGCCCTTTGCGGTCGGCTGGAGCGACGGCGATCTCGGCCACGGCAAAACCTTTGTCTGCAAGGACCCCGACGGCCATGTGATCGAGCTTTATTACGACACCGAATGGTACGATCCGCCGCCCGACCAGAAGCCTGCGCTCAAGAACCAGGCGCAAGCGTTTCCGGCGCGCGGCTGCAATGTCCGCCGCATCGATCATTTCAACGGGCTCGCCGTCGACATCAAGGCCAACCGCGAATTCTTCGAGAATTATCTCGGCTTCAAGCTGACCGAGCAGATCGTGCTCGACGACGGCTCCGAGGCCGGCATGTGGATGACGGCCACCAACAAGTCCTACGACTTCGCCTATACGCGCGACGCGACCGGCACCAAAGGCCGCTTCCATCACGTCACTTACGCGCTCGACTCGCGCGAGGACATCTTGCGCGCCGCCGATATTTTCCTGGAGAACGGCGTGTTCATCGAAACCGGCCCGCACAAGCACGCCATCCAGCAGACCTTCTTTCTTTATGTCTACGAGCCCGGCGGCAACCGCGTCGAAGTCGCCTGCGCCGGGGCGCGGCTGGTGCTGGCGCCGGACTGGAAGCCGATCGTGTGGACGGAGGCCGAGCGCAAGAAAGGCCAGGCCTGGGGCCTGCAAACCATCAAGTCGTTCCACACCCACGGCACGCCGCCGGTGCCGGGCGTGGCGGACTCGTAAATTCGAACGCGCTAGACTGCTGTCATGACCCTTCGCAATACACCGCGCGTTTCCTTCATCGGCTTCGGCGAAGCCGGGCAAGCCATCGCTTCGGGCTTGCGCGAAAGCGGCATCGAGCGCATCGCCGCCTGGGATATTCTTTTCCCGGACAAATCCGGCGAGCGCCTGCGCACGGCGGCCGAGACGATGGGCGTGCGGGCCGCGGCTTCCGCGGCCGAAGCGGTGCGCGAGGCCGACATGATCATCTCCGCGGTGACGGCTGCCTCCAGCGTGGAAGCCGCCCGCTCGGTCGAACCGCATCTTTCCGGCCGGCCTTATTATCTCGACATCAATTCGGTCTCGCCCGGCCGCAAGCAGGAAACCGAAAAGCTCCTGGGCGAGAAGGCGCGCTATGTCGATGTGGCGGTGATCGCGGCCATCAATCCGACCCGCCACCGCACGCCCATGCTGATCGCGGGCCCGCATGCGGAGGCGATCTCGCCGCTGCTGGCCGAAATGGAGATGAAATTATCGGTGGTGGGCGCGCAAACCGGCGGCGCCGCCGCGATCAAGATGATCCGCAGCGTCATGGTGAAAGGCATCGAGGCGCTCACGCTGGAATGCTTCCTCGCCGCCAGCAGAGCCAACGTGCTCGATGAAGTCACCGCCTCGCTCAAGAACAATTATCCCGGCATCGATTGGCCGAAAGTCTCGGAATACAATCTGGAGCGCATGGCGAGCCACGGCGAACGCCGCGCCGCCGAGATGGAAGAGTCGGCCGTGACGCTGCGCGAACTCGGCCTCGATCCGTTGATGGTGGAAGCAACCGTCGCCCGCCATCGCGACATGGGCGCCATCGGCAAGCGCGACGATGTGCGCGCTTCGCTCACGCAAGGCCGCGCCGCCATCCTCGACGCCATCAGCACCGCGGCGAAAGACCGCCGCTGAGCGCCGGATTAACGCGTATTCATTTTGACGCGGCGCGCGGCGTGAATTGCGGGCCGCCTGGCGGAGATCCGTTTTATATTTCAGCCCGCGCCGATCGTTGCCAGCGACATGAACATGCGTTCACGTTGCAGCGCGGAATGTGCGCCGGAAAATTTTTTTGCAAAAAATCTTGTCATGGTCGGATGCTACCACCTAGTATGCGGCGTTTTAATTCTTTGGAGGAAACAAACTATGTCGCTCAAGTCTCTCGGAATTGCTTCGGTTCTCGCGGTTGCCGCGACCGCTTTCGTCATCGGCACCAGCCCGGCGAAGGCGGCCGGCATGTGCACGCTGGATTGGAAGCCGGTTTGCGCGAACGACCACGGCTTCACCCACACTTTCTCCAACGCCTGCTGGGCGAAACTGTCGGGCGCCAAGATTCTCTACAAAGGCGAATGCGGCATGAAGCCGAAAGCAAAGCACCACAAGGCGAAAAAGGCCAAGCCGCCGCGAAGAAGGAAATGAAGAAGGAAGAAAAGAAGAAATAAGCCGCCGAACGAAATCGAACGGCGCAAACGAACGGGCCGCTGCCAGGCAGCGGCCCGTTTTCATTTCAGGCGTTTGCGCTTATTTGCGCGGCGGAATCTGGATCAAATCGGAAAGCTGCTCCTTGGTGAGCGGCTTTTCCAGGAACTTCAGCTTGACCGCATCACGCACCGCACCGTCGAGATCGGCGAAGTGATCGGTCTGCAACGCTTCCTTCGGCTGGAATTTATCCATCAATTCCTTGAGCAGTTCGACCGGCAATTTCATCTTCACTGAATACATTTCGACCGCCTTGGGATCGGAATACATCCAGTCGACTGCTTCGCGATAGCCTTGCATGAAGCGCATGATGGCGTCGTGCTTGGTCTTGAGCGCTTCGGCGTTCACGATCAGCGTGCGCACGGTCTGCCCGCGCAGCGATGGGATATCGCTGCCGCGCGCAACAATGCGGATCTTGCCTTCCTTGATCTCCTTCAGCCCGAACGGCGGCGCCGCCCAGCCGATATCGATTTGGCCCGACATGGTCGAGGTCAGCGTGGCGCCCGGGCTGCCGGTGGCGGTGGGCTTGGCCTTGCAGCCAAGCTCATCCACGAAAGCGACCACGATGTTGTTGGAGCTCGAGCCGTTGGTCGAATAGGCGATGGTGTTCTCGGGCCCGGCGTCCTTCAAGGTTTTGATTTTGGAGTCGGCCTTGACGTACCAGTAAAGGTCGCCGGTGCCGGTGAACATCGGCGCCAGGATGCGCACCGGGGCGCCTTTGGAATACGCGCGCATGACGCCGGCGGCGCCGACACCGGCGCCGATATCGGCCGAGCCTGAAATCACCGCCTGGATGGTTTCGCCGGCGCCGCGGGTGCCGACGCTTTCCAGCACCAGGCCGTGCTTCTTGAAGATGCCGGCATCCTGGCCGAGCGTCGGGGCCTGGTTTTCCCAGTTATTGATCTGCCCGATGGCGAGCTTGAGCGTGTCCTCGGCCTGCGCCGGAACCGCCAGCAGCGCGAGCGGGGCGATGAGCCCGAGCGCGCGGATAAGATTGTGCTTCATGTCGGCATTCCTCCCTGAATTTCTTTTTGTTTGGGGTCTCCCCCCGTGGGCGGCATTCAACACCGATCCCTGCCCACTGGGGAAGCCTGAATTAGCGCCGCCGGCGCGTTTTCGCAGCGCGGCGCGGCTTTGCAGCAGGGCGCGCGGATTTGGCCTTTCGGGACGGCGCGGAAAGCGCTCCGCCGGCCTTGGCCACCCGTACCGACCAGTATTCCCACGAGCGGGTGAGGCCGGTGGTCTTGGCGTTGATGGCGGCGGCCTGCTCGGTTTCGCCTGGTGAAAGTGAAGCAATGGTATTGCCGATGCGCCATGGCGTTGACTTGATACTCGGCATTGCGCGCCGCGTAGATCGTGCGGAATACGCAATCGCGCACGCCGGTGCCGGCAACCGTGACGCCGTGGCGCTTCATCAGCACCATCCAGTGGCGGCCGAGCGCGCGGGCAAGCGAAGCGCCCTCCTCCGGTTTGACCACCAGCATGTTGGTGTCGCCAAATTCGTCATGCTGATCCCAGAACGGCGGCTTGATGCCGCCGACCGCGCCGAGATGGAAGATCGGCATGTAATCGGTGCCGGTCGCGAGCAGCGGCATGAAGGCCGGCGCATGGTGGTGGCACACCGACATCACGTCCGGCCGCGCTTTGTAGATTTCGCCGTGGATTACCCGCTCGGAATATTGCGGCACGCCCGGCTCAGCGACCGGCATGGAATTAAGATCGTATTCGATCAAACCGCCGGGCTCGACCAATTCGGGCGCGCGCGAGCGCGACAGAAAATAGCGGTTCGGATTGTCGGGATGGCGCATGCTGACATGGCCGAAAGCGTCGAGCACGCCTTCGTTGGCGACAATGCGGTTGGCGAGCGCGAGTTCGGCGCGGGCCTCGGCGAGCTTGTTGGGCACTGACGTTTCCCCTGAGCATGACGATGGTTTGTTGTCCCGCATTATAGGACAATCTTGCTGTTGGACCAGCGACCACGGCGCTTGACAGAACGCAGCCATTGGGGAGGCTGCCCATCGCCATGCCGGACAATGCGCAAATCGTCATCGACGCGGTCAGCCACGTCTATCGCCCGCCGCGCGGACGCGAGGTGCTGGCGCTCGACCAGGTTTCACTTGACGTGCGCAACCGCGAATTCGTCGCGCTGCTGGGACCGTCCGGCTGCGGCAAGTCCACGCTGCTTTATCTGCTCGGCGGCTTCCTGCCGGTGGAAACCGGCAGCATCAGCGTCGACGGCAATAAAGTCACCGGTCCCGGCCCCGACCGCGGCATCGTGTTCCAGCATTTCGCGCTGTTTCCGTGGAAGACCGTGCGCGGCAATATTCTCTACGGGCTTGAGCGGCAAGGCATGGCCAAGCAGGAGCGCGAACAGCGCGCGCAGGAATTCATCGAGCTGGTCGGCCTGCATGGGTTTCGAGGATAGCTATCCGTCGCAATTATCCGGCGGCATGAAGCAGCGCACCGCGATCGCGCGCACGCTCGCCTTCGATCCGAAAATCTTACTGATGGACGAGCCGTTCGGCGCGCTCGATGCGCAGACGCGCGGGCTGATGCAGGCCGAACTCCTGCGCATCTGGCAGCGCACGCCGAAGACGGTGATTTTCGTCACTCACGATGTGCAGGAGGCGGTCTATCTCGCCGACCGGGTGGCGGTGATGTCGGCGCGGCCGGGCACGATCAAGACCATCGTCGATACCAAGTTCGACAAGACCGACCCGCACATCCACAAGGCCAAGGCTTTCGTCGAAAAGGTGGACGAAATCTGGAACCTGGTGAAGGAAGAAGCCATCAAGGCGCAAGGGACGCGCGCGCCATGAAACGATATTTCATCCGCTATCTTCCGTTGCTGCTGCATCGCCGCCTGCTGGGAGCTGACCGCGCGGCTCGAACTGGTGTCGAGCGCCGCGCTGCCGCCGCTGACCGATGTGATCGCCGCCTGGTTCGCGATGATCAAGGACGGCGAGCTTCTCACCAACGGCGTATCGTCGCTTTATCGCGCCGAGCGCAGGCCTTGCGCTTTCGGTCGCGGTCGGCGCAACGCTCGGCCTCGTCATGGCCTGGTGGAAGCCGGTCAACGTGCTGCTTTCGCCGCTGGTCGAAATTTTCTATCCGCTGCCGAAATCGGCGCTCATCCCGGTGACCGCGATCTGGCTCGGCTTTGGCGACGGCTCGAAGATCCTGCTCATTTTCCTCGGCTGCATGCTGCCGGTGACGGTCGGCGCGTTCAACGGCGCGCGCTCGAGCGAACAGGTGCTGGTGTGGTCGGCGCGCAGCATGGGCGCGAGCCGCCTGCGCATGTTGTGGGACGTGGTGGTGCCGAGCGCCATGCCGGAACTGCTCAACGGCGTCCGCACCGCGCTGGCGCTTTCTTTCATTTTGCTGGTGTCGTCGGAATTGATCGCGGCGCAGCGCGGCTTCGGCTTTCTGATCGGCAATCTCGGCGCCAGCGGCGCCTACGATGCGATGTATGCGGTGGTGCTGACGGTGGCGTTTCTCGGTTTCGCCGCCGACCGGATTTATTTGATGATCACCAGGCGGACACTTGCATGGCGCGACTAGACGGCGGCATGGCGCAAGCGGATTTCGCCGAAACGCCGGCGGGGAAATTGCTGTACGTATTGCTGTGGGCCTTCGCGCGCGTGTTTTCCATTTTGCTGCTGGCGGCGGCCTGGGAGACGCTGGCGCGCAGCGGCGTGTTCACGCATTACCAATTGCCGGCGCTGAGCGAAGTGCTCGTACGCATCTGGAACGACGGCGTCGCCGGCGATTTGTGGATCAATACCGCCCTCACGCTCTATCGCGCGCTGACAGCCTTTTGCATCTGCGCGGTGTTCGGCGTGCTCATCGGCATGGCGATGTCGCGCAACGCCATTGCCAATTGGTTCTTCGATCCGATCATCTCGGTCGGCTTCCCGATGCCCAAGATCGCCTTCCTGCCGGTGGTGATCCTGTGGCTCGGCGTCTTCGACGTCTCCAAGATCACCATCATCGTCATCGACGCCATTTTCCCCGTCATTGCCGCCACCGTCATCGCCATCCAGGGCGTCGAGCGCGAATTGATCTGGTCGGCGCGCAACATGGGCGCCAGCAAACGCGAAGTTCTGACCCAGATCGTGTTGCCGGCGGCGAGCCCGCAGATCATGACCGGCTTGCAGGTGGCGCTTGCCGTTGTCGCTGATCGTGGCGGTGGTCGCCGAAATGCTGATGGGCGGCTATGGCCTGGGCGGCGCCATGATGACGGCCTCGCGCTTCGCCAATTCGACCGGCGTGTTCGCCGGCATCGTGGAAATCGCCGTGGTCGGCTTTTGTCTGGTCAAGGCCATGAGCGCGATCCGCCGCCGCCTGCTGATCTGGCACCAGGAAGCGAGCGATCCGACGACGGCGCTGAACGCGGGTTTTACCGCGGTGCGCAGGCGTATTTGGCACAGCTTGCCAAAAACAGTTGGAGCCCCCACAATCTCGCCCAAGTTCGCAACGCGAAGCTTGCTCTAGGCGACAAACGCAAGCCCGGCGAACTCAGGGAGGAATCGATGCGAATTCTCAAACTCGCCAAGTTTGGCGTACTGGCCGGCGTGTGCGCGCTCGGCCTGTTGGGCGCCAGCGGCGGCGCAAAGCGCCGAGCCGGTGAAGATCCGCATGTCGTGGGTCGCGCCGGTGGCCAACTGGGCGTCGATCGTGCTCGAGAAAAAAGATTTGATGCAGCATCTCGGCAAGTCCTACACGCTCGAGAGCGTCCGCTTCCAAGGCACGCCGCAAATGATCACGGCGATCGCCAATAACGAACTGGAAGTCTCCAACCTCGCTTATTCCTCGCTCGCCATCGCCATCGACAACGCCGGGCTCGACGATATCCGCGTCATCGCCGACGAATTCCAGGACGGCGTCGCCGGCTACTACAGCGAAGAATATTTCGTGCGCAAGGATTCAGGCATCAACAAAGTCGAGGACCTCAAGGGCAAGGTGATCGGCACCAATGGCGGCGGCAGCGCGGTCGACGTCGCCGTGCGCGCCATGCTGAAAAAGCACGGCCTTGAGGACAAGCGCGATTACACGATGCTGGAAGGCCCGCTGCCGGCAATGCCGGCGATGTTGCTTGAGAAGAAAGTCGACCTGATCCCGGCGGTGCTGCCCTTCGCGCTTAATCCCAAGCTGCGCGCCGAAGGCAAGGTGCTGTTCGACCTGAAGGACGCCATGGGCACCACGCAGATGATCGTGTGGACCGCGCGCAAGTCGTTCATCGACAAGCATCGCGCCGCCATGGTCGATTATCTGGAGGACATGTTGCGCGTCACGCGCTGGTATCTCGACCCGAAGAACCACGACGAGGTGGCCAAGATCGCCTCCAAGGTCACCAAGGTGCCGCCCGAGCGTTTCGGCTGGGTCTTCACCAAGCAGGACACCTATCGCGATCCGAATTTGCTGCCCAACCTCGAAGCGCTTCAGCGCAACGTCGACACCACGCGCGAACTCGGCTTCGTGAAGAAGCCGATCGACATCAAAAAATACGCCGATTTGAGCCTGGTCATCGAAGCGGCCAAACGTCTCAAATAGATACAACTAGTTCCCTACCACATCTGGTGGTTTTGGCCCCGGGGAGACGTCTCCGGGGCCAATCTGTTGTGTCCCGGTTGCGCTCATCGGAGAAATGCCTTTACAAACATGGTTAAAAACGAAAAACTAAAGATGGCGGCATAACTTACATGGTTAACGGGGCGTTAAAAATGAAACATGTGTACAAGGCGTTCTACGGTGCCCTGCTTGTCCTCGGGCTGGCGGGCATTACTCCGGAACCGGCTCTCGCAGGCGACGGCTCTCACTGGGACACCGTCTGTAACTGCCGGCGCCCGGATTCCGAATACACCACCAAGCGCGTCGAGCGGCTTGCGCCGCGCGTCGTGACGCACGAGCGGGTGGTCAATCACACCAAGGTTGTGCGCGGCAACACGAAGCTCATTCAGGAAAATCGCCTGATCGTGCACGTGCGGCCGGTGATCAACCGCGAAGTGGTCGTCCATCGCACCAACACGATCGTGAAAGACGTGTTGCTGCATAAGGTGAACACCACCAACAAGTTCCGCGAAGAGCAGCGGCACGAAACGGTCAACCGCTACGCCGAGGGCAGCGTTCGTCACATCCTCGAGCGGCGCGAAGTCCGCGGCGTGAATTGTAACTGCGGCTACGATCGCCGCGGTTATGACGGCGACGTGGTGTCCTACCGCGATTAATCGCTGCCTTCGACTGAAGGGAAATGCTTAACCGCCTCGCCGGGAAACCGGCGGGGCGGTTTTTTTACGCGCGCCCTGCCCTCGTTCAGGTGCGCTTGATCGGAATGTTGCCGAGGAAGTCGCGCTTGGCGAGCTCCACGCCGCAATGACGCACGATTGCGTAGGCGGCGGTGAGATGGAAATAGTAATTCGGCAGCACGAAATGATTGAGATAGTCGCCGCCCTTCATCTGGCCCTTGTTGGGACCGAGCGGAAAGGTGATCTCGCGATCGGCTGAAGCATCAATCGCCTTGGCGTCGAGCGATTTCAGGTAGGCGACGGTCTTGGCGATGCGCTCCTTGAGCTGATCGATCGTGGTTTCGTTATCCTCGTATTTCGGCGGCTCGGCGCCGGCAAGGCGCGCGGCACCGTTCTTGGCCTGGTCGCAGGCGACCTGCACCTGGCGCAGCAGCGCGAACATGTCCGGCGCCAGCCGCCAATGCAGCAGCACCGCGGCATCGACTTTCTTGGCGGCGGCGGCGGCCGCCGCCTTGTCGAGCACGGCGGACAGCGCGTTGAGGCCGATCTCGAACACCGGCAGGGACGCTTGCGACATAGAAAAAGGCATGGGGGCGATATCCTTGTGCGGAGAATTCCGGATCTGGCGGAGCGCCAGGGCGCGGACGATGCCCATAAAGCGCGCGCCGTTCAATTGGCTGCGGCGTAAAAAACGCCCTGAGGCTACCGCCCCTGGTGGTTCTAGTTGTGTTAGAGGGTGCCCCGTTTGGGGCGGGCTTGAAGACCGCAAGGCCGCGGGCGCACAGTGAGACCAATGGACAACCCCTTGATCCAACGCATGAGAAAGCCCGGCCGATTTTGTCGCGGTATACCGGCTGGCGGCGCCGCTGCTCGCGTTCGGCCTGCTGTTGCCGGCAATGGCCAGCGCGCAAACGCCGCCTGTTCCCGCACCCGCGATATCCCTCATATTGCCGCGCGATCTGTCGCCCTGGGGCATGTTCCTGGCGGCCGACATCGTGGTCAAAGCCGTGATGATCGGCCTGGTTTTCGCCTCGGTGCTGACCTGGACCATCTGGCTCGCCAAGACCGTCGAACTCTTGCTCGCGCGCCGGAAACTGCATGCGGCGATCGATGCGTTGGCCGCGGCGCGGTCCTGGAGCGAGGCGAGCGCGGCCTTCAAGAACCAGCGATGACGGCGCGGCCAAGCTCGTGGCTGCGGCCGACGCCGAACTCAAGCTCTCGGCCGGCGCGCTTGACCGGCGTCAAGGACCGCATCGCCTCGCGGCTGGAGCGGCTCGAAGCCGGCAACGGCCGCGCCATGATCCGCGGCACCGGCATTCTTGCAACCGTCGGCGCCACCGCGCCCTTCGTCGGTCTGTTCGGCACGGTCTGGGGCATCATGAACAGCTTCATCGGCATTTCGAAACAGCACACCACCAATCTTGCAGTCGTTGCGCCCGGCATCGCCGAAGCGCTGCTGGCGACCGCGCTCGGCCTGGTGGCGGCGATCCCGGCCGTGGTGATGTACAATATGTTCGCGCGCTGGATTTCCGGCTACCGCGCGCTGCATGCCGATGCCGTCGGCTGAAATTTTGCGCCTGATCAGCCGCGATCTCGACCGCGGCGTGTTCGAGCAGCGTCGCGAGCCGCCGCGGCGTGAGCGCCGCCGAGTAGGGTCTCCCATGAGCACGCGTCTTGACCACGGCGATGAGACTTTAGGCGAGCTGCACGAGATCAACGTCACGCCCTTCATCGACGTGATTTTGGTGCTGCTGATCATTTTCATGATCGCGGCGCCGCTGGCGACGGTCGATGTCGGCGTCAATTTGCCGGCGGCCAATGCCGAACGCACGCCGCGGCCCGACAAGCCGCTGTTCCTGACGCTCAAGTCCGACTTGAGTCTGGCAATCGACAACGAAGCGGTGAACCGCGCTTCGCTCGCCTCCGCGCTCGATGCCGCCGCCGGTGGCGACAAGCAGCAGCCCGTATACCTGCGCGCCGACAAGACGGTCGCCTATGGCGATCTGATGGCGCTGATGAACGAGCTGCGCGCCGCCGGCTATCTGCATGTGGCGCTGGTTGCGCTTGAAGGCGATAAGGTGGCGCCATGAGCGTTGCGCCTAAAGCATCGCGCCGTTGGCCGGACGCAACGCGCTGGGGCTTGGCCTTCGCGCTCGCGCTTTGCTTTCACGCCGCCGGCGCTGCCGCGATGCTGGCGCGCTGGAACGAGAATAACGACAGCGTCGCCAATGCGCCGGTGATCATGCTGGAGCTTGCGCCGGTGCCGGTGGCGCCTGCCATTGTCCCGACCGAAGCTGCCGCCGGGCCCGCAACAGTCCGAGGCGAAGGCTGAACCGGAGCCGCAAAAGCCGGTGGAAAAAACCGAGATCCAGGCGGAGCCGGCGAAAGACGCCGACCTCACCGTGACGCCGCCGCCAAAGCCGATTGAAAAGCCGCAGGAGAAGAAACCGAAACAAAAGCACGCAAGTCTTGCCAGCGCGCCCTCGACCGCCGAACAGAAAGCCGAGCGCGCGGCGGCGCCGGCACCGGGCGCCAATTCGCGCAATCCCAATGCGTTGCCGAATTGGAAATCGCTACTGGTCTCCCGTCTCGAACGCTACAAGCAATATCCGGCCGAAGCGCAAGCACGCGGCGACCACGGCGTCGCGCAACTCGCCTTCTCGGTCGACCGCAGTGGCGGCGTGCATCACGCGCGCATCCAGCGCAGTTCGGGATCGAGCGCGCTCGACGCGGCAACCTTGGCGCTGATCGCGCGCGCGGCGCCGTTGCCGCCGCCGCCGCCGGAAGTAGCCGGCGCGCAAATCGCGATCGTTGTCCCGATCCGCTACAATATCCGCTGATTTAGCGGACGCTTTTCGTGCGTTAACGCGCGTTAACCATAAGACGAAGCCGCCGCCTGCTTGCCCCTCGTGACACTTGCGTGAACGCCCCCTGATCGCAAAAGATGGCGCGCAGTTAACTACGTCTGCGCACCTCGCCTCTGGCCGATGGCGCGCCGGTGTAGAGACATGCAAGGGGAGGCCCGGCAACAAGAAGCCGCCGGGAATTTGGGGATCATGACGCGCGCGTTTGCAGCTTTGCTCAGTTGCGTTCTGCTCGCCGGCATCGCGTTGCCGGCGCAGGCGACCGGCGATCAAGCGCAGCGAGCGTTTCGCCAATACCGAGCCGCTTGAGCCGATCGCGCGCAGCCGCAGCGATGCCGCCGAAGCCGCAGCCCAGGTGCCGGGCGCCGCCGGCGTGCTGCTGGAAGCGCTGCGCTGGCAAGGCCGCACCGCGCAGCAGATCGGCCTGCCCTCCAAGCTCTGGTGCGCCGATTTCATGAATTTCGTGCTGCGCCGCGCCGGCGGCAAAGGCACGCATTCGCGCGCCGCCCGCTCGTTTCTGGATTACGGCAAGAAGCTCGATGGGCCGCGCGTCGGCGCCATCGCCATCCTCTATCGCAAGGGCCCGCTCAACGGCCATGTCGGCGTCGTGCGCGGCACCGATGGCCTGGGCAATCCGATTTTGGTGTCGGGCAATCACGGGCTGACCGTGCGCGAGTCGGTCTACTCGAAGAGCAAGGTCCTGGCCTATGTGATGCCGCCGCAATACGTGCTCGACGACATGGCGGCGGCGGCAGTGGCGCGCGCGATGGCGGCCGCCAAGCATTGACGCGGACGTTTCGCTCTCCGCGCTTCGCCGATAACCATTTCCGCTAAGCTTAACGCGCGCGCCACGAATGCGCGCCGCAGGATTAATGTTAACTCGGGCAATTTCTGCGCGCCGCCGCCGCGTGGTGCACTCTTCGGTCTAAATTCGCCATCAATTCAAATCACTAGCCCGGTAAAGGTAACTCGGCACCGGGCGTGACCGAGGCGGCATGACACGGGGAGCGCGGCGCTTCATCATCGGCGTGACGGCGGCGGCCAGCGTGATGCTGGTCGCGCCCGCCGCTTTCGCGCTCACGCACGAACAGAGTGCGGCTGTGCAGCGCCAAGGACGACAGCGCGCCGCGACAGCCGCATCGCCAATTGCTCGGCGGTGATCGAGCAAACGCATTCCAAGAAGCAGAAGGCGACCGCCTTCACCGATCGCGGCAAGGCCTATCGCGCCAAAGGCGACGGCGATAACGCCGTGCGCGATTTCGACGAGGCGATCAAGCTCGATCCGAAAAACGGCGAGGCTTTCTACAACCGCGGGCTTGCTTTCCGCGACCGCGGCGAAACCGGCCGCGCGGCGCAGGATCTCGAACAGGCGGCCAAACTCGACAAGCACAATATCGGAAGCGCTCAACACGCTGAGCCATATTTATTACGACAAGCGCGACTACGCGCACGCCATCGCCAGCCTGAACCAGGCGATCAAGCTCAATCCGAACTATGCGCTGGCTTATTACAATCGCGGCATGGCCTATCGCGCCAAGGGCGAGCCCGACCGCGCCATTCCCGACTACGACCGCGCCATCAAGCTCAACCCGAACGACGCGGTCGCCTTCGAAAGCCGCGGCCTCGCCTATCGCGACATCCGCGACTACGAGCGCGCCATCCAGGATTTCGATCAGGCGATCAAGATCAGGCCCGATTACATTCTGGCGCTCAACGACCGCGGCATCGCCTACGCCGCCAAAGGCAGCGTCGACCGCGCCATCCAGGACTTCGACCAGGCCATCCTGCTCGATCCGCGCGACGGCTTTGCCTACAACAACCGCGGGCTCGCCTACCGCAATCGCGGCGAGATCGACCGCGCCATCAAGGATTACGACCAGGCCATCCTGCTCAATGCGAACTACGTGCTGGCCTATTACAACCGCGGCAACGCCTATTACGACAAGCGCGACTACGACCGCGCCATCCAGAACTACGATCAGGCGATCCGGCTCGATGCCAATTACGCGCTGGCCTATTACGACCGCGGCGTCGCTTATTTCGAACTGCACGATTTCGACAAGGCGCTGCGCGACCTCTCGCAGGCGATCAAGCTCGATCCCAAGGATGCGCTGTCCTGGTACAACCGCGGCGTCACCTATGCCGCGCGCGGCGAAACCGAACGCGCCATCGCCGATTTCGACCAGGCCATCCGGCTCGATCCGAAGAACGCGCTGGCCTACTACAATCGCGGCCTGGCGCTGCGCCGCAAGGGCGACGACGAACGCGCCATTGCCGATTTCACTCAGGCCATCCGGCTCGATCCGAAGAACGCCCAGGCCTACTTCAACCGCGGGCTCGCCTACCGCGCGCGCGGCGACATCGATCACGCCATCGGCGATTACGATCAGGCGATCAAGCTCGATCCCAAGAACGCCGAAGCCTATTTCGAATTCGGCAGCGCGCTCTACGCCAAGCGCGACTACGACCGCGCCATCGCCGATTTCGATCAGGCGATCAACATCAAGCCCGACTACACCGCCGCCTTCAACTTGCGCGGGCTCGCCTATAACGCCAAGGGCAATGGCGACCGCGCCATCGCCGATTTCGACCAGGCGATCCGCATCGATCCGAAAAACGCGGCGGCCTTGAGCAACCGCGGCGGCGCCTACCAAAAGAAGCGCGATTACGAACGCGCCATCGCCGACTTCAACCAGGCGATCAAGGCGAACCCGAATTATGCCGGCGCCTATTCCAGCGCGGCATCGCCAACAAGGACAAGCGCGACTACAAAGCGCGCTCGCCGACTTCACGCACGCGATCGCGCTCGACCCGAAAAATGCCGAAGCCTATGACGCGCGCGGCTTCTGCTATCTCGGGCTCAACGACGACGAGCACGCCTTCCAGGACTTCAACCAGGCGATCAAGCTCAATCCGAACCTCGGCACGGCCTATTACAACCGCGGCATGGCCTATTACGAGCGCCGCGACCTCGACCACGCCATCGCCGATCTGAGCCAGGCGATCAGGCTCGATCCGCGCGACATGATGGCCGCGCACGGCCGCGCGCTCGCCTATCGCGAGCGGCACGATTTCGACCGCGCCATCGCCGATTTCGACCAGGCGCTGCGGCTCGATCCGAAATTCACCGCCGGCTATGTCGACCGCGGCAACGCCTATCAGCTCAAGGGCGACTACGACCACGCGGTGCGCGACTACGACACCGCCATCAAGCTCGACCCGAAATACGCCGCCGCCTTCACCGAGCGCGGCAACACCTATGCCGCGCGCGGCAAGATCGACCACGCCTTGCAGGACTTCGAGCAGGCGATCAAATTCAATCCGACTTATGCCGGCGTGTTCAACAGCCGCGCCCTGCTCTATCAGCGCAAAGGCGACCTCGCGCACGCGATCGCCGATCTCGACCAGGCCATCAAGCTTGACCCCGATTTCGCAGTCGCGCTCAACAATCGCGGCGCCATCTATCAGCGCAAGGGCGACATCGACCGCGCCATCGCCGACTACGACCGCGCCATCAAAGCCAATCCGCATTACGACGTGGCGCTCAACAGCCGCGGCATGGCCTACAAGAGCAAGGGCCAGCTCGAGCGCGCGGTGAAGGATTTCGACCAGGCCATCAGCATCAATTCCGGTTTCGCGCTGGCGCTGTTCAATCGCGGCGAGACGCTGGAAGCGATCGGCTATCACGACCGCGCCATCAAGGATCTCGACCAGGTCATCAAGCTCAACCCGGCCAACGCGCCGGCCTTCAATGTGCGCGGGCAGGCCTTCAGCAACAAGCGCGAATACGACCGCGCCATCGCCGACTTCAGCCAGGCGATCAAGCTCAACGGCAAACTCGCCGCCGCCTACAACAACCGCGGGCTCGCGTACCGCGGCAAAGGCGACAACGATCTCGCCATCGCCGACTTCAGCATGGCGGCACGCATCGATCCGAACTATGCGTTGGCTTTCTCCAACCGCGGCAACACTTATTTCGACAAGCGCGAATACGACCGCGCCATCAACGATCTCAACCAGGCGATCAAGCTCAATCCGAACTATGTGCGCGCCTATTACGACCGCGGCATCGCCTACGGCACCAAGGGCGACAACGAGCACGCCGTGCAGGATTTCGACCACGCCTTGAAGCTCGATCCCAACAACGCGATCGCGCTCAACAACCGCGGCGCTCGCTTATCGCAACAAAGGCGACAACGGCCGCGCCATTGCGGATTTCAGCGAGGCGATCAAGATCAACCCGAATTACGCGATGGCCTATTACAACCGCGCCAACGCCTATTTCGACAAGAACGACTACGCCCGCGCCATCGCCGACTTCAGCCAGGCCATCAAGCTCGACGAAAAGGATGCCTTTGCCTATCACGACCGCGGCATGGCCTTTTACGAGAAGCACGATTTCGATCACGCCATCGCCGACTTCGAGGCGGCGATCAAGCTCAACCCGAATTATTCGATCGCGGCCAACGTGCGCGGCCACGGCATCCGCGCCCAGCACGGCTACGACCGCGGCGCCACGGAACTGGCGCAGCAGATCCGGTTAAGCCCGATTTTCGCGCTCGCTTATAACGACCGCGGCATCAGCCTCGCCGCCAAGAAGGAGCTCGACCCGGCGATCTCCGATTTCGGCCGCGCCATCAAGATCAACCCGAATTTCTCGACCGCCTATTACAATCGCGGCAATGCCTATTTCCAGAAGCACGATATCGAGCGCGCCATCGCCAATTTCGACACTGCGCTCCGCCTCAATCCGAAGGACGCGATGGCCTATTATGACCGCGGCGTCGCGCGCTACGAGCGCGAGGACTACGACCGCGCCATTCACGACTTCGACCAGGCGATCCGGCTCGATCCCACGAACGCGGCCGCACTTTATAATCGCGGCATCGCCTTCCACGAGAAGCACGACGACACCCGCGCCATCGAGGACTTCAGCCAGGCGATCAAAATCAATCCCAAACTCGCCGCAGCCTTCAGCGCGCGCGGCAACGCCTATGCCAGCGGCGGCGACTACGACAAGGCGATCGCCGACCTGACAAAGGCGGTCGATCTCGATTCGAACGATGCCGCGATCTTCAACAGCCGCGGCATCGCCTACGGCCTCAAGGGCGACGCCGACCGCGCCATCGCCGATTACAACCAGGCGATCACGCTCAACGCGAAATACGCGCCGACCTACAACAACCGCGCCATCGCCTATGAGGCCAAGGACAAGATCGACCTCGCCATCGCCGACTATGACCAGGCGATCAAGCTCAACAGCGGTTACGCCATCGCCTTCTATAATCGCGGCAACGCCAATTACGACAAGAGCGACTACAACCGCGCCATCGCCGACTACGACAGCGCGATCAAGCTCAATCCCGGCGACGTCATGGCCTACAACAACCGTGGCAATGCCTACGCCAACAAGCGCGAATTCGACCGCGCCATCGCCGATTTGAGCCAGGCGCTCAAGCTCGATCCCGGCTTACGCGCAAGGCCACAACGACCGCGGCGTGGCCTATGCCGCGCGCGGCGATATCGACCGCGCGCTGGCCGATTTCGATCTGGCGGTAAAGGCGACCGCAACAACAGTCTGGCGTTCTACAATCGCGGGCTTGCCTATCGCGACAAGCGCGACACCGAGCGCGCAATCCAGAATTTCGATGCCGCCATCAAGATCAACCCGAGCTACACGGCCGCCGTTTACAATCGCGGCAATGCGCTGCGCATCAAAGCGCGACTTTGATCGCGCCATCATCGATTTCACGCTGGTCATCAAGCTCAAGCCGGATTTCGCGTTCGCCTATTACGATCGCGGCCTGAGCTACGGCGCCAAGGGCGATAGCGACCGCGCCATCGCCGATTTCGACCAAGCGATCAAGCTCGACCCCAAGAATGCGCCGGCCTTCTACAATCGCGGCGTCGCCTACCGGATTAAGGGCGACATCGACAAGGCGATCGCGGACTTCGGCGAAGCGGTCAAACTCGATCCGCACATGTCACTCGCCTTCTTTCAGCGCGGCAACGCCTACGCCGAAAAGCGCGATTTCGACCACGCCATCGCCGATTTCACCGAGGCGGTCCGCGTCAATGCGAATTACGAAGCCGCCTATTACCATCGCGGCCTCGCTTATCGCGACAAGCAGGACTACGACCGCGCCATCGCCGATTTCAGCCAGATGCTGCGGCTCGATCCGAAGGATGCCAACGCCTACGACAACCGCGGCCGCGCCTATCGCATGAAGGGCGATCTCGTTCGCGCCATCGCCGATTTCGACCAGGCGGTGCGGCTTGATCCCAATTCGCCGGTAATTTTGAACGATCGTGGCGTCACCTACGGAATGCGCGGCGACAGCGACCGCGCCATCCAGGATTTCGACGCGGCGATCAGGCTCGACCCGAAGAACGCGGTGGCGTTCAACAACCGCGGCTTTGCCCACCGCAACCGCAACGAAACGGAGCGGCCATCGCCGATTTCAGCGAGGCGATCAAAATCGATCCGGCTTATGGAACCGCGCTCTACAATCGCGCCACCGCCTATTACGACAAGCACGACCTCGAGCACGCGATCAAGGATTTCGATGCGGCAATCAAGCTCAATGCCAAATTCGCGCCGGCCTATAATGCGCGCGGCCTCGCCTACGACAACCGCAATGAATTCGACCGCGCTATCGAGGATTTCAGCCAGGCCATTTTGATTGACCCGAAAGACGCGCGCGCCTTCAACAACCGCGGCTTTGCCTACCGCAACAAGGGCCAATTCGACGCGGCCATCGCCGACTACAATCAGGCGCTGACCATCAACCCGAATTATGCGCTGGCGCTTTATAACCGCGGCATCGCCTATTACGACAAGCGCGACTTCGAACGCGCCACCCGCGACATGAACCAGGCGATCAAGATCAATCCGAACTTCTCCACCGCGGTGCATGACCGCGGCATCACGTATTACGACCAGCACGCGTTCGACCGCGCCGCCGCTGCCGCCGACACCGCGGCCAAGTCGAAACCGACTTATGCGATGGGCTTCAACGTCAATGGCTCGGCTTACGAGAACCGGCGCGAAGGCGACCGCATCATCCAAGACGCCGGCGCACCGATCCGCAACAACCAATACAACGCCTATGCCTATTCGCCGGACACGTTTCCGCCGGCAAGTCCGCCGGTGATCGAGCCGCAATCGGTCGCGGTACCGGCAGCGCCGGTGAAATCGGCCGCCGCTAAAATGCCGATCACGACTTCGGTCGTGCCGCCGCAGGCCGACGATATTCCGCTGCCGGTGAGCCGGCCGAAGCACCTGCCCCGCTTGCAGCGCCCCAGGCGCGGCTAGTCTAAGCGTCAGCCGGCTTTCTGATCGATGCGCGCAGCAAGGGGCAGCGGCTCGGCAGCCTTGGCCGGCGCAGAAGACTGCGCAACGCCGGCGACCGAACTCGACACCCGCAAGGAACCCCGCCAGCCAGGCGCGCTGCACCTGGTTTGCCGGCCCGACCACTTCTGTGCAACCGCAATAACTGCCGGAAAATAAGAAGAAATCGCCTTCTTTGGCCGCCAAAGGCCGTAACAAATTCCCCTCCGCGGGGCCTCCGGGAGAACGCTGGTCGCGCCAGTTTTGCCGCCAAATTGAGCGGCGAATGGGCACTCGGGCGGAGGCCATCGGCGCGGCAACTTAGCTGTGGAACCGGCGCCGCGCGGGCGTCCGCGCCCGGCGCGTTGCGACTACAGTCACGGCCGCCATGACTCGCACCCGCAATCGCCTGCGCGCGCTGCTGACGCCGGCCGAAGCCCGCCTGTTCGCGCGCCTCGACACGCCGCAAAAACTGCAAGTGTTCATCGAAAAACTGCCGCCTAATTTCGAGCTCAAGGGCGAGACCACCATGTCGCCGCGCCGCGTGCTGGCGACGCGCACCGCGCATTGCTCGGAGGCCGCGATCCTGGCCGCAGCGGTGCTCATCTATCATGGCCAGCCGGCCTGGCTCCTCGACTTGCGCTCGCTGCCGACCGATGACGATCATGTGGTCACGCTGTTTAAGCAGCGCGGCCTATGGGGCGCGATCAGCAAGGTCAACCACGCGGTGCTGCGCTGGCGCGATCCGATTTATCGAAACCCGCGCGAGCTGGTGATGTCCTACGCCCATGAATACAATCTGAACTTCGGCAAGAAATCGCTCATCGACTATTCGCGGCCGTTTAGTCTCGCGCGCTATGCGCCGGAGCGCTGGGTTATCGCGCCAGACGACCTCGATTGGCTGCTGGAGGCGCTCGACGATTCGCCGCATCTGCCGATCGCGCCGAAACGCGCGCTGGATGAGCGCCGCCGCATGACGCGCGTGGAGCTCAAATCGCAGGATGTCACCGAATGGCCGGTGCCGCGCGCGCGCCGGGTGGCGCGCACGACCTAAGATCGCAAGATTTACCGCGAGGCCGGCGCCGTCTAGAATGTTCCGAAACTTGAGGAGACCGTTGCGCGTGGCGCCATTCATCTTAACGCGGAAATTGACCATCGAATGGGGCCAGTGCGACCCGGCCGGCATCGTATTCAACAGCCGCTTCTTCGAAATGTTCGATACCAGCACTTGGATGCTGTTCGACGCAGCGCTGGGCGTAAAACCGCACGAGCTGGCCGGAAGCTTTCGGCATCATGGGCATTCCGCTGGTGGATGCGCGCGCCAATTTCTTGAAGCCTTGCAAATTCGGCGACGTGATCGAACTTGCCTCGCGGGTATCCGAATTCCGCCGCTCCTCATTCGACGTCGAACACAAAGTGACGATTGGCGGGGAACTGGCAGTGGAGGGCGGCGAAACGCGCGTCTGGGCGGCGCGCGCCAAAGACGACCCCGACAAGATCGGCGCCATCGCCATCCCCCCTGAAATCATTGCCAAATTCGGCCAGTAATCGTCCAAGCCATTCCCGGTAATAGGCCTGGAGCGACACCCCCGCGCGGGTGTGTCGTAAGGTGGAATAATGAGAAAAAGCGCGAATCAAACCGCGCCGCTTAAGGGATGAAACGCTTGGCCCGGCTGCTTGAGTTCACGCTCAATGGCCGCGACCGCGCCGACGCGGTCGCCGACAATATTCTGTTGCTCGATTTCCTGCGCGAAAAAATCGGATTGACCGGCACCAAGACCGGCTGCGACGGCGGCGAATGCGGCGCCTGCACCGTGCTGATCGACGACAAGCCTGTGCTTTCTTGTCTCACGCTCGCCGCGACCGTCGCCGGCAAGCGCGTCGACACCATCGAGTCGCTTGGACACGACGGCCAGCTCTCGGCCGTGCAGCGCGGCTTCCACGAGAAGCTCGGCTCGCAATGCGGCTATTGCACGCCGGGCTTCATCATGGCCTCGGCCGGACTGTTGCGGAAGAATCCCAATCCGAGCGATGCCGAAATCCTCGAAGCCTTGGGCAGCAATATCTGCCGCTGCACCGGCTACGTGAAAATCATCGAGGCGGTGAAATACGCCGTCGCGCTCAACGCGCAGGGCATTAGCCCATGAACAAAATCGTGCCCACGCACAATATCGGCGGCTACGTGCCGATGATCGACGGCCCGGAGAAGGTTTCCGGCCGCGCCAAATACACCGCCGATATTCTAAGCCCCGGCATGCTGGCGGGCCGCATTTATCGCAGTCCCTATTCGCACGGCGAGATCATCGAGGTTGACGTGTCGGAAGCGCGCAAGCTTCCGGGCGTGATGGCGGTCGTGACCGGCGCCGATTGCGACAAGACCTTCGGCGTGCTGCCGATCGCGCGCAGCGAGCATGCGCTGGCGCGCGACAAAGTGCGCTACCGCGGCGAGCCGGTGGCCGCGGTCGCCGCGCTTGACGACGCGACCGCGCGCGAGGCCATCCGCCGCATCAAGTTCAAGGTGCGCGAGCTACCCGGCTATTACACAGCGAAGGACGCGCTCGCGCCCGGCGCCGTGCTGCTGCACGAGAAAAAGCCCGGCAATCTCGAACGCGACGTTATTTTCGAACTAGGCTCGACGGCGGAGGGTTTCGCGCAAGCCGATCTGGTGCGCGAAGGCACTTATAATTGCGCCGAAGTCTGCCAGAACCAGATGGAAATGCACGCAGCCATCGCCGACTACGACGCGGTGCGCGACCGCATGACCGTGCATGCCTCCACGCAAGTGCCCTACTACGTGCACCTGATGCTCTCGCAAATTCTCGGCATGGAGATGTCGCGCATCCGCGTGATCAAGCCGCATGTCGGCGGCGGCTTCGGCTGCCGCACCGAGACGCTCAATGTCGAGCTGATCGCCGCACTGTTGGCGAGGCAATGCAACGGAATCGTGCGGCTGGTCACCACGCGCGAAGAAACCTTCATCACCCATCGCGGGCGCCCCGAGACCGACATCAAACTCAAGATCGGCATGCGCAAAGACGGCCGCATCACCGCGGTCGAATGCGACTGCGACCAGCGCGGCGGCGCGCATTCCGGCTATGGCGTGGTGACGATCCTTTATGCCGGCTCGATGCTTTACGCGATCTACGACCTGCATAACGTCAAATATGTCGGCCGCCGCGTGCTCACCAACACGCCGCCCTGCGGCGCCTTCCGCGGCCACGGCACGGTCGATATTCGCTTTGCTTTCGAGAGCCTGATCGACGAGATGGCGGCCGAACTCGGCCTCGATCCCTTCGCGGTGCGCCGCGCCAATTTGCTGACCGCGCCGACCTTCACCGACAACGATCTGATGATCAATTCCTACGGCCTGCCGGAATGCATGGATTGGGTCGAGAAGGAAAGCGGCTGGAAGAAGCGCAAGGGCAAGCTCGCCAAGGGCAAAGGCTCTCGGGCATGGCCTGCTCGCATTACATCTCGGGCGCCTCCAAGCCGGTGAACTGGACCGGCGAGCCGCATGCCACCGTCAAGATCAAGCTCGATTTCGACGGCTCGATCGTGGT
Source organism: uncultured Alphaproteobacteria bacterium (assembly GCA_963756805.1). Classification (GTDB taxonomy): domain Bacteria; phylum Pseudomonadota; class Alphaproteobacteria; order Rhizobiales; family Xanthobacteraceae; genus Pseudolabrys. Next base: position 56,502 of record CAVWPH010000007.1, read on the forward strand.
GCTCTCGGGCGCCGCCGATATCGGGCAAGGCTCCACCACAATTCTCGCGCAGACGGTCGCCGAAGTGCTCGGCCTCGATCTCTCGCGCGTGCGCGTGGTCACCGGCGACAGCGAGGTGGTGCCGAAGGACAATGGCTCTTATTCGTCGCGCGTCACCTTCATGGTCGGCAATGCCGCGCTCGATGCCGCGCGCAATCTCAAAAGCCTGCTGACCGCCGCCGCCGCGCGCAAACTGGAAGCGCGGCCCGAGGACATCGAATGCCTGGGCGAACTTTATCGCGCCGGCGCGCAAGACAAAGGCGCGACCTTCGATGAGGTGGTGACCGAGGCGCTCAAAGATAGCGGCACCATCACCGTCACCGGCAATTATTCGACCATCCCCGAATCCCACGGCGGCAAGAAATATCGCGGCTCGGCCATCGGCGGCACCATGGGCTATTCCTATTCGGCGCAAGTGGTCGAGGTGACGGTCGACGAGGACACCGGCGTCGTCACCGTCGACAAAGTCTGGGTCGCGCATGACTGCGGCAAGGCGCTCAATCGGCTTGACGGTCGAAGGCCAGGTGCAGGGCTCGGTCTGGATGGGCATGGGCCAGGCCATGAGCGAGGAAGCAGCCTATCCACGACGGGCTGATGGTCACCGCCAACATGCTCGATTACCGCGTGCCGACAATTCAAAACTCGCCGCCGATCGAAGTCGGCATTATCGAGAGCATGGATCCGCACGGGCCCATTCGGCGCCAAGGAGGCCGGCGAAGGCTCGCTCGCCGCGTTTCTCCCCGCGCTCACCAACGCCATCGCCGACGCCATCGGCATCCGTTTCAACGATCTGCCGGTGACGCCCGACCGCGTGTTCGAGGCGATCGAGAAGCGCAAGCGCGCGCTTGGAAAGAACGGAGGGCGTAACCTCCGTTCGTCCCCGCGAGAGCGGGAGGGGTAAGAACCATTCCCGCTTCAGGGGAATGAACGGGCATGTTCGAAAGGGCGGCTGATGGACGCCCTGCCCGAATTCCAGGTGCTCAATCCGGTGACGCTCGACGAGGCGCTGGCCGCGCGCAAGGCGCATCCAGGCAGCATGCCGCTCGGCGGCGGCACCGATCTGGTCGTCAACATCCGGCGCGGCATCGTTTCGCCGAAGATTTTGATCGACATGAATCGCGTCAAGGAGTTGCACGCGATCAAGGCCGACGCCAAGACGCTCGAGATCGGCGCCTCGGTGCGCTTGACCGAACTCGCCGAACATCCGGATGTCATCAAGCACTATCCGGTGCTGGCGCAGGCGGCCTCGCACATCGCCGGACCGACCCATCGCAATATGGGCACGGTCGGCGGCAATCTCTGCCTCGACACCCGCTGCATTTTCTACAATCAGAGCGAATGGTGGCGCGACGCCAATAATCATTGCCTGAAGACCACCGGCACGGTCTGCCACGTGGCGCCGAAGAGCCGCGGCGTCTGCTTTGCGACCTTCAGCGGAGATCTTGCGCCGGCGCTGCTCACGCTTGGCGCCGAGGTGGATATCGCCGGCCCGAACGGCAAGCGCACCATTCCGCTCGAACAGCTCTATATCGGCTTTGCGCGCCAGGATGTGCCGGTGACCGAGACGCAAGGCGACGGCAAATATTATCTCTCGCTGCGTCCCGGCGAGATCGTCACTTCCGTGCGCGCCAAGAACACGCCCGGCCTGCGCTCGGCCTACGACAAAATCCGCATCCGCCGCTCGATCGAATATCCGGTGGCCGGCGTCGCGGTCGCGCTCAAGCGCGAGGGCGACAAGCTCACCGAGCTGCGCATCGCCTTTACCGGCACCAATCCGCGCCCGGTGCTGCTCGCCGGCACCGCGGACCTGTGCGGCGGCGGCCTCGACGAGCGCGTCATCAAGGGCCTCGACGCGCTGGTGCGCGACCAGATCATGCCGATGAAGACGACGTTCACGCCCGGCCATTACCGCCGGCGCGTGGCCGGCGTGCTGGCGCGCCGGTTGCTGCACGCGATTGTTCGAGAATTGACGGGCAACCCCATGGCTTTGTCCGACGATTTCACCGAGCGCCGGCCTTACAACGCCGTCACCGATTTCGTGGATGTGCATATGGCGCGGGGCCGTGGGCCCAAGATCGCCTTCATCGATCCCGACCGCTCGCTCACTTACGGCGATTTGCAAACGCGCAGCATCCGCTTCGCCCATGCGCTGCGCGCGCTCGGCGTCGAGCATGAGCAGCGCGTCGCCTTGCTGCTGCACGACACGGTGGATTATCCGGTGGCGTTCTGGGGAACGCTGCGCGCCGGCGCCATCGCGATCCCGCTCAATACGTTTCTCAACGTGCAGCAATACGCCTATATCCTCGCCGACTGCCGCGCCACCGCGCTGATCGCCGCGGCGCCGCTGGCGCAGGCGATCTGGCCGGTCATCGCGCAACTGCCGCGCCTCAAGACCGTGATCCTGGTTGGCGCCATCGAGGACGACAAGGCGGCCTTCCCCGGCCGCGAGGTGCATTTGTTCGAGGACCTGATCGCCGCGGCGGACGCAACGCCATTCACCGCCGACACGTTGTCCGACGAAGTCGCCTTCTGGATGTACACCTCAGGTTCGACCGGCGATCCGAAAGGCGTCAAGCACGTCCATTCCAATTTGATGGCGACGGCGAAATTGTTCGGGCAAGGCATTCTCGGCATCGGCGAGAACGACGTGGTCTATTCGGCGGCGAAATTGTTTTTCGCCTACGGGCTCGGCAACGCCATGACGTTTCCGCTGTCGGTCGGCGCCACCGCCGCGCTGTGGCCCTACCGGCCGACGCCGGAAGGCGTGTTCGAGATGATGCGCAAGCATCGCCCGACCATTTTCTATGGCGTGCCGTCGCTCTATACCGCATTGCTCTCGCATCAAGAAATTTGCAAAGGCGCCGGCTCCGATCGCTTGCGCATTTGCGTGTCGGCGGGCGAGGCGCTGCCCGCGCATATCGGCGAGCGCTGGCGCGAGACCGTCGGCGTCGACGTTCTTGACGGCCTCGGCTCCACCGAATTGCTGCAGACGTTCCTGAGCAACCGGCCCGGCGACATCCGCTATGGCTCCACCGGCAAGCCGGTGCCGGGCTACGACGCCAAGATCGTCGACGAAAAGGGCGACGAACTTGGGCCCGACGAGATCGGCGAATTGGTCGTACGCGGGCCCTCGGCCGGCGAAGGCTACTGGAACCAGCGCGGCAAGAGCCGCCGCACTTTTGCCGGCGAGTGGACGTTTACCGGCGACAAATACCGCCGCGACGCCGACGGCTATTATTACTACTGCGGGCGCACCGACGACATGTTCAAGGTGTCCGGCATGTGGGTGTCGCCGTTCGACGTGGAGGCGGCGCTGACCTCGCACGAGGCGGTGCTGGAAGCCGCCGTCATCGGCAAGGAAGACGCCGACGGGCTGGTCAAGCCGAAGGCCTTCATCGTGCTCAAGAACGGCTATGTCGCCGACGACGAGCCTGTTCGAAAAGCTCAAACTGCACGTCAAGGAAACCGCGGGGGCGTGGAAATATCCGCGCTGGATCGACGTGCGCCCCGATCTGCCGCGCACCGCCACCGGCAAGATCCAGCGCTTCAAGCTGCGCGACGAGGATATGCGGACGGCGCGCGCCGACTAGGCGTCGGCGATCTTCACGTATTCGAAATCGCCCGGCTTGTTGTCGATGCCCACCTTCGGCGGCGCGATCCAGCTCGGCGAACTTGGCCGGCTCGAATTGCGGCTGCATCAGGCTCTCGATGAATTCCTTGTCCGCGGCCGACGGCAGAAAATCGGTGCGCCGCTTCGTCCACTCGGCGGGCGACAAGGACATTGCCGTCGACATCGACGTTGGTGCGCGAGAACTCGCCGATGTGGCGGTGGAACGCCACGTGCGGCAGCTTGATCTCGAACGGGATGCCGATCTCGGCGATCACTTTGTTCCAGCGGCCGACGCCATTGTTGCAGTCGCTGACATAATCGTCGCGCAGCCGCATGTTGAGCGCGGAGAGCGCCGGTGAGGCTTCGTTCGTGATCTTGCCGTCGATCAGGCGCAGCACCGGATAGGTATCGTTCTCCAACTGGTGATCGTCCTTGAGCCGATCCTCGCGGAAGCGGCCTTTCAGGCCGGAATGGTAAGCATTGGCGGCATTGGTCGAAATCTCGTTGCCGAACAGATCGAGCGTCAGCGAGAAATGCAAATTGGCCTTCTTCTGGATGGTCGGCAGATCGATGACGCCGAGCTTGCGCACCTTCTCGATGTCGTTCGGATCGCTGATGCCGGCCTCCTTCATCGCCTCGCAGGTGCGCTGGATGATGCGGGTAACGCCCGTTTCGCCCACGAACATGTGGTGGGCTTCTTCGGTCAGCATGAAACGGCAGGTGCGCGAGAGCGGATCGAAACCCGATTGCGCCAGCGCCTCGAGCTGCATCTTGCCGTCGCGGTCGGTGAAGAAGGTGAACATGAAGAACGACAGCCAATCCGGCGTCTTCTCGTTGAAGGCCCCGAGCATGCGCGGCGTATCGGCATCGCCCGAGCGGCGCTGCAACAAAGCTTCCGCTTCCTCGCGGCCGTCGGTGCCGAAATATTTCTGCAGCAGATAGACCATCGCCCAGAGGTGGCGGCCTTCCTCGACATTGACCTGGAACAAATTGCGCATGTCGTAGAGCGAGGGCGCGGTCTTGCCGAGATGGCGCTGCTGCTCGACGGACGCGGGCTCGGTGTCGCCCTGGATCACGACCAGGCGGCGCAGCATGGCGCGGTATTCGCCCGGCACTTCCTGCCAGGCATCTTCGCCTTTGTGCATGCCGAAGGGAATCTTGCGGCCCTCGTGCTGCGGCGCCAGCAACACGCCCCAGCGGTAATCCGGCATGCGCACGTAATCGAATTTGGCCCAGCCCTTGGGATCGACGCTCACCGCCGTGCGCAAGTACACCAGCGATTCCTGGAAGCCTTCCGGCCCCATGTCGTTCCACCAATTGATGTAGCCGGGATGCCATTTCTCCAGCGCGCGCTTGACGCGCACGTCCTGCCCGAGCGCGACATTGTTGGGGATCAAGCCGTCATAGTCGACCGCGGCGATGTTCATGGCTTACACCCTTTCTTTATTGAAGGTCGGCGAGACGCCGCTGCCGTAGAGCTTCAGCGCGCCCTGTTCGCCGATGGCGTTCGGCCGCTGGAAGATCCAGTTCTGCCAGGCGGTCAGCCGTCCGAAGATTTTGGTTTCCATGGTCTCAGGCCCGGCGAAGCGCAAGTTCGCTTCCATGCCGGTCATGGCGTCGGGCGAGAAGCTGGTGCGCTCTTCCAGCATGACGCGGAGTTCGTCGTCCCAGTCGAAATCCTCATAGGCCATGGTGACGAGGCCGAGTTCGGCGGCCTCCTCGCCTTCGATCGGCGCGCCGATTTTGGCTTTTACCCGTTCGATCGTTTCCGGCTCGCCGAGAAAACGCGTTTGCAGCCGCGTCAAACCATTGCCCATTGGATAGAGACCGAAATTGACATGGCCGAGGACGATTGCGGCAGGCTCACGGTTGTCGCCCTCGCGCGTGCCGACCAGCATGAAGGACCGGTCGGCGGCAAAAGCGAGTTCGGCCAGCGTGCCGGCAAAGCAGGAACCGGGCTCGATCAACGCGATCATGCTTCTCGGCGTCACATCGATGCGCTTGAGCGTGCGTTTGAGGTAGTGCCTGATTTCGCGCATCAACCAGTCACTATCGTATTGGCTGAGAAACGCGTCGTAATCCAACACCGCCAGCGCGTTGCCTTCGGTGCGCAGTAGCAAGACACCGATGGCCTGCTCGTTAGCGCGCAGATGCAAAATGGCGTCTTCCAATTCGCGCGCCACGGTCAGCGGCCAGAACTTGTCGCCGAGCGCATGCGCCGCTTCGAGCGAGGCCGGCACGGCTTGCGCCGGCCCGCGCACGGTGACGGTCGCCAAACCGCGCGTGCGGTCGATTTCGACGTCGACATGCGAATAGGCGACGCGGTCGCCCTCGATCTTGCGCTCAAGCGGCGTCAGCGCGATGCCCTTGGCGTCCTTGGGGCGGTCGGAACGCGCGGCGATTTCCTTGGCGCGCGCGGCCACCGTTTCCTTCCATTTCGAATTTGGCACCACCTCGTCCACCAGCCGCCATTCGACGGCCTTGGTTCCGCGGATGCCCTCTTCGATGGAGCAGAATACGTCGGCGCGGTCGCGCCGAACTTTGCGTTTGTCGGTGACGCGCGTCAGACCACCGGTGCCGGGCAGCACGGCGAGCAGCGGCGTCTCCGGCAACGCCACCGCCGAGCGGCGGTCATCCACCAGCATGATGTGATCGGCGGCGAGCGCCAATTCGTAGCCGCCGCCGGCGGCATTGCCGTTGATGGCGCAGATATAAATCTGCTTGGAATTGTCGGACGCATCCTCGATGGCGAGCCGCGTCTCGTTGGTGAATTTGCAGAAGTTCACCTTCTGCCCGTGCGTCGATTTGCCGAGCATGCGGATATTGGCGCCGGCGCAGAACACATTGTCCTTGCCCGACTTGATGACGACAGCGCGCACTTCAGGATGCTCGAAGCGCAGCCGCTGCACCGCGTCGTTCAATTCGATGTCGACGCCGAGATCATAGGAATTGAGCTTGAGTTCGTAGTCGCCAAGCCCGCCGGCCTGATCGACGTCCATGATCAGATAGGCCACCTCGCCGTCGCGCTCGATGCGCCAATGGCGGTAGCGCGAGGGATCGGTCTGGAAATCGATGACGGTCATAGGCCTGCCCTGAACCTCAAGCGCGCCGGGCGTCGGCGCGGGAGCCTTCATCCTGAGATGCATTATTTTGCATCTAGTAACATCCATACTAGCCAAGCTTCAATAGTGTAGACGAACAGATTCCCTCTTGCGATTGCATTATAATGCATGTTAATTCCTAGACCATGAAAGTCGTCAATACGCCCGCGCCCCGCGAAAGCGACGTCTATCTGCGCCGCCTGGGCGAGCACGTGCGCGTCTTGCGCCACCAACGCGGCATGTCGCGCAAGGTTCTGGCCCGGCAGGCACGGGTTTCCGAGCGCTATCTCGCCCAGCTCGAGTCCGGCAAGGGCAACTGTTCGATCGTGCTCTTGCGCCGGATCGCGCGCGCCATGGGTCTGGCCGTGACCCAATTGGTGAACGAAGGCGCGGAACCGCCACTCGACCTGGTGTTGTTGTCGCAATTCCTCGAACGGCTTCCGCCGCCGGCGCTGAACGAAGCGCGCGACCTTTTGCAGCGGCATTTTGGCGAGCCGACCGAAGATCTGCGGCGCCGGCGCATCGCGCTGATCGGCTTGCGCGGCGGCGGCAAGTCCACGCTTGGCCGCCTCCTGGCGGAGAAGCTCGACGTGCCCTTCATCGAGCTCGACCGCGAGATCGAAAAGCGCAGCGGCGCTTCTTTGAGCGAAATCTTCGACATGTTCGGCCAGCAGACCTTCCGCCGCGCCGAACGCGAGGCGATGGACGATATCTTGCGCCGGCACCGGCATTTCGTTATCGCCACCAGCGGCAGCATCGTCACCGAGCCCAGCACCCTGGAGCTGCTGCTGGCGTCGTGCTTCACCGTCTGGGTACGCGCCGAGCCGCAAGAGCATATGAAGCGCGTGATGGCGCAAGGCGACATGCGGCCGATGGCCAACAGCTCGCGCGCCATGGAGGACCTGGTATCGATCTGAACAGCCGTGAGCCGCTCTATGCCAAGGCGGAAGCCATGGTCTTGACCACAGGCAAGACTCCAGAGCAGAACCTGGCCGAGCTGTTGCGCATCATCGCCGTTCCGGAAAACCCGGTCAGGCGCGAATTGGCGTGACCCTAACGAATTCTATAAGACCGAGGAGCCGGCCGCGGCCGGAGCGAAAAGAATGAGTGAGACGATCAAGACCGATGTTTTAATCATTGGCGCCGGCCCGATCGGCCTGTTCGCGGTGTTCGAGCTCGGCCTGCTCGATATCAAGGCGCACCTGGTCGACATTCTCGACAAAGTCGGCGGGCAATGCGCCGAGCTTTATCCGGAGAAGCCGATCTACGACATTCCCGGCATTCCCTACATCACCGGGCATGGCCTGACCGACGCGCTGATGCAGCAGATCAAGCCGTTCGGGCCGACATTCCATCTCGGCGAGATGGTGACGACCATTCAGAATATCGGCGATCCGCTGTTCCGCGTGACCACCGACGGCGGCAAAGTGTTCGAGGTCAAGGCCGTGGCGATCGCCGCCGGCGGCGGCTCGTTCCAGCCCAAGCGGCCGCCGATAAACGGCATCGAGCCCTACGAGAGCAAGTCGGTGTTCTACGCCGTGCGCAAGATGGATGCGTTCCGCGGCAAGAACCTTATCGTCGTCGGCGGGGGCGACTCGGCGCTCGACTGGACGCTCAATTTGCAGCCGCTCGCCAAGCGGCTCACTTTGGTGCACCGGCGCGACGACTTCCGCGGCGCCCCCGACAGCGTCAACAAAATGCGGGCGCTTGTTGCGAGCGGCGCCATGGATCTCAAGATCGGCCAGGTGGCCGACCTGGAAGGCGCCGACGGCCAGCTCTCCGCCGTCACGATCAAGGACAAGGACGGCGCCACCACACGCGTCGAATGCGACGCCATGCTGCCGTTCTTCGGGCTCACGATGAAGCTCGGGCCGGTCGCCAATTGGGGCCTCAAGATGGACGGCGATCTCATTCCGGTCGACACCGGCACTTTCGAAACCAGCCGCTCCGGCCTGTTCGCCATCGGCGACATCAATACTTATCCGGGCAAGCTCAAGCTGATTTTGTCCGGTTTCCATGAGGCCGCATTAATGGCGCAGAAGGCGCATCATTACGTGCATCCGGACAAACGGCTGGTGTTCCAATACACCACCTCCTCGACCAGTCTGCAGAAGAAGCTCGGCGTGGCTTGATCACCTCACGATGCCGAAAATCACCTACATCGAGCATGACGGCACCGTGCACACGGTCGAGGCCGAAATCGGCTCCACCGTGATGGAGACGGCGCTGCGCAACGACGTCGCCAGCATCGTCGCCGAATGCGGCGGCTCCTGCACCTGCGCCACCTGCCTGGTGCATGTGGACGAGAAGTGGAGCCCCATTGTCGGCCCGCCCTCGGCCGAGGAAGAAGAAATGCTCGATACCGCCTTCGAGGTGAAGCCGACCTCGCGCCTGTCCTGCCAGATCAAGGTGACCGAGGCGCTCGACGGCCTGATCGTGTACACGCCGTCCTATCAGGGCCGCTGAAGCGACGCCCTGCGCGTCTGGGGCGCGCATGGCTAACGAATCGTAAACCCGGGTTCCAAACATCGCGGCGTTTTCGCAACGGGATGGAACCTTGTTTGTGAGACACTGGGTGCATTGGCAGCGTCGGTTGCCGGAGCCCAGCGTGATGAAATTCCGCCGCGAGTTCGCCGTCTTGATCAGCGCCGCTATTTGCGCGGTCGCGCTGATGTTTCCCACGCCCAAGCTAGGCCAGGTCTTGGCCGGGCACGGCGTCCAGCCGTTCGGCTTTCCGGGTGGTGTTGAGATGTCAGCCGAAGGCGATGCGGCCATGGCAGCACTCCATCAGCAGGCGAGCGCGGCGCTGGCGAGCCTGCAAGCCAGCAGCGCTGCCCGCCAGTAACGCGGCGCCACTTGGCGCGTTGCAAACCTCCGGATTGTTCTTAAAAATTTTGGTGGGCGCACCAGGGCTCGAACCTGGGACCCGCTGATTAAGAGTAGGCTTTTATAGCAAAGATAACAGCGGCTTGGATATAAAATCTAATAAACCAAGCTATTTCAAAACAATTGGATACGAGCGAATTGTAAAATGCAATTCTGTTTGCTCAAACGACCAAATTCCTTATTCAGCATGACCCGAGTTCCTTTCAAAGCTCGTTGTCTCACAATACTTGGTCTAAAAAGGCCAGGCCAGGTCAGGTCAGTCAACGTCGATGCCAAACTCCGCGCCACTTGTCTTGAGTTCGTCCATAAAGCTCTCAGAATACCCACGCGGCACCATCAGCTCGAATGTAGGCACCGCATCGACTTGCGTGACCTGGCCGGCAATGCGGCCGATCAGCGTCATGGCCGTATCGCCGGTACCGAATGCTTGGGGGTGCAAATCAATTGGCACGAGCTTGGCGAGCGTTCCGCGAGCTCCGGGTCCGCTTATTTCGATCAGGAGCCGACTATCCGACTGATCAGACACCGATGCGAGCGAGCCGAGATCTCGGCGGATCACGGATTCCAGATCTGGAATTTCCATTTCACTCGCCATCGCCATCCAGCTGCGGCGTCCAGCCCATAAAAAAGATATCCGCTCGCCGCGGGCAACGATTGGCCTTTCAGGCAGCGCAATCGCGTATTTTGACCGCACGGCATCGCGGATTGCGTCGTCGCCACGGCCGCGTGCCATGAATTGAACGAGCCCACGTCGGGACAACAGGCGCACGCGCAGACCTGCGGCACCCTCGGTCCGGCCGTAGCGGCCCGACCTCAAAACCACCGCGGCAGTTGGCTCGAGTCCTTCAGGCACGCACGCGCTCCCCATTTGGATCGACAAAGACCGGGCTGCAAACTTCCACTTCGATGTCTTCGCGGCGCACCGGGTCGTACGCTCGCACGTGCTCGCCCATCCGCGCCGTAGCGTTGGACAAAAGGCCTAATCCCACCCAGTGACCGAGCGTTGGCGAATGCGCGACAGACGTCATATAACCCTGGTCGTTTTCAGCACACGCATCTGCGCCGGTTGGCAAAAAGTGTGCGCCAGCGCGCAGGCGTTGACCGCGGTCGACAGGCCTGAAACCCGTCAAGCGCAGGCGATTAGCGGCGACGAGCGCTGGGCGCTCGGCCAGGACGCGGCCGATATAGTCTTTCTTCTTAGACATCATATTTCCAAGGCCAAGATCGGTAGCGGTCGTTTGCCCATTCAATTCGTTTCCAGCCGGGTGACCCTTCTCAACTCGCATGACCCCCAGCGCTTCGGTTCCGTACGGGATGCGCCGACCGTTCCTTATTAGCAAACGCATCATCGCCTCGCCGTAACGGGCCGGCACCGCCAGTTCGTAGGCGAGTTCACCAGAAAACGAGATGCGGAACACTCGCGCCTTGAGGCCGCCGCAGACCGTGACAGCACGTGCCGCCATATATGGTAGCGCGCCATTTGAAATATCGAATGCAGAATCGACGACAGTTCGCAGCAGATCGCGTGCTTTCGGGCCCGCAATCGAATACTGCGCCCACTGCTCGCTCACCGACGCCATCTGCACGTCGAGATCGGGCCAAAGCACCTGATGGCAAAACTCCAGATGCTGCATGACCTTGGCCGCGTTCGCGGTGGTCGTGGTCATATAATAATGATCGTCGGCGAGGCGCGATGTCGTCCCGTCGTCCATGACGAAGCCATCCTCGCGCAGCATGACGCCATAACGCGCCTTTCCGATGGCGAGGGTCGAAAAGGTGTTAGTGTAAACACGGTCCAGCAGAACACCGGCATCCGGCCCTTGGATATCGATCTTGCCGAGCGTCGAAACGTCGCAGACGCCAACATGCTCGCGCACCGTGCGCACCTCGCGGTCGACGCTTTCCAGCCAATCTTTCTCGTCCGCGCGCGGAAACCACTGCGCGCGCAGCCATGGTCCGGTCTCGACGAAGACGCCGCCCTGCTCCTGCGCGAAGCGGTGTGAGGGCGGCAGACGCGTTGGCTTGTAATGCCTGCCGCGCGCGCGGCCCGCCAGCGCGCCGATGCTGACAGGGGTGAATGGCGGCCGAAATACGGTCGTGCCGGTCTGCGGGATCGAGCGCCCAGACAGCTCCGCCATGATGGCAAGCCCAGTCACGTTGCTGGTCTTGCCTTGGTCAGTCGCCATGCCGAGCGTGGTGTAGCGCTTGAGATGCTCGACGGAACGAAAGCCCTCCTGGCGCGCCAATGCGACATCTTTGACCGCCACATCATTTTGTAAATCGACGAAGGCCTTGCCGCGCGAACTCTTGACGTGCCAGATCGGCGCGATCCTATATTTTTCGTCGCTGGCGCGCGGCACATCAATCGCCGCGGCCTCGCGACCGCAGGCGCGCGCTGCCTCGTGCCCTGCGCGCGCGCCTTCTGCCAAGGCCCTGGCAAGCGACATGGTGCCGTTTGCAGCGCCGGCAACACTCATAGCTTTTGGCAGAGACCCCGGCACGAAGGCGGCAATATCGTCATTCCAGACCGGCCGGCCCCCACGGTGGCAGGTCAGCGCAAGCGTTGGATTCCAGCCGCCGCTGATGGCGAGCACATCGGCGGCAATCGTCTTTTCGCCGGCTGCGGTCGCAACGATGATTTTTTTCAGACCGTGCCAGCCGCGCGTGCCGATGACGTGCCCGCCCGCCATCACCTCGCCCGCGCCCGTTGGAGCCGATGGCAGTGCGTCGGCCGGCCTTGAATCAATGACCGCGCAAACCTCCTGTCCGGCCGCCGCTAGATCGGCAGCGGTCCGCCAGCCGTCGTCGTTGTTGGTGAAGATCGCAAAGCGCCGTCCAGCGGCAACGCCAAACCGATTGAGATACGCGCGCGTGGCTGAGCTGAGCATGACGCCCGGGCGGTCATTGCCGCCGAACGCGATCGGCCGTTCCAGCGCGCCAGCGGCGACGATGACGTGCCCCGCCGTGATGTTCCACAGCCGCTGTCGCGGCTGATGCGGCGGCGGCGCGGCAAGGTGATCACTGACTCGCTCAAGCGCGGCATAGTTGCCGCCGTCATAGGCGCCGACCACCGCGGTGCGGGTCATCACCCGGACGTCAGGCAGTGCCCTGAGCTCCGTTTCAATGCTCGCTGCCCACTCCACACCGGACCGGCTGTCCACCTCGTAACGTTCGGACAGCAGCCGCCCACCGATACGGCAATCGTCTTCGCACAATAAAACGCGCGCGCCACAGCGCCCCGCGGCGAGCGCCGCCATCAGCCCGGCGGGGCCGGCACCGACGACGAGCACATCGCAAAAGGCATACGCTTTCTCATCGAAATCGGGATCAGCTTCGCCCGACAGCCGTCCGAGGCCCGCAGCGCGGCGAATGAATGGCTCGTAAACGCGCTCCCAGAAGGCAGCCGGCCACATGAACGTCTTGTAGTAAAAGCCGGCGCCGAGCAGCGGCGACAGCAGCTGATTGACTGCGCTGATATCGAATGACAACGAAGGCCAGCGGTTCTGGCTTCGGGCGGTTAGGCCATCATAAAGCTCGACCGTCGTTGCCTTGCTGTTGGGCTCGCGATGCGCGCCGGCGCGCAACTCTACCAGCGCATTCGGCTCGTCGGAGCCAGCCGTCACGATGCCGCGCGGGCGATGATACTTGAACGACCGTCCGACCAAGCGGACGCCATTGGCGAGCAGCGCCGACGTCAAAGTGTCGCCGGCAAAGCCGCTGTAGCGCTTGCCATCGAACGCGAAGTACAGCGGCTTGGCGCGATCGACGACGACGCCACGCGCGACCCGAAATGGCTGGGCGGGAGAGCCGCTCACGTGCCACCACTCGGGGCGACATCCCTCGCACGTCGCGCGCCGGTGACTTCGTGCGTGACAGTGTGGCGCGTGACGACGAGCCACGAGCGGCACCCGGCCGCGTGGTACCAAAATTCCTGAATCTCGCCGGCGCGATTGTCGCGCAGATAGACATAATCGACAAATGCACTCTTCGCCGCCTAATGGATTAGGCCGCCGCACATTAGCGTCGCCGAGATACGAAAACTCGCGGATGTCGCGGTCGCCGCAGCATGGACATGGGATGCGCACCCGCTCAACTCCTCAATGCAAATTGGGTTGGGCGCCCTGCCCTTTTTCGTCAATCACGTGCCCGGTGGCAAAGCGATCAAGGCGATAGGCGGCGGCTTTGGCGTGCGGTTGGCCATTTGCGATCAGATGGGCAAAGCACCAGCCGGACGCCGGCGTGGCTTTGAAGCCGCCGTAGCACCAGCCGGCGTTGAGATAGAGGCCATCAATTGGCGTCCTGTCGATGATCGGCGAGCCGTCCATCGACATGTCCATGACGCCGCCCCATCCGCGCAACAGCCGCGCGCGGCCGAGCATCGGCATCAGTGCCATGGCGCATTCGCAGACGTCTTCGACACCAGGGAGATTGCCGCGCTGGGCGTAGGA
>CAVWPH010000008.1:0-71550 GCA_963756805.1 uncultured Alphaproteobacteria bacterium
GCGGCGCAGCGTGTGGCTAATCTCAATTACCAAAAGAAGTGTGTGAGCAATGCAAGTTAAAGAAACGCTGTCCGAAGGCCTCAAGCGCGAATACCAGGTGGTGGTTGCGGCCGCCGAACTTGACGCCAAGGTCAATGAGCGTCTGGACGAAATCAAGGGCAGCATCCGTATCGACGGCTTCCGCCCCGGCAAGGTGCCGGTCGCCCATCTTCGGCGCATCTACGGCAAATCCGCCATGGCCGAGGTAATCGAGAAGACGGTTCGCGACGCCAACAATCAGATCGTCAGCGAACGCGGCTACAAGCTTGCCTCCGAACCCAAGGTCACGTTGCCGACTGAGGAGAGCGCGATCGAGCAATTGATCGCCGGTAAGAGCGATCTCAATTACACCATGGCGCTCGAAATCGTGCCGCCGATCGAACTCACCGACTTCAAAACGATCAAGCTCGCCAAGCTCACGAGCGAGGTCGCCGACTCCGAAGTGGACGAGGCGTTGAAGCGCATTGCCGATCAGAACAAACCCTATTCGCCGCGTGCCGCCGGCGAGAAAGCGGCCAAAGATGACCGCGTCATCATCTCGTTTACCGGCACCATCGGCGGCGAACCGTTCGAGGGCGGCGCCGGCGAGGACGCCGCTGTATTGATCGGCTCCAACACCTTCATCCCGGGCTTCGAGGATCAGCTCATCGGCATCACCGCCGGCGAAACGCGCAAGTTGAAGGTGACCTTCCCGGCGCACTATCAAGCCGAGCATCTCGCCGGCAAGGACGCCGAATTCACCGTCACGGCAAAGACCGTCGAGACGCCGGGCAAAGTGACAGTCGACGACGAATTCGCCAAGTCGCTCGGCTTGGAGTTGATCGCCAAGCTGCGCGACGCGGTCAAAGACCGCCTCGAGCGCGAGCATTCCAGCACGTCGCGCCAGAAGCTCAAGCGCGCGCTGCTCGACGAACTCGACAAGCGTCACAAATTTGAGCCGCCGCCGTCGCTGGTCGAAGACGAATTTGAGCGCGTCTGGAAGTCGGTGCAGCAGGAAATGGAAAACGAGAAGAAGACCTTCGCCGACGAGGGCACCACCGAGGAAAAATCCAAGGCCGAATACCGCGCCATCTCCGAGCGGCGCGTGCGGCTTGGCCTGGTGATCGCCGAGATCGGCGAGAAAAACAACATCGCCGTCACCGAAGAGGAATTGAACCGCGCGGTGATGGAACATGCGCGCCAGTTCGCCGGCCAGGAGCAACGGGTGTGGGATTATTACCGGCAGAACCCGCAGGCGATCGCCGGCCTGCGCGCGCCGATCTATGAGGAAAAGGTGGTCGACTTCCTGCTCGAACTTGCCCAGGTGACCGAGAAAAAAGTCAGCCGCGAAGAGCTGTACAAAGAAGACGACGATTCGGCACCAGCCTGAACCTATGGCGCCTTGCGCCGGGGCTTCCGCGAAAATAGATACGCGGGCCGCGATAAGGCTAGTCTAGCCGAATGTGATTCGCGTCCCTTAGGTTTTTGGAGCCGAGATGAAAGACCCCGTCGACACCTATATGCAGAATCTGGTCCCCATGGTGGTCGAGCAGACCAACCGTGGCGAGCGCGCCTATGACATCTTTTCGCGGCTGCTCAAGGAACGCATCATCTTCATCACCGGCGGGATCGACGATCACGTGGCGACACTGGTGGTGGCGCAGTTGCTGTTCCTGGAAGCCGAGAACCCGAAAAAAGAAGTCTCGATGTACATCAATTCGCCGGGCGGGGTGGTGACCTCCGGCATGGCGATCTACGACACCATGCAATTCGTGCGCCCTCCGGTTTCAACGCTCTGCATCGGGCAGGCAGCCTCTATGGGCTCGCTGCTGCTCGCCGCCGGCGCCAAGGACCTGCGCTTTGCGCTGCCGAACGCGCGCATCATGGTCCACCAGCCGTCCGGCGGGTTCCAGGGCCAGGCCACCGACATCATGCTGCACGCCCAGGAAATCCTGAATCTGAAAAAGCGGCTGAATGAAATCTACGTGAAGCATACCGGCCAGTCGCTCAAGAAGATCGAAGACGCACTCGAGCGTGACTACTTTTTAACCGCCGATGCTGCCAAGGAATTCGGCCTGGTCGACAAGGTGATCGACCGCCGTCCGGAGGAAATGCTTCCCAAACCCGCCTGATGCGCCCGCTTTGCGCCGGTTCCATCGATCCGGTGGAAAGCCTGGGACGGCCATGGAACTGCCGCTTTCGCTGCGGCGGTTGAGCAGGCATTATCGTTAATAGATTCTTGATTATCACGTCGTTAGCATGCTTGGCTTATGGTGTGGGGGAGTGATCGAAGGGAGCGCGGGTGTCCCGGTGCCAAAGCCCGCCGCGTCGGAGTTCCGGCGTGAAACTTGCTTCGTTCGTGATGCAGCGTTAGGCGAGTACTTGAAGTCTTTCGCCGCAGACTCAAAGCGCGGACGATTGTGACGGAGAATGGAATGAGCAAGGTCGGCGGCAGCGACTCCAAGAACACCCTTTACTGCTCGTTCTGCGGCAAGAGCCAGCACGAAGTGCGCAAGCTCATTGCCGGCCCGACTGTGTTCATCTGCGATGAATGCGTCGAGCTGTGCATGGACATCATCCGCGAGGAAAACAAATCCTCGCTGGTCAAGTCGCGCGACGGCATTCCGACCCCGAAGGAAATCCGCAAGGTTCTCGACGACTACGTCATCGGGCAAGATCACGCCAAGAAGGTGCTCTCGGTCGCCGTCCATAACCACTACAAGCGGCTCAATCATCAGACCAAGCACAACGACGTCGAGCTGGCGAAGTCGAACATCCTGCTGATCGGGCCGACCGGCTCGGGCAAGACGCTGCTGGCGCAGACGCTGGCGCGCATTCTCGACGTGCCGTTCACGATGGCGGACGCAACCACCTTGACCGAAGCCGGCTACGTCGGTGAGGACGTCGAAAACATCATTCTCAAGCTGCTGCAGTCGGCCGACTACAACGTCGAGCGCGCGCAGCGCGGCATCGTCTATATCGACGAAATCGACAAGATCAGCCGCAAGTCCGACAACCCGTCGATCACGCGCGACGTGTCGGGCGAGGGCGTGCAGCAGGCGCTGCTTGAAAATCATGGAAGGCACCATCGCCTCGGTGCCCCCGCAAGGCGGCCGCAAGCATCCGCAGCAGGAGTTCCTGCAAGTCGACACCACCAATATCCTGTTCGTCTGCGGCGGCGCTTTCGCTGGCCTCGAGAAGATCATCTCGGCGCGCGGCCGCTCCACCTCGATCGGCTTCGGCGCCAAAGTGGTGGCGCCGGAAGATCGCCGTGCAGGTGAAATTTTCCGCGAGGTCGAGCCGGAGGATTTGCTCAAATACGGCCTGATCCCGGAATTCGTCGGCCGCCTGCCGGTGGTCGCTACACTGGAAGACCTCGACGAGGCTTCGCTCAAGAAGATCCTGGTCGAGCCGAAGAACGCGCTGGTCAAACAATACCAGCGGCTGTTCGAGATGGAGTTGATCGACCTGACGCTGGCCGAAGAGGCGCTCGGCGCCATCGCCCGCAAGGCCATCGACCGTAAGACCGGCGCACGCGGTCTGCGCTCCATCATGGAGGGCATCCTGCTCGACACCATGTTCGATCTCCCCAGCCTTGAGGGGGTCGAAGAGGTGGTAATCTCGCGTGAAGTCGTGGAGGGCACCGCCCGCCCGCTCTACATCTATGCCGACCGGTCCGACCGCACGGCCGAGCAGGGCAGCGCCAGCGCCTGATTGTGAGTTCCGCTGGCCTGGCCTTGGGTCCCGGACATGCCCGCCGATTCTCGCTCTCGATAGCGTTAATTGCGTCGCTTGAGGCCGCTTTAACCTGAAAAACCGGCCTTACTTGCAGACCCTTATGGGTCATCATACGTATAGCGTCGCAACCTAAGTAGCGTACGATAGATCGTAGATTCTCTGTGGGCGTGCGGCATGCCGGGCCATCGCAAGATGCCTGTCATGGTTGCCCGTCCATCCCGACCGGCACTGTTCTTGCGATGCCGCACCTGCGGGTTGCTCGACCAGGGGCACAACAAAAAAGGAAATTTGCAATGACCACCAAACCACGACCTCAGCTGCAACCAGGCGAGACCCGGGCCTACCCGGTGCTGCCGCTGCGCGACATCGTGGTGTTCCCGCACATGATCGTTCCGCTCTTTGTCGGCCGTGACAAGTCGATCAAGGCGCTGGAAGAGGTCATGCGCTCCGACACCTTTATCCTGCTCGCCACGCAGAAGAATGCGTCCGACGACGATCCGTCGACCGACTCGATCTTCGAGGTCGGCACGCTGGCGAGCGTCCTGCAGTTGCTCAAGCTGCCCGATGGCACCGTCAAGGTGCTGGTCGAGGGCGCCGAGCGCGCGAAGGTGATCAAATATACCGACCGCAGCGAATATTACGAAGCTGACGCCACCGTGCTTGCCGATGAAATGGGCGAGCGCGTGGAGGCCGAGGCTATGGCGCGCTCGGTCGTCAACGAATTCGAGAACTATGTGAAGCTCAACAAGAAGGTGTCGCCGGAAGTGGTCGGCGTGATCCAGCAGATCGAGGATTACGCCAAACTCGCCGACACCGTGGCCTCACACCTCGCCGTCAAGATTCCCGACAAGCAAGACATCTTGGAGACGCCCACCGTCACCCAGCGCCTGGAGAAGGTGCTCGGGCTGATGGAGAGCGAGATTTCCGTGCTGCAGGTCGAAAAGCGCATCCGCACCCGCGTCAAGCGGCAGATGGAGAAGACCCAGCGCGAGTACTACCTCAACGAGCAGATGAAGGCGATCCAGAAGGAGCTCGGCGACGAGGAAGGCAAAGACGAGCTGCAAGAGCTCGAAGAAAAGATCAAGAAGACCAAGCTCTCGAAGGAAGCCCGCGAGAAGGCAACCCACGAGCTCAAGAAGCTGCGCCAGATGTCGCCGATGTCGGCGGAAGCCACCGTCGTGCGCAATTATCTCGACTGGCTCTTGTCGATCCCGTGGAACAAGAAGAGCAAGGTCAAGAAGGACCTGGCGCTCGCCGAGAAGACGCTCGATGCCGACCACTTTGGCCTGGAGAAGGTCAAGGAACGCATCGTCGAGTATCTCGCCGTGCAACAGCGCGCCAACAAGCTGACCGGGCCAATCCTGTGCCTGGTCGGCCCTCCGGGCGTCGGCAAGACCTCGCTCGGCAAGTCGATCGCGAAAGCGACCGGCCGTGAGTTCGTGCGCGTGTCGCTTGGCGGCGTGCGCGACGAGGCCGAGATCCGCGGCCACCGGCGCACCTATATCGGCTCGATGCCCGGCAAGATCATCCAATCGATGAGGAAGGCCAAGACCTCGAACCCGCTCTTCCTCTTGGACGAGGTCGACAAGATGGGCGCCGATTTCCGCGGCGATCCGTCCTCGGCTTTGCTTGAGGTGCTCGATCCGGAGCAGAACCACACCTTTGCCGACCACTATCTTGAGGTCGACTACGATCTGTCCAACGTGATGTTCATCACCACGGCGAATACGCTCAATATTCCGCCGCCGTTGATGGACCGCATGGAGATCATCCGCATCGCCGGCTACACCGAGGACGAGAAGGTCGAGATCGCGCGCAAGCATCTGATCCCGCACGCGGTCACCAAGCACGGCCTCGACGCGAAGGAATGGTCGATCGACGACGAGGCGCTGCTCACCATGATCCGCCGCTACACGCGGGAAGCGGGCGTGCGCAATCTCGAACGCGAGCTCTCGACCCTGATCCGCAAGGCAGTGAAGGAGTTGATGACCTCGAAGAAGAAGGCCATCACCGTCACCGCGGCGAGCCTGGGCGATTATCTCGGCGTGCCGAAATACCGCTACGGCGAGATCGAGGCCGAGGACCTGGTCGGCATGGTCACGGGGCTTGCCTGGACCGATGTCGGCGGCGAGCTGCTCACCATCGAAGGCGTCATGATGCCCGGCAAGGGCAAGATGACCGTCACCGGCAATTTGCGTGACGTGATGAAGGAGTTGATCTCGGCTGCGGCGTCTTATGTCCGCAGCAGAGCGATTGCCTTCGGCATCGAGCCGCCGCTGTTCGACAAGCGCGACATCCACGTGCACGTGCCGGAAGGCGCGACGCCCAAGGATGGACCCTCAGCGGGCGTCGCCATGGTCACGGCTATCGTTTCGGTGATGACCGGCATTCCGGTGCGCCGCGACGTCGCCATGACCGGCGAGATCACGCTGCGCGGCCGCGTGCTGCCGATCGGCGGCCTGAAAGAGAAGCTGCTGGCCGCCTCGCGCGGCGGCATGAAGACCGTGCTGATCCCGGAGGAGAACGCCAAGGATCTGGTGGAAATCTCCGACGCGATCAAAAAGGGCCTGGAGATCATCCCGGTCACCCGCATGGACGAAGTGCTGGCCAAGGCGCTGGTGCGCCCGCTCACGCCGATCGAGTGGCCGGAGGCGAGCGCCAAGCTCGCCGAGGCTGCTGCCGCCAAGGACGCCGCCGACGGATGGCGACGAGTCCGGCCTGACCGCGCACTAAGGCCTGCGGCATCGACAGAAAAAGGAAACGGCGCCGCAAGGCGCCGTTTTCGTTTGTGATATACTTGCGTCGCGATGCGCTAAGGCGATAAACGCACGCAAAGGGCGATTAGCTCAGTTGGTAGAGCGCCTCCTTTACACGGAGGATGTCGGCGGTTCGAGTCCGTCATCGCCCACCAACCTTCGCTTGCTGCGGCAAGCTACGGCTGCGCGCGATCGCATACGCTCTCAACAAAATACAACAGGCGCGGAGCTTGTCGCTCCGCGCCCGCGTTATGTCTCCGGAGGGTCCGGCTTAAAGCGTCGTCAGACCGCCTCTTTCAAGTCCTTCGAGGCGCGGAAGGCGACCTTCTTGCTCGCCTTGATTTGGATGGCTTCGCCGGTGGCCGGGTTGCGGCCCATGCGCGCGGCGCGTTTGCGCACCTGAAGGATGCCGAGGCCGCCGATGCGGATGCGCTCGCCCTTCTTCAAATGCTTGACGATGTTGTCCACGAGATCGGTGAGCACGATCTCTGCCTGCTTCTTCGACATCTCATGGGTTTCCGCGAGAGCCGCGGCGAGATGCTTCAGTGTGACGGTCGGTGGTGTCGGAGCTTTTCCTGGAACCGTAGCCATCTGTGGGACCCTCCTCGTGAATCCGTGAGCTTGGCGAAGCGCCAAACACGCTGCCCGGATTAGACGATTCGGGGGCGGTCTGACCATCGTTTCTTATCGGTAAATAAGGCTTTTTCGCAATTTCCGTCGCGGTGGGGCCCTCAACTTGACTTGGGTTGGGGCCGCCTATAACTCGATCCAACGCCCGCGGGGGCGTAGCTCAGTTGGTTAGAGCGCTGCCCTGTCACGGCAGAGGTCGCGGGTTCGAGTCCCGTCGCTCCCGCCATTTAATCAATGACTTAGCCATGGTTGCCGAGCGCAACCGCCGGCGCTAGCGGGGCGCGTTTTCATGCTCGTAGAAGCCCCGATCCTCGGCGTCCGAGCGCTGTTCTTCGACGTCTTCGGCACTTTGGTCGACTGGCGCACCTCGGTCGCCAGCGAAGCCGAACGCATCCTCGGCGCGCTGGGCCATGAGCTCGACTGGCTGGCCTTTGCCGATGCCTGGCGCGGCGAATACCAGCCCGGCATGGAGGAGGTGCGCTCAGGCCGCATCCCGTTTTCCAAACTCGACGTGCTGCACCGGCGCAATCTCGTGCGCCTGCTGCCGCGTTTCGATTTGCAGAACTTGTCGGACGAAGTGCTCGACGACATGACGCTCATCTGGCACCGGCTCGACGCATGGCCGGACGTGCCGGCGGCGCTGGCGCGCCTGAAGCACAAATTCAAAATCGCGCCGGTGTCGAACGGCAACATCTCGCTGATGGTCGATCTTGCGCGCCACAATAATTTCCCCTGGGATGCGATCCTGGGCGCGGAAGTCGCCGGCGACTACAAGCCCAAGCCCCGCGTCTATCTTGCCGCCTGCGAAGCGCTCGATTTCGAGCCTGCGCAATGCATGATGGTGGCGGCGCATTCGAGCGATCTCGCCGCAGCCAGCGCTTGCGGCCTGCGCACCGGCCACATCGCGCGCGTGAACGAATACGGCCCGAACACGGGTGAGGCGGGGCCAAAGGTGAAGGTGGATGTGGCGGGCGCCGATTTAGGCGATCTCGCCGGCAAGCTCGGAACTTGAATCCTCAGCCGCGAAACACCGGCGCCGGCTGCGTGAAGAAGCTTTCCAAAATGTGATAGACGGATCATGTAGTTCTTCTGCTGGAAGCTCGCGTGCGAAATGCCCGGCATGACGGTGAACTGCTTGTCCGGGTTGGGCAGCTTGGCAAAGAACTTCGCCAAGATCATCGAATGAAGCGATGCCGTCCCATTGCCCGCGCATGATCAGCGTCGGCACGGTGATCTTTTCCGGGTTCACCACCGGTAATTTCGAGCACATGTCGACGTAAGTGCCGGTCGGCACGCTGTCGTCGAGCGCTACGACCGCATCGGCGAAGGCATCGATCACTTTCTCCTCGGCCGTGCCGGGATGGTCGCGCGAAAAGATCGAATGGATGAAGGCCTTGTCGATTGGCCGCCGGTTTTTGGCCAAGAACTCGGGCAGCTTCTTGCGCCGCTCGGCGAGCGTGGGCGAGCCTTCGCCGGTCCACACCATGGCGTCGAGCGCCAGCCGCGCCACCATCTCAGGGTGGCGTTCGGCAAACATCGCAGCGCGCAGCGCGCCCGATGAAATCCCGTAGGTGAGAAACGGGCGTTTTCCCCGCAGCTTCTGGATATAAAGCGCCGCCGCATAGCAATCGTCGGCGCCTTGCGCGATCGGCGCGTTGTTGTCGCGGTCCTTGGTGGAGCGGCCATAGCCTTCCATGTCGACGCACCAGCAGTCGAAACCGCGGCGCGCGAAATAATCCATGACGGATGAATCCGGGCGGCCCGGCACCTGCAAATCGAAGGTCGGCTGCGAGGCCATCGACGAGCCATGCACGAACAGGATAGGGGCGCTGCTTTTTGCCGGGTCGCCAACGCACTTTTCCCAGAGGAACAGCTTCACGCCGCCGTCTTTGGTGGTCCAATGCTCTTCGCCCTTGATTGCGACGGTTGCCATCTCGTTCATCGTGCACCTTGAATGGTCTTGAAAGGCGGGCCGCGGCCGCGCCGGGCGCGACTATCGAGGCCGCCATGACTTGCGTCAATTATGGCCAAAAAGCCGTGTGTCATGCGGGAGATACGTGCCCGTGGACGGGCACCCTTTGTCGTCTTGCACCCATTTGTGCGCTGCGCTAAGCCTCAATTGCTCCCGTCCTTGAGGCTATTCCAACTAAAACAAGGGCGTTTTCGTGCGGGGCTACGGCGCCTTGCGGGGACGCCGGGCATTCCGGGGCGGGCGTATATCCGGGCCGGGGCGTTCGGGGTCTGTACGCAGAGGTCGCCAATGAGCGCATTGCTGATGGATTACTTGCCGCTCGCGATTTTCATCGCGGTCGCGCTGGCGATCGGCGTGGTGCTGCTGATCGTGCCTTTCATCGTGGCCTACAAGCAGCCCGATCCTGAAAAGATGTCGGCTTACGAATGCGGCTTCAACGCCTTCGACGACGCGCGCATGAAATTCGACGTGCGCTTCTATCTGGTCGCGATCCTGTTCATCATTTTCGACCTCGAGGTGAGCTTCCTGTTCCCTTGGGCGGTGGCGTACCGCCAGATCGGCCTCTACGGCTTCTGGTCGATGATGCTGTTCCTTGGCGTCCTCACCGTCGGCTTCATATATGAGTGGAAGAAGGGGGCGCTTGAATGGGACTAGCCCCAAGAGTCGTCCTATGACCTTGGTCGCACCTGCGCCAAAAGGAATCCTCGATCCGCGCACCGGCAAGCCGGTCGGCGCCGACGATGCGTTTTTCGGCGGCGTCAACAGCGAGCTCGCCGACAAGGGCTTCATCGTCACCGCCACCGACGACCTGATCACCTGGGCGCGCACCGGCTCGCTGATGTGGATGACCTTCGGGCTTGCTTGCTGCGCGGTCGAGATGATGCAGATGTCGATGCCGCGCTACGACGTCGAGCGCTTCGGCTTTGCCCCGCGCGCTTCGCCCCGCCAGTCCGACGTGATGATCGTTGCCGGCACGCTCGACCAACAAAATGGCGCCGGCGCTGCGCAAGGTCTACGACCAGATGCCGGAGCCGCGCTACGTGATCTCGATGGGGTCCTGCGCCAACGGCGGCGGCTATTATCATTATTCCTATTCGGTGGTGCGCGGCTGCGACCGTATCGTGCCGGTCGACATCTACGTGCCGGGCTGTCCGCCGACGGCGGAAGCGCTGCTGTACGGCGTCATGCTGTTGCAGAAGAAGATCCGCCGCACCGGCACGATCGAACGTTGAGCGGAGCTTTGGTATGGACGAGACGCTCGACCGGCTTGCAGCAACGATCAGGAACGCGCTCGGCGATAGCGTCACCGGCCATGCGGTCGTGCGCGGCGAATTGACCGTCCACGCCAAGGCCGCCGACATCGTTAAGGTCGCGACTTACTTGCGCGACGATCCGGCCTGCCAGTTCATCTGCATCATCGACGTTACCGCGGTCGATTTGCCCGACCGCGAACAGCGCTTCGACGTGGTCTATCATCTGCTTTCGCCGCAGCTGAACCAGCGCGTGCGCGTGAAGACGATGACCGACGAGGTGACGCCGGTGCCCTCGCTGGTGAGCGTCTATCGCGGCGCCGACTGGTTCGAGCGCGAGGCCTACGATCTCTACGGCGTGCTGTTCACCGGCCACCCCGACATGCGCCGCATCCTCACCGATTACGGCTTCGAGGGGCATCCGCTGCGCAAGGATTTCCCGCTCACCGGCTTCGTCGAGGTGCGCTACGACGACGAGCAGAAGCGTGTGGTCTACGACAAGGTCTCGCTCACGCAGGAATTCCGCACCTTCGATTTCCTCTCGCCCTGGGAAGGCACCGATTACGTGCTGCCGGGCGACGAGAAGGCGAAAGAGGGCAAGCCGTCATGAAGCCGACGCTCAAGCCCGGACTGAAACATTCATTCTCCTACGTGGTGCCGGAGAACAAGACGGTGCCGTTCACCTATCCGGAATCGCCCGAGATCGCGGCCATGCCAAAGGTGTTCGCGACCGGCTTCATGATCGTGCTGATGGAATGGACTTGCCTGCAATTGCTGGCGCCGCATCTCGACGCCGGCGAAGGCTCGCTCGGCATCCATGTGGACGTGAGCCATCTGGCGGCGACGCTGCCGGGCATGACCGTCACGGTCGAAGCCGAATGCATCGAGGTGCAGGGCCGCAAAGCCGTGTTCAAGGTGCGCGCCCATGACGGCGTCGACGTGATCGGCGAGGGCCGGCACGACCGCGCGGTGGTGGCGTGGGAGAAATTCAATGCCCGCGTCGCCGAAAAAGCCAAAGCGGCGCAGGTGGCGTGATGGCGGAAACCGCGGTGCGCAATTTCACCATCAATTTCGGGCCGCAGCATCCGGCGGCCCACGGCGTGCTGCGTCTGGTGCTGGAGCTTGACGGCGAGATCGTCGAGCGCGTCGATCCGCATATCGGCCTGCTTCACCGCGGCACCGAGAAACTGATCGAGGCCAAGACTTATCTGCAGGCCGTGCCTTACTTCGACCGGCTCGATTACGTCGCGCCGATGAACCAGGAGCACGCGTTCTGTCTGGCGGTCGAAAAGCTCTTGGGGCTGCAAGTGCCGCGGCGCGCGCAATTGATCCGCGTGCTCTATGCCGAGATCGGGCGGCTGCTGTCGCATCTCTTGAACGTCACCACGCAAGCGCTCGACGTCGGCGCGCTCACGCCGCCGCTGTGGGGCTTCGAAGAACGCGAAAAGCTGATGGTGTTTTACGAACGCGCCTCGGGCAGCCGCATGCACGCGGCTTACTTTCGTCCCGGCGGCGTGCATCAGGATTTGCCTGAGAAACTGATCGACGACATCGAGGCGTTCTGCGATCCGTTCCTGAAAGTGTGCGACGATCTGGAAAGCCTGCTCACCGGCAACCGCATCTTCAAGCAGCGCAACGTCGATATCGCGGTGGTCAAATTGGAAGATGCCTGGAACTGGGGCTTCTCCGGCGTCATGGTGCGCGGCTCGGGCGCCGCCTGGGACCTGCGGCGCGCGCAGCCCTACGAATGCTATTCGGAAATGGAATTCGACATTCCCATCGGCAAGAACGGCGACTGCTTCGACCGCTATCTCATCCGCATGGAGGAGATGCGCCAATCCATCCGCATCATGAAGCAATGCGTGGCGAAGCTGCGCGAGCCGGCCGGCAAGGGCCCGGTCACCGTCGATGACCACAAGATCGTGCCGCCCAAACGCGGCGAGATGAAGCGCTCGATGGAAGCGCTGATCCACCACTTCAAGCTTTACACCGAGGGCTATCACGTGCCGGAAGGCGAGGTGTATGCCGCGGTGGAAGCGCCCAAAGGCGAGTTCGGCGTCTATCTCGTCTCCGACGGCAGCAACAAACCCTACAAATGCAAAATACGCGCGCCCGGCTTCCCGCATTTGAGCGCGATGGATTTTCTCTGCCGCGGCCACATGCTGGCCGACGTCTCCGCCATTCTCGGCTCGCTCGACATCGTGTTCGGGGAGGTGGACCGATGAGCGTGCGCCGTCTCGCCCCGCCCGATGTCCAGCCGAAGGAGTTTTCCTTCAGCAAGGAAAATTTGGCTTGGGCCAAGGAGCAGATCAAGAAATATCCGGAAGGGCGGCAGGCCTCCGCGATCATTCCGCTGCTCTGGCGCGCGCAAGAGCAAAACGGCGGCTGGCTGCCTGAGGCTGCGATCCGTCACGTCAGCGAATTCCTCGGCATGGCGCATATCCGCGGCCTGGAAGTCGCGACCTTCTACACGATGTTCAATCTGGAGCCGGTCGGCAAATTTCACGTGCAGCTTTGCGGCACCACGCCGTGCCGCCTGCGTGGCGCCGACGCGCTGGAGAAAGTCTGCCGCGCGCGCTTCGGCGACCAGATGCACGTCACCAAAGACGGCAAATTCTCCTGGGTCGAGGTCGAATGCCTGGGCGCTTGCGTCAACGCGCCGATGGCGCAGATCAATTACGATTATTACGAGGACCTGACCGCCGAAAGCTTCGAAAAGGTTCTCGACGCCATGGCCGCCGGCAAGAAGACCAAGCCCGGTCCGCAAATCGACCGGCAATTGTCGGCGCCGGTCGGCGGGCCGACGACGCTCACCGATTTGTCGGCCATGCCGACATCGCAACGCCTGCCGCAGGATTAAACGATGCTCGCCGACAAAGACCGCATTTTCAAAAATCTTTACGGCCAGCACGATTGGGGCCTTAAAGGTGCGCGCGCGCGCGGCGCTTGGGACGGCACCAAAGCGATCCTCGCCAGAGGCCGCGACGAGATCATCAACGAGATGAAAGCGTCGGGTTTGCGCGGGCGCGGCGGCGCCGGTTTTCCGACCGGTTTGAAGTGGTCGTTCATGCCCAAGAAAACGGACGGGCGCCCGCATTATCTCGTGGTCAATGCCGATGAATCCGAGCCCGGCACCTGCAAGGACCGCGAGGTCATGCGGCACGATCCGCATCTTCTGATCGAAGGCTGCCTGATTGCCGGTTTCTCGATGGGCGCGAACGCCGGCTACATCTATATCCGCGGCGAGTTCATCCGTGAGCGCGAACGCCTGCAAGCCGCGATCGATCAGGCTTACGAGGCCAAGCTGATCGGCAAGAACAATATCAACGGCTGGGACTTCGACCTTTATCTCCATCACGGCGCCGGCGCCTATATCTGCGGCGAGGAGACGGCGCTGCTGGAAAGCCTGGAAGGCAAAAAGGGCCAGCCGCGCTTGAAGCCGCCATTCCCGGCCAATGTCGGGCTTTATGGTTGTCCGACCACCGTCAACAATGTGGAATCGATCGCGCAGGCGCCTGACATCATGCGCCGAGGTGCTGCCTGGTTTGCCGGCATCGGCCGGCCCAACAATACCGGCACCAAGCTGTTCTGCATTTCCGGCCATGTCGAAAAGCCATGCAACGTCGAAGAGGCCATGGGCATTCCGCTGCGCGAGTTGCTGGAAAAACATGCCGGCGGCGTACGCGGCGGCTGGGACAATCTGCTTGCCGTCATTCCCGGCGGCTCATCGATGCCGCTGGTGCCGGCCGGCGCCGAATGGGCCGATACGCTGCTGATGGATTTCGACGGTTGCAAGGACAAGAAGTCGGCGCTCGGCACCGCTGCGGTCATCGTCATGGACAAGTCCACCGACATCGTGCGCGCGATGACGCGCATTTCTTATTTCTACAAGCATGAATCGTGCGGCCAGTGCACGCCCTGCCGCGAAGGCATGGGCTGGATGTGGCGCGTTTTGACCCGCATGTGTGAAGGCCGCGCGCAGAAGCGCGAGATCGACATGCTCATGCAAGTGACCCAGCAGATCGAGGGTCACACCATTTGCGCTTTCGGCGACGGCGCCGCCTGGCCGGTGCAAGGCCTGCTGCGGCATTTCCGGCCCGAGATCGAACGGCGCATCGATGAATATTCGCGCAACGCAAACGACTATATCGGCGCGCGGGATCCAAAACCGCTCGACGCGCGAAGCAGCGGAGTGACGTCCATGAAAATCCATGGCGAAAAGCATCGAATGGACGTGCACAACAGCGATCTATCTGGCTCGGTATTCGACGATGTGAACTTGTCGGGCTGCACGTATGAGAACGTCAATATGGCGGGCGGGAAATATCACAACATCAATCTGTCGGGCTGCGCCTTTCACGATCTCAACATGTCGGGTTGGAGCGTGCACGACGTCAATTTGTCCGGTCTGCGGGTCGACAAGGCCAATTTGGCCGGCTGCGCGATCGTCAACAGCCGGCTTGCGGGCATGACCATCGACGGCGTCGAGGTGACGGAACTGTTGGCGGCGTGGAAAGCGCAACAAGAAGGCGGCAAAGCGAAAAGCGCATGACCAAGCTTATCGTTGACGGCAAAGAGATCGACGTTCCGCCGGAGTACACGCTGCTCCAGGCCTGCGAAGCCGCGGGCGCGGAAATCCCGCGCTTCTGCTTCCACGAGCGTCTGTCGATCGCCGGCAATTGCCGCATGTGCCTGGTCGAAGTGGTCGGCGGCCCGCCGAAGCCGCAGGCCTCATGCGCGGTCGCCGTCAAGGATTTGCCGCCGAAGAAGGACGGCACGCCGCACGAGGTCAAGACTCGCTCGCCGATGGTGAAAAAGGCGCGCGAAGGCGTGATGGAATTCCTGCTGATCAATCATCCGCTCGATTGCCCGATCTGCGACCAGGGCGGCGAATGCGATTTGCAGGACCAGGCCATGGCCTATGGCGTGGATTCCAGCCGCTACAAGGAAAACAAGCGCGCGGTCGAGGACAAATATATCGGCCCGCTGGTCAAGACCATCATGACGCGCTGCATCCAGTGCACGCGCTGCATCCGTTTTGCCAGCGAAGTCGCCGGCGTGCCGGAACTCGGCGCCATCGGCCGCGGCGAGGACATGGAGATCACGACCTATCTCGAACAGGCGATGACCTCAGAGCTGCAAAGCAACGTGGTCGATCTCTGCCCGGTGGGCGCGCTCACTTCGAAGCCTTATGCGTTTTCCGCGCGCTCCTGGGAGCTCGTCAAGACGCAGTCGGTCGATGTGATGGACGCGCTTGGTTCTGCGATCCGCATCGATACGCGCGGGCGCGAAGTCATGCGCATTCTGCCGCGCACGAACGATGACGTGAACGAGGAATGGATTTCCGACAAGACGCGCCATGTTGTGGATGGCCTGCGCACGCAGCGGCTCGATCAGCCTTATTTGCGCGTGAATGGCCGCTTGCAACCGGCGACCTGGAAACAGGCTTTCGCGGCAATCGCCGAAAAAGTGAAAGGCGACGAATGGCAAGCGCATCGGCGCATTGGCTGGGCAACTTGCCGCGGTCGAGGACATGTTCGCGCTCAAGGCGCTGATGACGGCGCTGGGCAGCGGCAACATCGATGCGCGTTATCCGGGATCGCCGCTGCATCCTAGCCACGGCCGCGCCAGCTATCTGTTCAATTCGACCATCGCCGGCATCGATCAGGCCGACGCCATCATGCTGATCGGTTCAAATCCGCGGCGCGAAGCGCCGGTGCTCAATGCCCGCATCCGCAAGCGGTATCTGCGCGGCAATGTGCTGCTCGGCATGGTGGGCGAAAAGGCCGATCTCACTTATCCCTACACTTATCTAGGCGCTGGCCCTGAGAGCCTCGCGCAATTCACCGAGCATCCGCCGGCCAACAAGGAAAAGCCGATGTTCATCATCGGCCAGGGCGCGCTCAACCGTGCCCGATGGCGCCGCGGTCCTCGCGCATGGCGGCGAAAGCGGCTATGTCGCTCGGCGTCGTCAAAGACGGCTGGAACGGCTTCAACATTCTGCACAGCGAGGCGTCGCTCGTCGGCGCGCTCGATATCGGCTTCGTGCCGGGCGAGGGCGGCCTGGATACGGGCGCGATGCTGGCAGCCAAGGCGCTCGACGTGCTGTTCCTGCTCGGTGTCGATGAGGTGGAGGTGCCGGCAGGCGCTTTCGTCGTCTATATCGGCACCCATGGCGACCACGGTGCGCACCGCGCCGACGTCATCCTGCCGGGCGCGGCCTATCCGGAAAAATCCGCGATTTACGTCAACACCGAAGGCCGCGTGCAAATGGCCAACCGCGCGGCGTTCCCGCCAGGGGATGCGCGCGAGGACTGGGCGATTTTGCGCGCGCTGTCGGGCGTGCTCGGCCAAACGCTTGCATTCGATTCACTGGCGCAATTGCGGCAGGCGCTGTTTGCGGCGCACCCGCATTTCATGCGCATCGGCGAGATCGCCGCGGGCGACGCCGGCGACATCGCGAAACTCGCCAAGCTCGGCGGCAACCCCGGCAAGGCGGCGTTCCATTCGGCTATTGCCGATTTCTATCTCACCAATGCGATCGCGCGTTCGTCCGCGGTGATGGCGGAATGTTCGGCGCTGGCTAACGCTGCCGTGAAGACGGCGGCGGAGTAGGGCGATGGCAGAATTCTTCTTCAGCTATGTCTGGCCCGTCATCATCATCGTGGCGGAATCCGTGCTTGTGCTGGTCGTGCTGCTGATCGCGATCGCCTACATTTTGCTTGCCGACCGCAAAATATGGGCGGCGGTGCAGATGCGGCGCGGGCCCAACGTGGTCGGGCCCTGGGGTCTGTTTCAGTCCTTCGCCGACTTGCTGAAATTCGTATTGAAAGAACCGGTGATCCCATCCAGCGCCAACAAAGGCGTATTCCTGCTGGCGCCGCTGGTCACCTGCGTGCTGGCGCTCGCCGCCTGGGCGGTGATCCCGTTTAATCTCGGCTGGGTGATCGCCGACATCAATGTCGGCATTCTCTACATTTTCGCCATCTCCTCGCTGATGGTCTACGGCGTGATCATGGCGGGCTGGGCGTCGAATTCGAAATATCCGTTCCTCGCCGCTCTTGCGCTCGGCAGCGCAAATGGTGTCCTACGAAGTCTCCATCGGCTTCGTCTTCATCACCGTGTTGCTGTGCGCGGGTTCGCTGAACCTGTCGAAAATCGTCGAGGCGCAGGACGGGCCCTACGGCTTGTTCTCCTGGTATTGGCTGCCGCTGTTCCCGATGTTCATCGTCTTCTTCGTCTCGGCGCTGGCCGAGACCAACCGGCCGCCGTTCGATCTGGTGGAAGCGGAATCCGAACTGGTCGCCGGCTTCATGGTCGAATACGGATCGACGCCCTACATGATGTTCATGCTCGGCGAATACGTGGCGATCGCCACCATGTGCGCCATGGGCACCATTTTGTTCCTGGGCGGCTGGCTGGCGCCAATTCCCTATCCGCCGTTCACCTGGGTGCCGGGCATCGTCTGGTTCACGCTCAAGTCGCTGTTTGTGTTTTTCATGTTCGCCATGGTCAAGGCGATCGTGCCGCGCTACCGCTACGACCAGCTGATGCGGCTCGGCTGGAAAGTATTTCTACCGTTGTCGCTGGCCATGGTGGTGATCGTCGCCGCCGTGCTCCAGTACGGCATGGTGGCAAAGTGAGGATGCAATGAGGCTCGACCGCGCGGCCAAAGCGCTGTTCTTGATGGAGTTCGTGTCGGGCCTGGTGCTCGCCATGCGCTATTTCTTTAGGCCGAAGTCGACGCTCAATTATCCGTTCGAGAAAGGCCCGATCTCGCCCCGCTTTCGCGGCGAGCACGCGCTGCGCCGCTATCCCAATGGCGAGGAGCGCTGCATCGCCTGCAAGCTGTGCGAGGCGATCTGCCCGGCGCAGGCGATCACCATCGAGGCGGGCCCGCGCCGCAACGACGGCACGCGCCGCACCACGCGCTACGACATCGACATGGTGAAGTGCATTTATTGCGGGCTCTGCCAGGAAGCCTGTCCGGTCGACGCCATCGTCGAAGGCCCGAATTTCGAATTCGCCACCGAGACGCGCGAGGAGCTCTACTACGACAAAGATCGCCTGCTCGCCAATGGCGACCGCTGGGAGCGCGAGATCGCCAAGAACCTTGCGCTCGACGCGCCCTACAGGTGAACGCATGATCGTGCAGGCGTTGTTCTTTTATCTCTTTGCCGGCATTTGCGTGGCGAGCGCCGTCATGGTGATCGCGGCGAAAAACCCCGTCCATTCGGTGCTCTTTCTTATTTTGGCGTTCGTCAACGCCGCCGGCCTGTTCGTGATGATGGGCGCGGAATTTCTCGCCATGATTTTGATCGTGGTCTATGTCGGCGCGGTCGCGGTGTTGTTCTTGTTCGTCGTGATGATGCTCGACGTGGATTTCGCCGAGCTCAAGCAGGGCGCGCTGCAATATTTGCCCGCCGGCATGCTGATCGGCGGCATTTTCTTGGCCGAGCTCTTGCTGGTGGTCGGAGCCTGGGCGATCGGACCTAACGTATCTGCTGCGATCACCGCGCCGATTTTGCCGCTCGACAAAGTGTCCAACACCGAGGCAATCGGCCTGGTGCTCTACACCCGCTACGTCTATTTCTTCGAGGTGGCCGGCATGATCCTGCTGGTCGCCATGGTCGGCGCCATCGTGCTCACGCTCCAGCATCGCGTGCGCGTGCGCCGCCAGAACGTCGCCGAGCAGGTGGCACGCACGCCGGCAACCTCGATCGAAATCCGCCACGTGCGGCCGGGGCAGGGCCTGGGAGGCGCGCCATGACCATCGGTCTTGGGCATTATCTTTCAGTCGCCGCCATCCTGTTCACGCTCGGGATTTTCGGCATCTTCCTCAACCGCAAGAACGTGATCGTCATATTGATGTCGATTGAGCTGATCTTGCTCGCGGTCAACATCAATCTGGTCGCCTTCTCCACCCATCTCGGCGACATCGTCGGGCAGATCTACGCGCTGCTGGTGCTCACGGTTGCCGCGGCGGAAGCCGCGATCGGCCTTGCCATTCTCGTCGTCTACTATCGCGTCAAGGGCTCGATTGCGGTGGAAGACATTAATCTGATGAAGGGCTAAGCGCATGATCCCGAAAAGTGGGAACCGGTTTCCCGCCTTCGCGAAGCCCGCTTCGGCGGGCGAAGTGAGGTCGGACAAGATCATGCGCAAACGTAAGAAAGTCTAAATGTACCAGGCGATCGTTTTTCTCCCCCTTCTCGGCGCGATCCTTGCCGGCTTGATCGCGATTGCCGGCGCGCGCGCGCGTTTCCCGGGCGAGGGGCCGCCGCCCGCGGCCGAGGAATATGCGCCCGAGCACGTGGCCCATCACGCGCCGGCGGCGCATGGCGGCCGCTTCCAGGCGCAGCATGCTCACGACGAACCTGCCCCGGCCGCGGTCGGATCGCGCACGGCGGAACTGATCACCACCACGCTGCTGCTGATCTCGATGATCCTGTCAT
This sequence comes from uncultured Alphaproteobacteria bacterium, assembly GCA_963756805.1. GTDB lineage: Bacteria > Pseudomonadota > Alphaproteobacteria > Rhizobiales > Xanthobacteraceae > Pseudolabrys. The sequence goes on from CAVWPH010000008.1 coordinate 19,820, forward strand.
TTATTGCTTTCGTCCAAGTCGGCTTCGGCCATCAGGATCTGCGCGTGCCGATCTTCACCTGGTTTGCCTCCGGCAAATTGACGGTGGAATGGTCGCTGCGCATCGACACGCTCACCGCGGTGATGCTGGTGGTGGTGAACACCGTGTCGGCCTTCGTGCATCTTTATTCCATCGGCTATATGGAAGAAGACCCGTACCGGCCGCGCTTCTTTGCTTATTTGTCGATGTTCACCTTCGCCATGCTGATGCTGGTGACGGCCGACAATCTGGTGCAGTTGTTCTTCGGCTGGGAAGGCGTGGGCCTCGCGAGCTATTTGCTGATCGGCTTCTGGTATCACAAGCCGGAAGCGAACGCCGCCGCCATCAAGGCCTTCGTGGTCAACCGCGTCGGCGATTTCGGTTTCGCGCTCGGCATTTTCGCGGTGTTCATGCTGGTCGGCAGTGTCGACCTCGACACAATCTTCGCGCAGGCGCCCTCGCTTGTGGGCAAGACGCTGCCGCTGTTCGCCTGGCATCCTGACGCGCTCACCATCACCTGCCTGCTGCTGTTCATGGGCGCCATGGGCAAGTCGGCGCAATTTTTGCTGCACACCTGGCTGCCCGACGCCATGGAAGGTCCGACGCCGGTCTCGGCTTTGATCCATGCCGCCACCATGGTGACCGCCGGCGTGTTCATGGTGGCGCGGCTGTCGCCATTGTTTGAGTTGGCGCCCAACGCGCAGACATTTGTCATTTTCATCGGCGCCACCACCGCGATCTTTGCCGCCACCGTTGCGCTCGTGCAAAACGACATCAAGCGCATCGTCGCTTATTCGACCTGCTCGCAACTCGGCTACATGTTCGTCGCCATGGGCTGTGGGGCCTATTCGGTCGGCATGTTCCATTTGTTCACGCATGCTTTCTTCAAGGCGCTGCTGTTCCTCGGCTGTGGCTCGGTGATCCACGCCATGCATCACGAGCAAGACATCCGCCACATGGGCGGGCTCAAGGATCGCATCCCCTTCACCTACATCATGATGGTCATGGGCACGCTGGCGCTCACCGGCTTTCCGCTCACCGCCGGCTATTTTTCCAAGGATGCGATCATCGAGGCGGCCTTCGTCGGCTAAGAATCCGATGGCGTTCTACGGCTTCATCTGCACGGTCGGCGCTGCGCTGCTCACCTCGTTTTATTCCTGGCGGCTGATCTTCAAGACCTTCCATGGCGAGCCGCACGACCGCCAGCATTGGCGCGATGCGCATGAGAGCCCGATGGTGATGTTGATCCCGCTCGGCGTGCTCGCCTTCGGCTCGATTTTTGCCGGCCTGCCGTTTAAGGAAATCTTCGCCGGCCACGGCGTCGAAGGCTTCTTCCGCGAGTCATTGACCTTCGCCAAGACCAATACCGTGCTCGAGGACATGCACCACGTCCCGCTCGAGATCGGCGTATTGCCGACGGTGATGATGTTCCTCGGCTTAGCCGTCGCCTGGTTTTTCTATCTGCGCCGGCCGGACATTCCGGAGGCGCTCGCGCGCCACAACGGCTGGCTCTATCGATTCCTACTCAACAAGTGGTACTTCGACGAACTCTACGACTTCATCTTCGTGCGTCCGGTCAAATGGCTGGGCCGCTTTCTGTGGAAGGACGGCGACGGTTGGATGATCGACGGCTTCGGGCCGGACGGCATATCGGCGCGCGTGCTTGACGTGACGCGCAACGTGATGCGCCTGCAAACCGGTTATCTCTATCACTACGCCTTTGCCATGCTGATCGGGGCTGCGGCCTTTATCACATGGTTCATGTTCGCGATGCGCTAGCGCAGGAAACACAATGAATTGGCCGATTTTATCTGTCGTTTGTTTCTTGCCGCTCCTGGGCGCGCTGTTCATCATGCTGGTGCGCGGCAATGACGGCCTCGCGCGCGGCACCGCGCGCTGGGTGGCGCTGTGGACGACGCTGGTGACGTTTGCGATTTCGCTAGTGATGGTGGGTCGCTTCGATCCGACCTCGCCGGAATTCCAGTTCGTCGAGAAACACGCCTGGCTCGGCATCGCCAATTATCACATGGGCGTCGACGGCATTTCGCTGCCCTTTGTCATCCTCACCACCGGCTTGATGCCGATTTGCATTCTCGCCAGCTGGACCGCGATTCAGAAGCGCGTGAAGGAATACATGATCGCGTTCCTGATCCTGGAAACGCTGATGATCGGCACCTTCTCCGCGCTCGATCTGGTGCTGTTCTATCTGTTCTTCGAAGGCGGCTTGATCCCGATGTTCCTGATCATCGGCGTCTGGGGCGGCCAGCGCCGGGTCTATGCCAGCTTCAAATTCTTCCTCTACACGCTGCTCGGCTCGGTGCTCATGTTGCTCGCCATCATGGCGATGTATTGGGAAGCCGGCACCACCGACATCGTCACGCTTTTACGCCACGGCTTCCCGCTTGGGCTGCAGAAATGGGCGTGGCTTGCCTTCTTTGCGAGCTTCGCGGTGAAGATGCCGATGTGGCCGGTGCACACATGGTTGCCCGACGCGCATGTCGAAGCGCCGACCGCCGGCTCGGTCATCCTCGCCGCCATTTTGCTGAAGATGGGCGGCTACGGTTTCCTGCGCTTCTCGCTGCCGATGTTTCCATCGGCCAGTCACGATTTCGCGCCGCTTATTTTTACACTCTCGGTCATCGCCATCATCTACACCTCGCTGGTGGCGCTGATGCAGGAGGACGTGAAGAAACTGATCGCCTACTCGTCTGTCGCCCATATGGGCTTTGTGACGATGGGGATTTTCGCCGCCACCGCGCAGGGCGTTGCCGGCGGCATATTCCAGATGATTTCGCACGGCATCGTCTCTGGCGCGCTGTTCCTCTGCGTCGGCGTCGTTTACGACCGCATGCATACGCGCGAAATCGCCTTCTACGGCGGTCTCGTTAACCGCATGCCGCTTTATGCTGCGGTATTCATGGTGTTCACGCTCGCCAATGTCGGACTGCCGGGCACCTCGGGCTTCATCGGCGAATTCCTGGCGCTGATCGGCACCTTCCGCGTCAATACCGGCGTGGCATTCCTCGCCACCATCGGCGTCATTCTGTCGGCCTGTTATGCGCTCTGGCTCTATCGCAAGATGATCTTCGGCAATTTGAAGCCGGCGCTGGAAGGCATCAAGGATATCGGCTGGCGCGAGTCGCTGATATTTGCGCCGCTGGTCGTGCTTACAATTTTGCTCGGCGTCGCGCCCAAGCCCGTGCTCGACATGTCGGCGGCCTCCGTGACGCAACTGCTCGACAATTACAATCAGGCGCTGGCCAAAGTGAAGGCGGCCGAGACCGCGCCGAAAGAACATGTGGTGCAGATCATTCCGGTGAGCACCGCGCGATGAACCAGCTCACGCAAATTTCCGGGCTGCTGCCGATTTTGCCGGAGATCGTGCTGGCGATCGGCGCCATGGTGCTGCTGATGGCGGGCGTCGCCCAAGGCGAAAACAGCGGCGACGTCGTCAACGGTCTGTGCATCGGCGTGCTGGGACTGACGGCCGTGTTCCTGCTGACGCTTCCGGCCGGGCGTTACGTGTTATTCGGCGGCAGTTTTATCGTCGACGATTACGCGCGCTTTCTGAAGATCCTCACGCTGATCGGCTCGGCCGGCGCGTTGACGTTGTCGCTCGATTATCTGAAAGAAAAGAAGCAGCACAAATTCGAATTTGGCGTGCTGTTTCTGCTCGCCACGCTCGGCATGCTGCTGCTGATATCCGCCGGCGACCTGATCGCGCTCTATCTCGGCCTCGAACTGATGTCGCTTGCGCTCTACGTGGTGGCGGCCTCCGACCGCGACAATCTGCGCTCGACCGAGGCGGGCTTGAAATATTTCGTGCTCGGCGCGCTGTCGTCCGGCATGTTGCTCTACGGCGCTTCGCTGATTTACGGCTTCACCGGCGCGGTCAGTTTCGAGGCCATCGCCAAGGCGACGCATGCCGGCGCCAGCATCGGCTTGATCTTCGGCCTGGTGTTCTTGTTCGTCGGCTTCTGCTTCAAGATTTCGGCGGTGCCGTTCCACATGTGGACGCCCGACGTGTACGAGGGCGCGCCGACGCCGGTGACGGCGTTCTTTGCCGCCGCACCCAAAGTCGCCGGCATCGCCATTTTCGTGCGCGCGACCGTCGTGGCGTTTCCCGGCATCACCCACGAATGGCAGCAGATCGTGGTGTTCGTCTCCATCGCCTCGATGGCGCTCGGCGCCTTTGCGGCCATCGGCCAGCGCAACATCAAGCGCCTGATGGCCTATTCCTCGATCGGCCACATGGGCTACGCGCTGGTGGGGCTTGCCGCCGGCACCGCTGAAGGCGTGCAGGGCGTGCTCGTTTACATGTCGATCTATGTCGCCATGACGCTCGGCACCTTCGCGGTCATTTTGTCGATGCGGCGCGACGGCAAATTCGTCGAGAACATCAGCGATCTCGCGGGTCTTTCGCGCACGCATCCGACCATGGCGTTCTTCCTCGCGATGCTGCTTGTTCTCGCTCGCCGGCATTCCGCCGCTCGCCGGGTTCTTTGCGAAGTTCTATGTCTTCCTCGCCGCCATCAAGGCCGGGCTCTATGTGCTCGCGGTGATCGGCGTGCTCACCAGCGTGGTGGGCGCCTTCTACTATCTCACCATCGTCAAAATCATGTATTTCGACGAGCCGGTGAAAAGCTTTGCCAGCATGCCGATGCTGCTGCGCTTCGTGCTCGGCGTATCGGGTCTGGTCAACATTCTGTTCTTCGCCTATCCGGCGCCGCTGCTAGTGGCAGCCACGGTGGCGGCGAAGTCGCTATTCTGACGCGCGATTGAGAGCGCAGCGTCACTGAAATGAACCGCGAAGCCACGGGCCTGGCGGGGGTCCGGCACGAAAGTTACGACACTCTCGGCTCCACCAATGCCGAGGCGCTGGCGCGCGCGCGAGCCGGCGAGCGCGGTCCGTTGTGGATCACCGCCAAGAGCCAGAGCGCCGGCCGCGGCCGCCGCGGCAATCAATGGACTTCGCCGCCGGGCAATCTTTACGCCAGTCTGTTGTTGCGCGATCCGTCGCCGCCGGCGCTGGCGCCGCAGCTGTCGTTTGTCGCAGCGCTCGCGATGCACGACGCGCTGTGTGCCTGCGCCACGCGGCTTGGGCCGCTGTTCAAGGTCAAATGGCCGAACGATTTGCTACTCGGGCCGGATAAACTTGCCGGCATTCTGATCGAAGGCGAGAGCGATCCCGATTTTGCCGTGGTCATCGGCTTTGGCGCCAATTGCGTCAGCCATCCGCTCGATACTTTTTACCCGGCGACCGATCTGTTGTTGGCGGGCGCTGTGGTCACGCCGGAGGCGTTGTTTGCCGCGCTCAGCGCCGCGATGCCTGTTCGGGTCAGAACAATGGAAGCGGGGCGATGATTTCATGTCGATCCGCGCCGACTGGATGGCGCGCGCGGCAGGCCTTGGCCAAGACATCCGTGTGCGATTGCCGGAACGCGAACTCTCCGGCCGCTTTGAAGGCCTCGACGAATTGGGCCGGCTGATGCTGACCGGGCCAGATGGCGTGACGCTGGTCACGGCCGGCGAAGTCTTTGCCTTGGGGGGACGCTGAGCATGGCGGGCCCCAACCAGGAACTGGTCTTCGCGCCGCTCGGCGGCGTCGGCGAGATCGGCATGAATTTGTCGATCTACGGCTTGGGCGATCAACGCAAGCGCTCATGGCTCGCGGTCGATCTCGGCGTTTCGTTTGCCACGGAAGATCATCTTCCCGGCGTCGATCTGATCCTGCCCGACATCCGCTATTTGGTGGAGGAACGCAAAAATCTCGTCGGCCTCGTGCTCACGCACGCGCATGAGGATCATTACGGCGCGGTGCTTGAACTCTGGCCCAAGCTCAAGGTGCCGGTCTTTGCCACGCCTTTCACGGCGGCGCTGCTCGCCGCCAAACGCGCGAGCGAGCCGGGTGCGCCGGAAATCCCGGTGACGATCATTCCCGTCGGCGGCCGCTTCAAAGCCGGGCCGTTCGATATCGAACTGGTCACCATGGCGCATTCGATTCCGGAATCGAACGCGCTCATCATCCGCACGCCGTTCGGCACCGTGCTGCATACCGGCGACTGGAAGATCGATTTAACGCCGGTGCTCAATGACCGCACCGACGAGAAGAAATTGCGCGCGCTCGGCGAAGAGGGCTGCCTCGCCATCATCGGCGATTCCACCAATGCGGTGCGCGAGGGCCGCTCGCCCTCGGAAGCCGATGTCGCCAAGACGATTGCCGAACTGGTGAAGAACGCGCGCGGCCGCGTGGCGGTGACGACTTTTGCTTCCAATGTCGGGCGCTTGCGCTCGGTTGCCGCCGCCGCCCGCGCCGCCGATCGCGAAGTGGTCGTTGTCGGCCGCGCCATGGATCGCGTCATCCAGGTCGCGCGCGAGACCGGCTATTGGAACGACATGCCGGAGGTGCGCCCGGTCGATGCCTACGGTTATCTGCCGCCCAACAAGGTCGTGGCGCTTTGCACCGGCAGCCAGGGCGAACCGCGCGCAGCACTTGCGCGCATCGCCGAGGATCAGCATCCCGACGTGACGCTGTCGCGCGGCGATCTGGTGATCTATTCGGCCCGCACCATTCCCGGCAACGAGAAGGGCGTTGGCCGCGTCATCAACGGGCTGATCAACCAGGGCATCCAGGTGATCACCGACCGCACGCATCTGGTGCATGTCTCCGGCCATCCGCGCCGCGCCGAGCTCGAGGAGCTGATCGGCTGGGTCAAGCCCGCCATTCTCGTTCCCGTGCACGGCGAAGCGCTGCATTTGTCCGAGCACGCGGCACTCGCCCGCAAATGCGGCGTCAAGCAAGTGATCCAGGTGCGCAATGGCGATCTGCTGCGGCTGGCGCCGGACGCGCGCGTGATCGACGAGGTGCCGGCGGGGCGCGTCTACAAAGACGGCACGCTGTTGGTGGAAGCCGACAGCCGTACCGTCGCCGACCGAAAGCGCCTGAGTTTCTCCGGCGTGGTGTCGATCGCGCTTGCCATCACCGACAAGGGCGTGCTGGCCGCCGACCCCGAACTCGATTTAATTGGCATCCCCGAGCGCGACCGTGCCGGCGCCTCGCTGGAAGAGGCGGTCTACGATGCGGTGATCGAGACCTTTGAATCGCTACCGCGCAAACGCCGCAGCGATCCCGATGCGGTTGCCGAAAGCATCCGCCGGGCCGTGCGCTCGAAGCTGTCGCAGCGCTGGGGCAAAAAGCCGATGTGCCATGTGCATGTATTGACGGTATGATGGTTTAGCCGGAATAGATGAGAGGACATCAATGATCGGCCGCCTCAATCACGTCGCCATCGCCGTGCGCGACATCGCTAAAGCTGCGAAAGTTTATCGCGACACGCTCGGCGCCGACGTCTCGGCAACAGTGCCGCAGCCCGACCACGGCGTCTCGACCGTGTTCATCACGCTGCCCAACACCAAGATCGAATTGCTGGAACCGCTGGGCGACAATTCGCCGATCATGAAATTCCTCGAGCGCAATCCGGACGGCGGCATCCACCACATCTGCTATGAGGTTTCCGACATCCGCGCCGCCCGCGACACCTTGACGCGGCAGGGCGCGCGCGTTCTGGGCGATGGGGAACCGAGAATCGGCGCGCACGGCAAGCCGGTGCTGTTCCTGCACCCGAAGGATTTCTGCGGCACGCTGGTGGAACTCGAACAGGCCTGACAACGCATGGCGATCACCACCTTCATTGCGATCTATTTCATCATCTGGTGGGTGGTGCTGTTTGCCGTGCTGCCCTGGGGCGTGCGCAGCCAGGAGGAGAGCGGCGAGGTCATTCTTGGCACCGATCCGGGCGCGCCGGCGGTGCACCGGGTCTGGCGCAAGCTCGCATGGACCACGGTGATGGCGACCGTCGTGTTCGGATTCTTCTATGGAATCTATTACTTCGGGCTGGTTCCGCTCGACTTCATTGAGCGGATTTCCAATCCACCGCATCGCTAATTCTCGACGCGTGAGAGCAAAAGCGGCAGTGGTCAAAAAAAGAGCAGGGCACGAAGCCCTGCTCGTCGCATGTCGTTGTCCTTATTCCTCGACCGTTTTTGTTTTTTGATCGAAGTGGCAGCGTTTAGCGCGCCAAGGACGTGCGTCCTCCCAAGACTTGGACCGCCGTCGGAGCCCATTTTTTAATTTGAGGGTCTCCATTCATGCGATGCAGAGACGCTAGCCCATTCATACAGCGCTGTCACGTAAATTTCCTTGCCGTCAACGATCGATCACGATGGGTGCATCGAGCACAATCGGTGCGCCGTGCTCGCCTGTGATAATAACGCGCACCGTCCAGATGCCGCCTTGCGAAAGTTCAATCGCATCGACCTGCCAGGTGCCGTCGGGCAAATGCGCGGCAACGCGTGCAATCGGGTGCAGGTTGGAGCCGGGCGGATCCAGCGCAAGCGTGACCGATTTAGCCGGATATTGTGTGAGGTCTTCGTGCAACACGCGAATGGTGGCGTTGACCTGGCCGGCGCGGCCGGGATCGATGGTGACGTCGGCCATGGCCTCTTCGGTATGGATATGGGTGAAGGCGGCGTCGGCCGGAATGTCAGGCGGTCCCACATGCACATGCGAGGTTGGCTGCATGGTGCCGAGGGCGCCGACGAAGACGATCACGCAAAGTCCAAGTCCTGTTTCGGTGAGGCTGTTGCGCGTGAGCGCACGCAAGGAGCCGGGTTCCGCCAATCGTGGCGTGAGGTAGAAGCGGTTCACTGAGGCAATGCCGACCATGGCCGCAAATAACGCAGCCTTGAGCGCGATCAGGCGGCCGTAATCCGTCGCAATAAGATCGCGCGGGCCGCTCAACAGCATCCAGCTATTGATCAGGCCGCTTATCAGGATGGCCCCGACGGCGACCATGCCCAGCACCGAGTATCGGCCGGCGACTTGCGCCGCGATGCCGCGCCATTCTTTGCCGCCTTCGCGGCGCGCATAAGCAAGGAGCAAAGCAAGCGCGGGCAGGCTGCCGAGCCAGGCGCCGGCGCCGAGGAGATGCACGACGTCGGAGGCAAGGTGAATTTCGCCGATGGTGCCGGGTGCAGCGCCCGCGTGGCCGACAAACGCTAGCAAAGCGATCAGCGCGGCGGCGGCAACAAGCTGCGCAATCCGCTGCAGCAATGGCGCGGGCCGCGTTAGCGAGCCGAGCAGCAACAGGCCGAGCGCAATCGCCAGCCCCAGCCGCGAGGTCCACACCAGACCGAAACGCGTACCGGTCAAAACCGACCAGGCGCCGCCATGCAGGCACACCGCGATCACCGGCGCGCCATAGATGTCGGCCGCCAGCAGCGCCAGCCAGCCGAAGCCGGTCAGGATCGCAACGCCAAGCGCGATCCAGGTCATCACGCGCCAGCGGCGCCGCAGCGTGACGCCACTTGCGGCTGCGCGGGCGCGCAAGACCGGTTCCGCCACCAGCACCGTGAAGCCCACGGTGCCGGCCGCGAGCAGGCTCGCGGCGATGTGCAGGCTGCGCATGACAATGAGCGGATCGGTCACTTTTTCCTTCCGTCCAACCTCTCTGCGCAGCCAGGCTAGGTCTATTTCCCGACCTTGAAGCTAAAGTCGCCCTGGGTGCGGTGGGTGTCCACCGATAGAACACGCCAGAATGACCTTGTAAGTCCCGGGCCCAAGCGCCTTGAGCCGCACGCGCAACTGGGTGCGGTCGCCGCCGACGGTGGCCTTGCCGGCTTGCACGGCGCCGCCTTTGGCGTCGCGCACTTCGATGGTGGAAAAGGCCGGTTCGAGCTTCTCGCTGAACAGGAGCACGACTTCCTTGGGCGCGGCAGCAACCGTGCTGCCGACCGCAGGCGTTGCGCGCTCAAGATGGGCATGGGCGAAGGCCGGGCCTGCGCCCAAGAGCAGCAGCGCCAGGCTGGCGATGACAAACATAAAGCGGTGCATGTTACGGCCTTCCTGCAACGACGGCGTTGCTAAACAGCGGCTTGCCGATGGTGGTGGGGAAAATATCGTCGAGGAACCAGTGCAGCTGCCCGATGACGCCGACGCTGGTTCCGCTCTGGCGGTTGATCGGGATCAAGGCTTCGACACCGACCTGGAATTTGTCGCCAACCCAAATCACGCCCGGATTGACGGTGCCGGTCGTCACGGTGCCGGAGGTGGAGGTATTCGAGACCGGCGTTTGGAACGAGAACTCGACCAGCGGGATCAGACGATTGATGAAGTCCGGCAAATTGAGATCGACCACTGCGGATTTCAAATACGGCATGCTGTATTGCAGCGAACCGCCCCAGATCAGAACGCGCGGGTTGAATTCGGTATCGGCGTCGCCGCTAATCAGGATCGATAGGTCGTGGTCGATGCCGCGCCGGGGATCGCATAGCCGACTTGTCCGGTGATGGCGAAAGCACGCGCGATGCCGATGGGCATATCGCCGAGACCTTTGCCAAAATAAAACGTCGGCGTGTAGACGGAAAAGCGCTCGGCGCCTACGTCCTGCGCGCCGCTGCCGCCCCATTCGATATTGAGCCCGATCGAGGCGACGAATTCATGCTCGGCATTGCTGATCACGCGGTATTTGAGCGTGGTCTCGATATTCTGGAAGCCGCTCGCTCCGTTCATCATCGGCCCGCCGGGCGCGTAGATGCGCGTCCAGGTCGGCGCGAAGGAGACGGCAAAATCCTCCGTAATGCGTTTGGAATATTCGGCGGAAATGTCGCGCTGTTTGACGGAAGGGTCGTCGCCGGTCTTGAAAAAAGCGATGGTCGGCAGCGCCAACTCGTCGGCAACGCCAGGATCGTCGATCGTGAGCGTCGCCGGAAACATCCGGTTGCCGACGATCTCATGGCTGCGCGCGACGCCGAGCGTGGCGAGCAGGGCGGCCCCGCAAAGGGCCGCATGGAACATGCGGTTGGACATAGGTCACTCCGAATTCGTCGAGACAAACGATGGAAAAAAGCGATTGTCAGACGAAAGCCGGAGGACCTCGCGCAAGGTTGGGACGGAAAGCGACGCCGGTGGCGGGCGCAGCCGATACCGGACGCAGCACGTGCAGGATGCGCGCTGGGCTAATGCTGCCGGCGAGCGCGACATCAGGCGCTGCCGGCGGCGCCGTGGCGTTGCACAGATTGCAATGCTCGCAGGCGTGGCCTGGAACCAAATGATCGGCCGCGCCAGGCGCGTCATCTGTCGGCGCAACGCTGTGGCAAATAACGGAGAAGGGATCGCTCGCGGCGGCTTGCGCTGCGCCGATCGGCGCAAAGCCCAAGAACACGGTGTGCAGCGCGACCGCGTAGATCGCCAGCACACTTAAAAACCGCCGCTGCCGCAAACGCATGATACGCGCCGTCCTTAGCCCCACCTTTGACCTTAGCTCTAATTCCCGCAGCCGGGGTTCTGATTCCGGTGCGCAGGCCGGAACGAGGCGTGCGCCATCCAGTCTTCAACCTATAAAAACGCCCGGCGGAGCCACTTATTCCAGGCTTTTGGGCCGCTTTAGCCCATGAATTAAGCAAAATTTCATGCCTGGGCCGATATGGTTAACCCGGTCTGAACGGCCGGAAGCCGATGACGAGAAGGGCTTTTTATGTGCGGATTTGCGGTTGCGATCGATTGGCCCGAGGCCGAAACCACCGTCAACCTGCTGATCCAGGGCATTCTCCATCGCGGCGACGTCACCGATCCGATAGCGGTGGCCGGCCCGAATACCGCCATGGGCACCCGGCGATTGCGAATCGTCGATGCCGAGCACGCGGTGCAGCCGCAGCTCTCATCCACCAATCGACTGGCGGTCTCCTTCAACGGCGAAATCTACAACCACGCCGAATTGCGCCAGGAGCTAATTAAATCCGGCATCCCATTCCGCACCGAATCCGACACCGAACTGCTCGCCAATGCGCTGCAGGTCTGGGGCTTTCGCGCGCTTGAGCGCTTCATCGGCATGTATGCCTTCGTCGCGCTCGATCTTGCCAGCGGCGAATTCCTCGCCGCGCGCGATCCCTTCGGCGTCAAGCCGCTTTATGTCATCCAGGGCAAGACCGGCTTTTTGTTCTGCTCGGAGATGAAGCCGCTGCTCGACACGGTCGAGCAGGCGCAGGTCATGCTGCTGCCGCCCGGCTACGCGCTGTCGCGCAAGAACTGCGTGCGCTTCAAATCGCCGATTTATCCGCGCAGCGATGTGCCGGTGGAACACGATCCCCGCACGCTCGATCGCTTGCTGGCGGAAGCCGTGCGGCTGCGGTTGCCGCCCGGGCTGCCGGTCGCAACGCTGTTCAGCGGCGGCATCGATTCGACGCTGGTGGCTCACTATGCGCGGCAGCACCGGCCCGAGGCGCCCGGCTATTTCGTCGGCGGCCCTGACGCGCCCGACTATCGCTACGCCGCGGAATATGCCGAGCGCACCGGCTTTGATTTGCGCATGGTTCCGTTCGACGCGGAAAGCGAAGAGACGTTTTCGCTCATCGACCGCGTGGTCGAGGTGACCGAATCCTTTGAGCCCAATCTGGTGCGCGGCGCGGTCTGCTCGCTGCTCGCCGCCGAGCACATGCATCGCGACGGCTTCCGCGTCGCGCTCTGCGGGGAGGGCGCGGACGAGCTGTTCTGCGGCTATGCGCCGCTCGAACTCGCTTTCCACGAAGCCGATGTCGATGGCCGTCCGATCCGCGACGAATGCCTCGATCTGATGCATCGCGTCAGCCTGCAGCGCGTCGACCGCTGCTCCATGCGTCATCAGGTGGAGACGCGCGAGCCGTTCCTCGATCCCTCGATAGTCAATTATGCGCTCGGCATTGACGCGTCCGCGCTGGTGCGCGAGGTCGGCGGGCTGCCGCGCGGCAAGGCGCCGTTGCGCGATCTCTACGACCTCTATCCGGAGCTGCCGCAATCGATCCGCGACCGCAGCAAGGTGCCGTTCGGCGAAGGCGCCGGCCTCGATGTCAGCCCGCAGGAGTCGGCCTGGAAGCGGCGCTTCAACGCGGCCATTTCCGATGCCGATCTGCGCGAGGGCCAGCAAGAGTTTGCCGCCTTCAAGATCCAGTCGAAGGAAGAGCTTTATTACGTGCGCAAGCTGGCGCAGACGATCGACATCGCGCGGGTGCCGCATTTGAGCGACCGCGCCTGGATTTCCTTCCCGGTCATGCAGAAGCTGGAAAAGCTGAAAGCCTACGCGCATTTCAGCTTGTAGGAATTCGCCCGTCATTGCGGGGTCTTGTCTTTTGCCCACCAATCCGCTTTCACTCGCTGCGTCCGATTATCTCTAGTCCCCCGAAGCGATAGCCAAAATGCGCCTATCCCGTTTTTTCCTGCCGATTTTGCGCGAGACCCCGAAAGAGGCGGAGATCGTCTCGCACCGGCTGATGCTGCGCGCCGGCATGATGCGGCAGGAGGCGGCCGGCATTTACGCCTTCCTGCCGCTGGGCTTGCGCGTGCTCAAAAAGATCGAGCAGATCGTGCGCGAGGAGCAGAACCGCTCCGGCGCCATCGAACTGTTGATGCCGACCATCCAATCGGCCGATCTGTGGCGCGAGAGCGGGCGCTACGACGCCTATGGCAAGGAGATGCTGCGCATCAAGGATCGCCACGAGCGCGACATGCTCTATGGGCCGACCAACGAGGAAATGATCACCGAGATCTTCCGCGCTTACGTGAAATCCTACAAGGATTTGCCGCTCAATCTGTATCACATCCAGTGGAAATTCCGCGACGAGGTGCGCCCGCGTTTCGGGCTGATGCGCGGCCGCGAATTTCTGATGAAGGATGCTTATTCGTTCGACGTCGACCAGGCCGGCGCGACGCATTCCTACAACAAGATGTTCGTCGCTTACTTGCGCACCTTCCAGCGGCTGGGCCTCAAGACCATTCCGATGCGCGCCGAGTCAGGGCCGATCGGCGGGAACCTGTCCCACGAATTCATCATCCTCGCCTCGACCGGTGAATCGGAAGTGTTCTGTCACAAGGACTATCTCGATTTTGCGGTGCCGGGCGCGGACGTGAATTTCGACGACATCGCCGGCTTGCAGACAATCGTCGACAAATGGACCTCGCAATACGCGGCGACCTCCGACATGCACGACGCTGCGGCGTTTGCGAAAATCCCCGCCGACAAGCAGATTTCGGCGCGCGGCATCGAGGCCGGGCATATTTTCTATTTCGGCACCAAATATTCCGAGCCGATGAAGGCAACCGTTCAGACCGCGGACGGCAAGGAAGTAGCGGTGCATATGGGTTCGTACGGCATCGGGCCGTCGCGCCTGGTCGCCGCCATCATCGAGGCTTCGCATGACGATGCCGGCATCATCTGGCCGGAGGCGGTGGCGCCGTTCAAGGTCGCGATCCTCAATTTGAAGCAGGGCGATGCCGCGACCGACGCGGCTTGCGAGCAGCTTTATCGCGATCTCACGGCCAAAGGCGTCGAGGTGCTCTACGATGACCTCGACGAAGCGCGCCGGGGCAAAATTCGCCACCGCCGATCTCATCGGGGTGCCCTGGCAGGTGCTGATCGGGCCGCGGGGCTTGGCCGAAGGCAAGGTCGAGGTGAAGAAACGCGCCGATGGGTCGCGCGAGATCATGACGCCGGCGGCGGCGCTGGATTTGCTGACAAAGTAGCGTCCGACACCGTCACGGCCGGGCATGCCACAGACTATGGACCTCGGGGCCCAAAAAACCTGTGTGCGGCCAAGGACTTTGGCCGGAATTCAGGGCTTGAAACCGCCAGAATCGTGTGAAAATCCCGGGTACGGGAACCAAGCCTCAATGAGCGAGCCCAACGGGACGCGGCCCTTTTCGCCGTTCGAATGGATGCTGTCGCTGCGCTACTTACGGGCGCGGCGCAAAGAAGGATTCATTTCGGTCATCGCCGGATTTTCCTTCCTCGGCATCGTGCTGGGCGTCGCCACGCTCATCATCGTGATGGCGGTGATGAACGGCTTCCGCAAAGAACTGCTCGACAAAATCCTGGGTCTCAACGGCCATCTGCTGGTCCAGCCGTTAGAAAAGCCGCTCACCGACTGGGAAGCCGTCGCCGCGCGCATCGCCAGCGTTAAAGGCATTCGGCTGGCCGCGCCCATCGTCGAGGGCCAAGCGCTGGCGTCATCGCCGTTCAACGCCGGCGGCGTCTTGATCCGCGGCATTCGCCTCAAGGACCTGGAGGGGCTTCCCTCGGTCGCCAAGAACATCAAGCAAGGCTCGCTCGCGGGCTTCGACGAAGGGCAGGGCGTCGCCATCGGGCGCAGGCTCGCCGATCAGCTGTCGCTGCGCGCGGGCGACAACATCACGCTTGTTGCGCCGCGCGGCGCGGTGACGCCGATGGGCACGACGCCGCGCATCAAGATCTACAAGGTCGCCGCCGTGTTCGAGATCGGCATGTCGGAATACGATTCAGCCTTCGTGTTCATGCCGCTGAAGGAAGCGCAGGCCTATTTCAACCGCGCCGGCGATGTGACCGCGATCGAGGTCTATACCGACGATCCCGATCACGTGGACCGCTTCCGCAAGGCGGTGCAGGACGCGGCGCAACGCCCGATTTTCATGATCGACTGGCGCCAGCGCAACGCCACCTTCTTCAATGCGCTGCAAGTCGAGCGCAATGTGATGTTCCTGATATTGACGCTGATCGTGCTGGTGGCGGCGCTCAATATCGTCTCCGGCCTGATCATGCTGGTGAAGGACAAAGGCCAGGACATCGCGATTTTGCGCACCATGGGCGCAACCCAAAGCTCGATCATGCGCGTGTTTCTGATCACCGGTGCTGCCATCGGCGTCGTCGGCACGCTGGTCGGCTTCCTGCTCGGCGTCATTATCTGTCTCAACATCGAGAACATCCGGCAATTTTTGTCATGGCTGACCAATACCGAATTGTTCTCGCCTGAACTCTATTTCCTCTCGCATCTGCCCGCCGACATGGATACCGGCGAAACCAGCGCGGTGGTGGTGATGGCGCTGGTGCTCTCGTTCCTGGCGACGCTCTATCCGTCCTGGCGCGCGGCCCGCCTCGATCCGGTGGAGGCGCTGCGTTATGAGTGACACCATGACCGCCCCCGACGCAGCCGCGCCCGAGCGGAAGGAGGACTTGCCCATCCTCTATCTGCACGGCATCGAGCGGCATTACCGCCAGGGCGACGAGACGCTGCACATCCTCAACGGCGCGGAGCTTGCGGTCTGGCCCGGGCCAATCGATCGCGCTGGTGGCGCCGTCCGGCGCCGGCAAATCGACGCTGCTGCATATCGCCGGCCTGCTCGAACATCCCGACCATGGCGATGTCTATATCGACGGCCGCGCCACCGCGATTTTGTCCGACCTGGAGCGCACCCGCATCCGCCGCAACGAGATCGGCTTCGTCTACCAGTCGCATCATCTGCTGCCCGAATTCACCGCGCTGGAGAACGTGCTGCTGCCGCAGATGATCGCCGGCCTCACGCGCAAAGAGGCAAAAAAGCGCGCGGTCGAATTGCTCACGTATTTAGGCCTGCAAGACCGGCTCACGCATCGCCCGCCGGAACTCTCCGGCGGCGAGCAGCAGCGCGTCGCCATCGGCCGCGCGGTCGCCAATGCTCCAAGAATATTGCTCGCCGACGAGCCGACCGGGAACTTGGACGTGCATACCGCCGATCACGTATTTGCGGCTTTGACCCAGCTGGTGCGCGCCTCGGGGCTCGCCACCATCATCGCCACCCACAACTTGGAGCTCGCCGCCCGCATGGACCGGCGCGTGACGTTGAAAGAGGGCCAGGTGGTGGAGTTGAAGTGAGGGGCGCCTCACATCAAACACTTCAACTAAGCTATTGATTTTAAATATTATTATTGCGGCTCGGCACGCGGGCTTTCTTTGCCCTTGACTCTAGAACAGACCATGAACTATGTTCTCTGTCCGTTCTTAGGGGAGATTCCATGTTCAAAGCCGTCGTTCAAGAAGCCGCCGCGCTTGCCTCGTTGTCGCTGTTCGTCGGCATGATCGCCATCTGGTCGCAAGTGTTCAGTAATCTGTAATGCGTTCGGTAATCGTCGGAGTGTGTCGAATTGTCCGGTGGCGTCTGGTCGCGTGGCGTTGGCGTACCCGCGTAAGTCATTGCCGGGCTAAGGGCGCCTTTTAGGGCCCGAAGCCGGCATGACGGGGTTCGTCGTCCGTTGCTCTTTGCCCGCACCTCAGGATGACGGGGAAAGATGATGCCGCGCCGCACGGGCGGGTGGACTTGAGGCCTTCGCGTCCCCACTCTGGCGGACAAAAGGAATCACAGCTTGTCCACCCTCGATTTCGTGCACTTGCACGTGCACTCGTCATTTTCGCTGCTGGAAGGCGCGCTCACGCTCACGCGCCTGGCCGAGCTTGCCAAGGCCGATAAGCAGGCAGCGCTCGCGCTCACCGACACCGACAACATGTTCGGGGCGCTGGAATTCTCCGAAAAACTTTCAGGCTCCGGCATCCAGCCGATCGTCGGCTGCGCGCTTAGCCTCGACTTCGCCGACACCGATCATGGCGCCCGCAATGGCAGCGTCGCCCAGCCCGAGCGCGCGCGCGTCGTGCTGCTCGCCGCCAACGAGGCCGGCTATCGCAGCCTGATGCGGCTGTCCTCGCGCGCCTTCCTCGATACGCCGCCGACCGAAAAGCCGCGCCTCGCGCTCGACTGGCTCAAAGGCGAAACCGACGGCGTCATTTGTCTCACCGGCGGCCCCAGCGGCCCGCTCGATTGCGCCATTGCCGCCGGCCAAAGCCATCTCGCCACCTCGCGGCTGCTGACGCTTAAAGCGGCTTTTGGCGACCGGCTTTATGTCGAGTTGCAGCGCCACGGCACCGCCAACGAGCGCATGACCGAGCCGGTTTTGATCGATCTGGCTTACGCGCATTCGCTGCCGCTGGTCGCGGCTAACGAGCCGTTTTTTGCCACCGCGCAAGACTACGAAGCGCATGATGCGCTGATCTGCATCGCCGAAGGCCGCCTGCTGTCGGAGACCGACCGCAGGCATTTGACGCCGGAACATCGCTTCAAGACCCGCGCCGAAATGGTCGAGCTGTTCGCCGATCTGCCGGAAGCGCTCACCAATACCGTCGAGATCGCCGAGCGCTGTACGTTCCGCCCGCATACGCAAAATCCGATTTTGCCGCGCTTCCTGCTGGGCGAGGGCGGCAGCGCGCTCGACGAGGCGACCGAATTGCGCAAGCGCGCGCAAGAAGGCCTCACGCTGCGGCTCTCGACCGCAGGGCTCGCGCCCGGCGTCACCGAAGACGAATACCGCGAGCGGCTCGACTTCGAGCTCGGCGTCATCGCCAACATGAAATATCCGGGCTATTTCCTGATCGTCGCCGACTTCATCCAATGGGCCAAGAAAGAAGGCATCCCGGTCGGCCCCGGCCGCGGCTCCGGCGCAGGCTCGCTGGTCGCTTATTCGCTCACCATCACCGATCTCGATCCGATCCGCTTCGGGCTTTTGTTCGAACGCTTTCTCAATCCCGAGCGCGTGTCGATGCCGGATTTCGACATCGACTTCTGCCAGGACCGGCGCGACGAAGTGATCCGCTACGTGCAGGAGCGCTACGGCCGCGATCAGGTGGCGCAGATCATCACCTTCGGCACGCTGCAAGCGCGCGGCGTGTTGCGCGACGTCGGCCGCGTGTTGCAAATGCCCTACGGCCAGGTCGACAAGCTGTGCAAATTGGTGCCGCAGAATCCGGCAGCGCCGGTGACGCTGGCGCAAGCCATCGAAGGCGAGCCGCGTCTGCAGGCCGAGCGCGACAGCGACCCGGTGGTCAAGCGCGCCTTCGACATCGCCCGCAAACTGGAAGGGCTTAACCGCCACGCCTCGACGCATGCCGCCGGCATCGTCATCGGCGACCGCCCGCTCACCGATCTGGTGCCGCTCTACCGCGATCCGAAATCGGACATGCCGGTGACCCAGTTCAACATGAAATGGGTGGAGCAGGCGGGGCTGGTGAAATTCGACTTCCTCGGCCTCAAGACGCTCACCGTGCTCGACCGCGCGGTGAAACTCGTGCGCCGCCGCGACATCGCCATCGATCTGCTCAAGATCCCGCTCGACGATCCCAAGACCTTCGAGATGCTGGCGCGCGGCGACACGGTCGGCGTGTTCCAGGTGGAAAGCCAGGGCATGCGGCGGGCGCTCATCGACATGCGGCCCGACCGCTTCGAGGACCTGATCGCGCTGGTCGCGCTCTATCGCCCTGGTCCGATGGCGAATATCCCGACTTATTGCGCGCGCAAACTCGGCTACGAGCCGATCGAATATCTGCATCCGAAACTGGAGCCGATCCTCGCCGCCACTTACGGCATCATCACCTACCAGGAGCAGGTGCAGCAGATCGCGCGCGATCTTGCCGGCTACAGTCTGGCGGAAGCCGACATCTTGCGCCGCGCCATGGGCAAGAAGATCAAAAAGGAAATGGACGCCCAGCGCGGGCGCTTCCTTACCGGCGCCACCGAGCGCGGCGTCGACAAGGCCATCGCCGACACCATCTTCGATGCCTGCGCCAAATTCGCCGAATACGGCTTCAACAAATCGCACTCGGCGCCTTACGCGCTGCTCACGTATCAAACCGCTTTTATGAAAGCGAACTTCCCGGTCGAATTCCTCGCCGCCACCATGACGCTCGACATGGGCAATACCGACAAGCTCGCCGAATTTCGCGCCGAGGCCGAGCGGCTGGCGATCGAAGTGGCGCCGCCCTCGATCAACCGCTCGAGCGTCGACTTTGAAGTGGACGGCAACACCATCATCTACGCGCTCGCAGCGCTCAAAGGCGTCGGCAAACTGGCGGTGGAGGCGATCATCGCCGCGCGCGAAAGCCGGCCCTTTGCCGATTTGGCCGATTTCGCCGACCGCATCAATCCGCGCGCCATTAACAAGCGCGTGCTGGAAAGCCTGACCGCGGCCGGCGCCTTCGACGAGTTCGAGCGCAACCGCGCGCGCGTCTTCCCCGCCGTCGATGCGATATTGGCGCGCTCGCAGCGCTCCCATGACACGGCCGTCGTCGGCCAGAGCGAATTATTCGGCGGCGGCGGCGCGCAACGCGAGACCATAGCGCTGCCCAATATCGAAGCCTGGCTGCCGGCCGAGCGCTTGAAGCGCGAATACGAGGCGGTCGGCTTTTTCCTCTCCGGCCATCCGCTCGACGATTACGCCGCGGTGCTCAAAAAACTGCGCGTGCAGTCCTGGGCGGAATTCTCCCGCGCGGTGAAGAATGGCGTCACGGCGGGCCGCGTGGCCGGCACCGTGGTGGCGCGCCAGGAGCGGCGCACGCGCACGGGCAGCAAGATGGGCATCATCGGGCTCTCCGATGCGACCGGCCATTACGAGGCGGTGATATTCTCGGAAGGGCTGGCCGAGCATCGCGATCTACTGGAGCCGGGCACGGCGGTGCTGCTGTTCCTCTCAGCCGAGGTGCAAGGCGACGACGTGCGCGCGCGCATCCAGTCGGTCGAGCCGCTCGATGAAGCCGCCGCCAATTTGCAACAAGGCCTGCGCGTTTTCTTGCGCGACGCCAAGCCGCTCGAGGGTCTGGTCAAGCGGCTCGAAAGCGTGCCGCGCGCGGCCAAGCCGAATGGCGATGGCGAGGTGAGTGTGGTGCTGATGCTCGCCCAAGGCACCGAGGTCGAGGTGAAACTGCCCGGCCGCTTCAAGGTATCCCCGCAGATCGCCGGCGCCATCAAGGCGGTGCCGGGGGTCGTGCAAGTCGAGGCGCTATAAGGGTTTTTTCCGTTTCAGCCCGGCCGCGCCGCTCTTGCATCGGTGTAATCGTCGCTATATAAGCCGCCTCATCACTCACGCGGACGTTTGGCTTTAGGCCCCGACAATGGGTCAAAAAGGCCTTCCGGTGGTCCCTTCACGGGGCTCACACACGTCCGCGGCGGATCAACCGGAGAAGATTATGGCGCTTCCTGACTTCACCATGCGTCAGCTTTTGGAAGCTGGCGTGCATTTCGGCCATCAGGCCCACCGCTGGAACCCGAAGATGGGTAGTTACATCTTCGGCACCCGCAACAATATTCACATCGTCGATCTCGCCCAGACCGTGCCGATGCTCCATCGCGCGCTGCAGGCGGTAAGCGACACCGTCGCCAAAGGCGGCCGCATTCTGTTCGTTGGCACCAAGCGCCAGGCGCAGGACGCGATCAAAGAAGCGGCCAAACAATCGGCGCAGTATTACGTCAATTCGCGCTGGCTCGGCGGCACGCTCACCAACTGGAAAACCATCTCCGGCTCGATCTCGCGCCTGCGCAAGCTCGACGAGATGCTCAGTTCCGGCGAGGCCGCCGGCGGCTACACCAAGAAAGAGCGCCTCACCATGCAGCGCGAGCGCGACAAGCTCGACCGCTCGCTCGGCGGCATCAAGGACATGGGCGGCGTGCCGGATATGCTGTTCGTGATCGACACCAACAAAGAAGACATCGCGATCAAGGAAGCCAGGCGCCTGAACATTCCAGTCGCCGCGATCGTCGACACCAATTCCGATCCGGACGGCATTACCTACGCCGTGCCCGGCAATGACGACGCCAGCCGCGCCGTCACGCTCTATTGCGATCTGATCGCCAAGGCCGCGATCGACGGCATTTCGCGCGCGCAAGGCGAACGCGGCGTCGATATCGGCGCTGCCGAAAAGCCGATCGTGGAGCCGGTGCCGACCGCGCCGGCCATGGCCGATCTCGGCTTCGAGCCGCTGCCCGGTCCGCGCGGCGTTGCCGACGATTTGAAAAAACTGCCCGGCATTTCGCCGGCCATCGAAAAGCAGCTCAACGATCTTGGCATCTTCCATTATTCGCAGATTGCGGAGCTCAACGAAAAAGCCGCGCACAATATCGGCGAAGAAGTGGGGCTGCCCGGCCGCGTCGATGGTTGGGTCGCCAAAGCCAAGGAACTGACGGCGGAGGCCGAGTAGGGCCTGCGCCTGCCGTCCGTAACGTTCGGGCGATGACGCAGAAGAAGGATTGCGATGGCAAATATCACTGCTCAAATGGTCAAGGAGCTGCGCGAGTCGACCGGCGCCGGCATGATGGATTGCAAGGGCGCGCTGTCGGAGACCGGCGGCGACATGCAGGCCGCGATCGACTGGCTGCGCAAGAAGGGCCTCTCCAAGGCTGCCAAGAAAGCCGGCCGCGTGGCCGCCGAAGGTCTGATCGGCGTCAAGGTTGCGGGCACCAAGGGCGTGGTGGTGGAAGTCAATTCGGAAACCGATTTCGTCGCGCGCAACGATTTGTTCCAGGGTCTGGTCAAGATGATCGCCGATGTGGCGATTCGGCTCGGCACCGACGTTGAAAAAATCAAAGCAGCCAAAGCCGGCTCCATCACGGTTGCCGAGTCGATCGCCGACACGATTGCCAAGATCGGTGAGAACATGACGCTGCGCCGCGCCGCCATGCTGTGCGGTCGGCAAAGGCGCGGTCGGCGCCTACGTGCATAATTCGGTCAGCGACGGGCTCGGCAAGATCGGCGTGCTGGTTGCGCTTGAAATCGAGCCGGCAAAGCCGACGAACTCGCAACGCTCGGCCGCATGATCGCCATGCATATCGCAGCTTCCAATCCGCTGGCGGTCGATGCCGCCGGTCTCGACCCGGCGATGATCGCGCGCGAGAAAGATGTGCTGGCCGACAAATTTAGACAGCAGGGAAAACCTGCCAACGTGATCGACAAAATCGTCGAGTACGGCCTTAAGACCTTCTATAAAGAAGTGACCTTGCTCGAGCAGGCTTACGTGCACGATCCGTCGAAAAATGTCGCGCAAGCGCTCAAGGAAGCAGAAGGCACAGTGGGCGGACCGATCAAGATCACCGGCTTCGTGCGCTACGCGCTCGGCGAGGGAATCGAGAAGCAGGAAACCGACTTCGCCGCTGAAGTCGCGGCCGCGGCCGGTCAGAGCTGAGCGCTAGGCGTGCCGCTTTCGGCGGCGTGAGGGGAATTGAGATGGCTGACCCGGTTTATCGGCGCGTCATCGTCAAATTATCCGGCGAAGCTCTCACCGGCGCGCAAGGCTACGGCGTCGATCAGAAAATGGTGGAGCGTCTGGCGCTCGATTTGGTGGCGGCCTCCAAACTTGGCGTCGAACTCGGCGTCGTGGTCGGCGGCGGCAATATTTTCCGCGGCGTTGAAGTTTCCGAACAAGGCGTGCCGCGCACCGTCGGCGACACCATGGGCATGCTGGCCACGGTGATGAATTGCCTGGTGCTGGAGGCGGCCATCGAACGCGCCGGGCGCGAAGCGCGCACGTTGTCGGCTTTGGCCATGCCCGCGGTCTGTGAAACCTATAATCGCAAACGCGCGGTAAAAAATCTCGGCAAAGGCCGCGTCGTGCTGCTCGCCGCCGGCACCGGCAATCCGTTTTTTACCACCGACACCACGGCGGTGTTGCGCGCGGCAGAACTCGATGCGAACGCCGTGCTCAAGGCCACCAATGTCGACGGCGTCTACAGCGCCGATCCAAAGAAGGACCCGAAGGCCAAGCGCTACGACAAGTTAGGCCACCAGGAGGCGATCGAGAAGGATTTGCGCGTGATGGATTCGACCGCCTTCGCGCTTGCCCGGGAAAATCACATGCCTATCATCGTGTTTTCGATCGCCGAGAAGGGCGCGATCGAAGCCGTGCTGCGCGGCAAAGGACGCTTCACGGTCGTCGAATAGCGCGAAAGCGGCGGGCAGAAGCTTCGGCGCGCTTTGCGAGAGAAAGAGCGCCGTGTTCGAGGAAACGCCATGGCAAACGAAACGCATGATCTCAACGAAATCAAGCGCCGCATGCAGGGCGCAAGTTCGGTATTGAAGACCGAATTGTCCGGCCTGCGCACGGGCCGCGCCTCCGCGCATATGCTCGATCCGGTGATGGTGGATGCCTATGGCGCGCAAATGCCGCTCAATCAGGTGGCCACCGTGAGCGTGCCGGAGCCGCGCATGATTTCAGTCAACGTCTGGGATCGCTCGCTGCTGCATGCGGTCGAAAAGGCCATCGTCAATTCCAATCTGGGCCTGTCGCCGGCAACCGAAGGCCAGGTCATCCGCTTGCGCATTCCGGAACTCAACGAGGACCGGCGCAAGGAATTGGTCAAGATCGCGCATAAATACGCCGAGACCGCGCGCGTCGCGGTGCGCCACGTGCGGCGCGACGCCATGGACGTGATCAAGAAACTCGAAAAAGACCACAAGATCAGCAAAGACGATCACGACCGCTTTTCCGGCGATATCCAGAAGGCGACCGACGCCGGCATTTCCGATATCGACCACATGCTGTCCTCCAAGGAAAAGGAGATCCTCACCGTCTGAGGTCGCCCAATGGCAGAGGCCAAGCATCCGCAGGGCAGCGAGCCGCCGTTCGACGCGGTGCCGCGCCATGTCGCCATCATCATGGATGGCAATGGCCGCTGGGCTGCGGCGCGGGGCCTGCCGCGCGGGGAAGGGCACCGGCGCGGCGTCGAGGCTTTGCGCAAAATCATCCGCGCCGCCGGCGAGATGGGCATCAAATTCATTACAATATTTTCCTTCAGCGCCGAAAACTGGTCGCGGCCGGCAAACGAGATCGTGGAGCTGATGGGTCTGCTGCGCCGCTTCGTGCGCAACGATCTGGCCGAACTGCACAAGAGCAATGTGCGCGTGCGCGTGACTGGTGAGCGCGTGGGGCTAGATCCCGATATCGGCCGATTGCTGATCGAGGCCGAAGAGCTCACCAAAAACAACGACGGGCTCACACTTGTGGTCGCTTTCAATTACGGCGCGCGTCAGGAGATCACGCGCGCCGCTCAGCGGCTGGCTGAAGAAGTAGCGCAGGGAAAGATCAAATCGTCGGACATCACGATGGAGCGGCTGGCGCTGAATTTGGATGCGCCCGACATCCCCGATCCCGATCTGGTCATTCGCACCAGCGGCGAGCAGCGGCTGTCGAATTTCCTGCTTTGGCAATCGGCCTATAGCGAATTGGTTTTCGTGCCGACCAATTGGCCGGATTTCGACCGCGCCAGCCTTGAGGCAGCCATCCACGAATATCAGCAGCGCGAGCGCCGGTTTGGCGGACTTGTCGCCAAGACCGGTTCCTAACTCCCGTGCCCGAAGCAGAACCCGTTTCCGGCGCGCCGGGGAGCAATCTGGCGCTGCGCATCGTGTCGGCCTTGGTGCTGGCACCGGTGGCGGTGTTCGCGGCTTATTGGGGCGGCTGGCCCTTCGCGGTGTTCTGGAGTGCGGCTGCCATCGCGGTGTTGTGGGAATGGATCAATCTGGTCGCGGGCCCCACCCATCGGCTGATGTTTTCGTCTTGCGCGAGCGCCATCGCTGTCGCCGGGCTTGTCGCCTGGCGCGACCGTCCGTTGACGGCGATCTTTGTGGTCGGGCTCGGCGCGCTTGCCGCCACCATATTCGCGCCGCGCGAAAGACGAGGTTGGATCACCGGCGGCATTGCCTATTCGGGAGCTTTGCTGCTGGCGCCGATGCTGCTACGCGGTGACGACCGTTACGGGATTTTCGCGATGATGCTGTTGTTCGCGGTCGTTTGGACCACCGACATTCTCGGATTTTTTGCCGGCCGCGCGCTCGGCGGACCGAAACTGGCGCCCGCCATTAGTCCGAAGAAAACCTGGTCCGGTGCAATTGTGGGGACGCTTGGCGCTGTGATCGTGGCGCTCGTCGTCGCGCACTTTTTCGGATTTTTGCATTGGATCGCGATCGTCAGCATTGCGCTGCTGCTGTCGGTGGCGGCGCAGTTGGGCGATTTGCTTGAGTCCTGGGTCAAACGGCAATTCGGCGCCAAAGATGCAAGCCAGATCATTCCCGGCCATGGCGGGGTCATGGACCGGCTTGATGGTTTCTGGGCGGCGGCCCTCGTCGGCTGCGTAATCGGACTGGCGCGCGGCGGGTTCGATGCCACCGCACGCGGTCTCTTGGTGTGGTGAGCGCATGACCGCGACCCGCCTGGTGCCTTCGAAAACGCCGCCTAAAGCTGCGCCGCGCAGCGTTACGATCCTTGGCGCTACCGGCTCGGTCGGCTTGAGCACGGTCGATCTGATCAAGCGTAACGCAAACCTCTATCGCGTCGAGGCGGTGACCGCGCGCCGCAGTGCCAAGGAACTGGCAAAGCTTGCGCGTGAAGTGAAGGCCAAGGTCGCGGTTGTCGCGGATGCGGCCGCTTACGACGAACTTAAATCGGCGCTCTCAGGCAGCGGCATAGAGGCAGCGGCAGGTGAGGCGGCGCTGCTGGAAGCAGCGACGCGTCCGGCCGATTGGGTGATGGCGGCGATCAGCGGCGCGGTCGGCTTGAAACCAACACTTGCCGCTATTGAGCGCGGCGTCACCGTCGCGCTTGCCAACAAAGAATGCCTGGTGTGCGCCGGCGCGTTGTTCATGCGCCGCGCGGGCGCAACCGGTGCGACCGTGTTGCCGGTCGATTCCGAGCACAACGCGATCTTCCAGGCCATGGGCTCCGGCCATCGCGAGGACATCAAGCGCATCATCTTGACCGCCTCGGGCGGCCCGTTCCGTACCTGGTCGGCCGAGCAAATCCGCAACGCCACGCTCGAGCAGGCGCTGCGCCATCCCAATTGGTCGATGGGCCCCAAGATCACGGTCGATTCCGCGACCATGATGAACAAGGGCCTCGAACTGATCGAGGCGCAGCATCTGTTCGCGCTCAAGCCCGACGAGATCGACGTGCTAGTACACCCGCAATCGGTGGTGCATGGGCTGGTGGAATTCCGCGACGGCTCCGTGGTGGCCCAATTGGGCTCGCCCGACATGCGCATCCCGATCGCGCACTGTTTGGCCTGGCCGCGCCGGATCGATGGCCCCGCCGTCCAACTCGATCTGGCCAAGCTGCGCGAACTGACCTTCGAGGCGCCGGACCTCGTCCGCTTTCCGGCGTTAGGCCTCGCCATGCATGCCATGCGGCTGGGCGGGGCGGCGCCGACCGTGCTTAACGCCGCCAATGAGGTGGCGGTGGCCGAATTCATCGCCGGCCGCCTCGGTTTCACCGCTATCGCAAGGCTGGTGGAAATGACGCTGGATGCAGCCTCCGGACGCGGCCTAATGGCGGAACCCACAGGAATCGATGCTGCTTTGGGCGTTGACCATGTTGTTAGATCGATGGCCCGGGACCTCTTGCCCGAAATTGCCGCAAAGGCATCCTAGGAAGTCTATCGGGTACGACGGGCGCCAATCCGGCGGGAGAGGGTAGTAATGCTTTTTGACATTATGGGGAGCCTAAGCGCTTTCGGCGGCGGGATGGTCGGTTACATCGTGCCGTTTGCGTTTGTGCTCGCAGTTGTCGTGTTTTTTCATGAGCTTGGCCACTTTCTGGTGGCTCGGCTATGCGGCATCAAGGTGACCGCCTTCTCGCTCGGCTTTGGGCCCGAAATAGCCGGTTTTAACGACCGCTACGGCACCCGCTGGAAACTCTCCGCGGTGCCGCTCGGCGGCTATGTGAAATTCTATCGGCGACGACAATGCCGCCAGCGTGCCCGACAATGCCGCCGCCACCGCCGTCATGAGCGAGGCCGAAAAGAAAGACAGCTTCGTATTCCAGCCGGTGGCCTCGCGCGCTGCGGTCGTCGTGGCCGGGCCATTCGCGAATTTCGTGCTGGCAATCCTGATATTCGCCGGCATTTTCATGATCAACGGTAAGCAGTCCGCGACCGCGCGGGTCGATACCGTGCAGGCAGCCAGCGCCGCTGCCGCTGCCGGCTTCCAGCCGGGCGACCTCGTGACCGCCATCAATGGCGAGAAGATCGAAACCTTCGCGGAAATGCAGCGGATTGTGAGCATCGCCGCCGGCGAGCAGCTGACCATTCAGGTCGAGCGCGGAAATGCGATGCTCACGCTCAAGGCGACGCCGCAGCTCAAAGAGATCAAGGACAATTTCGGCAATGTGCACCGGCTGGGTATCCTAGGTATCAGCCGCTCGATGGCGGCCGGCGACATCAAGACGCAGAAGATGGGTCCGCTGACGGCGATCGTGGCCGGCGCGCAAGAGACCTGGTTCGTGGTCGACCGTACGCTGTCCTATATCGGCGGGGTCTTTACCGGCCGGGAAGCCGCCGACCAGCTGGGCGGGCCGATCCGTATCGCCCAGGTCTCCGGCCAGGTCGCCACGGCGGGCTTTGCCGCCCTCATCCACCTGACGGCTGTGCTGTCGGTCTCGATCGGGCTTTTGAACCTGTTTCCGATCCCGCTGCTCGACGGTGGTCACCTTTTGTTCTATGGAATCGAAGCGGTTCGCGGCCGGCCGCTGTCCGAGCGAGCCCAGGAATTAAGCTTCCGAATTGGCTTTGCCTTCGTCGTCTTATTGATGATTTTTGCAACCTTTAATGACATCCTCCACCTGGCCACCTCGTAACCGTTGCCTAGGGGCAACTTTTTGAGGGAAAAGGGAAAGTTGGGCTGACCGGGTCGTTTGCACTGCGATGAAAACGCTGTACAAAGCAGGCGCAAGTCGGCCCGGAAATCTGGCGAAACCGCCGACGGGGGCGGCCGCAGGGATCAATAGGGCGCGTAGCGCATGGGACTTGGAGTGCGGGTGGTACGGGGACTAGCTCTGAGTTGCTTGGTCCTCGGCGGGGTTATTGTCGGCGCGGCCTGTTTGACGCTTGCGTCCTCGGGCGCCGCTGTCGCGCAAGCCGTTTCCAACAGCAGCATCGTCGTTGAGGGTAACCGCCGGGTCGAGGCGGAGACCATCCGCTCCTATTTCCGTCCTGGCCCCGGCGGCCGGCTGGGCGCTGGCGAGATCAATGACGGCGTCCAGGCCCTCTACGGCACGGGCCTGTTCTCGGACGTGCGTTACCACGATGCGCGCGGCAAGCTGGTGATCACAGTGGTGGAAAACCCGATCATCAACGACGTTGTCTTCGAGGGCAACAAAAAAGCCAAGGATCAGCAGCTTAAGGCCGAAGTCCAATCCAAGGCGCGCGGAACGCTGTCGAAGCCGACCGTGCAGGCCGATGTGCAGCGAATCATTGCGATCTACCACAGCACCGGCCGTTTCGACGTCTCGGTCGTGCCCAAAATCATCGAATTGCCGAACAACCGCGTCAACCTGGTATTCGAGATTAAGGAAGGCGAGAAAACCGGTATCAAGGATATCATCTTCGTCGGAAACCACGCGTACTCGAGCAACCGCCTACAGCGGGTGATCAAGACTACCGAAACCGGCCTGTTCAGCTTCCTGCAGACGACCGATATCTACGATCCGGACCGGGTTGAAGCCGACCGCGACTTGCTGCGGCGCTTTTATCTCCAGCACGGCTATGCCGACATACGCATCGTTTCGGCGGTCGGCGCCTATGACCCTGCAAAAAAGGGTTTCATCATCACCTTCACCATCGATGAAGGCAGCCAATATCACGTCGGCAAACTCGAAGTGGTGTCGAACGTGCATGCCATTTCACCGGATTCATTGCGCAGCCAGCTCAAGTTCTCATCGGGCAACGTCTACAACGCCGATCGGGTCGAAAAGACCGTCGAGGCGATGACCATCGAGGCGGCCAAGCGTGGCTATGCCTTCGCCACAGTGCATCCGCGCGGCGACCGCGACTTTCAGAGCTAAGACTATCAATGTCGCATTCGTCGTCGACGAAGGCAGCCGCGCCTATATCGAGCGCATCAATATTATCGGCAATACTCGCACCCGCGACTATGTGATCCGCCGCGAATTCGATATCGGCGAGGGGGACGCCTATAACCGTGCGCTAATCGATCGTGCCGAGCGACGGCTGAAGAACCTCGACTACTTCAAGACGGTCAAGATCACCAACGAGCCGGGCTCAGCTCCCGATCGCGTGGTGGTCAACGTCAATGTGGAAGAAAAGCCGACCGGCGAGTTCTCAGTTTCGGGCGGCTATTCGACTGCGCAAGGCTTTCTCTCGGAAATCAGTATCGCCGATCGCAACCTGATGGGGCGCGGCCAATTCGCCAAAGCGTCGGTCAGCTATGGCCAATATTCGAAGGGCGCAACACTCTCTTTCGTCGAGCCCTATCTGCTCGGTTATCGCATGGCCGGCGGCATCGATTTGTTCGCACAGCAGACCCTGGCGAGCACTTTCACTTCCTACGGCACGCAATCGATCGGTACGAATTTGCGTCTGGGATTTGCGCTCACCGAAGAGCTGTCGTTGCAGCCGCATTATTCGATCTACCAGCAGAAGATCGACGCTGCCGACGCACTCAACAACTGTATTGTCGACTATGCCGCCGATTGGTCACTGCACCGCCGGCGTGATCACGCGGCGCAACGCCGGCATGCTGTGACCCGCATGCGACGGTGTTATTCCGACGGCGAAGCATCGCTCCCGGTTCGAAAAGAATTGGCCGGTGGACCGGTGCTGGTTTCACTCGCTGGATATTCGCTGGTCTACAACGCGCTCGACAACAACGCGTCGCCTACCAATGGCTTTTACGGAAAGTTCACACAGGATGTTGCCGGCTTAGGCGGCGACGTGAATTTCGTTCGCACCAGCATCGACACGCGCAATTACTATGAATTGGTTCCGGACGTGGTTGGCCTGCTGCATCTGCAAGCTGGCCATATAGCCAGCTGGGGCGGCAAAGATCTGCGCATGCTGGATCATTTCCAGATGGGCCCGAACCTGGTGCGCGGCTTTGCGCCGTCCGGTATCGGTCCGCGCGATGTGACCGCCGGAACAACCAATGACGCGCTCGGTGGCTCCATGTATTGGGGTGCGAGCGTAGAGGCTGTCACGCCGCTCTACTTCCTCCCCAAGGAGATCGGCATCAAGGTTGGCGCCTTCCTCGACGCCGGCTCGGTGTGGGGTTATCGCGGCGCGACCGCGCTGGGCTCCGACAGGCGAGACGCTTACCGTCGCCGACAGCAGTTCGGTGCGATCTTCGGCCGGTGTGAGCTTGATCTGGGATTCTCCGCTCGGTCCGCTGCGCTTCGATCTGGCTTATCCGATTACCAAGGAAAGCTACGACCGCACGCAAGTCTTCCGCTTCAGCGGCGGCACGAAGTTCTGATGGTGGCGCGGGTTCAATCCTGAACGGATCGGACGCCAGCGGCATGAACAAGCCGGTATTCTTCAAGGCTACGCGCGGTCTCTCGCTTGCCGAGATCGCCCAAATGACCGGGGCTTCTGCACCGGCGGGCTTCACATGCACTATCGGCAACGTTGCCCCGCTTGACCGCGCGGGCCCGGGCGATCTCAGTTTTTTCGACCAAAGGCGCTATTTGAGCGCAGCCGCGGCCACGCATGCCAGTGCCTGCCTGACCAGCGAAGCGCTGGCGAAGGAATTGCCGCCGAGCGTTGCAGTGTTGGTGGTGGCGGAGCCGTTTGCAGCTTTCGTTGCCGTTGCGCGCGCGTTATTCCCCGACGCGTTGCGGCCATCGTCGCTTTATAAAGCGGGCACAAATGCCGGCGCCAATGTGCACGTGGAAGCGCGGCTGGAAAGCGGCGTGACGGTCGAGCCAGGCGCGGTGGTCGGCCCGCGCGCCGAAATTGGCTCAGGTACCGTGATCAGCGCAACAGCCGTCATCGGGCCCGAAGTTCGCATCGGCCGCGACTGCTCGATCGGGGCCGGCGCCGTCATTACTAACGCGCTGCTCGGCGATCGTGTCATCATTCATCCGGGCTGCACGATCGGAAAGGACGGTTTCGGCTTTATTGTGAGCGGCGGGCGCCATATGAAGGTTCCGCAAATCGGCCGCGTCATCATCCAAGACGATGTCGAAATCGGCGCCAGCACAACAGTCGATCGCGGCGCCACTTCGCGATACCGTCATCGGCGAGGGCACCAAGATCGACAACCAGGTGCAGGTGGGCCACAATGTCAGCATTGGCCGGCACTGCATATTGGTGGCGCAAGTGGGAATTTCCGGCAGTGCGACGCTGGACGATTATGTTGTGCTGGGTGCGCGTGTCGGCGTGAACAACAATGCGAGGATCGGCGAGGGCGCGCAGCTTGCGGCCCTGAGCGGCGTCAATGGTAATGTGCCGGCGGGCGCGCGCTGGGGCGGGATGCCGGCTAGGCCGATAAAATTGTGGTTGCGCGAAATGACATGCGAGGCGCGAGTCGGCGTGAACAACAATACAAGGATCGGCGAGGGGGCGCAGATTGCTGCGCTCAGCAGCGTCACTGGTAACGTGCCGGCAGGTGCGCGCTGGGGCGGCACGCCGGCAAAGCCGATAAAGTACTGGTTACGTGAAATGCGAATGGTGGCAAGGCTCGCGCGCAGAGGCGGCGCGGAAGCGGCGGCGGACGAGTAAGGCGATAGCCATGGACGATGCGGTCAAGACACTGGAAGCAGCCGACATAGCGGTCGTTCTCAAGGCGCTGCCGCATCGCTATCCGTTTCTCATGGTCGACCGCGTCATCGACATCCGCGACGACGAGCACGGCATCGGCATCAAGAACGTCACCATCAACGAGCCGCATTTCCAAGGGCATTTCCCCGACAATCCGGTTTTCCCTGGCGTGCTGATGATCGAAGGCATGGCGCAGACCGCAGGCGTCATGTGCATCCTCGCTCTCAAGTCGAGCAAGCCGAAGACGGTGTTCTTCATGACCGTCGACAAGGCGAAATTCCGCAAGCCGGTGTTGCCGGGCGACACGATCGAATATCACATGAACCGCATCGCCAAGCGGCGCAACATGTGGTGGTACAAGGGCGAAGCCAAAGTCGCCGGCCAGCTCGTCGCCGAAGCGGAAGTCGGCGCCATGATTGCCGACTCATGAACGCTGCCATCATCGATCCCTCGGCGCGGATCGAGGCGGGGGCTGTAATCGGTCGGGATGTATCGATCGGCCCCTATTGCACCATCGGCGCTCATGTCACGGTCGGCGACGGCTGCCGATTGATCGGACACGTTAATCTCACCGGCCATACGACCATCGGTCCGCGCACCGTCATTCACCCATTCGCATCGCTCGGCTCCGCGCCGCAATCGACGCATTACCGCGGCGGGCCGACGCGGCTCGTGGTCGGCGCCGACTGCGATATCCGCGAAAACGTCACGATGAACACCGGTACCGAGGATGGCGGCGGCGTGACCGAAGTGGGGAACCATTGTTTCTTCATGGTCGGCGCCCATGTGGCGCATGATTGCAAAGTTGGAAACGACGTGGTGTTTGCCAACAACATCCTGCTCGGCGGTCACGCCACCGTCGGCGACAATGTCGTGTTCGGCGGCGGCGTGGCGGTTCGCCAATTCGTGCGCATCGGCGATGGCGCGATGATCGTGGGTTTGAGCGGCATTCGCGCCGATGTCATTCCCTGGGGCATGGCGCAAGGACCGCTGGCGCATCTCGTCGGCCTCAATGTGGTCGGCATGCGCCGGCGCGGAATTGCCAAATCCGACATCCAGCGCTATCGCCAGGCCTACGAAGCGTTGTTTTTCGGACCCGGCGAATTTCGCGCGCGCGTTGAGCGCGTGGCGCTCGAATTCGGCAAAGACGCGCTGGGCAGCAAGCTGATCGAATTCATCCGTGGCGGAAAGCGG
Organism: uncultured Alphaproteobacteria bacterium; assembly: GCA_963756805.1. Classification (GTDB taxonomy): domain Bacteria; phylum Pseudomonadota; class Alphaproteobacteria; order Rhizobiales; family Xanthobacteraceae; genus Pseudolabrys. Next base: position 53,202 of record CAVWPH010000008.1, read on the forward strand.
CCGTTTACGATGGCGGTCAAGCGGCGCGAGGCCGACGAGGACGCATGAACGCAGCCGCTCCTGTCACCGAGCAAGGGCCGCTCGCGATGATCTGCGGTGGCGGCAGCATGCCGCTCGCGATCGCGCAATCGGTGACCAAGCGTGGACGGCGCGGTGGTTCTGTTCTTGCTGCGCGGCGCGCCTGAAATCGCGGCAGTCGAGCGTTTCCCGCATCACTGGATTCATGTCGGGCAGATCGGCAAATTCATGAAGCTTGCGCGCGCAGAAGGCTGCCGCGACGTAGTCTTCATCGGATCGCTGGTGCGGCCGTCACTGTGGCAGATTCGCCCCGACCTGAAGGGCCTGATGTTATTGCCGCGCGTGATTGCCGCCTATCGCGGCGGCGACGATCATCTCTTGTCCGGCATGGCCAGGCTGGTTGAACAGCAAGGGTTTCATTTGCGCGGCGCGCATGAAGTGGCGCCGGAAATTTTGGTGCCGGAAGGCGCGCTCGGCCGCGTTCAGGTTTCCGAGCGCGACCAAGCCGACATCGCGCTAGGCTTCGATTATCTGCGCGCGACCGGCGGCTTCGACGTCGGCCAGGCGGTGGTGGTCGCCGGCCGTCATGTGCTGGCGGTGGAGGCTGCCGAAGGCACCGATCAATTGCTCGCGCGCGTGGCCGAGATGCGCGTTAATGGCCGCGTGCGCTCGCCGTCCGGCGTCGGTGTGTTGGTGAAGGCGCCCAAGCATACGCAAGACCGCCGTTTCGATTTGCCATCGATAGGTCCGCGCACGGTCGAAGGCGTTGCGCGCGCCGGTCTTGCCGGCATCGCGGTCGAAGCCGGTGCGACCATCTTTGCCGAACCGGACCGGCTGGTGCAGGCGGCCGACAGCGCCAAGATTTTCGTTTTCGGCGTGCCTGCCGGATCCACGCAATGAACCAAGACGCCGGCGCCGGGCCATGACGCCGCGGGCCCGCATATTTTTCTCGTAGCGGGCGAGGAATCCGGCGACCGACTGGGTGCGGCGCTTATGGTTGCGCTCAAGCAGCGCAGCAATGGACGGGCGCGCTTTTCAGGCGTCGGCGGCGCGCGCATGGCGGAGCAGGGCATGGTGAGCCTGTTCCCGCTGGGCGATCTGGCCATCATGGGCTTTGCCGAAATTCCTGCACGCCTGCCGAAAATATTGGCGCGCATCCGGGAGGCCGCCGACGCAGTCATCGCCGCCAAGCCAGACGTGCTGGTGATTATCGACAGTCCCGAATTCACTCATCGCGTGGCGCGCAGGGTACGCGCGCGGGAGCCCTCAATCCCGATTGTGGACTATGTGTGCCCCTCGGTGTGGGCCTGGCGGCCGGGACGCGCGCGCGCCATGCGCGGATACGTGGACCATGTGTTGGCGCTGCTGCCGTTCGAACCTGCGGTGATGGAAAAGCTCGGCGGGCCGCACTGTAGTTTTGTCGGCCATCCGTTGAGCGAACGGGTCGGTGATATGCGACCCAATGCCGAGGAGGCGCGCCGGCGTCTTGCCGATCCGCCGCTATTGCTGGTGCTGCCGGGCAGCCGGAACTCTGAAATCCGGCGGCTCGCCGGAGTGTTCGGGGAAACCCTTGGATTGCTGACCCAGCGCGTGGGTGCACTCGAAGTGGTGGTGCCGGCGGTGCCCCGGCTTGAAGCGGCTGTGCGGGCGGCGGTCGCTTCGTGGCCGGTTCCGGCACGAGTGGTGACCGGACAAGCCGAAAAAGACGCAGCCTTCCGCACAGCGCGGGCGGCACTGGCCAAATCCGGCACCTCGACGCTCGAACTGGCGGTGGCGGGCGTGCCCATGGTCGCCGCCTACAAAATTCCTTTACTGGAGGAGGTGGCCGCCCGGCTGCTGGTGAAGGTCGACAGCGTGATCCTGGCCAATCTGGTGCTAGGGGAGAACGTGGTTCCGGAATTCTTCCAGCGGGCCGCCACGCCCGAGCGGCTAGCCGAGGCGCTGGCGCCGCTCCTGGGCGATACGCCAGCGCGCCGCAGGCAGGTCGAGGCCTTCGCCAGGCTCGATGCGATCATGGACATCGGCACGGCCTCGCCCAGCGACCGGGCCGCCCGGCTGGTGCTGGATTGCGCTTCGGGCCTTAACCAACTTGGGCGCGAGACCATGGCCTCCAAACGGCCGAAAGAGTAACTTTGCCCCTTGCGGCCGGTTGGCCGTATAAAGACGGCTGAAAGCTGGATACCCACCCGTGAACATGCCCACCCTCGCTGCAATCACCGCCGTCCACGGCTATGTGCCGCCGGACGTGCTCAGCAATGCCGAATTGGCGCGCATGGTGGACACGACCGATGCCTGGATCACCGAGCGCACCGGCATCAAAGAGCGCCGCATTCTCAAAGGCGAGGGGATGGGCTCATCGCACATGGGGGCGGAAGCCGTACGCGGAATTCTCACCAAGACCAACACCAGGCCGGAAGACGTCGAGCTTCTCATCTGCGCGACCACGACCCCCGATTTCGTGCATCCCTGCACCGCCAATCTGATTTGCGACATGGTCGGCATCCGCAATGTCGGAAGTTTCGACATCCAGGCCGCTTGTTCCGGTTTTATCTACGCGCTTACGGTCGCGCGCCAATTCATCGTCGCGGGCACTTACAAGAAAATCATCGTGGTCGGCGCCGACAAAATGTCGGCCATCGTCGATTACACCGACCGCGCCACCTGTGTGCTGTTCGGAGATGGTGCGGGCGCGGTGATGCTCGAGCCCAACTCCGAAGGCTACGGCATCATGGATACGATTTTGCGCTCCGATGGGTCCGGAGCAAAACACCTGCACCAGAAAGCCGGTGGCAGCCGCATGCCGCCGACGGCTGAGACGGTCGCCAAGCGCATGCACTATGTCTACCAAGAGGGCGCCGCGGTCTATAAATACGCCGTCGCCGGCATGGCGGAAGTGACCCGCGATATCATGGCGCGCAACAATCTGCGCGGCGACATGATCGATTGGGTGGTTCCGCATCAGGCCAACCGCCGCATCATCGAGACGACGGCCGAGCGTCTCGGCCTGCCGCCGGACAAGGTGATGTACACCATCCACAAATACGGCAACACGACCACGGCGACGATCCCGCTCAGCCTGTGGGACTACGAGGATAAGCTCAAAGTCGGCGACCGCCTGCTGCTGGCTGCGTTCGGCGGCGGCTTTACCTGGGGCGGGGCCTATCTGACCTGGGCCTATGACGGCGCCAAGGCTGCAAAATTGGCGCCGAAGCTCAACGGCAAGACTGCGAAAGCCAACGGCAATACGTCGCACGGATGAGTAAGCATCGCGTCGGTATTGTCGGCCTTGGGATGGCGCTCAAGCCGCATCTCAAAAGTCTGGAAGAACTCAGCAGCCGCGTCGAGATCGCCGCCTGCTTTACGCAAAGCACAGAGCGGCGCAAAGCTTTCGCCGCCGCCAATAAGCATCCGGTCGTCGATGGGCTCGATAAGATATTGGCCGACAGCAGCATCGACATCGTTTTTCTGCTCACCCCGCCGATGACGCATCTTGATCTGGTCGAGCGTTGCGCCGCCGCCGGCAAACATGTGCTGTTGGAAAAGCCGACCGATGTGACCAGCGAGCGCGCCGCCAAGGCGGTTGCCGCCATGGACAAGGCCGGGCGAAAATTTGGCATCATGTTGCAGCACCGCTTTCGCGACGCCTCGCGCAAATTGCGCGACGCCGTTCAAGGCGGCGAATTGGGTGCGCTGGTGTCCGCCTCGGCCTCGATCCGCTGGTGGCGTCCGCCCGGCTATTTCGCCGAACCCGGCCGCGGCATGATGGCGCGCGACGGCGGCGGCGTGCTGATCACGCAGGCGATCCACACGCTCGATTTATTTCAAAGCCTGACCGGCAAAATCGCCAAGGTGACGGCCTTCGCCAAAACCTCGCCTTTGCGCAAAATCGACACCGAGGACATCGTCGCCGCCGGCGTTGAGTTTTCAAACGGTGCCATCGGCACCATCGATGCGACCACGGTCGCCTATCCGGGCTTTCCGGAACGTATCGAGCTGGCCGGCGAAAAAGCGACGGCCGTGCTCAACGCCGAGACGCTCGATATTTATTTCAAGGACGGCCGCCATGTGCACCACGAGGGCGCGGTGTCGAAAAGCGGCGGCGCCGACCCGATGGCGTTCACGAACGACGCGCACAAGGCGCTGATTACGGATTTTCTCGACGCCATCGACAACAACCGCGAGCCGGCGGTGAGCGGGCGTGAATCGCTCAAGGTGCATTATTTGATCGAGGCGCTGCTGCGCTCGGCCGAGCAGGGCAAAGCGGTCGCGGTCGGCTGATTACTTCCGCCGCGAAATCGGAACGTAATCGCGCTTGGTGGCGCCGGTATAAAGCTGGCGCGGGCGGCCGATCTTCTGCTTGGGATCCTCGATCATTTCCTTCCACTGCGCGATCCAGCCGACGGTGCGCGCCACGGCAAAGAGCACGGTGAACATGGTGGTGGGGAAGCCCATCGCCTTGAGCGTGATGCCGGAATAGAAATCGATATTGGGATAAAGCTTCTTCTCGACGAAATATTCGTCGTGCAGCGCGATCTTTTCCAATTCCATGGCGACGTCGAGCAGCGGATCGTCCTTGATGCCGAGTTCGGTCAGCACCTCGTGGCAGGTCTTCTGCATGATCTTGGCGCGCGGATCGTAGTTCTTGTAGACGCGATGGCCGAAGCCCATCAGCCGGTAGGGATCGTTCTTGTCCTTGGCGCGCTTGATGAAGTCCGGAATGCGGGCAACCGACCCGATCTCGCGCAGCATGTTGAGGGCGGCCTCGTTGGCGCCGCCATGCGCGGGCCCCCAAAGACAAGCGCAGCCGGCGGCGATGCAAGCGAACGGATTGGCGCCGGAGGAGCCGGCAAGCCGCACAGTCGACGTGGATGCGTTCTGCTCGTGGTCGGCGTGCAGGATGAAGATGCGGTCCATGGCGCGCGCCAGCACCGGGTTCGGCTTGTATTCTTCGGCCGGCACCGCGTAGCACATGCGCAGGAAATTGGTCGAATAGTCGAGATCGTTCTTCGGATAAACGAAAGGCTGGCCGACGGAATATTTATAAGCCATGGCGGCGAGCGTCGGCACTTTCGCGATCATGCGCAGCGAGGCGACCATGCGCTGATGCGGATCGGAGATGTCGGTGGAGTCGTGATAGAACGCCGACAGCGCGCCGATCGAACCCGTCATCACCGCCATCGGATGCGCGTCGCGCCGGAAACCCTGGAAGAACCGGCTCATTTGTTCATGCACCATGGTGTGGCGCGTGACGCGGTAGTCGAAGTCGGCCTTTTGCGAGGGCGTCGGCAATTCGCCGTAGAGCAGCAGGTAACAGGTCTCCAGGAAATCGCCGTGCTCGGCCAATTGCTCGATCGGGTAGCCGCGGTACATCAGGATGCCGGCGTCGCCGTCGATATAGGTGATCTTGGATTCGCAGCTCGCCGTCGAGGTGAAGCCGGGGTCGTAGGTGAACATGCCGCTGTCGCCATAAAACTTGGCGATGTCGACGACTGAAGGTCCGACCGTTCCGTCGTAGACGGGAAAGTCCCAATTTTTATTGCCGACGGTGACGGTGCCGGTTTTCGCTTTGCTGTCGGTCTTGGCGTCCATGGTCGAGCCCTCGAATTGGGAGCGGGCAGTGCGCGTCAATAAACGTTTGGCCGGTGCGGCGTGCCGCCCGGTAGGTGGGCGAGGCGGGGTTCCGGCCACTTTTTGGGTAGCCCATTCAAGTGTGCGCTGCAAGATACGGCGCTGCAAGAAGGGGCATAACGCAACGCTGCCCGCCAAATGGGCATTGCCCGGCTGCTCGTAAAAGGGGGGTGACGCGGCCTAGGCCGCAGGCCGCTCGCTCGCCCGGTCGCGCAGGCGGCCTAAGCTCTCGTCCTTGCCGAGCACCGCCAGCACGTCAAATATCGGCGGCGATGTACCCCGCCCGGTCAGCGCGGCGCGCAGCGGCTGCGCCACTTGGCCAAGCTTGAGGCTTGCGCGCTCGGCAAAGCCGCGCACGACCGCTTCGATGGCCGCGGCGGTCCACTCGGACGCAGCCTCCAGCTCCGGCAGCAGCGTGGCGATCAGGCCGAGCGCTTCGGGCGTGAGCAAAGCTTTGGCCTGGTCGTTGAGCTCGAGCGGACGGCTCGCCCACAAGAAACGCGAGGCGTCGAACAATTCGACTAAAGTCTTGGCGCGTTCCTTCAGGCCCGGCATGGCGGTGGTGAGTTTGGCGCGCAAGGCCGGCGTCATCTTGCTGGCCAGTTCCTGACCGCCGGCAATGTGTGGCAGCAATTGCTCGAGCGCGGCGATCAGGTCGGCGTCGGCGGTCGCCCGGATGTAATGGCCGTTGAGGCTTTCCAGCTTGGTGAAGTCGAAACGCGCCGGCGAGCGGCCGATCTGCGGCAGATCGAAGGCCGCGATCATCTCCTCGGTGGTGAACATCTCCTGGTCGCCATGCGCCCAGCCGAGACGCACGAGGTAGTTCCGCATCGCCGCCGGCAGATAGCCCATGGCGCGGTAGGCATCGACGCCGAGCGCGCCGTGACGCTTGGAAAGCTTCGAGCCGTCCGGCCCGTGGATGAGCGGGATGTGCGCCATGATCGGCACATTCCAGCCGAGCGCCTCGTAGATGTGTTTTTGCCGCGCGCCATTGGTGAGGTGGTCGTCGCCGCGGATGATGTGGGTCACCGCCATGTCGTGGTCGTCCACCACCACCGCCAGCATGTAAGTGGGCGTGCCGTCGGAGCGCAGCAGCACCAGGTCGTCGAGATCCGAGTTCTGCCAGACCACGCGGCCCTGCACCTGATCCTCGATCACGGTTTCGCCGGTCTGCGGGGCTTTGAGGCGGATGACCGGCTTCACGCCCGGCGGGGCCTCAGCCGGGTCGCGGTCGCGCCAGCGTCCGTCATAAAGCTTGGCGCGGCCCTCGCGGCGGGCCGCCTCGCGCATGGCGACGAGTTCCTCTTGGCTTGCGTAGCAGCGATAGGCCTTGCCGGTGGCGAGCAGTTGCTCGGCGATCTCGCGGTGGCGGGCGCGCGCGAGAACTGGAACACGATCTCGCCGTCCCAGCTGAGCCCCAGCCAGGTGAGCCCGTCGATGATGGCGGCGATGGCAGCCGCGGTCGAGCGCTCGCGGTCGGTATCCTCGATGCGCAGCAGCATCTTGCCGCCGAACCGGCGCGCATAGAGCCAGTTGAACAGCGCGGTGCGCCCGCCGCCGATGTGGAGAAAGCCGGTGGGGGACGGCGCAAAACGGGTGACAACGGGCGCGTTCATTGCTGCGCCTGTACCACAGTTGCGGGGATTGGTGTCATTGACATTGAGCCGAGCGCCACGTCATGGCATAGCCCACGTAAACGGTGGGTTGGCATAGCCCGCTGCGAGCGAGCGGCATCATAGAGTCGCCTCCGGGAAACGAGAAGCATGGCGAAGGTGGACATGGCAAGTGGAGAAGCAGCGACCGGCGAGCCCGGCCGCGACTTCATCCGCGAGATCGTTAAGGGGGACCTCGACGCCGGCCGCGTCAAAGAGGTCATCACCCGCTTTCCGCCCGAGCCGAACGGCTATCTCCATATCGGCCATGCCAAGTCGATTGCCTTGAACTTCGGCGTGGCGGGCGAGTTCGGCGGCCATTGCAATTTGCGCTTCGACGACACCAACCCGGCCAAGGAAGAGCAGGAATATATCGACGCCATCGAGCGCGACGTGCGCTGGCTTGGCTACGATTGGGGCAAGCACCTCTATCACGCCTCGGATTATTTCGAGCGGCTCTACAACTGGGCGGAGGATTTGATCCGCGCAGGTTTGGCTTACGTCGACGACCAGACGCAGGACGAGATCCGCCACAACCGCGGCACGCTGACCGAGCCCGGCAAGAACAGCCCCTTCCGCGAGCGCAGCGCTGAGGAAAACCTCGATTTATTCCGCCGCATGCGCGCCGGCGAATTTCCCAACGGCGCGCGGGTGCTGCGCGCCAAGATCGACATGGCGTGCGGCAACATAAACTTACGCGACCCGGTGATGTATCGCATTCTGCATGCCGCCCATCCCCGCACCGGCACGGAATGGAAAATCTATCCGAGCTACGATTATGCGCACGGCCAGTCGGACGCGATCGAAGGCATTACCCATTCGATCTGCACGCTCGAATTCGAGGATCATCGGCCGCTCTACGATTGGTTCATCGCCAACCTGAAAGTGCCGTCGCGCCCGCGCCAGTACGAATTCGCGCGGCTCAATTTGACCTACACGGTGCTGTCCAAACGCGTGCTGACCGAACTGGTGCGCGGCGGCCATGTCGGCGGTTGGGACGACCCGCGCATGCCGACGATTGCGGGGCTTCGCCGGCGCGGCGTGCCGGCGGAAGCGATCCGCGATTTCATCAAGCGCATCGGCGTCGCCAAAGCCAACAGCACCGTCGATGTCGGCATGTTCGAATTTTCGGTACGCGAGGTTCTCAATAAGACCGCGCTGCGGCGCATGGCGGTGCTGCGGCCGCTCAAGGTCGTGATCGAGAATTACCCGGAAGGTCAGGTCGAGGAATTGGAGGCGGTCAATCATCCCGACGATCCCGCGGCCGGCACGCGCAAGATCAAATTCGGCCGCGAGATTTATGTCGAGGCGGAAGATTTCATGGAAAACCCGCCGAAGAAATTCTACCGGCTTTCGCCCGGCACCGAAGTGCGCCTGCGCTACGCGTATTTCATCACCTGCCGCGAAGTGAAAAAGAACGCCGCCGGCGAGGTGGTCGAATTGCGCTGCACCTATGACCCGGCAACCAAAGGCGGCAATTCGCCGGATGGCCGCAAAGTCAAAGCCACCATTCATTGGGTCTCGGCCGAAGCGTCCGTCGCGGCCGAAGTGCGGCTCTATAATCCGCTGTTTACGAAGCCCGATCCGAGCGGGGGCGAGAACTTCGCCGCCGATCTCAATCCGAACTCGCTCGAGGTGTTGGGCGATGCGCGGCTGGAGCCCGCACTCATCGGCGATAATAGCGAAGCGCCGGTGCAATTCGAGCGCCAGGGCTATTTCTGCCGCGACCGCGAATCCGCGCCCGGCCGTCCGGTGTTCAACCGCACCGTCGGCTTGCGCGACACCTTTGCCCGGGATGTGGCGAAGGAAAAGGCGGCGGGTTGAACCCCGACAGGGTTCACAACCGTTCTCCTAGCCACAAATTTTGCATGCCGTAGCATGGTGCCTAGCGTTTAAGCGCTTGAGGGCGTCATGGCCGAGCCTGGGGAAGGGCGATCGCGCGCCAAAGCTTGGGCGGACGAAATCGACGCCGCGCGGCGCCGCGCCGGGCTGATGCTGCCGGCGGGCCTGGCCGGCTCCGCCGAGCAGCTCGGTAAAATCCTCTCGCAATGGGCGCTCGCTGAAGTCGCGCCAGGCCGATTATTGCCCTGGCTGCCGGTCGCCTTCGGCTTCGGCGTGGTCGGCTATTTCACCGCCGACCGCGAGCCGGCCGTATGGGCGGCGCTCGCACTGTTGTTCGCTATGATCGTTGTGGCGATCTTGGCACGGCGTCGGCCGTTCGGTTTTCCGCTGGCGCTGGGGCTTGCAGCCATCGCCGCCGGATTTGCCACCGCCACGCTTAAGACCGCGCGCATCGCCCATCCAGTCCTGCAGATCCCGTCGGCTAGCGTGTCGCTCTCGGGTTTGTCGAGACGCGCGAGGAACGCGCCCGCAGCGACCGCATCGTGGTGCACGTGAATCATATCGAAGGCCATCGTCTCGGCGAAGCGCCCGACCGCGTCCGCGTGGCGGTGCGCAAGGGCACGGCGCCGGATGTCGGCAGCTTCGTGACGCTCAAGGCGCATTTGTCGCCGCCGCTTTCACCGTTGCGACCCGGCGGCTACGACTTTGCGCGCGACATGTACTTCCAGGGCATCGGCGCCTCCGGCTTCGTGCTCGGCAAAGTACATCCGGCGCAAGCGCCGGCGCCGCCAGGGCTGTGGCTGCGTTACGCCGCGGTCCTCGATGGGATGCGCGAAGGCATCAACCGCCGCATCCACGCGGTGCTGCCGGGCGACCGCGGCTCCATTGCGTCTGCTTTGATCACGGGAAAACGCAACGCGATTTCGGATCCGGTGAGCGACGCCTTTTACGTCTCGAGCCTTGCCCACGTGCTGGCGATCTCCGGCTATCACATGGCGGTGGTGGCGGGCATCATGTTCTTTGTCATACGCGCCGGCCTTGCGCTGATCCCGTCGCTTGCCGGCCGCTACCCGATCAAAAAATGGGCGGCGGCGGCAGCGCTCGTTGCAGCGACTTTTTATCTGCTGCTCTCGGGCGCGAGCGTCTCCACCCAGCGCGCCTTCATCATGATTTCGATCGTGCTCATCGGCGTCATGCTGGACCGCCCCGCGCTCACGTTCCGCACCATCTCGATTGCCGCTTTTGCCGTGCTGCTGTTTACGCCATCGGCGGTCGTGCATCCGAGCTTCCAGATGTCGTTTGCCGCAGCGCTCGCCTTGATCGCGGCCTACCAATATGGCTTGCCGTGGCGCGGCAAGGCCGACACGTCGGCGGCGCGCGCGTGGCGCTGTGGGGCGGGCGCGAGATCGCCGGCGTGGTGCTGGCCTCGGTGGTGGCGGGCTTGGCGACCACGCCGTATTCGGCCTTCCACTTCCATCGGCTGGCGCCTTACGGCGTGCTGGCCAATCTTGCGGCCATGCCGGTTATTTCGGTCTGGGTGATGCCGATGGGTATTCTCGGCGTTCTGACCATGCCGTTCGGCTTCGATGCTTTTTTCTGGCGGCTAATGGGCAACGGCGTCGACTGGATGATTACGGTCGTGCTGTGGGTTGCGCATTTGCCCGGCGCGGTCGGGCAAATCCACGCCTTCGGCACCGGGCCGCTGCTGCTGGCAACCGCCGGCTTGCTGCTGCTGTGCCTGCTGCGCTCGCCGCTGCGCTGGAGCGGGGCGGTACTGGCGCTCGCCGCAAGCCTGTGGGTATTGGCGCTGCCGCGCCCGGATGTCCTGATCGCCGCCGACGGCCAAACCGCGGCGATGCGTGGCGTGGATGGCAAGCTTTCGATCCTGCATGCGGGCCGCGATACGTTTGCGATCAAGGAATGGCTGATGGCCGATGGCGATGCGCGCACGCCCAAGGACGAAAGCCTGAAAGCCGGCGTGAGCTGCGATGAGATCGGCTGCATCGGACGCTTGAAGGACGGCCGGCTGGTCTCTTTTGCGTTGTCGGCGGAGGCCTTCGCCGAGGATTGCGCGCGCGCCAATGTCGTCATCAGCCCGCATCAGGCGCCGGGCGCTTGCAATGCCTTGCTGATCGACCGCAAGGCCTGGCGCGCCAACGGCGCCATGGCGTTGCGCTGGACGAACGATCATTTCGAGCAAAGTGCCGCACGCCCGAGTGATTATGAGCGGCCTTGGGCGCGCCCGCCGCATCCGGCAAGCGACATCGGCACAGCGCCGGCGCGGCCGCGCACCGATCGCGACGCCAAAAGCGGAAGATCTAGCGCCGGATGATTAGCGCATGATCCCGAAAAGTGGGGACCGGTTTTCGGACAAGATCATGCGCAGGGAAAAAGTCTAGTAGCGCCTGAACAGCCCCACCAGCTTGCCCTGGATGCGCACGCGGTTGGGCGGCAGGATGCGCACCTCGTAGGCCGTATTGGCGGGCTCGAGCGCAATCGAGGCGCCGCGGCGGCGGAAGCGTTTGAGCGTTGCTTCCTCGTCGTCGATCAGCGCCACCACGATGTCGCCGGTGTCGGCGGCTTCCGTGCGGCGGATGAGCGCGATATCGCCGTCGAGAATGCCGGCTTCGATCATCGAGTCGCCGCGCACTTCCAATGCGAAATGTTCGCCGGCGGTGAGCAGGTCGGCCGGCATGTTGATGACATGGCTGCGGGTCTGGATCGCTTCGATCGGCGTACCGGCGGCGATGCGGCCCATGACCGGCACCGCGATCGGGCGCATGTTGTCGACTTCGCCCTCATCGTCAGCGGCAACCCGCACGCGGCCGAGATCGCCTTCGATGACGCTGGGGGTAAAGCCGCGCTGCGAGCGGCCGCCGCTGATGCCGTGGGCGACTAAATCGGGGAGCTTGATGACCTCGATGGCGCGCGCCCGGTTGGCGAGCCGCCGGATGAAGCCGCGCTCCTCCAGGGCCGTGATCAGCCGGTGGATGCCCGACTTGGAACGAAGGTCGAGAGCGTCCTTCATCTCGTCAAAGGAGGGCGGAACCCCGGATTCGGTGAGCCGCTCATGGATGAAGCGCAGGAGCTCGAATTGCTTGCGGGTCAGCATCGGTTTTTCCCCGTCGCGGCCTTGCCCCAGGTCCACATAGTGCCCCCTGGGAGCTGCCGGTCAGAAACAAATCATGAACGGACACTATCTGTTCGATATGTGTTCCGCAACCATTTAATTTGGAGTGAAAAACTCGAAATACCCCTAAAGGGCTAGCTTAAGGATGACACAGGGTGAACCGGAAGCCGCCGCGGGGGCATTTGGCGGGCGAATCAACAGGCAGTCGGCTTTGGCCAGCGAAGCCATCAGGGAACTGTCCTGGGCCGGCATTGGGGTCGCTATGAGGCCCTGGGCGCCCGCGGAAAGCGTTGCCCGCAGGTAGTCGGCCCGCTCGTCATTGGCGGGCAAATCGCGGCCCAGGACGGCCGGCTGGGGCACATGCTCCGACATCGCTGCGCCCGGCTAGCCGCCGGATCAGCGGCACCAGGAACAGGAACGCACAGACGTAAGACGAGACCGGATTACCCGGCACGCCCAGCACCTGCATGGCGCCGAGCCGCCCATGCATCATCGGCCGCCCGGGCCGCAGCGCCACCCGCCAGAACGACAAATCGAGGCCTTCGGCGGCCAGCGCCCGCTGCACCAGATCGTGCTCGCCGACGGATGCCCCGCCGCTGGTGACCAGGATATCGGCGCCGCCGTCGCGCGCGCGCCGCACCGCCGCAGCGATATCCTCGATGCTGTCGCGGGCAATGCCGAGATCGGTCACCTCGGCGCCTTCGCGCTCGGCCATCGCGATGAGAGCAAAGCCGTTGGAATAGACGATTTCGCCGGGAGCGGGCTTCGAGCCCGGCGCGACCAGTTCATCGCCGGTGCCGATCACGGCAACCTTCGGCCGCCGGTGAACGTTGACCGCCGGATGGTTCATGGCGGCGGCCAGCATCAGATCGCGGCCGGTCAGCCGCGTGCCCTTGGCGAGCAAAATTTGGCCTTCGCTGAAATCGATGCCTTGGCCGCGCACATTGCGGGCTTTGGCGGTCGGCTTCTGGATGATGACGGTGTGGCCTTCGCGCTCGGTGATCTCCTGGACGACCACGGTGTCGGCGCCCTTGGGCATCACGCCGCCGGTGAAGATGCGCGCGGCCTGGCCCGCTTTCACCTCGCCTTCGAACGGATGACCGGCGGCGACTTCGCCGATCACATGCAGCGTGGCTGGCGCCTGCGCCACATCGGCGGCGCGCACGGCGTAGCCGTCCATGGCGGAAAGTGTGTCCGGCGGCTGCGTGCGCAGCGCTTTGACGTCTTCGGTGAGTACGCGGCCAAGCGCGTCATGCAGCGGCACGCTTTGCGCCGGCAGAGGCTTGGCGTCGGCGAGCACGCGCGCCAGAGCTTCGGCGACTGGCATCAGCGCCATGGCTCAAGACCCCGCGTTGAAGTCGCCGGATTTTCCGCCGCTCTTGTGCAGCAGGCGAATGCCTTCGATGCGCATGCCGCGCTCGACCGCTTTGACCATGTCGTAGATGGTGAGGCACGCAATCGAGGCCGCGGTCAGCGCCTCCATTTCGACGCCGGTCTGCGCCGTTACTTTCACCGTCGCGCGCACAACGAAGCCGGGCAGCGCGCGCTCCGGAGTGATATCGACTTCGACTTTGCTGATCGGCAGCGGATGGCAGAGCGGGATTAGCCCGTGGGTGCGCTTGGCGGCCATGATGCCGGCGAGGCGGGCGGCGCCCAGCACGTCGCCTTTGAGCGCATTGCCTTCCATGACCAGATCGAGCGTCTCCTTGCGCATGATCACTTTGCCTTCGGCGGTCGCGACCCGTTCGGTCGCGCCCTTGGCGGAGACGTCGACCATGCGCGCCTGTCCGCGCTGATCGATATGCGAGAGGGGGGTTACGGCGCGCGGGGCGGAACGCTTGGTTTTCTTTTTTGCAGGCGTCCGTTTTTTGACGCGTTGCTTGGCCCGCTTGGCCGGCTTCTTTTTGCCCCGCGCCACCGGGCCTACTCCGCGGCCGCGTTGCGTGGCGCGCGCTGGAGCAAAGCGCGGGTGGCGGCGGTGACATCGGCCTGCCGCATCAGGCTTTCGCCGACCAGGAAGGTCTTGATGCCCAATTGGGCGAGGCGGGCGAGGTCGGCAGGGGCGTTTAAGCCCGCTTTCGGCCACCACGATGCGCTCACGCGGGATTTTCGGCGCCAGCCGCTCGCTGACGGCGAGCGATGTCTCGAATGTGCGTAAATCGCGGTTGTTGATGCCGATGAGGCGGGATTTGAGCTTCAGCGCGCGCTCAAGCTCATCTTCTTGGTGAACCTCAACCAATACATCCATCTTATTGGCAAAGGCTGCATTTTCGATTTCCAGCGCCGCCGCGTCGCTGACCGCCGCCATGATGATCAAGATGCAATCGGCGCCGAGCGCGCGCGATTCCACGCACTTGGTAGGGCTCGTAGATGAAATCCTTGCGCAGCGCCGGCAGCGCCGCCGCATCGCGGGCAGCGCCAGAAACTCCGGCTTGCCCTGGAACGACGGCGCGTCGGTGAGCACCGACAGGCACGTGGCGCCGCCGGCCGCATAGGCCTTGGCGAGCTGCGCCGGGTCGAAATCGGCGCGGATCAGCCCTTTCGACGGGCTCGCCTTCTTGATCTCGGCGATCAGGGCATAGTCGCCGGTCGCAATCTTGCGCTCGATGGCCTTGAGAAATCCGCGCGGCGGCGGCGCAGCCTTTGCCAGCTTTTCAAGCTCGGCCAGCGGGCGCGCAAGCTTCGCCTTCGCGATCTCCTCGCGTTTGTAGGTCTCAATCTTTTTGAGAATATCCATGGTCACGCCTCGACGGCGTTGGATACTTTAATCAGCCGGTCGAGCCGGCCTTCCGCTTCGCCGCTGTCGATCGATTTGGCGGCGACGCTTGCGCCTTCCTTCAAATCCTTTGCCTTGCCGGCGACGATCAAGGCCGCGGCGGCGTTGATCATCGACACGTCGCGGAAGGGTCCCGGCTTGCCCTTGAGCACATCGAGCAGCGCCTTGGCGTTGTCTTCGGCGCTGCCGCCGCGCAACGCCTCCGGCTTGACGCGCTTGAGCCCGGCATCCTCCGGCGTAATCTCGAAGGTGCGGATCTTGCCGTTCTCGAGCGCGGCCACGCTTGTGGCGCCCGCCGTGGTGATCTCGTCGAGCCCGTCGGAGCCGTGCACGACCCAGACGCATTCCGAGCCGAGGTTCTTCAACACCTGCGCCATCGGCTCGATCCAATGCTTGGAAAACGCGCCGATCATCTGCCGCTTGACGCTGGCCGGATTCGACAGTGGCCCCAGCAGATTGAAAATGGTGCGGGTGCCGAGCTCGACCCGCGTCGGGCCGACGTTTTTCATGGCCGGATGATGGCTCGGCGCAAACATGAAACCGATGCCGGCTTCGCGGATGCAAGTGCCGACTTGCTCAGGCGTTAAATCGATCTTGACGCCGAGCGCCTGCAGCACGTCGGCTGCGCCCGATTTCGACGACAGCGCGCGATTGCCATGCTTGGCCACCGGCACGCCGGCGCCCGCGACAATAAAGGCCGCGCAAGTCGAAATGTTGAATGAGCCGGAGGCATCGCCGCCGGTGCCGACAACGTCGATGGCATTCGGCGGCGCCTTCACGCCCAGCATCTTGGCGCGCATGGTGGTGACAGCGCCGGTGATCTCGTCGACGGTTTCTCCGCGCACGCGCAACGCCATCAGCAGCCCGCCCATCTGCGAGGGCGTAGCCTCGCCCGACATCATGCTGTCGAAGGCGGAAGCTGCTTCCTCGCGGGTGAGGCTGGCGCCGGTCGCGGCCTTGGCGATGAGCGCTTTGAGTTCGTCGGCCATGGTTGGCTCTTCAGCTCGCCGCGTGCAGCGCTGCGCCTGCGCGCGCGGGCTTCGAGCGCCTACCGGCTTTGGCGTTCCAGGCGGCGGCGAGATCGAGGAAATTCTTCAACAGCAGATGGCCATGCTCGGAGGCGATGCTCTCGGGATGAAACTGCACGCCGTGCACCGGCAGGCTTTGCGTGCGCCAGACCCATCACCAGGCGCTCGCCGGTTTCGGCGGTGACGCTAAGATCGCGCGGCATGCTGGCGCGATCGACCACCAGCGAATGATAGCGCGTCGCCTGGAACGGTCCGTTGATGCCGCGGAACACGCCCGTGCCGTTATGCTTGATCTCGAACACTTTGCCGTGCGCGGGCGCCGTGCGCACGACCTTGCCGCCGAAAGCCTGCCCGATCGCCTGATGGCCCAGGCAGACGCCGAGGATTGGAATCGTCGGCGAAGCCTTGGCGATGAGATCGAGGCAAATGCCGGCTTCGTTCGGCGTGCAGGGACCGGGCGAGAGCACGATGGCGTCCGGCTCGTCGGCGATCACATCGTCGGCCGATATCTTGTCATTGCGGTGGACAACGACGTCCGCCCCCAAGCCCCCCAGGTAATGGAAGAGGTTGAAGGTGAAGCTGTCGTAATTGTCGATCAAAACGATCATGATTGCTTGATCTTTGCTCGATCTTCTCTTGATCTTTCCTTGCCCGCTCAAGGTCTTAAGACCCATGACATGAGGGGTCAAGCTTGCCTCACGGCGGTGGCGGCATCTCCGCCGGCGGCACCATCTCGTTGAGACGTCTTTGGATTTCTTCCGCCGGCACCGAATTGGTGGCGGGACGCACATTGTCGTTGGCGTTGTCGGTGAGATGGACGAGCCGCGGAACCAGCAGAACCAGAACCAGCAACAGCCATTGCGCCACCAGAAACGGAATGAGCGCCCGCACAAAGGGTTTGAACGGCGCCGGGTTCTTGATGGCGCCGCGCACCATCATCAGCGCATAGCCGAACGGCGGCAGCAGGAAGCTCGATTGCAGGGTGAGCAGCACCAGCACCGACACCCAACGCGCATCGGCCACGCGAATGAGCAGTGGCGGGATTACGATCGGCACCACCACGAAAATGATTTCGAAAGCGTCGAGCACGAACGCACAAAGCCCGATCACGCCGAGCACCACCGCGACCGCCATAATATTGCTGCCCGGGATTGCGGCGATGAGTTCGTTGACCAATTTGTCGGTGCCGAGCAGGCGCAGCACCAGCGTGAATGTGGTCGCCGCCAGCAGCAATGAGAACAGCGCGCCGGTGATCGCCATGGCGTCGTGCAAAAGGCCGCGCATGACCGCGCCGTGCAGACGTCCTGTCACAATGCCCGCGGCCAGCAGCACGAAGGCGCCGACGGCTGCGGCTTCCACCGCGAAGAAATAACCGGTGGCGACGCCGCCGAGCAGCGCCACGAGTGCTGCAAGCGCAAAGCCGGCAAGCAGGCCTTGCTGCAATGTCAGCGGCTCGCGCTTGGGCGCGGATGTGGCCTTGCGTCCGGCAAACCAGGCCAGCGCCACGCACAGCAGCAGGAAAATCCCGGCGGGCGCGAGAGCTGCATGAAAAATGTCTTGCGTGTTGACGATCCGGTCGCTGCGGCCGGTTTGCGTCACCGCAAACGTGTGCGCCGACAACATGGCGTCGCTCAGGAGGATGAGCACCAGCGACGGCGGCACCAAGACGCCAAGGGTCGAGGCGACCGCGACCACCGCGTCTCGCGTCGCCGGCGGCACGCCTTCGGCGGTGAGGCGTGGCGCAATCACGCGCGACAAGCCCAGCACACTGGCGCCGACCGAACCGTTCATCGGTCCGAGCAGGGCGCCGAGCAGCATGCCCGACACCAGCGGCGCCGACGGCTTGCGCGGCATGACGGCGATGCTGGCGCGATAGAGCGCGTCGGCGACCGGCAACCGGTCGAGCAACAAGCCCATGGTCACGTATAGCGGCAGCGCCTGCAGCAGATCATTGTCGAACAAATTGACCAGCCGGCCGGGCAGCGCCCATAAAATGCCGAGCGGAATAGTGCCGCTGGCAACGCCCAGCACGGCGCCCAAGCTCGCTGCGGTGATCAGAACGAAGGCTGCCGGCAGGCCGGTCGAAATGATGCCGACGCCCACCAAAATCAGCAGCGCAAATCCGCTCCATTCCATCAAACGTCATCCTTGGGAAAGGGGCGGAAAATATCGACGGCCGATTGCGCCAAAATCAAAATCGCCATCAGCCAAAGCGCCGATTTGATGATGTAGTAGCCGGGATTGTAGGTGTCCGGAAACGCTTCCAGCAATTCGA
>CAVWPH010000009.1:0-40057 GCA_963756805.1 uncultured Alphaproteobacteria bacterium
AAAAAATTGCGGCGCGGCTGCCGGCAAACACCCGGCAACCGCGCCGTCTTTGCGAACGCATTAACAACAATCACTCAACGCCACCGACATCACGCGTCGCCGCCGTGCAGGCGAACAACATTGCGCTGTCGGCCTGCGCCATCGGCGCCGGCCCGCCCATCGCACCACACCACCCTCACGGCAATTGCGCGCGGCGAAGGGCAAACGCAACATGGCCCCAGGCCGCCCACTCATGACCAACCGTCGGAACAGCCAACTCCGGCTACCGCGGTGTTACGGTCGTGAACTCCTCCTGCGTCGGGCTTTCATCAGCACGCGCAACTAAACACGCAACGCCGCGCCTTAAGCCCGATTCGCGAGGGAAAGATGCAGCGCCACAGCCGGCGGTACGAGTCTGGACAAGCGCAAAACTGTGTACGAATCGGTGCCACGCCGAAATTAGCTGTGATAAACTCCGCCCCATCGGGTTGGAGATCAGTCATGTGGCGCAAGTCTTGTTTGGTCGGGTTGTTTTTGGCCGCGGTTTCGATCGCTTTGGGCGCCCTGGCGCCCGCCCAGGCCGCGAATTGGCTGGAAAAGGGCTTCCCCATGTCGGGGGCGAATTATAGCGGCGAGCTGCCGCCCTGCGAGGCCGCGCTCGACACCATCGCCTCGCGATTTGCCGAGAAAGAAAGCCGATTTTGGAACTCGGCCCTCCAGATCGTCGAATTCGCCAAGGTGCGTGAAACCGCATTCCGGCCCTGGGCGGCCGGCACCATCCCGCGCCGCTTCTGTAGCGCCATGGCCTTGGTCAGCGACGGCCGCGAGCACGCCGTGCACTACTGGATCGGCGAGGATACCGGCATGATCGGCATGACCTGGGGGGTGGAATGGTGCGTGGTCGGCCTCGACCGCAACTGGGCCTATAATCCGCGCTGCAAAATGGCGCGGCCATAACCCGCTGGCAGACGGTCTCTTTTCGTTTCATTTTGTTCTTGATATGTTCTCACCGATCCTCTATAATGGCTCGGAACCTTTGACTGGGGTCAATTTCCGGTTTGTTCCGGTATCGGCGTGATTTTGGGGGGAAGCATGCTTCGTCTGCGACTTGAACGGGCCGCGCGCACGGCGGCCGTCGCCGCCAGTTTCATCTTCCTTTTCGCCATCGTCGCTTTGGCGCAAGAGGACAGGAGCGCCGCAACGAGCCCGGCAAGTTCGATTTCTATGTGCTGTCGCTGTCCTGGTCGCCGAGCTACTGCGAGGCCGCGCAAGAGCGCTCGCCCCACCGGCGGGCCGACCAGCAATGTTCCGGGCGGCCGTTTTCCTTTGTGGTGCACGGGCTTTGGCCGCAATACGAAAAGGGCTTTCCGGCCGATTGCCAGCGTCCGGCGCCGCGCCTTGCGCGCACGATCGTCGACAGCATGCTCGATCTGATGCCGAGCCCGCAGCTTGTCTATCATGAATGGGATCATCACGGCACTTGTTCGGGGCTTGGCGTACGCGCCTATTTCGACGCCGTGCGCAAGGCGCGCGCGATGGTGAAAATCCCGGCCAATTATCTCACGCTCAACGAGCCCGCCATGGTTTCGCCCGGCGACGTGGCCGAAGCATTTGTCAAAGCCAATCCCGGTCTGTCGCACGCCGCTGTGGCGGTTGCCTGCGGCGGCAAGCGCCTGAGCGAAGTGCGTATTTGCATGACCAAGGATTTATCTTTTCGCGATTGTGCCGAGGTGGTGAAGCATGCCTGCCGGCGCGACAAGGTCACCATGCCGGCGGTGCGCGGTGGCGCCCGCGTGAATTAAATAAGGCGCAGGCGAGATTGTTCCTTTGAGTTTGCGATTGCATTAAGCCGCCACTAACGATGGCGACGGGCATTACCGGGATAACCCCGGATCGTCGGGTATTGGGGCAAGGTTCTCGTAATAGAAATCCGCAATCTTCCGCGCGTGGTCAGACGCGGGGAAGGACGATGAATCGTGTCTGGGATTATGTCGGCTTTGTCATCTGGTTCGTGGGCCTCGGCTATATCGTGCTGTGGCTATTGGGCATGGCCGATCACCCGATGCTGTCGCCGGCGCTGCACGCGGTTGGCGTTTTATCGGCGGCCTTTCTTGCCGTGCGTTTGGCGATGCTGGCGCTCAAATTAAGGCGCGCGTCCGCCGCCGCCGCAGTGGCCGTGCTGCCTGCGCGCATGAATGCGCCGCCGCACGCGGCCGACGCGTCCGCTGCCGACGGTCAAACCGCGCAGTCATTTCGGCCTGCGCGGCACGCCGCGCTGAGATAGGCTCCTCACGCGGCGATGCGCCGCGCCCGCGGCGGAGCATTTGGCAATCCGGTGAATTATCGTCACGCCTTCCATGCCGGCGGTTTTGCCGACGTGTTCAAACACGCGGTGCTCTGCCGCATTCTGCATTATCTGCGCCGCAAGCCGGCCGCGTTCCGCGTCATCGATACC
Source organism: uncultured Alphaproteobacteria bacterium (assembly GCA_963756805.1). Lineage (GTDB taxonomy): Bacteria > Pseudomonadota > Alphaproteobacteria > Rhizobiales > Xanthobacteraceae > Pseudolabrys. The sequence continues at coordinate 2,435 of CAVWPH010000009.1, forward strand.
CATGCCGGCGCCGGGCTCTACGATCTGGCCGGTCCCGAAGCCGCCCGCGGCGGCGAATGGCATGACGGCATCGAGCGGCTGATGGCGGCCCAACTGGCGGCCCCGGTCGCCGAATTGCTGGCGCCCTATCTGGAAGTGGTGACGGCGCTCAACGAGCGCGGCCGGCTCAAGCTCTATCCGGGCTCACCGGCGCTGGCGCGCGCCTGGCTGCGCCCGCAGGACCGCCTGATCGCCTGCGAACTCGAGCCGCAGACGGCGGCGGCACTTGCCCGCAATCTGCAAGGCGATACCCGCATCAAGACTATTACTTTAGACGGCTGGACCGCGCTCTCAGCTTACGTACCGCCGGTCGAGCGCCGCGGCCTGGTGCTGGTCGATCCGCCTTTCGAGCAGGACAGCGACTTCGGCCAATTGGCGCGGGGGCTCGCCGATGCCCACCGCAAATGGGCGACCGGCATCTACGCGCTCTGGTATCCGATCAAGGGCCGCACCGAGCCGGACGCCCTGGCCAAGCGCCTGCGCCGGCTGGGCATCCCGAAAATCCTGCGGGCCGAGCTCGCCGTCGCGCCGCCCTCAGATCCTGCCCGGCTCAATGGCTGCGGCCTGATCCTGGTCAACCCGCCTTTCACGCTGAAAGCCGAGCTTTCCGCCCTGCTGCCTGCGCTGGCGGGCCTGTTTGGGCGGGACGGCAAGGGGCAATACACCCTCGATTGGCTCTCCGGCGAGGGGCCGGGGGAGAGGTGACATTGTGGCCTCTTTCCACAGCCCCCCACTTGGTGTGTAGTTCCCTCATTGGCAGTGACGTTCCGCCTCCGGTGGGGGCCGGCGGAGTGACTTAGGCCGATAGCGTGGCCGATGCTTTCCCCGTTTGTGAATGTCCGGCCGAGCCGCCGCGCCGTGGGGGCAGGCGGCGGAGCAGTGTGGGGAGAGGAGTTTTCCCTATGGCGCAAACCGGTGTTGTGAAGTTCTTCAACAGCGAGCGCGGCTATGGCTTCGTGAAGCCGGATGACGGAGGGCGCGATGTGTTCGTCCACATCACCGCCGTCGAACAGGCCGGTCTCAAGGGGCTGAATGAGGGGCAGAAGATCAGCTTCGACATCGAGCCCGATAAAAAGGGCAAAGGCCCGAAGGCCGTGAACCTGGTCGTTACCGGCTGATCGAGCTTGGCGGCCTGCGGCGGCCGCTGCGAAGCGATTATCGACACTTTACCAGCTGCGGGTTTTGCTTCCCGCGCCTGTCGCGGGAGCCTGTTATTGCCATGATGATCCTCCGTTCCTCGCCGGCTTCGCCGTTCGGGCGCAAAGTGCGCATCGCCGCCGACGTGCTCGGGCTTTCGTCCAAGATCGACGTGCGCGAAACCGATCTCAACGCGGCCGACGACAGCATCCGCACGCAGAACCCGCTTGGGAAAATTCCGGCGCTCGTGCTCGAAGGCGGCGACACTTTGTTCGACTCGCGCGTGATCGTGGACTATCTCGATCATCTTGCCGGCGGCGGCCGCATTATTCCGAGCGAGCCGGCGGCCCGCTACGCGGCGCTGCGAATGCAGGCGCTGTGCGACGGCATTCTCGATGCCAGCCTCATGATCGTCTACGAAAGCCGCTATCGTCCGGCCGAGCATCGCGTGCAAGCCTGGGTCGATCGGCAGGCCGGCAAAGTTGCGCGCGGGCTGGCCGCGCTGGAGGCTTCGCCGCCGAAACTCACGAGCGTTCCCGACATCGGCCAGATCGCGCTCGCCTGCGTGCTCGGCTATGGCGACCTGCGTTTCGAGGGCAAATGGCGCAAGGATCATCCGCGGCTGCTCGGCTTTCACGATGCCTTCGCCGCCAAAGTGCCGGCTTTCGCGCAGACCAAAGTCGCGGCCTGAACGCGCTCCACACAAGCAAAAGCCCCGGAGCGAACTCCGGGGCTTTGCATTTGCGCTTTCGTGCGGCGGCTTAGAATTTGTAGTTGATGCCGGCGCGCACGATGTTGGTGGTGAACTTGGCGTCCGCGCCCGAGCGTTGAGTTGCCGCAGGCCGAGATCGACATAGAGATATTCGACCTTGGCGCTCCATGGTCCCGCGATCTTGGCTTCGACGCCGCCGCCGGCGGTCCAGCCGGCCTTGGTAGTGTCGGCATTGCCGACACCGGCGACCGAGGTCTTGATGTTGCCGAAGGCTGCGCCGCCCGTCACGTAAGGCATGAAGTTGCCGGCCGCGTAACCGAGGCGGCCGCGCACGGTGGCGAGCCAATCGTTACGGGTGCTGCAGCTCAAGCCTGCGCAAGTCCCGCTGCCGCGGATATTGCTCCAGCCGCCGTCGCCTTCGATGCCGAACACGGCCTGGCCCATCTGATAGTTGTAGCCCAGCGTGCCGCCGGCCACGGCGCCCGACAGATTGAAAGCGCCGGGGGCTAGCGGACCGGAGAATTCCGAACGGCCCCAGCCGCCGCCGCCATAGATGCCGACATAGGCGCCGGTCCAGCTATAAGGCAACTCGTAGGCGGGCGCCTTGACTGGCATTTGATGCGTACGGCGCGGAAGGTCGGCGGCCGATGCCGCCGCGACACCCAGCGCCAGAACGCCGACGCTCGCGAGCAGAAATTTTTTCATGATTGACCTCACTCCTTGCAACGCACACGGAGCAGACGCGCCCCCGATTGTGCCCATTCAACGCGCCGATGCGGTAACGGTTCCTTCGTGTTTAAGGCCGCCGCAGGCGCCATGCGCCGGTGATTGACGCTCGAATGCGGCATGTGCGCGTTGAGAATTTGTCGCGAATAAGAAAGAGCGACGGAACTTACGCGCGGTGATTTTTTTGCCACACAAGCCGTTCGCAAAAGGCTCTTGCGCGGAAAAGTTTTTGAAACAATTTGTAACAATTAGGTTGACGTCTGCGCGAGTTCGCAATGGCGCAAATGAAAACCCCGGGCGCGAGGCCCGGGGTTATCCGTCGAGTTCCAGAATTTTGGCTGCGGCGAATTCTAGAAGTGGTAGTTGACGCCGAAGCGCACGATATTGGACTGCAGGCCGTTGTTCACGCCGGTAATGCTGTAGGCGCGGCTGCCGAGATCCATATAGAGGTATTCGACCTTGGCCGACCAGTTCGGCGTGAAGCCGACTTCCGCGCCAATGCCGCCGGCCCAGCCGACATGCGTCTTGCTTTCGTCAAGCCCGAAGGTCTCGCCTTTGATCCCACCATAGGCGAGGCCGACGGTCCCGTAGAATAAGACGTTGTTGAGCGCCCAGCCGGCGCGGCCGCGCAACGTACCGAACCACGGGTTGGAAAACTTGTAGGGCGCGAAGGTATCGTCGGCGCCGGTCGCCTGCATATCGGTTTCGGCGCCAACCACGAACTGGCCGCTCTGCCAATTGTAACCCGCTTGTAAGCCGCCCAGGAAGCCGTTCGGCTCGACCGCGCTGTTGCTGACCTTGCCCCATTCGTAGCCGAGATTGGCGCCGACATAGGCGCCCATCCAGTTGTAACCCACCGGCGCCGGATTGGCATAATAGGGCGTGGGACCGCGCGGCAGATCGGCTGCGGCAGCCGTGCCTGCGGCAAGCGACGCCCCTGCCAAGGTAAGCGCCAAAATCGCCTTCTTCATCACACCCTCCACAACTAACTCCAAGTCTGTTTCGCGCGATGTCTGTTTACGCGAACGGTGGCCGCATCGATCCGCAAATTGCGTGCGCGAAAACGGTGCGCCAAAGTCCGCCGCTCGGCGAAAGTTCGACATTTTCGTGGAAGGTTTATCGGGCATTTTAAGTTAAGCGGTCATGAATCGCTAAGGACGCACGAGCCGTTATCCCTAAGGAACTGTTAGCCGCGCGTGCGCGCATGGAATTTCCGGGCCGCGCGCGAGTGCATTAACTATAATTGCGGCGGCAAGTTGCGCGGTGGCAGCGGCGGCTGCGACGGCGTATGACTGGCGGCGGAGAGTTCCATATGGCGGACGGGAATACCGAAACCGCGCCGGGCGCGGCGCTGATCACCGGGGCGGGCCGCCGCATCGGCCGCGCGATCGCGCTTGCGCTCGTACGCGCGGGCTATGCAGTGGTGCTGCACGCCAATCGTTCGCGCGCTGACGCCGAAAAACTTGCGGCCGAGATCGACGGCTTCGGCGGCCGCGCTAGCGTCGTGCTGGCCGATCTGGCCGACGCCAAAGCGGTAAGTGGGCTGGTGCCGGCGGCGGCGGCCTTCGGGCCGCTGACGCTGCTGGTCAACTGTGCGGCCGAGTTCGAGCCGGACGAGATCGCCAGCTTGAATCGCGCGCGCTTCGAACGCGCCGTCGCGGTCAACCTCACGGCGCCCTTGTTCCTGGCGCAGGCTTTCGCGGCGCAAGCGCCGGCCGGCGCCAACGCTTCGATTGTCAATATAGTCGATCAGCGTGTGTTCAAGCCGACACCGAAGTTCTTCTCCTACACATTGAGCAAGAGCGCGCTGCATGCAGCGACCGTCACTTTGGCGCAGGCGCTGGCGCCGAAATTGCGGGTCAACGCGGTGGCGCCGGGACCGACGCTGCCGAGCCCGCGGCAGAGCGACGCGCAGTTCGCAGCCCAAGCCGCCGCACTGCCGCTCAAGCGAGGGCCGAAGCCGGAGGACGTGGCGGCGGCGGTGGTCTATCTGGCGCAAGCCAAAAGCGTCACCGGCGTCACCATTGCGGTCGACGGCGGCCAGCATCTGGCCTGGCGAACCGTGGATAGCGACGTGGCGGAGTAGCTTCGCACAATCAAAAATGTGCATTATCTAAGCTGCCATGAAATCTAAGCTGCCATGAACGGCGCCAAAAAAGACATCGATCCGCAAAGCGAGCTGCGCGACGAGGACGAAGAGCCCTCGCTGCCCGAGCTCGATCTCAACGAGAAGCCTGCCGGCACGCTCAAGGCCGGGCACGCGGCGATCGTTCGCGCGGTCAAGCACGCGCCGTCGGCGCCCGGCGTCTACCGCATGATCGATGCCAAAGGCGAAGTGCTCTATGTCGGCAAGGCGAAGAACATCAAGAAGCGGGTCACCGCCTATACCAGGCCCGCCGGCCACGACAGCCGCATCACGCGCATGATTGCCGGCACGGTGGCGATGGAATTCGTCACCACCAAGACCGAGACCGAGGCGCTGCTACTCGAAGCCAATCTGATCAAGCGATTGCGTCCGCGCTTCAACGTGCTGTTGCGCGACGACAAGTCGTTTCCGTTTATTCTCATAACTTCCGACCATTGGGCGCCGCAGATCCTCAAGCATCGTGGCGCGCATACGCGCAAGGGTCATTACTACGGACCGTTCGCTTCCGCCGGCGCGGTCAATCGCACGCTCAATACGCTTGAGCGCGCATTTCTGCTGCGCTCCTGCTCGGATAGTTTTTTCGAGGCGCGCACGCGGCCGTGCCTGCTGCATCAGATCAAGCGCTGTTCGGCGCCCTGCACCGGCTGGGATTGATTTCGCCGGCTATTCGCAGCTGGTGGGCGAGGCCAATGCATTCCTCTCCGGCCGCAGCAGTTCGGTGCAAGAGCGGCTGGCGGAGGAAATGGACAAGGCGTCGACCGGGCTCGATTTCGAGCACGCCGCGATGTATCGAGACCGGCTGTCGGCGCTGTCCGCAATCCAAGCGCATCAAGGCATCAATCCGCGCACGCTCGAGGAAGCCGACGTGTTCGCCGTGCACCAGGCCGGCGGCTACACCTGCGTCGAGGTGTTCTTCTTCCGCACCGGGCAGAACTGGGGTAACCGCGCTTATTTCCCCAGGGCCGACCGTTCGCTTGGCGCCGGCGAAGTGCTGAGCGCGTTCCTCGCGCAATTCTACGACGACAAGCCGCCGCCGCGCCTCATTCTGACCTCGCATGATTTCGAGGAACGCGCGCTGCTGGCCGATGCGCTCACCGTCAAAAGCGAGCACAAGGTCGAAGTGAGCGTTCCGCAGCGCGGCGAGCGCAAGGAACTGGTGCAGCATGCGCTGGCCAATGCGCGCGAGGCGCTCGGCCGCAAGCTGGCCGAGACTTCGTCGCAACAGAAATTGCTCGGCGCCTTGAAGGAAACGTTTGGGCTGGCGCGTGTGCCGCGCCGCATCGAGGTCTACGACAACAGCCATATCGGCGGCACCAACGCGGTCGGCGCCATGATCGTCGCCGGACCTGAGGGCTTCCGAAAAAACCAATACCGCAAGTTCAACATCCGCTCGGAGGAGCTTTCCCCCGGCGACGACTACGGCATGATGCGCGAGGTGCTCGAGCGAAGGTTTAAGCGACTGCTGGAGGAAGCGCCGCGTATCAGTTTCGATGATGCGGCGGCCGCCGAGCAGAGCGGCGATATCGCCATCGGCGACGAGCAGCCTTGGCCCGATCTGGTTCTGATCGACGGCGGGCAGGGCCAGTTGAGCGCCGCGACCGAAACCTTGACCGCGCTGGGCGTGACCGACGTACCGATGGTGGCCATTGCCAAGGGCCCGGACCGAGACGCCGGCCGCGAGACATTTTTCATGGCGGGAAAAAACCCGTTCAAGCTGCCGCCGCGCGATCCCTTGCTCTATTTCATCGAGCGGTTGCGCGACGAGGCCCACCGCTTCGCCATCGGCTCGCACCGCACGCGCCGCAAGAAGGACATCCGCGAGGCGGGCTTGCAGGAAATCCCCGGCATCGGCCCCACCCGCAAGCGGGCCTTGCTGCGCCATTTTGGCACCCTGAAAGCCATCGAGCGCGCCAGCCTGCCCGATCTCGCTTTGGTGCCGGGAATTAATGCGGAGACCGCGCGAAAGATATATGAGTTCTTCCACGAACAATTGCGCAGTGATCCCGGCATGCCGGGCACCGCCTTACTTCGAAGAAGATGGATGCCGGGCAAGCCCGGCCATGACGGGGAAAGGCCAGGATTAAGACCATGATCATCAATCGGCAGGAAGACGTCACCACGGCGGTGGTGGACGCGTTCAAGAACACGTCGGACCCGCGCTTGCGCGAAATCCTCACCGCGCTGGTCAAGCATCTGCACGCCTTCGCGCGCGATGTGCATCTGACCGAGGAGGAATTCGAGCAGGCGGTACAATACGTCGCCAAGCTCGGGCAGCGGACCGACGCCAAGCACAACGAAGTGGTGTTGATGTCCGGCTCGCTCGGCTTCTCCACGCTGATCTGCCTGCTCAACAACGGCAACAAAGGCCAGACCGAAACCACGGCCAATCTTTTGGGTCCGTTCTGGCGCTTGAATTCCCCGCGCACCGAAAGCGGCGCCTCGATCATCCGCTCGCCCACGCCGGGGCCCGCGCTGTTCGTGAATTGCTGGATCAAGGACGCAAAAGGCCAGCCGATCGCCGACGCCGAAGTCGATATCTGGCATTCCTCGCCGGAAGGGTTTTACGAACAGCAGGACCCCAAGCAGGCCGATATGAACCTGCGCGGCAAGTTCGTCACCGATGCGCAAGGCCATTTCGGTTTCCGCAGCGTGAAACCGGCCGGCTATCCGATCCCGGTCGACGGGCCGGTGGGCGATTTGGTGCGCGCCACCGGGCGGCACAATTACCGTCCCGCCCATCTGCACTTTCTTATCTATAAGCCCGGCTTCAAGACCCTGATCTCGCAGATTTATGTCAACGACGACGACCGGCTTGAAACCGACGTGCAATTCGGCGTCACCCGCGCGCTGGTCGGAAATTATGTGCGCCATGACGGGGAAGCGCCGGCGGCGGACGTAAAGGGCGAGTGGTATTCGCTCGATCAGACTTTCGTGATGGAGCAAGGCAAGACCCGGCTGCCCAAGCCGCCAATCCAATAATCAGCGGGGAACAACCGGCGGCCGCCTGTTGACCTCGCGGCTTTGCGTGTATTCCTATCGCTCATGGACTCGGTGAGCACCCAGCCGATGCGCTCGCGTTCGCTCGCGCTTCCCAATTTGCTGACCTATGGCCGCATCGTCGCGGTGCCGGCGGTGGTTGGCTGCCTGTATTGGCAGGCGTTGCTGGGCGGCGGCTTGTGGCTGCGCTGGCTGGCGCTGGCGATCTTCATCGCCGCCGGCGTCACCGACATTCTCGACGGCTATTTCGCCCGCATCTGGCAGCAGCAGTCCTCGCTCGGGCGCATGCTCGACCCGATCGCCGACAAGCTCCTGGTGGCGTCCTGCCTGCTGATGCTGGCGGCCGACGGCACCATTCGCGGCTGGTCGCTGTGGGCGGCGATCATCATTCTGTGCCGCGAAATCCTGGTCTCGGGCCTGCGCGAATTCCTGGCCGAACTGCGCGTCGGCGTCCCCGTGACGCGGCTGGCGAAATGGAAGACCGCGCTGCAATTGGTGGCCATCGGCTTCCTGCTGGCGGGCAAGGCCGGCGATCTGGTCCTGGTCTATGTCACGCAGACCGGGCTGACTTTGCTGTGGTTGTCGGCACTCCTCACGCTCTATACCGGCTGGGATTACTTCCGCGCCGGATTGCGCTATCTAATAGAAGAATGAAACTTCGTTATTTCGCCTGGGTACGTGAGCGCGTCGGCAAGCCGGAGGAAGACGTCGATATTCCCCCCGGCGTCGGCACGGTCGGCGAATTGATGACGTGGCTGGCCTCGCGCGGCGAGGAATATGCCCATGCCTTCGAGAACCCGAAAGTGATCCGCGCGGCCATCGACCGCACCCATGTGCGCCCGCAAACCCCAATAAACGCCGCCTCCGAGATCGCCTTCTTCCCGCCAATGACGGGCGGTTAGCCCTCTCCCGCACCGTTGCGGGACCGGCTACATTACCCCCATGACAGCAACCGTACGCCTGCAGCGCGAGCCGTTCGACGCCGCCGCCGAAGCGAAAAAGCTTTCGCACGGGCGAACCGATGTCGGCGCGGTGGTGACGTTCACCGGCATTTGCCGCGGCGACGAGGCGGGCGAGCCGATCGCGGCGCTCACGCTCGAGCATTATCCCGGCATGGCGGAAGTCGAGATCGAGCGCCACGTGGCCGAGGCCGTTAAGCGCTGGCCGCTGATCGGCGTCACCGTCATCCATCGTTTCGGGCGCCTGCGTGCCGGGCGAGGACATCATGATGGTGGCGACCGCGTCGTCGCACCGTGAGGCGGCCTTCGCGGCGGCCGAATTCCTGATGGATTATCTCAAGACGCGCGCGCCGTTCTGGAAACAGGTCGAGAAGGCCGGCGCCAAGACGTGGGTGGAAGCCAAACAAACCGACGACGCGGCGGCCGAGCGCTGGACCGCGACCGGGCGGCGGCAGGCGGCGGAATGATCCGGAGAGACACGATGGTGCCGGTCATAGTCGCGGCGGTGGCAGTCATGGCGCTGGGTCTCAATCCGGCGCCGGCCGCGCAAGTTGCTTATTTCGACGTGCCGGAGGGCGCGCATCCGCATGACGTGGCGCCCGCGCTCGACGGCCCGGTGTTCTACACCGCGCAAAGCCAGGGCGCGCTCGGCATTCTCGATCCCAAAACCGGCAAGGCTATCCAAATTCGGCTCGGGCCTGACTCCGCGCCGCACGGCGTGATCGTCGGTCCCGACCGCGCCGCTTGGATCACCGATGGCGGACAAAACGCCATCGCGCGCGTCGATCCCGTCACCAAGGCGGTGAAGCTGTTTCCGCTGCCGAAAGATTTTCCCAACGCCAATCTCAACACCGCGACCTTCGACCGCAAAGGCATTCTCTGGTTCACCGGGCAGAACGGCGTCTATGGCCGCGTCGATCCGGCAACGGGAAAAGTCGATGCGTGGAAAGCGCCGAAGGGCGTCGGCCCCTATGGCATCACCACCACGCCCAACGGCGATGTCTGGTACGCTTCGCTTGCCGGCGATCACATCACCAAGATCGACACCGTGAGCGGCGACGCGCTGATGATCCAGCCGCCGAAAGCCGGCGTCGGCCCGCGCCGCATCTGGTCGGACTCCAAGGGCCTGTTGTGGGTGAGCTTCTGGAATTCCGGCGAAGTCGGCCGCTACGATCCGATCGGCAAGGCCTGGAAGGTGTGGAGCCTGCCGAAAGCCAAATCCGGCTGCTACGCGGTCTTTGTCGATGACAAAGACAAAGTGTGGCTGAGCGACTGGAACAGCAATGCGGTCGTGCGCTTCGATCCGGTGACCGAGAAATTCGACAGCTTCCCGAGCAACAAGCGGCGCGCCGACGTGCGCCAGATTTTGGGCCGGCCGGGCGAAGTGTGGGCGGCGGAATCCGGCACCGACCGCCTGATGGTGGTGCGGGATTGACGCCTAAAAAGGCGGCGTCAGGATGTAGGCATGGGGTCCGATTCGAACGTACACCGCCGTTTGATGCTGCAAATCCTTGCAGGTGGCGCGGTTTTCGCGGCCTCTGGCCCTGCATTCGGGGCTGAAAACCGCATCGAGAGCCTGATCGCGCAATCACGCGTCTTCGAGAAAATCTCGCAGCGTATCGACTTTATATCCCGCTCGCTGCGCGGCTCGCATTACCGAGGCTATACGCTGATCGGCGGGCCGCACCGGCCGGAGAAATTCGTGGTGCGCGATGACGGCTTCGATTGCGTCACCTTTTGCGAAACCGTGCTGGCGGCGGCGATCGCGCATGATTTCAGCGAGTTCGAAGCCAGCTTACGCGAGATCCGCTACCACAACGGCAACGTGAACTGGTACGAGCGCAATCATTATTTCTTCGAATGGAGCCGGCATAACGTCGAGAACAAATTGTGCCGCGATGTTGCCCTCGACGGCGCGGTCGAGATCGAAAAGACCGTCTATTGGCATCACGCGCTCGGCAAGCGGCGGTTTACGATGCGGGTCATTCCGCGCGCCGTGTTTCTCGCCAATAAAGATAAACTGATGAATGGCGACATCGTCGGCTTCGTGACGCATCGGCCCAATCTGGACTATTTCCACGTCGGCTTCGTTGCTTTTGCGCCCGACGGCGAACTGATGCTCCGCCACGCCGCGGAAAGCCGGCACCGCGTGCTGGACGAGCGCATGGATCGCTTTGTTGCGTTCAATCGCGTGCGTTACGTGACGCTGCTGCGGCCGGACGAGCCGGCTGCCGGCACACGCGAGGCCAAGAAAGCGATCTGACCGCGCTTCACGCCGCCGCGGCTTTGCCCTTCGGCTTCACTTCCGCCGTGTAATCGTCCATCAGCGTGCGGGTGATGCCGCCCGGATTGAAATTCCAATTGGCGATCGCCGACACCGCGGTGACTTCCGCAGCCGAGCCGGTGATGAAGCATTCGGAAAAATCGCTGAGCTCGTCGGGCATGATGCGGCGCTCGATCACTTCGATGCCGCGTTTCTTGGCGAGCTCGATCACGGTTTCGCGCGTGATGCCGGACAGGAAACAGTCGGCGATCGGCGTGTGGATCTTGCCGTCTTTGACGAAGAAGATATTGGCGCCGGTGCATTCGGCGACGCGGCCCTGCCAGTCCAGCATCATGGCGTCGGCATAGCCTTTGCGCTCGGCCGCGTGCTTGGAGATGGTGCAAATCATATAGAGGCCGGCGGCCTTGGCGAGACAAGGCGCGGTCTTCGGATCGGGCCGGCGATAATCGGCGAGGTCGAGCCGGATTCCTTTAAGCCGCTGGTCCGGATCGAAATAGCTCGGCCATTCCCATGACGCGATGGCGAGATGAATGGTGTTGCTCTGCGCCGAGACGCCCATCATCTCCGAGCCGCGCCAGGCGACCGGGCGGACATAGGCTTCCTTCTTGCCGTTTTTCTCCAGCACCAGTTTTTTGGCGGCGACGATTTCGGCGACCGAGTAGGGAATTTCGAAATCGAGGATTTTGGCGGAGCGCTTGAGCCGCTCGGCGTGCTCCTTGGACTTGAAGATCTCGCCGCCATAGGCGCGCTCGCCCTCGAACACGGCGCTGGCGTAATGCAGGCCGTGGCTGAGCACGTGCAGATTGGCGTCTTTCCAGGGCACGAGCTTGCCGTCGTACCAGATGACCCCCTCGAGCCGGTCATAAGATTGCGCAGCCATGGTCTCCTCCTTCGCCTCGTCCGTTCGGACTTATAGGCGGCCTGATCTGCCGCCTTGATGGCGCATTTTCCGCGCCTATTTCAACACTTTGCGTCGCGCGGCAACACCCGGTATGAGTGGGTCCGGACCGGACCTATCGGCCTGCCACCGGCATATTGCCGATGAAAAGGGCCGTTTCGGTACGATCCTTTCGTCCTAACACGTCGTTTTTGTAACATAAAACCAAAATATGTCAACATGGCTGACATAAATGTGACGAGCAAGATTGCCGCGCCGGGTAGCGGCCTGGCCGATCGCCCGGGCGCTTCCAGCGCGCCGGCAGCCGCCCCGTCCGAGCCGGTCTGGGACATCATCGAGCTATTGTTCTTCGCCTATCGCGATTTCGTCGGCGATGCGGACGAGGTGCTTTCCAAGCTTGGCTTCGGCCGCGCCCATCACCGGGTGCTGCATTTCGTCAACCGCAATCCGGGCATGAAGGTCGCCGATCTGCTCGACATCCTCAACATCACCAAGCAGTCGCTCGGCCGCGTGCTCAAGCAATTGGTCGATCAAGGCTACGTGGTGCAGAAGGAAGGCGCGCAAGATCGCCGCCAGCGGCTTTTGTATGTGACGCCGAAAGGCGAGGCGCTGGCGCTCAAGCTCGCCGGCCTGCAAACGCAACGCATCAACCGCGCCTTTGGCGAGCTCGGCCCCGGCGCCCACGAAGCGGCGCGGCGCTTTCTCACCGCCATGATCGACATGGACAATCGCGAGGGCGTGCTGCGGCTGATCACGCGCGCCGAACGCGCCAAGACCTCTCGCTGAGGTGGAGCGATGATGCTGCCCGCAACTCTCGCCGATGACGCGCCGCATCTGCTGGTGGTCGATGACGACCGCCGCATTCGCGATCTGCTCTCGCGCTTTCTCTCCGGCGAGGGTTATCGCGTCAGCACCGCCGACACCGCCGCCGACGCGCGCGCCAAACTCAACAGCCTGAGTTTCGATCTGCTCATTCTCGACGTGATGATGCCGGGCGAATCCGGTTTCGACTTCGCCAAGTCTTTGCGCGGCGGCTCCAGCGTGCCGATCCTGATGCTGACCGCGCGCGACGCCGCCGAGAGCCGCATCAAGGGCCTGGAGATGGGCGCCGACGATTATCTGTCGAAGCCGTTCGAGCCGCGCGAATTGTCGCTGCGCATCGCCAATATCCTCAAGCGCACCCATCCGGCGGCGGCGGCGCCGGCGGAGCAAGTCGGCTTCGGGCCTTTCGTCTATCATCTGGCGCGCGGCGAATTGCGCAAAGGCGAAGAGATCATCCGTCTCACCGACCGCGAACGCGAGATGCTGCGCATCCTCGCCGGCACGCCGGGCGAAACCGTGTCGCGCATGGCGCTCGCCGGCACTGGCGAAACGGTGAGCGAACGCGCGGTCGACGTGCTGGTCAACCGGCTGCGCCGCAAAATCGAACGCGATCCGGCCAATCCGCTGTTCATCCAAACCGTGCGCGGCATCGGCTACCGGCTGGTGATCACCACATGACCAGCCTCGACATCGGCATGGCGGCGGTGCGCGGCATTCGCAACGCCTTCGGCCGCGTGCACGAAGCCTGGCGGCGGCTGGCCCATTGGCTCAACAGCGTGCTGCCGAAGGGCCTCTATGCGCGCGCGTTGCTGATCATCATCCTGCCGATGGTGATCCTGCAATCGGTGGTCGCCTTCGTGTTCATGGAACGGCATTGGGCGCTGGTGACGCAGCGGCTTTCCGCCGGCGTGGTGCAGGATATCGCAGCGCTGATCGACGTTTATCGCGGCTATCCGCAGGACGCCGACCAGCAGCAGATCCGCCGCATCGCGCAGGAACGCCTCGGTCTGGTGGTGGATTTCCTGCCTTTGAGCGACATGCCGCCGCCGGGGCCAAAGCCCTTCTTCTCGCTGCTCGATCAGACGCTGTCGGAGGAATTGCGCAAGCAGATCGGGCGGCCGTTCTGGATCGATACCGTGGGCAAATCGGCGCTGGTCGAGGTCCGCGTCCAACTGGACAATTCGGTGATGCGCGTGTTCGCGCGGCGAAGTGCTGCTTATGCGTCGAATTCCGAGATTTTCCTGTTCTGGATGATGGGCACCGCGTTGGTGCTCATTTCGGTCGCGGTCATTTTCCTGCGCAATCAGATCAAGCCGATCTTGCGGCTGGCCGACGCCGCCGAAAGTTTCGGCAAGGGCCGCGAGGTGCCGAATTTCCGGCCGCGCGGCGCGCGCGAGGTGCGGCGCGCGGCGCAAGCTTTCATCGAGATGAAGACGCGCATCGAGCGCAGCCTGGAGCAGCGCACGGCGATGCTGGCCGGCGTGTCGCACGATCTGCGCACCGTGCTTACGCGCTTCAAGTTAGAGCTGGCGCTGATTGGCGAAAGCCCCGAAGTCGAGGCCATGAAGCGCGACGTCGACGAGATGGCGCGCATGCTGGAAGCCTATTTGGCATTCGCGCGCGGCGATCTCGGCGAACTGGCGGCGCCGACCGACATGGCGGAATTTCTCGAGGAATTGCGGCTCGACGCCGAGCGCCACGGCCACAAAGCCAGCGTCGTCTTTCACGGGCCGCCGATCGTCACCGTGCGCCCCGCCGCGTTCAAGCGCTGTCTCGGCAATTTGGTGTCGAACGCCTCGCGCTTTGCGCCCTCGATCGCGATCACCGGCCATCGCGACCACCGCTATCTAACTGTCACGGTGGACGATGACGGGCCGGGCATTCCGCCCGATCTGCGCGAGGAAGTGTTCAAGCCGTTCTTGCGGTTGGACGATGCGCGCAATCAGGATGAGGGCGGCACCGGCTTGGGTCTGGCGATCGCGCGCGACATTGCGCGCTCGCACGGCGGCGACATCATGCTGGGCGATAGCCCGCTCGGCGGCCTGCGCGCGACGGTCAGGGTGCCGGTGTAACGCATGATCCCGAAAAGTGGGAACCGGTTTTCGGACAAGATCATGCGCAAGAACTAGGCCGCTTCCGCTTCCTCGTCGCGATGACGGCGGCGCCGGCGCGGCCCGCGCAGAATGCATTTCGGAATGGCGCAGAGATCGTCGAGGAAACCGACCCAGCGCTCGGCGCTGGCAAGACCGCGGTCGAGCGCGGCCATGGTGCGGTCGAGGCCTTCTTCGTCATCGTCAACCCAGACCGACAGCACGCGCGCAAACATCAGCGCCGCGCCTTGCGCCCGCAGCGCGCCGCGCGGGCCGTTGGCATTGATGCCGGCGGCTTCCAGCATCCAGTGTTGCGAGCGCACGGCAAGCGCGTTGAGCGCAAGTCCAAGACCGGGGCGGCGGCGCGCCGAGCGCAGGATCGAGCGCACAGCATCTTTGTAAGGCGCCAATGCTTCGAGACGGCGCATCAGCACGTCGAACAGGCGCTCGCGCACCGGTTCCTCGGTCATGTCGGCGTCGCCGCCGTCGAGCACTTGGCGGTCGATGTCCTTGATGTGGGCGGCGAGGATCGCCAGCGTCGAGCCGAATTCGGCGCGCAACTGCGACAGCTTCAAGCCGGCGCGGCCGGCGACTTCCGCCAATCCGATCTCGTCGAGCGAATGTTCCGCCAGCAGCGCCATCAGCGCGTCGACCGCCTTGTCGCGATCGGATGTGCCGCGCGGCGGCGGCGGGGTTGGCGCTTTGCGTTCACGTTTGGCTTTACGGGCCATGGCGGGCTCCTTGCGGTTGCCCTTAATCTAGGCCCGCAAAGGCGCCGGTTCTAGGGCAGGGACTAAAGGGCGTATTCATAAATCTCGGTCGATTGCCGGGTGGTCTATGTCCGCTGTTGCTTCGATAGCGGACAAATGTGGGTGCGTTTTGCTTGTCTGCTAGGTGCCAAAAGGCGACATCGTTGCCGGCTGAAATTGAAAGAGGCCGCCAGCCGAAGCGCTCTACGGGGCTTACGATCTAAACGAGAGTCGGAACTTAATGGCGTGTCAAGCGTATTCAATGTGAGCTCTGTTACTTCATATTGAAGTCACATATGGCTCAATTGGAGCACACAATGAATATTTTCTACATCATCGGCGTCGTGGTCGTCATAATCTTCGTTGCTGGCTTTTTTGGAATTCACGCTTAAGCCATTCAAGCAAGTTCAGCCAAGATCGCTTCTGGCACATGAAGTGAATACTGCAACGCGCGCCCATTAAACGGAACGGGCGTCGCAAGATAATTTTTAATCGACGAAGGAGGAAACGATGTCGGTGGCCCGAGTTACAGAGATTATTTCTAGTTCGAAAAAGAGCTTCGACGATGCGACCGAAAAAGGTATCGAACGCGCGGTCAAAACACTTAAGAATGTCGAGGGCGCATGGGTCAAGGAAATGAAGGTCCTCGTGAAAAACGGAAAAATTGCCGAGTATCGCGTCGATCTCAAGGTCACTTTTATTTTGACCGATTAATATCCGGCTCTGGCCAGTGATCTCGTGGTTTGCCGCCGCAGCTGGCGAGAAAACCGTGTAACGAGCGGCCAATGCGCGGGCCGCGCCGGCGGCCCTTTGCGCTGATGCCTATTAACCCCGCCGATCAATGTCCGCTTTGGTTCAACAGCGGACAAAAGCGGACCTAATTGATTTGTCCGCTAAGTGCCAAAAGCGGACATTCGCCATTTACTCGATGATCTTGTCAGCGACGACAATAAAAATTTCAGGCGCGTTGAAGCTGAGGGAGAAACCTCATTCTTCGGTCAACATCGGATCATCGCATGGGTTACATTCGTACGCGAATACAATGAAGTGAGCTGGTCATGGCGGTTTCAGGTTCACGTAAGGTCATCTATGCGGCGCTCGCCGGCAACTTTCTGATCGCCGTCACCAAGTTTGTTGCCGCGTCGTACACTGGCAGTTCTGCAATGCTGAGCGAGGCTGTCCATTCGTTCGTCGATACCGGCAACCAGGGCCTGCTGCTTTACGGCATGAAGCGGGCTGCCCGGCCTGCCGATAAGCTTCACCCGTTCGGTTATGGCATCGAGCTCTACTTCTGGGCGTTCGTGGTGGCGATCCTGATCTTCGGCGTCGGCGCGGGGGTGTCGTTCTACGAGGGGATCGACAAGCTGCAGAACCCCCATCCGGTGAGCAGCCCCTACATCAATTACATAGTCTTGAGTCTGGCGGCCATGTTCGAGACGGGAAGCTGGTGGATCGCTATTCAGGAACTGCGCAAGGCCAAGGGCAAGCACGGCTATTTCGAAGCGGTGCGGCTCAGCAAGGATCCGACAGTGTTCACGGTCCTGTTTGAGGACACCGCAGCTTTGCTCGGCCTGATTGTTGCCTTCATCGGAGTCCTGCTCAGTCAACTCCTCGACATGCCGGCGATGGACGGCGTCGCCTCGCTCGTGATTGGCTGCATTCTTGCTGCGACCGCAGTTTACCTGGCCTACGAATGCAAAGGGCTACTCACCGGAGAGGGCGCGAGCCGCGCGGTTGTCTCCGAGATCGAGCGTATCATCGCCGAGGAATCGGACGTCGTTCGGCTGAATGAACTGCTGACAATGCACTTTGGTCCTAATGACATACTGCTGAACGTCAGCCTCGATTTCGCCGACCGCCTGTCGTCAGCCGAAGTGGAGAACCACGTCTCCGAACTGGAGCGGCGTATTAAGAAACGATTCCCTGACGTCAAGCGCATCTTCATCGAGGCGCAGCGTTCGTCGGCTCTCTCTGTCGCAGCCATCCCGTAAACTGACGAAGCCAGCAGGTGTTGACCGCCAACGAATGTCCGCTAAGTGCCATTAGCTGAAATGCTTCCGTGCATGCAGCTGAATCGATCACCCGTGTTTATCGGGCGCATGTTTTGGTTGCACTGACCAAGCCGCCGGCTCATCGTCTTTGTCGGCTTCGGCTACAGCCGCCGTCGCCTGCACTTTGCCGGGCGAGTGGTGGGCGGGCGCGTAGATCGCATAGACCTGCATTGGTGTCGTCCCGATGTTAGTGATGTTGTGCCAGGTCCCCGCTGGGACGAGTACGCACCAACCGTTTGAAACTTCCGTTTCAAAAGTCAGTTTGTCCTTCGCAGGTCCCATTTGCGCTCGACCGCTACCAGCATCAAGGCGCAGGAACTGATCGGTTTCCGGATGCGCCTCAAGCCCAATGTCGCCGCCGGCGGGGATCGACATCAGCGTCACTTGTAGATAGCGCCCGCTCCAAACGACTGAACGATAGTTGGCATTTTCCTTCGTTGCGCTTTCAATGTCGAACGATTGCGGCTGTGGGCCAATGTCTTTGAGTGTGTCTGCAACGCTGTCCATAACTTATTTCCTCCAGATTGCGGCGATGCGACCACAATGGGCATCGCGGTTCCAATAAACTGAGCAATAAAGCTCATTTTGCAAAAAATCGGTGAAACGTCTTTCGGCGTGCTCGTTCCGCGAGAGGCCGCTGGTTGTTTATTCAAAAAAGCCCCATGCTGCTGGGGAGCAGCGCGGGTCTGAACGCTCGTCACGGGGGCACCTAGTTTGGCGAATGCAATCCTTTCAGCCAGTAATATAAGGAGAATGAGATGGATGCAGCGCCGCTCGGCGCTTGCTCGGGTGTAACGTAGTCGCAGCAAGATTGTTCCAAAACCTATTGGCATTAGGCTAGCGCGAGCCGATGTCCGCTGCGGGTCATTCGCAGCCGAGTCATCGAAGGCCAATGCCAAGCGTTGTCCGCTGTTAGTCCAATAGCGACCTATCGCGGGCGCGGCTGGAATGTCCGCTAAGTGCCGCCAGATGACATGACGCCTTGGAGCGAATTATTAAAACGAAATCTCCCAAATAATTGCCATGCATGCTTGTCGAACCGCTTTGCATTTAATCCAACAGACGATGTTCTCGGGCTTGTTGGCTTAACCACAGTTCTCGGTTTTTCGGAAAGGCCTGCTCGGGCAGATACAATTGCCGCAACAGGCCATTAACCAATCCGAACGGTGCAGTTGACTCTGCGAAGGGAAATCCTCATGGCTGCCGATACACGCGACCTAGTTAGCGGCCAATACCCGCCGTTCCTGCGTGAAGCCGTGGTTGCAGCACAATTGTTGCGCAGGCGCGGCGTTGCGGCAACTGTCAGCCACGCAGCAATTATAACTCTGCGTCGCTTGCATAGCGTCTTGTTCGATCGCCCGCTCCGGGCCAGCTTGCCCCATCCATTAGTTCGTCAATCCTCTCTCGTTGGACTCAAGCTGCGTACAAGCACAACGGCTGAACGGAACGCGGGGTCGCCGTGCAGCCCGATTCCTCGTAAGACGTTGGACTGGGCAATTCGCGGCACCGGCATTGATCCATCTGCCTGGCATTTTGTCGATATTGGATCCGGAACCGGCTGGGCGTTGCAAGTAGCATTGCGCTATCCATTCCGCGCATTCACCGGCGTCGAGTTTGCAAAGGAATTACATCAAAAGGCCTGCGCCAACATCGCGTGGCTGACGGCTCAAAAACAAACTCAAAACCGACCAATTCACCTGCGCCACGAAAGTGCACTTGAGACCGAGCTACCCTCCGGGCCTTGCATCTTGCTCATGTACAGCCCTTTTGACGAACGCATTATGCAGCCGTTTATACAAGGCATTGAACGTTCGTTAGTCGCAAATCCGCGACCAATCATTGTCCTGTATGCGAACCCATATCATGCTGAACTATTCGAACGACCCGGCGTTAGCGAAATTGCGTTGATTCCGTATTATGAAAAGCTGATCCGCTTTTTTAGCCCTTGCGCAGTCCGCGCTTTCCGTTTTGGGCCGCAAACGGGAATCTCCTGACGTCTGACGCATGTCCGCTTTGGGTCATTAGCGGACATTGGCCGCAAAATTATGAGTCCACTTCCTAACCAGCTAGTTCGCGCCCGCGCCTTGTGGCTGCAGCGATGGCCTTGGTCAAAAGCTCATCGAAACCGCCTGGACCCATCAGCACGTCGAGCGCGGCGGCAGTGGTGCCGCCCGGCGAGGTGACGTTCTGCCGCAACGTGGCGGCATCGAGCTCCGAACGGCGCAGCAATTCGCCGGCGCCGGCGACGGTTTCGCGCGCAAGTGTCGCGGCGAGCGCGGCCGGTAAACCTGCGGCGATTGCCGCTTTGGTCATCGCCTCGGCCAGCAGGAACACATAGGCCGGACCGGAGCCGGAGACGGCGGTGACCGCATCCATCAGCGTTTCGTCATTCACCCATTCGACCTTGCCAATGGCCGCGAGCAGATCGGATGCCTGCTTGCGCTGGCGCGCGGAAACCTTGGCATTTGCGACGGCTCCGCTGATGCCGCGGCCGATGGCCGCCGGCGTATTCGGTATCGCGCGCACGATGGCTGTGCCCGCCGGCAGTAATCGTTCGAGAAAGCCGAGCGTGCGCCCGGCCATGATCGAAACGACGAGCGTGCCTTTGCCGACGTAAGGCACAAGCGCCGGCACCGCCGCCGGCGCGGTTTGCGGCTTCACCGCGATGACGATGACGGCGGCCGCCGCGGCTTTGCCTTTTGGGTTGAGCTTTAGTCCCCGCCGCGTCAGCGCTTTCACGGCCTTAGCCGGTTGCGGCTCAAGCACCGTGACCTTGTTGGCTTTAAGCCCGCGCGCAATCCAGCCGTCGAGCATGGCGCCGCCCATCTTGCCGGCGCCGAGCAGGACAAGACGACCGCTGAGTTTGCCGAGGGTTTTGGCCGTGGATTTTTTCATGCCGCAATGATAGCCGCAAACGCGGCGTTATGCCCGGTCTTCGCGCCTGCATCCACGTTTTTCCATGGCGCTCCGCCGGGCGTTGCTAAGGCGGCCGCGCTGATCCAAAGTGCTCCCATCATGTTGCCGGAAACCAGCGCGCCAGAGCGAAATATCGACAGCATCGCCTCGGAAGTCATGGCCGTCCTCGGCCAAGGCGGCCAGATTCCGCCGTTTTCCGCCCGCGATGGCGCGTTGACGCTCGCGGACGCATACCGCGTCACCGCGCAACTCGAACGGGCGCGCAATGCGCGTGGCGAAACCGCCGTCGGCCGTAAGATCGGCTTCACCAATCGCATGATCTGGGCCGAGTACGGTGTCTATGCTCCAAATTGGGGCTATGTCACCGATCGCAGCGTCCATACGCTCGACGCCAAAGTTGCGCTGCCGCTCGCGACCTTCTCCCAACCGCGCATCGAGCCTGAGATCGTTTTCGGTCTTGCCGCCGCGCCTACGCCGGACATGGACGAGACGGCGGTCGCCGGCTGCATCGATTGGGTCGCGCACGGCTACGAAATCGTGCAGTCCATTTTTCCGCATTGGAAATTTACTCCCGCCGACTCGGTGGCGTGCAATGCCATGCATGGCGCGCTGTTGATCGGGCCGCGCCATGCCTTCAAGCCGCGCGCGGCGGAATGGCGGCGCGAACTGGCGACATTCGATGTCGAACTTTATCGCAACGGCGTCTTGGCCGATCGCGGCAACGCCGCCAATGTGCTCGGTAGCCCGATCACGGCCCTGCACCATCTGGTCGGCCTGCTGGCGAGCGATCGCGCCAATCCACCGCTGAAGGCCGGCGAGATCGTCAGCACCGGAACGCTGACGCGCGCGCTGCCGATTGCGCCAGGCGAGGTTTGGCACACGCAGCTGAGCGGCATTCCGCTCGAAGGGATCAAGCTGGGATTTGCGTGAAGCGGGCGGCTTACGCCTCGCCCGACGTCTCGAAACTGGTGGCGTCGAGCGCCTCGCGCGCGCCTTTGCCGGCCCAGACCACGAATTGGAAACCGGTGAAATAGCGCTCGCAGGCGTCGAGCGCGGTGCCGAGCAGCGCCTCGCATTGCTTGCCGGAGGCCTCCACCCCGCCCGCCAGCACCAGCGCATGGCGGTACATCACGATGCCCTCGGCGATCCAGAGGTCGAAATGGCCGACCCACATGCGCTCATTGATCAGCCCAATGAGAGCTTGCACTTCGGCGCGGCGGCGTTCGGGAACCCTGAGGTCGAAGGCGCAGGCCAGATGCAGCGCCTCGATGTCATTCATCCAGGTGTAGGAAACCTGGTAGTCGGTCCACTTGCCGGTAACCAGAATGGTGATTTCGTCGTCGCTGGCGCGCTCGAATGCCCAGTCATTGCCGGCCGCCAGGCGCTCGACCACATCGAGAGGATTAATTCGTGGGTCGTCCGCGTAGCTGATCTGGGCCATGCCGTCTCCACTTTGCCGCAGGAAGCCAGGGGAAACGCAAGCCACCGCACGCGCACGGAACGCCACGGAATGGCCGCAACGAACCGAACGGATCTCGACGCAGAGTGTACGGGGTACCTTGACGGCGAAGACGAATCAGCGGGCCAACCGACTATAACCCGCGCGATTCGGCCCGCCAAAGGCCGTTTCGATGGCTAATGAGCCGTGATTTGCCTGTCATAGGCAACCGCGCAAAATGGAATCTCCACAGCCAATGCTGCGGCGTTCGGATTCTGCGGTGGATAACTTTCCGGAGCGGAATCGGTGCGCGTTAGCGATTCCGTTTTGTTCTTGAGAGCCGATTAGTCGAACAGGCTCGACACCGACTCTTCGTGCGCGGTGCGGCCGATCGCTTCGCCGATCAGCGTGGCGATCTCGAGAATGCGGATATTGCCGGCGGCCAGCGTTTCCTTGGTCGGCTGTATCGAGTCGGTGATCACCAGTTCCTTCAGCCGCGACTTGGCGATGCGCGCGACCGCGCCGCCCGACAACACGCCGTGGGTGATATAGGCGTAGACGGCCTTGGCCTTCTGCTCGAGCAGCGCATCGGCGGCATTGACCAGCGTGCCGCCTGAATCGACGATGTCATCCACCAGCACGCAGGTGTAGCCGGCGACGTCGCCGATCACGTTCATCACCTCGGATTCGCCGGCGCGCTCGCGCCGCTTGTCGATGATGGCGAGCGGCGCGTTGATACGCTTGGCGAAGCCGCGCGCGCGCACCACGCCGCCGACGTCGGGCGACACCACCATGACATTGTCGAGTTTCGAATTTTCCTTGATGTCGCGCACCATCACCGGCGAGGCATAAAGATTGTCGGTCGGGATGTCGAAAAAGCCCTGGATCTGCCCGGCATGCAGGTCGAGCGTCATCACCCGGTCGGCGCCGGCGCGCGTGATCAAGTTGGCCACCAGCTTGGCCGAGATCGGCGTGCGCGGCCCGGGTTTGCGGTCCTGCCTGGCATAGCCGTAATAGGGGATCACCGCCGTGATGCGGCGCGCCGAGGAACGGCGCAGCGCGTCCATGATAATGAGCAATTCCATCAGATGGTCATTGGCCGGAAACGAGGTCGACTGGATCACGAAACAATCCGCGCCGCGCACGTTTTCCTGGATCTCGACGAACACTTCCATGTCGGCGAAGCGCCGTACCACGGCCTTGGTCAACGGGGTTTTGAGATAGTCGGCGATGCCCGCGGCAAGCGCTGGATTCGAGTTGCCGGCGACGAGCTTGATCGCTCCGTTCTGGCCCGACATTCCTCGATCCTCGCGTGACTCATCCGCCTTGCAGGCGGCGTGGTCATAACAAGGCGGGGAGGGCGCGGCAATACGCGCTCGGATTGTTGTCCCGAAGCCTTTTTAGCCGTTGGGTTCTTGGCTCAATGGGCGGCGGCGAACGTCAGCGTATCGCGGGCCGAAACGGGCTTCGGCCGGCTGCGGCCGGCGGCGCGGCAGCGGGATGGGGCCGGCGACCGGTTCGGCCGTAGCGGCGGGCAAAGCGTCCACCGTGGGCTTCGGATCGGCATGGGCCTGGAATATGCGGAAGATGCCGGCGGCTTCCGGCGTTGATTCTTGCGTCCCGACCAGCACTTTCTGGCCGTCGCCGGATGGCAGGGCCGCGCTGGGCGTAACCTCGGGCGAGGTCAGGAAACTCGCGAGCTGGGTCATGCTTTTTTGGGCGATGCGCCCGAGCATGGCGTTATCGGCGGCGGCCCAGGCATCGCGGAACTGGCCCTTGGCCGTTTCCTCGCCGGTGACGCGAAACATGCGCCGCTGGTCACCGTCGAACACGTCCCAGACCCAGGAGATGGTGGCCTGGTCCTTCACCGCCTTGGCCGCGATATAGCCGCGCACGCGATAGGCGGACGGGCTTTCGCGCGACAGCACGGCGAGGTGGCGCGATTGCGCTTCGGTGTTGAGATCCTGCACCAGTTGACGGAATTGGCCGGGCGGCGGCCCATCGATCGATTCAAAGGCAACGGTTGCACCGCGCGGCTGGGCGGCAGACATATTGGGCTGGTCCACGACGGTGCAGCCGGCCAGCGCCATTGCGCAAGCGGCGGCGCACAGCACGCCGGGCCAAGTTACGCGACGCATCGCCGCGCGCGGGGCGCGTACGCCCGAAGTCCACTCCATCGACACCCCTTGGGCCTTGTTCTTCTTAGCTTTATTCCCCCGCGGCCCGGGCGAACCGTAGCGGCAAGGACGCCCGCGAGTCCAGCCAGACGGCCTAGTCTTGAGGAAAACTTCAATCGGCGAGCGCGATGGCGTTGATGTGGCGGCCGTAATCGGCCTCGCCCAGGCGGGTCATGCGGCGATAACTGAAGAAGCGTTCGGGTTCCGCATACGTGCAAAGCCCGAGATCTTCGAAATTCACAATGCCGGCCCGTTCAATACGCGACGCGATATAGCCGGTGAGATCGAACATGGCGTGGCCTTCGCGTTCGGAACTCGCAAAAAATCGTGCATTAGCCGGATCGGCGGCGGCAAAGCGCTCGACGAATTCCGGCCCGACCTCGTAATTCGGCTGGCGGATGGTGGGGCCGAGCGCCGCAGCGATCTGGGTGCGTTGCGCGCCGAGTTTTTCCATGGCCGCGACGGTTGCCTCGATCACGCCGCTAAAGGCGCCGCGCCAGCCGGCATGCGCCGCGCCGATGACGCCTGACTGCGCATCGGCAAACAAAAGCGGTCCGCAATCGGCGGTGGATACGCCAAGCGCCAGCCGCGGCGTGCGGGTGACGATGGCGTCGGCGCGCGGACGATTTTCGCGCGGCCACGGTTTGTCGGCGACCACCACGTCGGGCGAATGGATCTGGTAGGCGCTCAGCAGATGGTCCGGCGTAACGCCTAGCGCCGCCGCCATGCGCGCGCGGTTCTCGTTGACCTTGTCGGGCGCGTCGTTGGAGCCGACGCCGCCATTAAGCGTGGCATAGACGCCTTGCGACACGCCGCCGGCGCGCGTGAAGAAGGCGTGGCGGATGCCGGCGAGCTTGGACAGGGAAGCGGCTTGCAACATGGGTTTGCGTTTACTCGAATCCGGGCGGCGTGCCCAGGCTCGGATGGGTGAAAGCGGCAACCTTGAACAGCGCGCCCATGGCGCTGGGCCCGTGGCCGATCAGGCGCGCCAGCGTCAGATCGATTTCAGCGGCGGCGTGCGGCGTGGCCTTGGCTTTGAGCGCGGCCGCGCGCGTCTCGATGCCGAGGCGGCGCAGGAATTGCGATTGATCGATCGGCCCATGGCGGTTCACGTCCATCATCTCGACGGCGGCGGCCAGCGCCTGGAAATCCACATGGGCGGTGAGATCGATCGTGCCTGGCGCACTGAGCGGATCGGCGTAAGCGTGGCGCTCGACCGCCTGCAAGGTGTCGCCGACGTCGCTTTCGGCGTGGCCATAGTCGATCACCAGCGCGGCGCCGCGGCCGGCTTCAATATGGCGGCCAAGCTGCATGGCCATGGCGTCGTTGCGCCATTCGAAAATCGACTGCTCGGGGGCGTCGCGCAAAGCCGGCGGCAGCAGTTTGTCGAACAGCAGAAGCGGATCGCGCGCGATGGTGAAGGCGAGACGGCCGTTTTGATCGATGCCGACCTGGCGCTCGTGCCACCCTTGCGCGGTTTTCACCGCCTGGTTCACCGGCAACGCGTCGAAGAATTCGTTGGCGATAATGATGCAAGGCCCGCCCGGCACGTCTTCCAGCGCCGGATGCCACGCCATCGGAACTCCCGTGTGTTCCAGCGTGCGTTCCTGCTGCGCCTCGAGAAATGGATTGATCTCGACCAGATGCAGAAATACGGAATCGCGAAAGCCCGGCACCACGTGGACCGCGCGCAGCGCATCATTCAGCAGTGTGCCGCGGCCGGGGCCAAGCTCGATGATGCGCAAGTTCTCCGGGGCGCCCATCTGCTTCCAGACCGCCGCCATCCAGAGGCCGATCAACTCGCCGAACATCTGGCTGATTTCCGGCGCGGTAATGAAATCGCCGCGCTCGCCGAGCGGATCGTGGGTGGTGTAGTAGCCGTAGTCGCGGTCGGTCAGGCACAGCGCCATGTATTCGGCGACCGGTATCGGCCCCGCCGCCTGGATGCGCCGGCGAATTTCGGCTTCCAGCGGCGTGCCGCATCCATCACCTGCTCCGCAGCGGGTGCTTCATCGCATAGCCGATGAAACAGAGACCGGCGAGGAACAGCGGTACCGACAGCAATTGTCCCATGGTGGCGCCGCCCCACAGGAAACCGAGTTGCGCGTCGGGCTCGCGAAAGAATTCGCAGAAGCTGCGCGCGATGGCATAGAACACCGCGAAACCGCCGATGATCATGCCCGGCCGCTTCAAGGCGCCGAGGCGCATCAGCAGATAAAGCAGCGCGAGGAGTGCGAGACCTTCCAGCGAGGCTTCATAAAGCTGGCTCGGATGGCGCGGCACCGGCCCGCCGCCAGGGAAAATCATGGCCCAAGGGACATCGGCCGGCCGGCCCCACAATTCGCCGTTGATGAAATTGGCGATGCGGCCGAGAAACAATCCGATCGGCCCGACCGCGCAGGTGATGTCGCCGAGCGAGAGAATGGAAATGCCGCGCTTGCGCGCGAACAGCACGACCGCCAGCACGCAGCCGGTGAAGCCGCCGTGGAACGACATGCCGCCGTGCCAGAGCTGGATGATCTCGATCGGATGTTCGATGAAATGCGGCAGATTGTAGAACAGCACATAGCCGGTGCGTCCGCCCAGAATGATGCCGAGCGTGATCCACAGCACGAAGTCGTCGAAATCGACGGTCGTCAACGGCGCCGGGCCGCCCCATAATTTTTCTGTTGCGGATGATGGCGCGGGCATAGAGCCAGCCGAGTAAAATGCCGGCGATATAGGCCAGCGCATACCAGCGGATGGCGAAGGGCCCCAGATGCACCAGCACTGGATCGAGGCGAGGAAATGGAATGACGAATAAGGGCATGGCTTATCCAGATTAATGCGGCCTGTGGTAGCATGCCGCCTCTTGCGGCGGGATGACCGGATCGCCATTGTTTATACAAATTGGCTGGAGGCAAAAGCATGACCCAGACCAGCAACCGGATTTTCGACGAGATGGCGCGGCTGATGAACGACGCCGCCGGCGTCGCGCAGGGCGTCCGCCGCGAGTTCGACACGTTGTTCCGCTCGCAGGCCGAACGCATCCTGCGCGATCTCGACGTGGTTCAGCGCGAGGAATTCGAGGCGGTCAAGGAGATGGCCCGCCTGGCGCGCGAGGAAAACGAGGCCTTGAAGGCGCGCATCGACGCGCTGGAAGGCAAAGCCGCCGCCAAGCCGAAAAAGCCCAAGGAAGCCGCGCCGGAATAGGGCTTTTGCCCTTTCTTTCGCTTTCTTGCCCTTTCTTGCCCTTTGCGGCACCCCCCGCTATAAACCCGCGCGACACGCGGCCCCCGGCACCCCTGGAGGCTTGCCGCGTTCGCGGGCGGCCGAAAATGCCGCCTTTTCCATTCGGTTAGATGAGGTTTCAAAATGGCGTCCGTCCAACAAATGAAAGCGACGGTGCGCCCGAAAGCCGGCAAGGGGGCCGCACGGGCAGCACGACATTCCGGTCAAGTGCCGGGAGTGATTTACGGCGAGAACAAGCCCCCGGTCATGGTGCTCATCGAGCACGACGAATTGCGCAAGCGCATCTATGCGGGGCGTTTTCTCACCACGCTCTACAATCTCGACGTGGACGGCACCACGCACCGGGTGATCCCGCGCGACTTCCAGCTCGACGCGATCAAGGATCTGCCGATGCACGTGGACTTCCTGCGCGTGTCGGAAGGCGCCACCATCCGCGTCAACGTCGCCGTGCATGTGCTCAATGCCGACATTTCGCCCGGCGTGAAGCGCGGCGGCGCGGTCAACATCGTCACCCACACCGTCGAGGTGATGTGCCTGGCTGAATCCATTCCGGAATCGATCGACGTCGACATTTCCGAACTCGACATCAACCATTCCAAGCATCTCAGCGCGGTGACGCTGCCGCCGGGCGTGCGCGTGATCGCCCATGGCGACATCACGCTGGTTACGGTGGTGCCGCCGTCCGGTTACGCCGAAGAAATGAAGGCCGCCGCCGAAGCGGCCGTCGCCGCTGCCGCCGCTGCGGCTGCCGCCGCGGCAGCGGGCGTGGCGCCCGGCGCCGAAGGTGCCGCTCCTGGTGCTGCGCCAGGCGCTGCCCCCGGTGCTGCTCCCGGCGCCGCACCGGCCGCGGGCGGAGCGCCCGCCGCAGGCGCTGCACCGGCGAAGTCCGACAAGAAGTGAGGCGGGGCCTTACGGCCTCGCCGGCGTTTTCGCTGGTTTCATAGGGCGGCGACGCCATGCTGCTTTTCGTCGGCCTCGGAAATCCCGGTCCGCAATACGCCGGCAACCGCCACAACATCGGCTTCATGGTGTTGCAGGCGATTGCGCGCCGCCACGACATCAAGCCGTGGCGCCGCCGCTTCCAGGGCGTATCGGTCGAGGGCGTGATCGGTCCTGAGAAAATTTTGCTGCTGCTGCCCGGCACTTATATGAACGAGTCGGGCCGCGCGGTGCAGGAGGCGGCGAAGTTCTACAAACTCGAGCCGGCCCAAGTCGTGGTGTTTCACGACGAGGCCGAATTGCCGCCCGGCAAAGTGCGATTGAAGCTCGGCGGCGGCAATGCCGGCCACAACGGCTTGCGTTCGATTACCGAGCATATCGGCAATGACTATCGCCGCGTCCGGCTTGGCATCGGCCATCCCGGCAACAAGGATAAGATGGAAGCCTACGTGTTGCAGGATTTTGCCAAAAGCGAATGGCCTTTGGTCGAAGCATTGTGCGATGTCGTGTCCGACTGTGTCGCGCTGCTGATCGAGGGCAAGGATTCAACCTTCCAGAACCGGGTGCATCTCGCCATGGACGCCAAGGGCTTCGGCGCGGCCGATGACGAGCCCGGCAAAGAATGATTTAACCAACGAAACGGCGCGGACAATTTCATGGGATTCAAATGCGGCATCGTCGGCCTGCCGAATGTCGGCAAGTCGACGCTCTTTAATGCGCTGACGCAGACCGCGGCGGCGCAGGCGGCGAATTATCCGTTCTGCACCATCGAGCCTAACGTCGGCGAGATCGCGGTGCCGGATCCGCGGCTCGATAAGCTCGCGGTGCTGGGCAAGTCCGAGCAGATCATCCCGACCCGCATCACCTTCGTCGACATCGCCGGCCTGGTGCGCGGCGCCTCGAAAGGCGAGGGGCTCGGCAACCAGTTCCTCGCCACCATTCGCGAGGTCGACGCCATCGTCCACGTGGTGCGCTGTTTCGAGGACGACGACATTACGCATGTCGAGGGCAAGATCGATCCGGTCGCCGACATCGAGACCATCGAAACCGAATTGATGCTGGCCGATCTCAATTCCTTGGAAAAGCGCGTGGACGCTTTGGAGAAAAAAGCCAAGGGCACCGGCGAGGACGCCAAGGCGGCCAAGGAAATGCTCGATCTGATCAATCGGTCGCTCGTTCTGCTGCGCGAAGGCAAGCCGGCGCGCTTGGTCGAGCGCAAGCCCGAAGAAGAAAAGCTGTTCCATTCGCTCGGCCTGCTCACTTCGGCGCCGGTGCTTTATGCCTGCAATGTCGAGGAAGGGTCGGCTGCGGCCGGCAATGCATTTTCCAAGCGGGTCGAAGCGCGCGCGAAAGAAGAGGGCGCGGTCGCGGTGGTGATCTCGGCCAAGATCGAATCCGAAATCGCCACGCTGCCGCCGGCCGAACGCGCGGAGTTCCTCGAAGCGGTGGGCTTGAAGGAAACCGGGCTCGATCGCCTGATCCGTGCGGGCTACGCGCTGCTGCATCTGGTGACTTATTTCACCGTCGGCCCGAAAGAGACGCGGGCCTGGACCATCACGTCCGGCACCAAGGCGCCGCAGGCGGCTGGCGTGATCCATTCGGATTTCGAACACGGCTTCATTCGCGCCGAGACCATCGGCTACAATGATTTCATCTCCGGCGGCGGCGAAACCGGCGCCAAGGAAGCCGGCAAGATGCGGCTGGAAGGCAAGGAATACGTGGTCGCGGACGGTGACGTGATGCATTTCAGGTTTGCGACGTGACGGTGTAAAGGCGCGCCATGCCCAGACTCTATTGGGAAGATTTCAAGCCGGGTGCCGTCGAGATTTACGGCCCGCGATTGGTCACGCGCGAGGAGATCGTCGCCTTCGCCGCCGAATTCGATCCGCAGCCGATGCATCTCGACGAAGCGGCGGCCCGCGCCACCATGCTGGGCGGGCTCGGCGCCTCCGGCTGGCACACCTGCTGCCTGATGATGCGCATCATCGCCGACGGCTATGTTCTGGAATCGAGTTCGATGGGCGGTCCGGGCATCGAGGAAGCGCGCTGGCTGTCGCCGTTGCGGCCGGGAACCAATATCCGCGTGCGCACGACCGTGCTGGACACGCGCGCCTCCAACAGCCGGCCGGACATGGGCTTGACGAAATTCCAGTTCGAGGTGATCGACGACGCCGAAACCTGCATCATGACGCTGACCACCACGCAGATGTTCGGCCGCCGCACGCCGGGAGTTCGCGCGTGACATTCTTCGAGGACATGCGCGTCGGCGACATTTATGCCATCGGCCGCCACACTTTCACTGCGCCCGAAATCAAAGCCTTCGCCACGCGCTTCGATCCGCAATTGTTCCATATCGACGAGGAAGCCGGCGCGCGTTCGCATTTCGGCGCGCTCTGCGCCTCCGGCTGGCACACCGCGGCCATGTGGATGCGGCTGATGACCGACCACCGCCGCGGCATGGTGGAAGCCGCGCGCGCCCGCGGTGAACAAGTTGCAACGATCGGCCCGGCGCTCGGTTTTCGCGAGCTGAAATGGATGAAGCCGGTTTATGTCGGCGACACGATTGAGTATTCCAGCGAAGTGATCGAGACTCGGGGCTCCAACAGCCGGCCGGGTTTCGGGCTGATGACCGCGCGCGCCGGCGGCGTCAATCAAAAGGGCGAGACCGTGCTCTCGTTCGTGAGCACCGTCTTCGTCGAACGCAGGCCGGGCAAGCAATGACGGTTGCCGCCAGCAACGCCAATCCGCAGCCGGCCGCGCATAGCAAAGCCGAGGAGCGGCGTGCGCTCGGCGTCGGCTGCGGCGCCCACGCGCTGCACGACGGCTACACCGATTTGATCTACGTGATGTTGCCGATCTGGCAGCAGGAATTCGGCCTCGGCTTTGCCGCGCTCGGGCTCATGAAATCCGTGTTCTCCGGCACCATGGCCGGTTTTCAAATTCCCTCCGGCTTTCTGGCCGAACGCTTCGGTGCGCCGCTGGTGCTCGCGCTCGGCACCGCGCTTGCCGGCCTCGGCTATTGCCTCGCCGGTTTCAGCAGCGGCGTCGGCCTCCTTGCGGCGGCGCTGTTTGTGGCTGGCCTCGGCGCCAGCACGCAGCATCCGCTCGCCTCGTCGCTGATCGCGCATGCCTTTGCCGGCCCGCGCTCGCTCAAAGCGCTCGGCACCTATAATTTCGCCGGCGACATCGGCAAGATGACGCTGCCGGCGTCGGCCGCGTTGCTGTTCGTGGTCATGCCATGGCGCCACGCGTTGATCCTGCTCGGCGGAATCGGCGTACTGGCGGCGATCGCCATCTACATTCTGATTCCACGCTTTGCCGCCGTTGCTGCCGCGCCGCGCAAAAGCGAAGCCGCCGTGGGCGGCGCTTCGCGCATGAGCCGGTTCGGATTTCCGCTGCTGCTGTCGGTGGGCGTGCTCGACAGCGCCACCCGCATGGGGTTTCTCACGTTCTTGCCATTCGTGCTCACGGCCAAGGGCGCCAGCCTGCCGACCATCGGCTTCGCGCTGACGCTGGTGTTCGCCGGCGGTGCCGCCGGCAAACTGGTTTGCGCCTTCATCGGCGCGCGCATCGGCACCGTCGCCACCGTGTGGCTGACCGAGACGGTGACCGCGCTCGGCATCGTGGCGCTGCTGCCGCTGTCGCTCGATGTGGCGATGTTGCTGCTGCCGGTGGTCGGCATCGCGCTCAACGGCACCTCGTCGGTGCTTTACGGCTCGGTGCCGGATCTGGTGGAGCCGGCGCGGAGCCAGCGCGCCTTCGGCATTTTCTATACCGGCACCATCGGCGCCGGCGCGGTCTCGCCGGCAATCTACGGATTGCTCGGCGACGCGGTCGGCGTGCCGTCGGCGCTGGTGGTGGTGGCCGCCATTGTGCTGCTGACGCTGCCGATCACGCTGGTGCTGCGGCCGGCGCTGGCCGCTAACGCTCCGGCGTCTTGACCCGGACCTGTTGCACCACCGCCGACGGCAGCACGTCGAGATAGGGTCCGAGCAAAAAAGCCTCGCCCGAGCCATTGCCATACATGCGGTCGTGCGCGTCGATCATCGCCCGCACCGGGCGCTCGCAAGCCGAGATCGAGTCGACGATCAGATCGTTGATTTCGTCGGCCCGTAGATTGGCTTTGTAATGCGGATCGGTGACGACCTTGCCGACGATGCATGCGGTCGCCCGCCGCACCAGCGGCAGAAGCGCTGCGTCTTTCTGGCGCACCGACATTTGCAGCCAGGCGGCCGGATCGGGCGGCGCGGGTTGGTAGCTATCGAGTGAGACATTCAACACAAGCGACAATCCGAAAATCGATTTGAGAATCATCCCTTGAGCCTTTTGCGAATCAGTGCCCTCCACGCTGGTATCAAGGCTTGAGTCACGTGGCACGAAAAACTTGGATCGGCGGCGCCGCAACGGCGCGCTGGTGTGGAGTCCGAGTCACACTTGGTTGTTTTGCCGATGCGTGAACGAAAGGAGTCCAATTCACGCTAAATGATTCAGATGACTCATGTTTTGCCCGCCTTGCCGGAACCGGCATGCGACATCGACGTTGTGTTAGGCCATGGCCCGCAAAGCAGCCGTCAAAGTCGAAGTGCCGATGACGCCGAAACAATCGGCGCTGCTCAAGCAATTGGCGCGTGACGGTTACGAGCTCGAAGCCTATCGGCCGCATCTCACCAGCGCCGAGGCGCAACGCCGCATCGCCATGCTCACCGCAAAACTAAAGCTGATGGACGGGCCGCCGCACCCGCTTTGAACGGGAGCCCGGCGAACACCGCGTCGGCACGCGGTCGCCCTGCGGCGTGACGCTTTATCCGGTGCCGGATACGGTCGCGGTCGAAGTTCCCGAGGTCAGGCCCTACAAATATAGGGTGGTAAACGGCGAGGTCGTTCTGGTTGACCCGGCCACCAGCGAAGTGGTGGCGGAAGTGGGCGACTAACGGCATCCATAAGCGCCAACGGCCCGGCTTTAAGCGCCGGGTCGTACCGCATTTATTCAACTACCGGCATTTACCTTTCAGTGTTGGACCTGCCATGCGCAGGCCGCAAACGCTGGATTTTTTGCGTATTAAGGCCCATATTACACGGCGAGGAGCTTCAACGAATGTCGATGATCAATTACCGGGCCCCGTCCGAGCTATTTCCCAGCCGCAGCCGCAAATCGCGGCGTCCGATCGGCTACAAGCGTTTTCCGACCGCGGCGGAAGCGATCCGCTTTGCTATCGAGGAATTGCCGCCGGAATTGCTGCTCGGCGCCTATCTTGAGGTGGAAGAAAAGCGTTTCGACGGAAACGGCATTCGCCAGCTTTATGAGAGCGCGGACTATCCGCTGCCGCGCAAAGTCGCCGCCAACTAACCCACAGCCATTCTGCGCAGATTGCCGGCCGCCCGCGCGGCCGATTTCGGCTGCCTGCGGCCCGGAAAAAGGCCCCGCCGAGGCGGGGCCAAGTATGTGGGAGGATTTGCCCGAAGCCGGGACCGCTTCTGTCGCTTGTCGCAGCGGGCTCGACTCTCAACGGCCTCATGCGACTCAAGACCGCTTTCGAACAGCGGCACTCTAGTTCCGCGGCGCGCCCGCGTGGCGGTGCTGGGCTCCCCCGTCCCGGTAATCCACAGCTTCGTGGCGGTATCGAGCCTGGTTACCCACCGCTTTCTCGCGGGCCGCCGCTTGAGCCGGAGCCGGCCGCTAGTTGGCGTTGTGCCGCCCGTTGTTGACCGGCGCGCCCTTCCATTGCTTGAGGCTGTCGCCGATGACCGACATCGCGGTCATCGCGGCGTGGCTCAGGCTGGCATAGCCGGCGATCTCGCGGCTGATGCGCTCACCCTCGCCGCGCAGCATGTCGCGCACGCCTTGCATCTCGAGAATGACCCGGTCGATCTCTTCCATCGATGCGCCGGAAACGCGCCGGATCAGCGAATTCAAATTCTCGGCGACCGGCTCGCCCGCGGGCTCGGCGGTGCCGCGCTTGCTGCGCACGAACGCCACGTCGCGCCGAACGAATTCACGGATCTCACCCTCGAATGCGGTCGCCGCCGCCTGGTCGACATCGCCCAGTTTTTCCGGTGCACGCCGCGCCGGAGCGAAAGTGTCCGGGCCGGTTTTCTCCGGAAGGTTCCTGTTCGCACCAAGCCGCTCGGGTCTGATGGCCGTCATGCTTCACACCTCCACAGGCGCAAATTCGTTGTTGCGCGCGACGCTCCCCAGTCGTGCGGATTGCCGCATGCGACTGGGGCGGGGTTGAGGCGGGGCGAGGGCGGCGTGATGGAATTTCGCGGCGTTCGACCGCGCGCTTCCCTACGGTCATACCGCGGCGCCGTCACCAATTGAACTTGAGGCCGGCGCTGATGCTCTTGCTGGCGGTAGTCTGCCCGACATCGGTCACCGCCGTGGTCACATGCAGCGGGCCGTAGAGCTTCTGGTCGGCACTCAGCGTATTATGCGTGATCGGATCGTTGCTCGCGGTGGCAAAGCCGGCGCCGAGCGTGGTGCCGGTCGGCAAAATGTTGAACTTGACGTTCTTCTCGTCGCCCCAGATTTGCGTGGGCGTCGCCGTTGGCGTGCTGGCGGCCGGCGCCGTCATCAGCGGCATGTTGGCCAGGCTGGACGGCGATGCGGTGGCCGGGTTGAACGTATCGGTGACCGAATAAGTATTCTGCAGCGTCACCGAGAATTTCTCGCCGAGCGGAATCGACTGCTTGAGCGTTCCGCCGATCTTGCTTTGGGTGTTGGTCGCATCGAGACGCGCGTCGACCGAGGTGTGTTCCGCCAAGCCGACCGACGCCCAGGCGGCGCCGGACCCGGGATTGTCGGATATCGCCGGCGCCGCAAGTTCAGGCCGATAGTCAGTGCTGGGCGTGGCGGCGAGATTGAGATCGGCGCCGACTGTTACGTCGTATTCGGTCGGCAGCGGTTTTTTCACGACCACAGTATTGGTGCCGCTGCGGCTGACGTCGAGCGGCTTGGTCGTATAGAGGCTCGGCAGCTTCAGCGGCTTGCTCGGGGTGGTGGCGGCCAGAGGTGGCGGGATCGAACATCAGCATTTGGCCGAGGACCGCGCTCTCATCGTCGGCGCTCATCTCGGGATTGACGGAAGCGTCAGCCGGCGTGGCTTCGCCGGTGGGCGCCGACTGCGGCGTCGCATAGGCATAGGCGTTTTCGGCCGAATCCCGAGCCTGCGCGGCGGCGGGGCCGGGCGCGCAGACGACGGCGCACACAGATATGCCGGCCAGCCAGCTTGAGCCGTGGAGCAAACGCGCCCGCATGCCGAAAATTCTCCCCCGAGGGTCAGGTGCCGTCCCGGTCTTGTCGCCTGATGGTCGGCGCAACCGGTTAAGCATTGGTTGCGCCTTCTGGCATGGAACTTAGGCGAAGGTATGGATCAAGCGCGCACGTTATTGGGCAAAACATGAAAAATTAGCGCCAAGGTGCTTGCGCGCCGGGCCGCGAAGCGAGAACTTTGCCGGTGCGTTGAGAGGCGCGCGGCCTAGCGAAGGGGAACGAGCCATGCCCGGGCTATTGACGATCATTCTGGCAAGTTCGCTGACAAGCTCGAACGTCGCGCTGGTGGCGGACCATGTGCCGGATTTAGACATTGCGCCGAGCTGCCACGCCGCCGCTGCGGCCGTGATCGGCAATCGCAACGAGGAATCCTGCAAGCGCGACGAGAGCGACGCGCGCGGCAAACTCGAACAGGAATGGGGGCAATTCTCGGCGGCGCAACAAACCCATTGCGTCAAATTGTCGACGCTGGGCGGCCCGCCGAGCTATGTCGAGTTGCTCACCTGCCTGGAAATGGCGAAAGCGGCGAGCACCCCGCGCACCGCCGGCACGCCGCCGCAGCAAAAGAAGTAAAAGCGCTCAGGACTTCTTGCCGGGCGGCTGCTGTAGGGACTGCCGCCGGCCGAGCCTTGTATCTGCGACAGCTTGTAGGCGGAAGCTGTTTCGGCTTGTCCTTGTCGGCCTTGGGTTCTTCTTTCCTTGGGAACGCGCATCTGACCCTTTGCCATGACGGCCTCCTTAGGGGTGGAACGGCGCACGAGTCCGGAATCGAAAACGCGCTGAGGGGGTATGGAACGGCGACGGCAAAAGGAGGGACGGCGCCGCGAACGAGGCAAGGGAAAATAAAAAAAATTTTTTTTGGGGGGGGGAAAAAAAAAAAAAAAAAAAAAAAAAAAAAAAAAAAAAAAAAAAAAAAAAAAAAAAAAAAAAAAAAAAAAAAAAAAAAAAAAAAAAAAAAAAAAAAAAAAAAAAAAAAAAAAAAAAAAAAAAAAAAAAAAAAAAAAAAAAAAAAAAAAAAAAAAAAAAAAAAAAAAAAAAAAAAAAAAAAAAAAAAAAAAAAAAAAAAAAAAAAAAAAAAAAAAAAAAAAAAAAAAAAAAAAAAAAAAAAAAAAAAAAAAAAAAAAAAAAAAAAAAAAAAAAAAAAAAGAGAAAGACAAGGAATGCAAAACGCAGGCTCAAGTTTTCGGCTTGGGCTCCGCGCCGTCGTCGGCCTTCGGTTCGGCTTCGGGCTTGTCATCCGTCTTCGCCTTGACCATGGCTTTCGGCTTGGGGTTCGGATGGGGCGTGATCTCGGCTTTCGGCTTGTCGGATTTGGGGTAGTCGATCTCGGGCGCCGGCTTTGTCTTCGATTTTTCCGGCGCGACCGCCGCCGTCTTCTTGCCGTTCAGTTTTTCGGCGATGCATTCGTTGACGATGTCGGCGCGCTTGTCGAGCTGCATGTCGGCCGCCGGACCCTTTTGGGTCGCCATCCAGCATTCGGTGGCGGCGCGCTCGCGCGTCATCGGCGGCTCCGGCGTCTGGCGGCGGCGATGTCGGGCTTGGCCGCTTCCGCGCTGGGCGAACCGGTGCTGGTGGTTTCGCAAGCCGACAGCAGGCCCGCCGCCAGCAGCAAAGCCAGCGCGCAAAGCCCGCGGCGGAAATTGACGTTCGAAAGCGTTCATCTCTGCTTTCATCTCCTCGGTTTAAAGCTTGATTGAGAGCCGCCCCCGGCAGGCTTCCCCGAACCTTGTTTCGCATTGTTTACATGGGCTTTTCCTGGCTCGGCAATCCTATTCCTCGCACGATTTCGGTCAGCGGCGCGCTAAAGGTTATCTCAAAAATAAAGCCATCC
This sequence comes from uncultured Alphaproteobacteria bacterium, assembly GCA_963756805.1. Lineage (GTDB taxonomy): Bacteria > Pseudomonadota > Alphaproteobacteria > Rhizobiales > Xanthobacteraceae > Pseudolabrys. The sequence goes on from CAVWPH010000009.1 coordinate 39,847, forward strand.
CAGTAGGCACCGGCGAAAGCCGCACGCGGCGCCGAGCAAAGCGCCCCGGATCCGGTGCCGCCGCCAAGCGGGCCAGCGCGCCGGCCAAAGCCCCGAGCGGCAGCCCGGGCGAGCCGAACAGCAGCAGGACGAAGGCGATGGCGACCGGGCCGTTGAGAATGCCGATGTCGGACATGAAGTCAGCGCCTCCGATTGCTCTTAAACCCACCCC
>CAVWPH010000010.1:0-54064 GCA_963756805.1 uncultured Alphaproteobacteria bacterium
GCGGATGATTTGAGAGCGCGAATTCGATCCTCCTTGCCCGCCCTCTCGGCGTCGCGCGCGGCAGGAGTATCGATATCGGGTCCGCAGCCGACGCCGATTTTAAAGAAAAATTCTTCGCAAACTCTCTTAGGGTGATACCCCATTTCATGACGAAGACAGCGCCGCCGCGATTATGTTTTATCCGTCCCGTGCTGACTTGGCTAAAATGATAAAGGCGGCTGTTACCCAAAACTTGGAAATGACGGCAACCCACGGCCCACATCTTCATCACCAGATCGTTGTCCGAACTCTATTCCCGGACCAAACTCAATACTGTAACCGCCCACCATGTGCCACCAATCGCGGTGGATGACAAATGGCTGTGATGTGCGACCGAATTTATCGGCGCGTTGCTCCGCGTGGCAGCAATCGAGCATTTTTGATTTACTGAATTCGCCAGGCCTGCGTCCACAATCGGCAAAAATGACTAAGTCGTTTCGGGTTTCGCGCGGCTCGATTAATGTCGAAGAAAACATTGCGAGCGTTGTGTTGGCGGCGCGGATCGCCGCGACATAACCGGTATCCCAGCCCCGGCAACATACCATGTCATCATTAAGGCAAATCAGCCAATCGCCCGACGCCCGCGCCGCCAAATGATTATAGGAGAGGCATACGCCGATATTTGCCGATGAGTGGGTATGTCGGATGTTTTGATCGCGCAGCCAGTCGAGCGTGTCATCGTTGCCTTCGTTGACGTGGACTAAAATTTCATGTTCGGCTTGGCTGTGTTTCCTGATGCTGTCGATGCACAGCTTGAGATAATCCAGATTATTCCATGTAGCGATGAGAATGCTGAACATGTCGCCCTCAAAAGCTGGCATCGGCGCAAATAATGCGTGAATTATCTTGCAGTCAGTTTGAGTTTGCAAGCGATAAATTGCGGCGATGGGACCTGTGCGAATGGGCTGCGGTTTTGATTTGTTGTATTGGATGCGTGGTAAGAGGCGATGCGAGGCGCCATGGGGATTGCCCGCCGGATGTGGAATAGGGAGGCAGCCGTTACCCACCTTGAGCCGCTAGGCTCGGGGTGTTGAATCCGCAAACGAGAGCAACGCCATGACGACTATTACCACGCCTTTATCGATCGCGCTGATGCCGAGCCTTGAAGCGGCTTGGCAGAACGACACTCCCATGATGATGCCTTTCGTCGTCGCCATGTGGGTACGGGCGGGGGTAGGGCCGGCGATATCCAAAAAACTCTCGCTCCGTCAGTTAATCTTGGCGGAGATGAGGTCTGCCCAAGTGCGCTCAGAGCCGGTACTACTCGTGAATGCGCTGGCGAACTCGGCGGGATTTATGGCAATGAATTCGACATGCTTACCCTCAGACCTACCGGCCTCGGTCGTTCGGAGGACTATGAAGCTTTCGACGAAAGCCGGAAGCCTATTGGTCGCATGATGCGAGCCGTCCAGGCACCACCGGACCGGCCTTGGTTCTGGACTATCACCGCTCGCTTCAGGGGCGGGGTAGCTGACCGCGGTTACGCCGGCAGTCGCGAGGAGGCGATGGTGGCGTTCAGAGGAAGCATGGCTAAGCCCACGCAGCCGCCAATCACAGAACCATATCGTTAGTGTGTTCGATGAGGGGCACAAAATACCTCACCAAATGTCACCATAAGAACTCAACATTTTTTCAACATTAAGTTCGGCCTTTTGGGCCAGACGAACAAGCATTCCGACTAGTTCCGCCAGATCGTCGCCGTCGATCAAAACGCAAATTGCGGTAGCCCGAGGCCTGAATGCGTCTGAATTGGCGAGGGCGGGCCAGCCTGATTGCCGACCAGGTAGGTTGCGGGAATTCTCAATTCTGAACGTTGGAAGCCGGCCGCGAGGTTAACAATAGTTAGCAATCGGGTTCGCCGACCTTAGTGTATCTTAGTATAATCAAGCCGATAATATCGGGCCCAGCCGATAGAATTCGGCGCTGCCTCTCTGCGCGCCCTCGATGAGAGTGCTGCGGCTTTATTCACCCGGACGAATTGTCACTTCCTAGCGGCTGTCGGTTTTAATGTTTGCGTATATTACTCGCTAGAGCCGATCGGGGTGGCTGCAAGACCGAGGTACCTGGTAGACTATATGTGTCCCGTGGCAGGTATCGTCTGAAGTGATTATTGGACTTCCAGGTACCTGAGCAGGAACCGTAGGTGCCATTATCGAAACGCTCGGTCCTCGTGCTAGGACCTATTGGGTCCACTCTAGGTACCGTTGGTACCCAGGCTCGAACTGCGTTTTGAATTTTGCCACATCATCATATCCATTGTTGCGCGATCCCCAGTCACGTCGCATGCATGTTCAGTCAGCCGCCATTCAGTTGCGTGTCTGCACTTGCGGCTAAATGCTCCCTTCTTCATGGCGACTATGAATCCCATTCTCTCGAGCCCCTTGGTCGCCAGCGAGGCTGTTGATTTGCCTATCTTCAAGCTGGCAGCAATTTCCCGCACCGAGAGAGAGATCATGCCGTTGTTCTGCCCATTATACCTGAGTGCAAGCAGGAGGTAGGTTGCTCGCTCGACGGCATTTGTAGCTAGCCACGCTTCCGACTTCAGCATCCGGTGCCAAAGCTTGACATACCTCTCAACCTTTTTGGTTCTGCCGGTACTGTTGAACGATTTTGCCATGACTGTCCGTCGCGCGCATGCGGCGCGGTAAAATCTCGTGCGTTTAGATGAGTGCGTGGAGAAGGTATCGACGTGTCGGCCGATAGATTTTGCCCAGATTAAATTCTCTGCTTCAAGCGGCGCTTGGCATTCCACCCAGCCACCTCTGAAGATCCTCCGCGAGAATAAGGGTTCGTCGCCCTGAGCTTGACCGCTCGCAGCTGACCTTCGTTGATGGACTGATAGACGGTTGTGCGGCCGACTGAAGCCAGCGCGCATACCTCCGCAATCGTATAGGCAACCTTGGTTGTCATCATGATCTCCCTTCTTCGCCCCAAGTGTGCATGTGCTTGTCAGGACTTGCGCGGGCTATTCCTAACGGAGATCGCCCCGGTGTTCGTCACGTAGAAACTAGTCGAACACCATCAATTAGTCTTTGGGTTTCTAAGATACTTCGCGAACGGGGCAAATTTGGCGCCCAGATGCATTTCTGGTGCTGCTCGATGATTTCCTGATATTCTGGCGACTGCGCCACTTCAGAATGGTGCTTGCGGAAACTGAAACGGGTCCTGGATAGTTCCCGCACACCAGAGCCCGGTAACCCTTGAAGGCATTCCCGGCCTCTCCTGGCCGCCTCGACCCTTGCGCGCTATAGACCTTTGCGAGCGAAAGCCTGTGTCCGGTCCAGATCCATCAATTCCAGGAGTAGGCAAATCAGGTTTTCACCAAGGTCCGCGTTTTCAACGATCGTCATCGCAATGTCGGCAATTTCCATCTCGAAATGGCCTTTCCGCCGCGAACTACCGCACCGCCTCGTTTTTTAAGCCTGCGCAACGTGGCTAGTTCATCTCTCAGCCACACAGCTAAGCGTTCGCTGAGGTTCGTATCGTAGATATAGGTCGCCCTGCTTGCTTCATCGGAGGTGAAACTACCTCTGGCTACGATCAACCCCTGAAGCGCGGTCATCCGGCGATAATCTAAATCATAGCCCGGGCGGTCCCATTCCTCATACTTGAGTCGACCAGAGCCCAATGAAGTTTTTGCATCGTGCGCTGCAGCCTTTTTCTCTCTTTTTTTGGGCAGCTTCTTTTTTAGGTCCTGGCATTATTCAGCGAATTAGGCGGCTGGAGATCCGGCCGTCGCGAAATTCTCCCACTGTCCATGAGGCGCCGGCGTTTCTCGAAAAAATCTCCCCGCCGGTAGGCGGCCTCTACCTTGTCGCCGACCACGTGGCGCAAGCGCCGCTTCGGCGACCTCCCGCTGGAAATTCGTCCGTTCCGCAGCCCAGTCGCGGAAGGTCGAGCGGAATCCATGGGCCGTCAGACTCTCGTGTCCCATTCGTCGCAGCAGCATCAACAGCGCCATGTTCGACAGCGAACCGCCAGAGCGGCCGCCGAATACGTGGTCGTTCTGGCTTGCCCTTTTTGAGTGTGGTGAGGACGGCCAATGCTTCGGTTGAAAGCGGAACCCGGTGCTCACGATTGCTTTTCATGCGGGATGCAGGAACGGTCCAGACATTCGCGTTCAGATCGATTTCAAGCCAACGTGCGCCGATGATTTCACCGGTGCGGGCGGCCGTCAGGATTGTAAATTCGAGGGCGCTTGCGGCGACGCCCGCCTGCTCACGCAGCGTCTTCATGAACTGCGGTGTCTCGTCGTAGGGCAGGGCGGCGTGATGCTTGACCTTTTTAATCTTGCTGCGCGCCGGCAGCAGATTGTCGAGATGGCCTTTCCACTGCGCCGGATTTTCACCGATACGATGGCCGCGTGCCTTTGCCCAGTTGAGCACCGATTCAATGCGTCCACGGATGCGCGCTGCGGTCTCGGGCTTCGCCTTCCAGATCGGTTCAAGCGCCTTCATCACCAGGCCGACGTCTACAGCCTGTACCGGAAGCGATCCAAAAACCGGGCTGACGTAGGTCTTTAGTGTGTTTTCCACTGCTCACGGTGTTTGGCGTTCTTCCAGGTATCGCCATGGGCCTTGATGAAGGCCTCGGCACACTGGTCGAAGGTGATGTCCTGGCATCGTGCGATGGCGTCACGCGCCCTGCGCGACCTGGCGGGCGGCTATAGGATCAATGCCGTCGGCGAGAAGTCGCGGCAATGGCGCGCCTTTTCCCGGGCGACGGCAAGGCTGACCCCTTCAGCGGCCAAGACCCATCTCGCGCTGATTTGCCGTCAAGCCGTAAGCGGAAGATCCAGGAGTGCGAACTGGCGCTCGTGACCTGCAGATAGAGGCCGTCGCCGTCGGCACAGCATGCCGGGCTTCGTGCGTGCGCAATTTTCAGCGCCATGAGACGCGATGTTCTGGCCAGTCGGCTGGCTCCTCTCCATACTTTGCTACCCGTATGCTACCCAATTGAAGTTGCGCTTCAAGCGGGCGTTTCTGCGATCCGAGACTCTTTACCCACACAACTACCCACACCAAGTGTGGGTAAAGTTGTAGCGGGTGCGTCCGGACGCGCACAGTAATCAGCTGGTCGACAAGTCACTGATATTGCTGTGGATGCCCGGACGCCGGCGAACATGTGCGAACGGCGTTGGCGGAAGGGGTGAGATTCGAACTCACGGTACCCTTGCGGGTACGCCGGTTTTCAAGACCGGTGCCTTAAACCACTCGGCCACCCTTCCGTTATCTCCGTCCACTAGCACGAGTCCGGCGTCAAAATCGCCTGCCGGAATAGCCCGGAAGCGGCTATTTGGCCTGCCAAATTGGCGCCGCACTGTGGCCAAATTTGCCGTGATACCAATTGTTTACCACACAAACGGGGGGCCGGTTCCAGGCCTTGCCGCTGTGCGATAATGTGGCCGCTTCGCATTGGGGATTGTAGCGCGCAATGGGTGGACCGGGGGCCAGCGGCGGATTTTGCGCGATCGCGCGCGTGCTGACACTCATCGGCGGCTGCCTTGCGCTCGCCAATTGTTCCAGCAGCCACTTTGCCGCCGGAAAGGTCGACCCAAAATATGGCGTTGCGTCGAGCGCGCGCGTTGTCGAGCCAGGTGAGGCGGTGCCGAAGGGCGGCGGCGTCTACCGCGTCGGCAAGCCCTATACGGTCGCGGGCCGCGAATACGTTCCACATGAAGACGTGAACTATTCCGCCACGGGCATGGCGTCCTGGTACGGCGAAGATTTCCACGGCCGTTACACTGCCAACGGCGAAATCTTCGACATGAATTCGATTTCGGCCGCGCATCCGACTTTGCCGTTGCCCTCTTACGTGCGCGTCACCGACCTCAGCAATCACAAATCAATCGTGGTGCGCGTCAACGACCGCGGACCCTATGTCGGCGACCGGCTGATCGACGTCTCGGTGAAGACGGCAAAGCTCTTGGGCTTCTACGGTCACGGGCTGGCCAAGGTAAAAGTGGATTATATCGGCCGCGCCCCGCTGGACGGCTCCGATGACCGCAAGCTGATGGCCACTTTGCGCGAAAACGTGCCGGACGGCGGCACACCCGTGCAGGTTGCTTCAAATAAGGCCTATGCGCCGCTTTTCTTCGACAACCACCGGCTGGCCAAGCTGCCGCCGCATGTGCAGGCGCCACCGGAACGGCCTTACCGGCTGGGCCAGGGCCCGCATGAGGTGCCAGCCGTCAAACCATCGCCGAAAGCCGGCACCGTCGAGCTTGCCGCTGCTACAAAACCAGTAGAAAGCGCTGCCCCGGTGCCGCAGCCATCGCCAGTTTCGGCCTATGCCCCGGTGCGAAATGATGGGTCCACAGGCTTATTGAGCGGCCGCGGCCTTTACTGAGCCATAGATTTTCGCCATTCATGACGCGATTGACGCGTGCCCAGGCGCGCGCCGGCAACGGAAGCGTCGATGATGGCTTTGAAATTTAGTCCAATCGGCCGAATTCTGGCAGTTGCGGGCTTGCTCGCAGCCTTACTGAGTCTTGGGCGTGGTCGCGCTGGCCGCGCCAAAGAAGGAAGCGCCGGCTCACAAGCCAGCCGCCGCCGCGCCCAAGAAAGAAGCGCCGAAAAAAGACGAGCCGAATATCTCGGCGCCGCACGCTATTTTGATCGATGGCGAAAGCGGCAGCGTGTTGTTCGAGCGCCGCGCCGACGATCTGATCTTTCCGGCCAGTCTCGCCAAGCTGATGACCGCCGAATACGTCTTTCATCAGCTCAAGGAAGGCAAGATCAACCTCACCGACGAGTTTCTCGTCAGCCCGAATGCTTGGCGCAAAGGGGGAGCGCCTTCGCACGGCTCCACCATGTTTGCGGCGATCAACAGCAAGGTTCCGGTTGATGCGCTTCTGCAAGGCATGATCGTTCAGTCGGCGAATGACGCCTGCATCGTGTTCGCCGAAGCGCTCGCCGGCAATGAACTTGAATTCGGAGAAAAGCTCACCCAACGGGCGCGCGAACTCGGCCTCAGCAAATCGGTGTTCACGAATTCGAACGGATTGCCCGATCCTAATGAAAAAGTGACGTCGCGCGAACTCGCGATACTCGCGCGCCACATCATTCTCAATTATCCCGAATATTACAAAATCTTCAGCCAACCCGATTTCACCTGGAACAAGATCCATCAAATGAACCGCAACCCGTTGCTTGGCGCCCTGGACGGGGCCGACGGGTTGAAGACCGGCTTCACCAAGGAGGCCGGCTACGGTCTCGTCGGCTCGGCAATGCAGAATGGCTTGCGGCTGATCGCTGTCGTCAACGGCCTCAAGTCCCCCAAGGAGCGCGCCGACGAAGGCAAAAAGCTGCTTGAATGGGGCTTCCGCAATTTCGTGCAGCGCACCTTGTTCGCGGAAGGGCAAATCATCGGTTCGGCCAAAGTCTATGGCGGCGCCACCGGCAACGTGCCGCTGGTCGCAACCGCCGGAATGGTGCGTATCATGGTGCCGAAAAACGGCGGCGAACGGCTGCTCGCGCGCATCGCTTATACCGGGCCGGTGCCGGCGCCGGTCAAAGTGGGCCAGGCGATCGGTGCGCTTAAAGTTTGGCGCGGCGAAGATTTGGTGCTGCAAACTCCGCTCAAGGCCGCGGCCGATATCGGCAAGGGTAATCTGCCCCAGCGCGCCATCGACGCGGTGACCGAACTGATAATCACGCTGTTCCGTGCCGGCGTCGAACGGATATGATCGCTTGATGCGTGGACGTTTCATCACTTTTGAAGGCGGCGACGGCAGCGGTAAGTCCACCCATGCCGCGGTGCTGGCGCAACACTTGAAGTCGAGTGGCATTGAGGTCGTGCTCACGCGCGAGCCGGGCGGCTCGCCGGGCGCCGAAATCATCCGCCATATTTTGCTCTCCGGCATCACCAAGCCGATGGGCGCGGAGACCGAAGCGATCCTGTTCGCGGCCGCGCGCGACGATCATGTGCGCGGTACCATTTTTCCTGCCATCAAGGCCGGCAAATGGGTGATCTGCGACCGCTTCATCAATTCCACTCGCGTCTATCAAGGTGTTCTCGGCCATGTGGATGCGCAATTGATCCGTAGTCTGGAGCGCGTCACGGTCGGCCCCATCATGCCGGATCTCACGTTCATTCTCGACGTGCCGGCGAATGTCGGGCTTGCGCGCGCCACGCGACGGCGCGGCACCGGCGCCGCCGACCGTTTCGAAAGCGAGGGGCTGGAATTTCACGAGAACCTGCGCACCGCCTATCGCTCGATCGCCGAGCAGGAACCGAGCCGTTGCATCATTGTCGATGGTCGCCCGCCCAAGGATGTGGTGGCGCTTCGCATTTGGGCAGCGGTCGAGGAGCGCCTGCTGCCGCAACGGCAGCGTCTGGCCGAGAGCATGCCGCCGTGACCGAATCCGACGAGGATTCCGACGTCCTGGCGCCACGGCAGACTTCGGTGCTGTTCGGCCATACCGAGGCCGAAATCGCTTTGCTCGACAGCTATCGGCAAGGGCGCATTCCGCACGCTTGGCTGATCGGCGGACCGCCCGGTATCGGCAAGGCGACGCTCGCCTATCGTCTGGCGCGCTTTGTTCTAGCGCATCCCGATCCGAGCGCGCCGGAAGTCCAAAACGCCAAGTCGCTCGGCGTCTCGCCTGAGCATCTGGTGGCGCGCCGTGTCGCCGCCCAGGCACAGGCCGATTTGCTGGTGCTTGAACGCGTCATCAATGAGCAGACCGGAAAGCTTTACACCGTGATCCGCGTCGACGACGTGCGGCGCACGGTGTCTTTTTTCGGCTCAACCGCGGGCGCCGGCGGCTGGCGTATCGCCATCGTCGACGCGGTCGACGACCTGCAACGCGAGGGCGCCAATGCCCTGCTGAAGGTGCTGGAAGAGCCACCGGAGCGAACGCTGCTGCTGTTAATCAGCCACGCGCCGGGGCGCGAATTGGCCACCATCCGCTCGCGCTGCCGCCGTCTGCTATTACGCCCGCTCGACGCTCGCCGATGTAGCGCAGTCGGTGGCCGCTGCCAGCGGCCGGCGCGCCGATGAAGCCGAGGTGAGGGAAGCAGCAGCAGCCTCCGACGGTAGCGTCGCGCGTGCGCTACGTCTGCTTGACGGCTCGGCGCTGGCGCTACGTAAAAAGGTGCTCGACTTGTTCGCTCAATTGCCCGATCCCGATCCGCGAGCGCTGCATGCGCTTGGCGATACGCTCGGTGGCAACGAGCCGCAAACGCTGGCGACCTTTATGGACTTGGTCGACGGCTGGCTGTCGACACGGCTCACCTCGGGTGCGCAGGAAGCGCCCCGGTTGGCGCGCGTGGCGCAGGCCTGGGAGAAGGTTAATCGCGCGGCCGCGGAGGTCGAGACTTATAATCTCGAGCGCAAGCCGTTGGTGTTTGCGGTTTTCGGGGCGCTGGCCGACGCCGCGCGCACCTAAGCGCGCGCGGTTTCACAAATCGAACGCTAAATTATTCCGCAATGGAAATCGGCGATTATTGCAGCTTGCCGTTGGGGCTGGCCTGGTCGACCGTGGCCGGCAAATGCTCGGCAAGCAGCTTCAACGCGGCATCGACCGGGATGCCGAAATGCGCGGCGAGCTGCTTGACTTGATCGCTTCCGAGCGCTGCTTTGATCTGATCGGGCGTCACTGATTTGTTGGCGCCGTTTCCAAGCCAAGACTTCACCTGATCGCCAAGGCCGCCTTGCTGAAGCTGGTTGACCACGCCTTGCAGGTCGCCGAGATTTGTTTTGGCCAAGGCGGCTGCAATCAACCCCGGTGCGGCTTGCGCCGTCACTTGGCTCACTAGGCCGCCAAGATTATCGAGTAGTCCCATTTCACTTCTCCGATAATATTGCCACTGGGCTTACGGCCCAGTGGCAGACTTGTCGCCCTCTCAGGGATGTTTTTCGTTCTTGGCGGCGCGGATGCCCTGTGCGGTTGCGTCCTTCTCACACATATAGGCGCCCACCTTTGTGTGACCGTAGTCGTCGTGTCCGGCGAAGTGGTAGATTTTGGAGTCGAGGTTGCTCCACACCACCGTATCGGTCGGGCAGTGCGCTTTGGCCAGGAGCGCTGACGTGTATTGATTGGCGCCTTGCGGTTTACCAGGGCCGGGAGCTGCGGTGGTCTTTGCGGGGGCTGCTGGAGCCGTTGGCTTCGCCGCTTCCTTCGCAGCCGCAGGCGCGGCCTTGGGCTCAACCTTGGGCTCGGCAGCGGCAGTGCTACCTCGGCATTTTTCGACGTAGGCCTTTTCCGTAATGCCCTTGGCCTGGTTGGCCTTCTTATCCGCCTGCCATTCCTTCTCGCATTCCTTCACGGTCTTTTTGTCGCCGCCCGTTGCAGCGGCCGCCTTCTTTTCGGCGGCAGTTGCTTTCGCCGGTTTTTCCTTGGCGGTTTTTTCCTTCGGCTTGTCGGCGGCGCTGCTCGCCTCTTTGCATTTTTCGACGTAAGCCTTTTCCGTAATGCCCTTGGCCTGGTTGGCCTTCTTATCCGCCTGCCATTCTTTCGTACATTCTTTCGCTGTCTTGGCATTGGCTGGAACCGAGAATGCCACGATGGCGACGACTGCTGCGCACAACGCTGCGCCAACGGACAACTTCATTTTTCGCTCCTGAATTTCGCTGATGTTCGATCGTCAAATTAGTCCAGCGGCCTGATCAAGACCGCTGGACTCCGATGCACATTCCGTCGAGACGATTACGCGTCCTTCTCACATTTCTTCATGAAGCTGTCTTTGGCGGCGCCGGCGAGCGGCTTGCCGTCTTTGCCCACGGCTTTACCGTCGCAGGCTTTTGCCTTGCAGCTTTTCACGTAGCTCGACTTGGCAGCGCCGGCGAGCGGCTTGCCGTCTTTGCCCATCGCCGTGCTTTCGCAGGTGGCTGCGATCGCCGAACCGGCGGCGAATGCCGAAATCACGAGCGCGAGAAATATCCGTTTCATTTTTTGCTCCGTTGCCTAAACTAGGCGTTTTAACAAGCAGATTTGGTCCATTTCTTCAAGCGTCCGGCTATGAATATACCGCCTTGCAAGCAGCGGCGCGCCGGGACGCCGGGTGCAAAGCCGCGAATACGCTAGGGCTAGTATCGAATTTGGTCATGCTGTGCCGCAACACAACAATAGGCAATGACGCTGTCGCAATCGCGTGAATGAGTATTGCGCCGCGGTGACGGCGTGCGCGTCGGCCAAAACCGGATTTGGATTATGGAGCCAACGTCACTTGGTCTGCCGGCGGTGGGTAACCCCACACCGCAGGCAGACCATGGACGCTGTTAGGGCAACCGCCGGGTCGGACCCGCGGCTCCCTATTTCTTCATCAGGTCGGGCGAGACCTTGCCGCCATTTTCGGCGAGCTTTTGCATCACCTGGCTGTGCAGCCAGACGTTCATCGTAGCGGAATCGTTCATGTCGCCCGTGTATTTAAGTTCTTGCGCCAGCGCCTTGCGGGCGGACTGACTGCTGTCGAGACCGAGAAGCTTCATCAGATCGACAATCGAGCGCCGCCAATCGAGCTTCTCGCTATTTTCGGCCGCAAGTTTTGTGCAAACCGCGTCGACGTCAACTCCGGATCCGCCGGCGCCGGGAGTTGCCGCACTGGCGGTTCCCTTGCCGAAGATCGCGGACATGATGCTACCAAATACGCTCATTATGCCCCACTATTATGTTGATCGATGGTTGATCGAAAGGCCGCGGCGCATATTTCGCGCCGCGTAATTTTCAAGTTCGTTCTCGCTTCAGCCGCAAGCTTTCAAGCTCACATTTTATCGAGTGCGGCGTAAACTTTCTTGCGGCTGTTGCCGACGCGCTTGATCACTTTGCGGACAGTGTCCGCGCTGACGCGATACTTGCGTGCGACGTAGTAGACCTCATAAGGCTGGGTGGCCGACACGCGGGCACGATCCGCCTTGCGGCTCCGTTTTTTGCTCTTTGCCATTGTTATCCTCCAAATGTTCGCAATTCGACATAATGCCGATCAAAGTGACGCTCGGCAACGATATAAACATGCCATGCGCCAGAATGTGGGCGTTTTGGGGCAGTCGCAATTATTTATGCCTGCAATAGCCTGCATCTATTAGCAATGCATGCCGCGGCGAGGTTATTTGGCGATCCGGCGCGGGGTAAGGCCGAGCTTGGCGAGCGCCGCGCGCCAGCCTTGCGGCGAACCCGCCGGTAGCGTGTCGTGGGCTGCGCTGGCAATGCGATTTGCGACAGCGACCGGAAACTCGACCAGCGCCGGCAGCGGATCGTCGAACGCAAAATTCGCAAACGCCAAGGGCTTGCGAAACGATTTGAGGTAGTCGCTGAAAGTCAGGCTGCCGGCACTCATTTCCTGCCAGGCGGCAACGATATCGCGGCTGGCATGCATCCATGCGGCGCCGGGCTTGGCGCGGCATGGCTCGACCGTGAGGCCCATGGCTTGGCGCCAGGCGAGATAGGGAAAATCGACGCCGGCCAGCGAACCTAGTCCGCACCAAGTCCAGAAGCGGCCGTTGACGTCGAGCAATTTATATTGCCGCTCGCGCGCGTCATATTTGAACTCAACCTCGGCGACGCCGGTGTAATCGAGCGATTTGAGAAAACGGCTGGCGAGCGCTTCGACTTCCGGCTGCTCGATGCTTTCAACGAATGTGCTGGAACGGCCGAAGTCGATCGGATGCTGACGCGTGCGGCGCGCGACCAACGAAGCAACCGGCCGCCCGCGATCCCACAGCCCGGCGTAAGAGAATTGCGCGCTGCCGGTGCCCGGTATCCATTCTTGCACGATAACGGCGTCGCTACCGACCAGGGCCGAAGCCTTCTCGTAAAGCGCGATGAGCGCCGCACGGTCGTCGGCTTTCCAGGCCTTGGCTTGGGTAAATTCGTCGGCGCCCTTGCGGAAGGCGGGCTTCAGGATCACCGGGAAGCGGCATTCAAGGCGCGCGACGTCGTCGGGCGTCTTGGGATGATAGCTCCTGGGGAAATCGATGCCGAGTTCGGCGGCGCGTTGATAACTAAGGCGCTTGTCATAGGTCCATTGAATTGTGTCCCAGCTCGGCGTCGCCACGCGAAAATGCGTGGAGAGCAGGGCGTGGTTTTGCGCAATCATGCGGACGTCCTGATCGCCGGTGGCGATCAATACCCAGCCATCGAGGCCGTGCTGGGTGGCAATATCCATGATCGACGAGACGCCTTCCGGGTGATCGGCGCCCGGCCAGTCGAAGCGGCGTTGAACGTAGCGGGAGAATTTAGCGATCGGGTGGTTGGCCAACAGCCAAACCGGAATGCCTTGCCGTCCAAGGCTGCGCGCAATGCCGATGCTGACATGGGCGCCGCCGACGATTAATGCGCCCGGCGCCTTGGCGCCGTTTTGGGCCGCCGGTGTCGCCAACGCCCGCCATTGCATGGTGGCTTACTCGCGCTCAGCCGCAAGCGACAGCGGCGCTTGGTCCGCAACAATATCGAGATCGCCGTGCGCGAACTTGACCGCCGAATTACGCATGGCCGCTCGCGTGACACGGCGGGCGGCAAATCCGGCGCCGGCAATGAAGCGCAGCAGCGGACCGAAGCTTCCCACGGCCGAGGCGCCGACGAAATGGAGGCCCGGCACGCTCGATTCAAATCCATTCGAGAGCACCGGCAAGCCATTATGCAGCGTGACCTTGTCGCGCAGGCGCTGATCGAGCATCGCCATTCTTTTGACGTCGATGCGATAGCCGGTCGCCAGCATCACGTGGTCGTAGCGCTTGGCGGCGTTATCGAGCGTGAGCGCTATGCGGTCGCCGACGCGCTGAGCCGACAAAATACGGCGCTGATGATTGATCGGGATGTCCTTGAGACGCGGGCGTAGCCACAAAATCGCGGTGGCGCCCAAGCTGCGTTGGTTCAACTGGTCACGCTGCTGTTCGGGAAACAGATGAATGGCGCCGGGCGCCTCGTTGACCCAATTGTACGGGAAGGGGCCAACTTGCGAGGGCGGGATCAACATGTTGCCGAGGAGTGCGCGGACCGACTTGCGCAAGCCGCTGCGCTTTTCAGGGTCGGCGTTCCAAACCAGACTGCCGCGGCAGATGATTTCGACGTCGGCGCCGGCTTCATGCAGGATCGCCGCGGATTCGCAGGCGCTTTGGCCGCGGCCGATTACAGCAACGCGCTTGCCTTTGTAGCGTTCGGAGTCGGTATGTTCGCAAGAATGGCTGACGAGCTCCCGCGGCAGCCCATCAAACTGCGCCGGCCGGTATTCGTGGCCGAGCAGGCCTTGCGCCATCACCACGCGTTCAGCGAAGAAAACATCGCCGCTATCGAGCACGAGACGGAAACCGCCGTCGAGCGCCTCAACGCGCTTCACGACGCGGCGGTCAATATCGGGCGCAACGTGTTCCTGGAACCAGACGCCGTAGTCGACAAAGTTCTCGACCGGCAAAAGCTTGGGCACTTCCATGCCGGCTTCGCGGTAATATTCGTCGAGTGTGAGCCGGCCGCGCGGCTCGCCGATATGGGTGGCAACCCAAGGCGAGCGCAGCAACATGCCTTTGGGCATGTGATTGCGCCAGAATGACAGCGGTTGACCGAACACGCGGATCGGTACGTTGGCGGCGCGCAGATGCGCGGCAACGGCGAGCCCGTAAGGGCCGGCGCCAATGATAGCGACATCGCAACGGTCGCGCGAGCTGAGTGGAGTGACGGCAATATTCATTGGAAGGTTCTCGACATTTGTCTGCAGCCGAAGTCCGGAAACTTAGCCGCGCTTTATTATCAGTTTGCCAATGTCGTTGAATAAACGTCGGGAATTAAGACTAATTTGCCGCGCGCAATACGGTCCAAACCGCGCGCTGCGGGAATATGCCTAACAATTTATTAACCGGCGGCGGCAAAGCGATACAGGTCGCGTGGCAGGCGGCTCGCTTGCCCCAACGCCAAGGGGTTGATACCTAGACGCGGAACCGTCATGGCCGCACTAAATCCAGGCCATTTTCGTCTTTGACTGCAGCCCGATTGAACGCGCGCCCATGGCCAAAAAGAGCAAACCGAAAAGTAAAAAGCGCAAGAAGGCCGCGCCGGCTAAAAAGCAGAAGAAAAAGACGGCCGCGAAGCGGCGCCGCGCGCGCAAAGCGACCAAGCCCAAGGCCACCAAGCGCAAACCGGCAGCATCTAAACCAGCCGTTGCCGAGCGCAAGGTCGCAGGTAGGAACGATAAACAGCCGTACTACATCACCACCGCGATCTCGTATCCGAACGGCCCGCCGCATATCGGCCACGCCTATGAGGCGATCGCGACAGATGCGATTGCGCGCTTCATGCGGCTCGACGGCTATGACGTCTATTTCCTCACCGGCACCGACGAGCATGGGCAGAAGATGTTGCAGACCGCGGCGCGCGAAGGCGTGACGGCGCGGCAGCTGCGCGACCGCAACGTGCCCAAGTTCGAGGCCATGGTGAAACGGCTCAACTGCTCGAACGACGACTTCATCCACACGACCGAAGAGCGTCATCACCGCGCCTCGAAAGCCATCTGGGAGCGGATGGAAAAGAACGGCGACATCTATCTGGATAAATATGCCGGCTGGTATTCAGTGCGCGACGAGGCCTATTACGCCGAGGACGAAACGCATCTCAACGAGCAGAAGGTGCGCGTCGCCAGCAAAACAGGTACGCCGGTCGATTGGGTGGAGGAGGAGAGTTATTTCTTCAGGCTGTCGGCCTACCAGGACAAGCTGCTTAAATTGTTCGAGCGGCCGAACTACGTGCTGCCGAAGGAGCGGCTGAACGAAGTCGCGAGCTTCGTGCGCGGCGGCTTACAGGATTTGTCGATTTCGCGCACCACGTTCGATTGGGGCGTCAAGGTGCCGGGTAACGACAAGCACATCATGTATGTGTGGGTGGACGCGCTCACCAATTACATCACCGGCGTCGGCTTTCCCGACACTGGCAGCGACAAGTTCAAGCGATACTGGCCGGCAGCACTTCACGTGATCGGCAAGGACATCGTGCGCTTCCATGCGGTCTATTGGCCGGCGTTTTTGATGTCGGCCGGCATCGAAGTGCCGCAACGCATTTTCTCGCACGGGTTTCTGTTTAATCGCGGTGAGAAAATGTCGAAGTCGGTCGGCAATGTGATCGACCCATTTGCGCTTGTGCGATGCCTATGGCGTCGATCCGCTGCGTTATTTCTTTTTGCGCGAGGTGCCGTTTGGCCAAGACGGCAATTACGGCCACGAGGCGATCGTCAATCGCATCAATGCCGATCTCGCTAACGACCTGGGCAATCTGGCGCAGCGTTCGCTGTCGATGGTCGGCAAGGCATTTGGCGGAAAATTGCCGGAGCCGGGCGCCTTCAGCGAGACCGACAAGACGATCCTCGCTGCTGCGGATTCCATGATCGAAAAAACGCGCGAGCACATGAAGACGCAACAGTTGCATCAGGTGCTCAACACCGTGTGGGCGGTGGTGGCCGACGCTAATCGCTATTTCGCGTCGGAAGCCCCGTGGGGTCTGGCCAAGACCGATCCCAAGCGCCAAGGCACGATCCTCTACGTAACCGCCGAAGTGATCCGTCAGGTTGCTATTTTAGCGCAACCTTTCATGCCGGCGTCGGCTGGCGAAAATGCTCGATCTGCTCGGTGTGCCACCGGGCGAGCGCGACTTCACGCGGCTGGGTGGGAAAAATCGCATCGCTCCTGAAACCGTGCTGCCGCCGCCCGCACCTGTGTTTCCGCGCTACGTCGAACCTGAAGCCGCGGCCTGATCATGCTGGTCGATAGTCACTGCCATCTCGATTTTCCGGATTTCGCCTCCGAGCTTGACGCCGTGGTGGCGCGTGCGCGCGCCGCCGGCATCGGCCGCATCGTGACCATCTCGACCCGCGTCAAGAAGCACGCGCAGGTGCTGGCTGTGGCCGAGAAATATCCGGAAATCTTTTGCTCGGTCGGCACGCATCCTCATAATGCTCAGGAAGAGCCGGACATCGACGCCGCAGCTCTGGTCGCGATCGCCAAGCATCCGAAAGTGGTGGCGATCGGCGAAGCCGGCCTCGATTATCACTACGACAACTCACCGCGCGAAGCGCAAGAAGCGGGCTTGCGCCAGCACATCGCCGCCGCGCGCCAAAGCAAGTTGCCGCTGGTGATCCATTCGCGCGATTGCGACGAGGACATGGCGAAGATTTTGCGCGAGGAAAGCGGGAAGGGCGCCTTCCCGGCCGTGTTGCATTGTTTCACCGGCGGGCGCGATTTAGCTTTCACGGCGATCGAGCTCGGGCATTATGTGTCCTTTACCGGCATCCTCACATTCAAGCGTTCCGAGGATTTGCGCGCCATCGCCAAGGATCTGCCGGCCGACCGCATTCTGGTCGAGACCGACGCGCCTTATCTGGCGCCGCTGCCATATCGCGGAAAGCGCAACGAGCCATCCTTTGTTGTGGAAACCGCAAAGGTGCTGGCGCAAACCCGCGGCGTTTCGCCTGACGAGATCACGCGCCAGACCACGGAGAATTTCTTCCGGCTGTTTAATAAAGTTCCGCACAAACTCGCGGATGCGGCATGAGCCTGAAATTCACGATTCTGGGCTGCGGCTCGTCGATGGGCGTGCCGCGGGTAGCCCTTGGCTGGGGCGCCTGCGATCCGAATAATCCGAAGAACCGACGCCGGCGCTGCTCATTATTGGTTAACGCGCGCGAAGCCTAACGGCGAGGTCACGCGCGTTCTGGTGGATTGCTCGCCCGATTTGCGCATGCAGCTGCTCGATGCCCAGGTCGACTGGCTCGACGGCGTGCTGATCACCCACGAACATGCCGACCACACCCACGGCATCGACGATCTGCGCCCGCTGTTCGTGCACAAGCGCCGGCGCGTGGATGTCTACATGGACGAGCCGACCGCGGCCGCGATGGATGTGCGCTTTGCTTATTGCTTTACGAAGGCGCCGCACAGCGACTATCCGCCGATCGCGCAGCAGCACCGCCTGGTGCCGGGCAAGCCCGTGACGATCCAAGGGCAGGGTGGCGCGATCGAAGCTCTTCCCGTTTTGCAGAGCCATGGCGATATCGCCTCGCTTGGCTTTCGCTTCGGCAACGTGGCCTATTCGGCCGACATCAAAAGCCTGCCGGCCGAGAGCTTGAGCCAGATGGCCGGCCTCGATGTCTGGATCGTGGACGCGCTGCGCCATGCGCCGCACCCGAGCCATTTCAATCTCGACGAGGCGCTCTCCTGGATCGAGCGCGTGAAGCCGAAACGGGCGATCCTGACCAACCTGCACAGCGATCTCGACTACGAGGGCTTACGCAAAGCTTTGCCCGCGCATATCGAGCCCGGCTTCGACGGCATGAGCTTTGCCGTCGGCTGAGCCTTTGCGCTTGCCAATAACGCTAGAAGGTTCAATGGCTAGGGCTACATTGTTAAAGTGAACCCTGCATTCCTTAGGCATCAAATATATTCCATAATATGTCTTATGCGAATCCGATTATAGCGGCCGCCGGTGCCGGGTGGCCTTGGCTATGGCGCTCGCTTCACGATACTCACGACCCGTGACCCGCTCCCCAAAGCCCTCGCGCGACATTGCCCGGCTGATCGAGATCATGGCGGCCTTGCGCACGCCTGGCTCCGGCTGCCCCTGGGACCTCGAACAGAGCTTCGAGACGATTGCGCCCTATACGCTCGAGGAAGCCTATGAGGTGGCCGACGCCATCGCGCGCGGCGACCTTGCGGACTTGCGCGACGAGTTGGGCGACCTCCTGCTCCAGGTCGCGTTCCACGCCCGCATGGCACAGGAGCAAGGCGCCTTCGACTTCGGCGATGTGGTCGAGACCATCACCGCCAAACTGATCCGCCGCCACCCGCATGTATTTCGCCGACGCAGACGGCAAGACCGCCGCGGCGGTCAAAGGCTTGTGGGAGCGCATCAAGGCAGAAGAGAAAGCCGAACGCGGCGAGGCGGGCCCGACGGGCGCGCTGGCCGGCGTTCCACTCGCCCTGCCCGCGCTCACGCGCGCTTTGAAGCTGCAGGACAAAGCCGGCCGCGTCGGCTTTGACTGGAACGACCCGCGCGCCGTCTTGGCCAAAATCAGAGAGGAAGCCGACGAGATCGAAGCCGCACTCGATCACGGCGACAAAGCGGAAACCGCGGCCGAAGTCGGCGATCTGTTGTTTGCCGTGGTCAACCTCGCCCGCCATTTGGGCGCCGATCCGGAAGGAATTCTGCGCAGCCACCAATTTGAAATTCGAGCGCCGCTTTGCCTCGATCGAGCGCGCTTTGGCTGCGCGCGGCAAAACGCCGAAGGATGCGACCTTGGCCGAGATGGATGCGCTGTGGGATGCGGCCAAGGATGCGGAAAGACGGCTGAAAAGCCTAGCCTAGTTGGGTTGCCCCTGCCCTGATTCCGCGCTCCGCTCGTCACTTGCCGGCGCGTTCGAGTCCGGCAAGCCATCTTGCGAAGAAAGCTGGAATGCGTCCGCTGGTCAAGCCCGCCGCATGCGGGGACGAACGGAGTATGTTACTGCGCCCTCGCCTCACCGATTCAATTTTCAAACAGCCAAGTTTCATTCAGGCAAGCGTCATCGCCCGTATTTTTTGCGGGCGCCGGGTAGCCCGTCGTCTGTATTCCATCTGCCGCCCAACCGAGGGCGCGCGGGACGCCAGGGTCCCGCTCGGACCCACGGGCCTCGACGCCTCGCGACATCGAGGCTTGCCGAAGTCCGGTAAAAAGCCGCAAGTCCGCCAAATCCCAAGGCGTCCCGCGCGCGGTGTTTCTAGGTCTGCTCCGCAGTGCCCCCGGTGGACTTACCTTTCAGGCAACCCGCCTCTCCTTGCGGATTGGAGGCTGCCTATCCACCGCTTTGGCCAAGCATGGCCGGTGACCCGCGGCAGGCGGGCCGGGACAACTGCGGCTTCAACCGCCGGGCCTTTGCACCGCATCTCCGATGCGAAGTCATTCCCCGGCCACCGCTCCCCGCCCCGCATCTGAAGATGCTGTACAGACACCCCTCGGTTAGAGGGACGGGATAGGAATGGGTATATATCATATAGGAATAATGTCAAGAGCGGCGGGCAACTATTTTTATACGCGTCTTTCGCGGCCCGGCTTTGCCGGGCGCCTCCGCATGACGGGGATAGATTGCGAGCAACATCGAGGAGCGCGCAGCGCTCAGGCCGGAAATTTCGCCCGCACCCGCGCCGATTGATCGGCGTCGGCGCGCACCGTCACCGCCAGGCGGCCGTCCTCGCTCATGCCCTTGGAAAGCACTTCCGAGTGGCGATAAAGCCAGCTTAGCCCTGCGCCGTCGGCCGGATCGAGCGACAGCTCTAGCGTCTGCCGCCGCTCGGCGAGACGCGCTTCGATCGCCGTCACCAGCGTGTCGATCCCCTCGCCGCTCAAGGCCGAGACCGGCAGCGCCCGCCGGTTTGCGTCCTGGCGTTCCGCCAGATTGAACAGCCGCGCGCGCGCCTCCGCATCGAGCTTGTCGATCTTGTTCCAGACCTCGATCAGGCGCGGATCGGCGGGCTCGATACCGAGTTCGCCCAGGACCTTTTCGACATCGTGCGATTGCGCGCCGGAGTCCTCATGCGACATGTCGCGCACATGCAGGATCACGTCGGCCTCGATCACTTCTTCCAGCGTGGCGCGGAACGCCGCCACCAGCATGGTCGGCAGATCGGAAATGAAACCGACCGTATCCGACAAAATGATGCGGTTTCCCTTCGGCAGCGCGACCGAGCGCAGCGTCGGGTCGAGGGTTGCAAACAACATGTCGGCCGACATCACCGAGGCCTGCGTCATGCGGTTGAACAGCGTCGACTTGCCGGCATTGGTGTAGCCGACCAGCGCCACGATCGGATAAGGCACGCGCTTGCGGCTGTCGCGATGCAGCTTGCGGGTGCGTTTGACTTTGTCGAGCTCGACCTCGATGCGCTTGATGCGATCCTCGATCACGCGCCGGTCGGCCTCCAATTGCGTTTCGCCCGGCCCGCCCAAGAAGCCGAAGCCGCCGCGCTGGCGTTCCAAATGCGTCCAGGCCCGCACCAGCCGCGTCTTCTGATAATTGAGATGCGCGAGTTCGACTTGCAGCGCGCCTTCGCTGGTGCGCGCGCGCCGGCCGAAAATTTCCAGGATCAAGCCGGTGCGGTCGATGACCTTGGCGCCCCAGGCTTTCTCCAGATTGCGCTGCTGCACCGGCGAGACCGCGCAATCCATCACCACCACGGAAGCTTCGAGGCTTTTAACGAGACCGGCGAATTCATCGACTTTGCCGGTGCCGATAAACGTTGCCGGGCGCACGACGTTGAGCGTGACCAGCCCTGCTTCGACGACGTTGAGGTCGATGGCTTGCGCAAGGCCGACGGCTTCGGCGAGGCGGGCTTCCGGCGAGCGGGTTTGCGCCAGCGTGCGGCCAGGGTCTCCCCTTGCCGTGCTGCGCTTGATCCAAGGTTCGATGACAATGGCACGGCCGCTTTCCGCGCCCGAGGAAGGGCTCAGATGATCGGCACGTTTGTCACGCCGGCGAATTTCCAATTATGTTTTGCTTTCAGCCGGCGTATCGACGTCGCCTTCGAACAGCTGAATCGGATGACCCGGCATGATGGTCGAGATCGCGTGCTTGTAGACCAGCTGCGAGTGGCCGTCGCGCCGCAGCAGCACGCAGAAATTATCGAACCAGGTCACCACGCCCTGCAATTTAACGCCGTTCACCAGGAAGATGGTGAGCGGGATTTTTGCTTTGCGGACGTGATTGAGAAAAGTGTCTTGCAGATTTTGCGTACGTTCGGCTGGCATGGCCGTGTTCCATTTTTTTGCTCGCGTCTTTACGCGCGAGGCGATGTTGCCCAGGTCCCCCGCATCGGAGTTGCGCTCCATGCGCCGCTTTGCCCCTCGCAAAGCGGTAGTAAGGCCCAAGAGGCCGCCATTAGATGGCAGGTGCATCCCGGGCGCAAGCCAAGCGGGTGCTCTGGGCGTTAACTGGCTGAATTATAAGAGCTTTTAGCGCCTCCGCCGAATGTTTAAGTGAATTCGGCGTGGCGGTGATAATCGCGGCGCAATGCCGTGGCGATCAGCCCGGGCGCGCCATTGCCGACCGGTTTTCCGTCGATGCGCACCACCGGCATCACCAATTGGCTGGCCGAGGTGATGAAGGCCTCGCGCGCGGCGTAGGCTTCCTCGACCGTGAAAGCGCGTTCTTCGTAACTGAGCCCCTGCGCCGTGATGACGTCGATCACCACCGAGCGCGTGATGCCGGGCAGAATATCGCGGCCGAGCGGATGCGTGATCAGTTTGCCGTCGCGGTTGACGATCCAGGCGCTCGAGGAAGCCCCTTCGGTGACGCGGCCTTGGGCTGTCGGTGAGCCAGGCTTCGCGCGCGTCTTGTTCGCGCGCCGTTTGTTTGGCCAGCACGTTGGGCAGCAGCGCGACCGATTTGATGTCGACGCGCTCCCAGCGGATATCCGGCACGGTGATGACGGCAATGCCTTCGGACGCCATTTGCTCGAGCCGTTCGAGATTGGAGCTATTGGCGGTCACCACCAGCGTGGGCTTGGTGCCTTCGGCCGGAAAGGGAAAATCGCGCCGCGTGGCGCCGCGCGTGATCTGCACATAGACGATGCCGTCGCGCACGCGATTGCGCCGCACGGTTTCGCGCATCACGATGGCGAGCGCTGCCGGCGTCATCGGGCGCGTTATGCGCAATTCCTTGAGCGAGCGATCAAGCCGGCCCATGTGGCGGCGCTCATCGACCAATTGCCCGCCGCGCACTTCGCAGACTTCGTAGACGCCGTCGGCAAATTGGAAGCCGCGGTCCTCGACCGAGACTTCGGCGTGCGCGCGCGGCACATAGCGGCCATTGACGTAAGCGATGCGGGACATTTATTAGCCGATCCCCAGCGCCTTGAGCTTGCGGTGCAGCGCCGAGCGCTCCATGCCGACGAATTCGGCGGTGCGCGAGATATTGCCGCCGAAGCGGCTGATCTGCGCCACCAGATATTCGCGCTCGAACACTTCGCGCGCATCGCGCAACGGCAAGCCCATCAGATGTTCGCCGCCATTGCCGTTCGGCATCGCCGGCACCATGGAGCCGACATCGGGCGGCAGCATCGAGGCATCGAGCACGGCGTCCGGATGGCCGCCGGCGAGAATCATCAGCCGTTCGATATTGTTGCGCAGCTGGCGCACATTGCCCGGCCAGCTATGCGATTGCAGCACCGCCATGGCGTCGTCGCCGATGCGCCGCTTGGGCAGACCGGTGGCCTGCGAAATCTGGTCCATGAAATAGCCGACCAGTTCGGGAATATCCTCGCGCCGGTCCGATAGCGCCGGGACGCCGATCGGCACCACCGAAAGCCGGTGATAGAGATCCTCGCGGAAGCGGCCTTCGGCGATTTCCGTTTCGAGATTGCGCGCCGTCGAGGAGATGATGCGCACATCGACCGAGACCTTGGTGCTGCCGCCGACGCGCTGGAAAGTTTGGTCGACCAGCACGCGCAAGATCTTGTTCTGGGTTTCGCGCGGCAAATCGGCGACGTCGTCGATGAACAGCGTGCCGCCATGCGCCTCTTCCAGCGCGCCGGGCTTGCGGCTTTCCGCGCCATTGGAATGATCGACGCCGAACAGTTCGATCTCCATGCGGTCGGGCGTGATCGCGGCGGCATTGATGACGATGAACGGGCCATTGGCGCGGCCCGACAACTGATGGATGGTGCGCGCGGCCAGTTCCTTGCCGGAGCCGGAAGGCCCGACGATGAGGATGCGGCTATTGGTCGGCGCCACCCGCTCGACGGTCTGGCGCAGCGCCGCAATCGAGGCGGACTTGCCGATCAACGTTGCCGGCAGCGGCGCCGATTGCTTGAGCTGCTTGACTTCGCGTTTGAGGCGCGAGGTCTCCAGCGCGCGCGTCGCCACCAGCACCAGCCGGTCGGCCTTGAACGGCTTCTCGATGAAATCGTAAGCGCCGTATTTGATGGCGGCGACCGCGGTTTCGATATTGCCGTGGCCGGAAATCATCACCACCGGCAATTCGGGATGTTCCTGCTTGATGCCGCCGAGCAATTGCAGCCCGTCGAGTTTTGAGCCTTGCAGCCAGATGTCGAGAAACACCAGATCCGGCCGGCGCGTCGCGATCGCGGCCAGCGCGTCGTCGCTGTTGCGCGCGGTGCGCGCCTCGAAGCCTTCATCCTGCAGGATGCCGGCCACCAGATCGCGGATATCGGCCTCGTCGTCGACGATCAGAATTTCAGCGGACATAAGCTCACTCGGCTACGATTTTCTGTGGTTCGGTTTCAGGCGTTGCGGCGGGGCCGGCGGATGCAAAGCGCACGCGCACCCAGGCGCCGCGCTGGCCCGGAATTTTATCGGCGGCATCGCGCAGATCGATGCTGCCGCCGTGCTCCTCGATGATGCGGCCGACGATGGCCAAGCCCAGCCCCGTGCCCTTCTCGCGCGTGGTGACATAGGGCTCGAGCAGCCGGCTGCGGTTTTCCTTCGGCAGACCGATGCCGTTGTCGACCACATCGATCACGATGTCTTCGCCTTCGCGCCCGGCGTAAACGTGGATCGAGCCTTTGCCCAATTCGGCCGCGGGGACGGCCGCGATCGCTTCGCTGGCGTTCTTGATGATGTTGGTGAGCGCTTGCGACACCAGGCGGCGGTCGAAACGCGCCGGCATCGGGTCTTCGGCGATGTCGACGTCGATATCGATATCCGAATTGCCCACCCGCATCAGGAACGCGGCCTGCCGCACGGTGTCGGCGACATCTTCGGCGGCGATCACCGGCTTGGGCATGCGGGCGAAGCGCGAGAATTCGTCGACCATGCGGCGGATATCGTCGACCTGGCGCACAATCGTATCGGTGCATTGCTCGAATACGCCGTTGTCGTCCTCGCCGATCATGGCCTTGTATTTGCGGCGCAGCCGTTCGGCCGACAATTGAATGGGCGTCAGCGGGTTTTTGATTTCATGCGCGATGCGGCGCGCAACGTCCGCCCAGGCGGAGGTGCGTTGCGCCGCCACCAGTTCGGTAATGTCGTCGAGCGTCACCACGTAGCCGTGGGCGGCCTCGCCGGTCTGTTCGCTGGTGATGCGTACCGACAAATTCCGCTCGCGGCCGTTGCGCGTGATCGTGACTTGATCTTGCGCGCGTGCGCCGGATTGCGCCGCGGTCATCACGTCCGCCAGTTCCGGAAAGACTTCCGTCAATGGCCGGCCGAGCGCCTCGGCTTCGGTGCGCCCGATCAATTTTTCCGCCGAGCGGTTGAGAATGCTCACGCAGCCCTGCACGTCGACGCCGATGACGCCGGCGCTGGCGCCGGCCAGCACCGCTTCGGTGAAACGGCGGCGGCTGTCGATCACGTCGCGGGCGCGCACGATGTCGTCGCGCTGGGTGCGCAATTCCTGCGTCATGCGGTTGAAGGTCTCGCCGAGCTGCGCCAGATCGCCTTCCGATTGGCGCACCGGCACGCGCACGAACAGATTGCCCGTGGACACCACGTTGGCGGCGCCGATCAGACGGCGGATCGGGGCCACCAGTTTGTTGGCGAAGTTGAGCCCGATCCAGACCGCGGAGAGCAGCACGATCAGCGCGATCACCGTGTACATCAGCCCGAAGGCGACCTGAACGCCGAGGCGGCGCTTTTCGATTGCCGCATATTCGATGGCGCTGGCGCGCGTGGTTTGCAATTCCGGCACGATGCGCGGATCGAGCAGCCGCGTCACGTAAAGATATTCGTCGGTATAGCCCGACAATTTGAGCACCGCCGCCACGTAATTGGTGTCGGGCAGCAGCACGATTTGCGGAGTTTTTTCGGTGATGGTCGGCAGCGCTTCGCGCGGCGGCAAAGCGAAAGTCTGGTTGGTCTTAAGATCGGCGTGGGCGATGACCTTGGCGTCTTTGTCGATGATGAGGACGGCGGCGAGCCCGCGCAGCGAGGCCTGGAACGTGAGGAACTGCTGCAGCTTGGCCGGGTCCTGATCGAACGTTTCCTTGTTGCGCGCAAGGTCGATCGACATCAGAACGATGTCGGAGCGCACAGTCTGGGCGTGATCGCGCAGATAGGCTTCGGCCACGATCACCGAATTCTCGATCGCCGCGCGCGTGCGCGTCGAGAACAGCCGGTCGAGGCCGCGGTCGAGCGTGACGCTCGCCACGATCGCCACCAGGATCGCCGGCGCTGCGGCGATGATCGAGAACAAGCCGACGATGCGCACATGCAGCCGCGCGGCGGCGCGTCCGCTGCGGCGGGCCTGCACCACCTGCCAGACTTCGCGCACGATGATGCCGAGCAGCAGCACCACAGTCGCTGCGTTGGCGAGCAGCAGATAGACCACCACGTAATGCGTGGGCAAAATCGGCGTGAGATCGGCGAGGACGATGAAGGTGATGAAGGCCGACAGCAGGGCCAGGCCAACCGCGATCGGACCGAGCACCCGCGTTTCCGTCCGCTTTTGCGGCGGGCTGGCGAGCGCGGTTTCGGCGGTGGCAGCCTGTTCGACGCTCATGGACCCCTGGCAGCGGATGATGGGGCGGGCGCGCCCCTAAGGCATTGGCGCCAGAAGGGATTCGCATGCCCTCCCCGGCACTGATGCTTTTATACAACAATGTTGCCGAATTGCGACAAAACCGCGGCGCGATAAACCGCAATTGGTTAATCGGGCGCCGGTGCCGCTAGTTGCCGCCGCGGTAGACCTGGATGTCGAGGTCGCGGATTTTCTTGCGCAAGGTGTTGCGGTTCACACCGAGCAGATCGGCGGCGCGGATCTGGTTGCCGCGGGTGGCAGCGAGCGCGGCCGACAGCAGCGGATATTCGATCTCGCGTAAGATCCGGTGATAGAGGCCGGCCGGCGGCAGCGCTTCGTCGAAACCGGCGAAATAAGCGGTGAGATGCCGCTCCACCGCAGCGCTTAAACTTTCCGACGCGCGCGGCTCTTCGCCGCTGCCGCCAACCGGCATAGTCGGCTGCGCCAGTTCGGCGTCGATCACCGCGGCGGTGATGGTTTCCTGCGGATAGAGCGCCGCCAGCCGCCGCGCCAGGTTTTCCAGTTCGCGCACATTGCCGGGCCAGCGATGATGCTTGAGCCGTTCGGTGCCGGCGGCGTCGATCTGCTTGGGCGGCAGACCCTCGCGTTGCGCCTGCGCGAAGAAATGACGGATCAAATCGGGCACGTCCTCAATGCGCTCGCGCAACGGAGGCAGCCGCAACGGCACCACGTTGAGACGGAAGAACAGGTCTTCGCGGAACAGGCCCTGCTGGATCAGCGAGCGCAGCTCTTTGTTGCTGGCGGCGACGATACGCACGTCGCTCTTGATCGGGGTGCGCCCGCCGACCGTGGTGTATTCGCCTTGTTGCAGCACGCGTAACAGCCGCGTCTGCGCCTCCATCGGCATGTCGCCGATTTCATCCAGGAACAACGTGCCGCCCTCGGCCTGCTCGAAGCGGCCGGACGAACGGCTATTGGCGCCGGTGAAGGCGCCCTTCTCGTGGCCGAATAATTCCGATTCAATAAGATCGCGCGGGATCGCCGCCATGTTGATGGCAACGAAGGTGCCGGCGCGCCGCTTGCCGTAGTCATGCAGCGCGCGCGCCACCAGTTCCTTGCCGGTGCCGGATTCACCCGTGATCATCACCGTCAAATCGGTTTGCATCAGCCGCGCCAGCACGCGGTAGATTTCCTGCATCGCCGGCGAACGGCCGACCAGAGGAATACTGTCGAGCTCCTCGGACTTCGTTGCTGCCGGCCGCTGCGCCTTGGGCTCGGCCAGCGCGCGGCCGACAATGGCGATGAGCTCCTTGAGGTCGAAGGGTTTGGGCAGATATTCGTAGGCGCCGCGTTCGGACGCTTTTATTGCCGTCATAAAAGTATTCTGCGCGCTCATGACGATGATCGGCAGATCGGGGCGCGCCTTGCGGATGCGCGGGATGAGATCGAAGGCGTTCTCATCCGGCATCACCACGTCGGTGATCACCAGATCGCCGTCGCCTTGGCTGACCCAGCGCCAAAGCGTGGCGGCGTTGCCGGTCGAGCGGACCTCGTAGCCGGCGCGCGAAAGGGCCTGGTTGAGGACGGTGCGGATCGCCGCATCGTCATCGGCCACCAATATGCTCCCCGTCGGCATGGGTACCTACCTCACGGGCTCTGAACGGACGGCGCATCCTCTGCCGGAGCGCCGTTACCGCTATAGATGGGCATCAGTACGCGGAAGACCGTCCGCCGCGACTGCGATTCACACTCGATAATGCCGCCGTGGTCGCCCACGATCTTGGCTACCAATGCAAGCCCCAGGCCACTTCCCGAGCGCTTGGTGGTGACAAAGGGATCGAACAGATGCGGCATCAGGTCTTCCGGCACGCCTTGGCCGTTGTCTTTGACGCTGAATTCGAGCGGCAGCGACACCCGCGCCTTGCCGCCCGGGATCGACAGCCGCACGCCTGGGCGAAACGCGGTGGTGAGCTGGATTTCCCCGTCGATCGCGGTTTCGCCGATGGATTCGGCCGCGTTCTTCACCAGATTGAGAAACACCTGCACCAGC
The DNA here is from genome assembly GCA_963756805.1 of uncultured Alphaproteobacteria bacterium. Classification (GTDB taxonomy): domain Bacteria; phylum Pseudomonadota; class Alphaproteobacteria; order Rhizobiales; family Xanthobacteraceae; genus Pseudolabrys. Next base: position 28,470 of record CAVWPH010000010.1, read on the forward strand.
TGGTCGCGGTTGGCGAGGATCGGCGGCAATGACGGATCGTACTCCTCGACGAATTTGATGTGACGGGCAAAGCCGGTCTGCGCCAGGCGCTTCACGTGATCGAGCACCACGTGGATATTGACCGGCTCGCGCTCGACCGGCCGCTCGTCGGAAAACACTTCCATGCGATCGACCAGTTTGACGATGCGGTCGGTCTCTTCGCAGATGAGTTTGGTGAGCGAGCGGTCGTCGTCGCCGGCGGATTGTTCGAGCAATTGCGCAGCGCCGCGAATGCCGGACAGCGGGTTTTTGATTTCGTGCGCCAGCATGGCGGCAAGCGCGATCACCGAGCGGGCAGCGCCGCGATGGGTGAGCTGGCGGTCCATCTTGTCGGCGATGGTGCGCTCTTGCAGCATCACCACGACGTAATCGGGATAGTCCGGCAAGGGCGCGACATGCAGGTCGACCAGCCGTTCGCCCGGATTGCGCGGGGTCGCCAGATCCACTTTGTATTCGTTCATGGCGGCGCCGCGTAAGCGCGCCTGATCGATCAGCGTCAGCAGCGGTGAACCAAACGGCACCAGGTCGCGCAACATATGGCGGCGCAAGACGGGGATCGACGACTCGAAGAATTGCTCGGCGGCGACATTGGCGTCGCCGATCTTGCCGTCCGGCGACACCATGATGACCGGATGCGGCAAGGCATGCAGCACCGCATCGGCCGGCGTATGCATGGGTTCGGCGATGGTTTGCGCCCGGCTCATGCGGCGGCTCTCCAGGCGAAATCGTCATAGGCGTCGGCCAGCAAGCGGCGCGCTTGCGCGGGTTCTTCCGCCGTGAGCACGCGGGCGCGGTGATCTTTGATCAGCGCGACAGGCGCACCGGCGGTGGCGCCGGCACAATCGAGCGCCCAGGCCAGATGCTTGCGGGCGTGGCGGCGGCCGATGGCCAAGCCGTGATGGGTCAGCATTTCGTCGTAAAGCGCATCGATCAGGTCGCGTTGTTCAGCGAGCGGCGGCGCGCACGCGCGTTCGCCCGTTGCGAGATAGCGCGCGACTTGGCCTGGAAACCACGGCCGGCCTTGCGCTGCGCGCCCGACCATGACGGCGTCGGCGCCGGAAAGTTCAAGCGCGCGTTCGGCGGCCTCGAACGAGGTAATGTCGCCATTGACGACGACCGGAATTGTCACGGCATTCTTGACTGCGCGCACCGCGCTCCAATCCGCGCTGCCGTCGTAAAACTGGCAGCGGGTGCGGCCGTGCACGGTAATCATCTTGATGCCGGCGTTTTGCGCGCGCCGCGCAAGCTCGGGTGCATTGATGCTTGCGGCATCCCAGCCGAGCCGCATTTTCAGCGTGACCGGAACGCGCACCGCGGCGACGGTCGCCTCGATCAAGCTCAAGGCATGATCCAGATCGCGCATCAGCGCGGAGCCGGAAGCGCCATTGGTCACCTGCTTGGATGGGCAGCCCATGTTGATGTCGATGAGGTCGGCGCCTTGCGCTTCGCGCGATGCGGGCGCCTTGCGCCATCCAGTGCGCCTCGCAGCCGGCAAGCTGCACGGCGCGGATGGCGACGCCGCCGCCCCTCGCTGCGCACGCAAGCCTCGCGCTCGCCCTGCACAAGCCCGGCGCAGGCGGTCATTTCCGACACCACCAGGCCAGCCCCGAGCCGCTCCGCCAGCCGGCGGAAAGGCGTGTCGGTGATGCCCGACATCGGCGCCAAAATCACGCGGTTCGGCACGGTGAGCGAGCCGATTGCCAAAGGAAGGCCTGTAAAACGGATGTTTTTGCCCCGCATGGGTAGACTGCCTATCATTTAGGCGCACCCCTATGATGCTCAGAGTTTAGCCATTCTGCCGGGCAGCGCAAGTGCTGCACTGCAAAAAGATGTTCATCGTTAAATCGTGGCTGCCATGTCCGAATGCGTTCCCGTAACGCGTCTAGAACGCGCTAATGCAGGCCGAATTCGGAAGTGGGGAAAGCATGGCGGGCGTTGCAGCGGTGATCGTGGCGGCCGGGCGTGGTTTGCGCGCCGGCGCCGACATGCCCAAGCAATTCCGGCCGATCGGTGGCGCGCCGATGGTCCGGCAAAGCCTTTTAATGTTCGTCGAACACGCCAACGTCGGCGCCGTACAGCCGGTGATCCACCCCGACGATGTGGCGCTGTTTAATTCTTCGGCGGCGGGACTCGATGTCATGACGCCGGTGTTCGGCGGCGCCACGCGGCAAGCGTCCGTGCGTGCAGGTCTTGAAGCTTTGGCGAAGGGTCAGCCCGACATCGTGCTCATTCACGACGCCGCGCGGCCCTTCACCAGCGCCGGATTGATCTCGCGCGCGATTGCAGCGGCGCAAAAATGCGGCGCGGCGATCCCGGCGATGCCGGTGACCGACACGGTGAAAACCGTCGATGCGCAAGGGCACGTCGGCGCAACCATCGACCGCAATACATTGCGCACGATCCAGACGCCGCAGGGTTTTGCTTTTGCGCCTTTGCTCGAGGCGCATCGCCGCGCAGCTAGCCAAGGCCGCGAGGATTTCACCGACGACGCCGCGCTCGCCGAATGGGCCGGCATGACGGTGAACGTATTTGCCGGCGAGCCCGGCAATATCAAAATCACGGAAGCGGGCGATTTCGCGCGCGCCGAAGCGATGCAAGGTTCGGCACTGAGCGATGTGCGCACCGGCACCGGCATCGACGTGCACGCCTTTGCGCCCGGCGATCATGTCACGCTTGGCGGCATCCGCATTCCGCACGGGCAGAAGCTCACCGGCCATTCCGACGCCGACGTGGCGCTGCATGCGCTCACCGACGCGCTGCTCGGCGCGCTCGCCGACGGCGATATCGGTTCGCATTTTCCGCCCAGCGATCCGCAATGGAAGGGCGCCTCCTCCGACCGGTTTTTGACCTTCGCGGTCGAGCGCGTGAAGGCGCGCGGCGGCCGCATCGCCCATCTCGATCTCACCATTGTGTGCGAAGCGCCCAAGATCGGGCCGCATCGCGACGCCATGCGCGCAGTCAATCGCCAAGCTTGCCGGCGTTTCACTCGATCGCGTGGCGGTGAAGGCGACAACAAGCGAGAAACTCGGCTTCACCGGCCGCGGCGAAGGCATCGTGGCCTATGCGACGGCGACCGTGCGGCTGCCTTGGAGTGCGCCGTGAACGATGAGTTGCGCCTTGCGGCGATCGCCGTTCTCGATGCCTGCCGCGCGCGCGGCCTGAAAATCGCAACGGCTGAATCCTGCACCGGCGGGCTTGTTGCCGGCGCGCTGACCGAAATCGCCGGTTCGTCCGACGTGGTCGACCGCGGCTTCGTCACTTATTCGAACGAAGCCAAGCAACAGATGCTGGGCGTGTCGGCGCAAACGTTGCGCGACCATGGCGCGGTCAGCCGCGAAACCGCCGAGGCCATGGCGCGCGGCGCGCTCGGCAAAGCCAACGCCGATATGGTTGTCGCCATTACCGGCATCGCCGGTCCCGGCGGCGGCAGCAAAGACAAACCTGTCGGCCTTGTGCATTTCGCCGCAGCCTCCCGCTCAGGCGCCCTCACCCACCAGGAAATGCGCTACGGCGACATCGGCCGCGGGCCTGTGCGCGAGAAATCGGTGTTGCAGGCGCTGGCGATGTTGAAGGCGTTAGCTGCTAGCGCGTAACCCCGATCACCGAATAAAGGCTCGCCGGCGTCACCACCAGTTCGTAGAAAAGCCGGATGGCGATGGCGATGATCAGCAGCGCCAGCGCGGTGCGCAACTCCTCGCCGCGCAGCTTGGCGCCGGCATTGCCGCCGAATTGCGCGCCCAGCACGCCGCCGACCACCAAAATCGAGCCGAGCACGATATCGACCGTATGGTCGACCGCCGCATGCATCACCGTCGCCATGCAGGCGACGATGAACATCTGGAACTGCGAGGTGCCGATGGCGAGATTGGTGCGCATGCGCAGCAGATAAACTTTCGCCGGGATGAGGATGAAGGCGCCGCCGGTGCCGAGAATGGCGGTCAAGATGCCGACCAGAAATCCGAGCACCACCACCGGGATCACGCTGATGTAGAGGCCCGAGCGATAGAAACGCATCTTGAACGGCAGATGATGGATCCAAGTATGCTGGTTCACCCTGCGCTCGATGTGCTCGCCTTTGCGGGCGGCGCGCATGGCTTGCACGCTTTCGGTGAGCATCAGCCCGCCGATGCCGCCGAGCAAAATCAGATAGCTCAGCTTGATGACGAAATCGATCTGGCCGAGTTGGCGCAGCCAGCTGAACACCATGACGCCGAAGGCGGAGCCGGCGAGCCCGCCGAGCAACAGCCAGGTGCCCATCTTGTAATCGACGGAATTCCTGCCGCCCTGCCGGATGGCGCCGACCAGCGAGGCCGCAGCGACCGGGCTTGCTTGGCTGGCAACCGCGATGCCGGACGGGATGCCGTAAAAGATCAGCAGCGGCGTGGTAATGAAGCCGCCGCTCACCCCGAGCATGCCGGACAGAAAGCCGACCGCTAAGCCCAGCGCCAACACGACGAAAATATTGACCGCGAGCTGGGCGACGGGGAGATAAATTTCCATGACGGTTGCGGCCGCGCGGCAGCCGCCGCAGCATCTGAATCACGCACCCCTGGCGCCATTCAGCACGAAATCATGGCGACAACAATATCGCCGTTTGGCGTATCTTCGCGTTTCTTGACGTTATCAAGCACAACTTGCGCGGTGCCCGCCACGATGTTTCCGGCTAGAATGCCGTCGACATGACAGGCGCCCTTACCAGTCCTCGTCGCATCGCCGCTCGACTATTGGGCGCGCTGGTGTGGCTCACCGCGGGCGCCGGCGCCACGCAGGCGCAAGGCAGCCTGACCGCGCATTACACCATCTCGATGACCGGCGTTTCGGTCGGCCGCATCGTGTGGATGGTGGATATCAACGATGTGCTCTACTCGGCCTCCGCCACCGGCAAAGCCAGCGGCGTGCTCAGCGTGCTGGTCAACGGTGAAGGCTCGGTCAAAACCAACGGTTCTGTTGCGGGCGGCGTCCTAACGCCCGCGAAATTCATTTCCAAGATCGTCGATGACGACGGCGATACCGAACTGCAAATGACATTCGCCGATGGCATGGCGCAAGCACACACCATCAGTGGTCCGCCGCCGCTGCCCGACCGCCTGCCGGTCACCGACGACGAACGCCGCGGGGTCAGCGATCCCTTGAGCGCGGTGTTGCTTCCGCTGCTCGCCGGCACCGAATTTCAGGCGGCGGAGAATTGCAGCCGCACTTTGCGCATTTTCGACGGGCGGCGGCGTTATGATTTGGTGCTGTCCTATGCGCGCACCGACAAGGTCAAAAGCGAGCGCGGCTATGCCGGACCGGTGCTGGTCTGCGCCGTCGTGCTGCACCCGATCGCCGGCTACAAACCCGACAGCATGCTGGTGAAATACGTCGCCGACCGCCACGACATGGAATTGTGGTTTGCGCCCATTGCCGGCACGCGGGTCTTGGCGCCGATCCGGGTGACCATGCCGACATTGATCGGAACATTGAAAATCGACGCCATTCAATTTGAGACGGCCGCGGCGGCGCCATCTGCCGCACCGGTCACCAGCGAGCCTCTGCCGCCGCCGCAGGCTGAGCCGCCGGCTCAGCCCGTTGTGCGCCCATAGACTTTATCGGCGCGTTGCTCGAAAGCCGCCGCCATGCGGCGGAATACGGCGTCGAACATGGCGCCCATCAGCACGGCAAGCGTGCGGCTGCGGAATTCATAATCGATGAAAAATTCGACGTCGCAGGCGCTTTCGCCAGCAGGGTGAAACGCCCAGCGGTTCTGCATGTGGCGGAACGGCCCATCGACATATTCGACCAGGATTTTCAACTGCGGCCGGTCGAGCGTGACGCGGCTGGTGAAAGTTTGCCGGATCATCTTGTAGGCAACCGTCATGTCGGCAACCAGAACGGTGACGCCTTCGCCTTTTTCGGCTCGGCTTTTCACGCGCAGCGCGCTGCACAGCGGCACGAATTCGGGATATTTTTCGCCGTCGGCCACAAGATCGAACATCTGCGTGGCGCTGTGGCGGACGCGGCGCTTCGTGGTGAATTGCGGCATCAGCGAATGGAAGCGCGCGCAAGCTCTCAGCCGCGCGAAATCCTCGCCGGCGTGATGCGAGGAGCGCGTCAAAGGCGATGCCGACACCATCAGAAATCCTTTGGTATAGGCGATCGTCTCCAGCGCTTTGAATTCGTCCGGCGGCACGAAGCGGATGACTTCATGGTGCTTGCGCGTCGGCTGCAGATATTGCCCGACGGTGAGGAAATCGACATTGGCCGAGCGCAGGTCGTCCATCACCTGCAAGACTTCGTTTCGCTCTTCGCCGAAGCCCACCATGATGCCGGATTTGGTGAACATGGCGGGATCGAGCTCCTTCACCCGCTGCAACAGCCGCAGCGAATGGAAATAGCGCGCGCCCGGCCGCACCGTCAGATAAAGCGACGGCACGGTTTCAAGATTGTGGTTGAACACATCGGGTTTGGCCTCGACCACCAATTCGAGCGCGCCATCCTTGCGCAGGAAATCGGGCGTCAGCACTTCGATGGTGGTTTGCGGGCAAGCTTTACGGATGGCGCGGATGGTGTCGGCGAAATGTTTGGCGCCGCCGTCGGCGAGATCGTCGCGATCGACGGATGTAACGACGATATGGGCCAAGCCCAATTTCGCGGTCGCCTCGGCGACGTGTTGCGGTTCGCTTCGATCAAGCGCGCCCGGCAATCCGGTTTTGACATTGCAGAAGGCGCAGGCGCGCGTGCAGGTGTCGCCCATGATCATGAAGGTGGCGTGCTTTTTCTCCCAGCACTCGCCGATATTCGGGCAGCCGGCCTCCTCGCACACGGTGTGCAGGCCGTTGTCGCGCATGATCTTCTGCGTGGCGAAATAGCCGGGCGAGACCGGCGCCTTGACGCGGATCCAGTCGGGCTTTTTCTGCGGGGCAGAATCCGGGCGATGCGCCTTTTCCGGATGGCGCGGACGCGGGGAATTGAGGTCGTAGACGACGGCCATACTTGGATACTTACGGCTGCCGGGCTTGCGTCGCAAGGTCACATATTCAACACGCGCCCATAAGCATCAAGCACCGCTTCCTTCATCATTTCCGACAGAGTCGGGTGCGGGAAAATGGTGTGCATCAGTTCTTCTTCGGTCGTTTCGAGATTCATCGCCACCACATAGCCCTGGATCAGTTCGGTGACTTCGGCGCCGACCATATGCGCGCCGAGCAATTGCCCGGTCTTCTTGTCGAATATCACCTTCACCAGGCCCTGATCTTCACCCAAGCGCAATCGCCTTGCCGTTGCCGATGAAAGGAAAGCGGCCGACGCGAATGTCGAGTTTTTTGTCTTTGGCGGCCTGCTCGGTGAGACCAACCGAAGCGATCTGCGGCGTGCAATAGGTGCAGCCGGGGATCATCAATTTGTTCATCGGATGCGGATTGAGGCCCTTGATCGCTTCGACGCAGACGACGCCCTCATGCTCGGCTTTGTGCGCCAGCATCGGCGCGCCGGAGACGTCGCCGATGGCATAAATGCCCGGAACGTTGGTCTTGTTGAATTGATCGACGACGATCAAGCCGCGCTCGGTTTTGACGCCAATTTTTTCCAGCCCGAGATTTTCGATATTGCCAACCACACCGACCGCGGAGATGACGCGCTCGACGGTGATGGTCTGCGTTTTGCCGCCCGCTTCGATGGTCGCGGTGACGCTGTCGGCTTTCTTGTCGAGCTTGGTGACCTTGGCGCTGGTCAAAATCTTGATGCCCTGCTTCTCAAAACTCTTGCGGGCAAACGTTTGAATCTCGTGATCCTCCACCGGCAAAATCTGCGGCAGCACTTCCACCACGGTCACATCGGCGCCGAGCGTGCGGAAGAACGAAGCGAATTCGATGCCGATGGCGCCGGAGCCGATCACCAGCAGCGACTTCGGAATCGAAGGCGGCACCATGGCCTCGAAATAAGTCCAGATCAGTTTCTTGTCTGGCTCCAGGCCCGGCAACACGCGCGGCCGCGCGCCGGTGGCGATGATGATGTGTTTGGCTTGATATTGGCCGGCACCAGCTACGCCCTTGGGCGCTTCGCTCTTGGACGCCTTCACCGTCACCTTGCCGGGCGCATCGATCGCGGCTTCGCCCCAAATCACGGTAACTTTGTTCTTCTTCATGAGGAAACCGACGCCGTCATTGAGCCGCTTGGCGACGGCGCGCGAGCGCGCGACCACGGCTTTGGCGTCGAAGCCGACATTGGAGGCTGTCAGGCCGTAGTCCTTGGCGTGCTGGAGATAATGAAAAACTTCGGCCGAACGCAGCAGGGCCTTGGTCGGGATGCAGCCCCAGTTGAGGCAAACGCCGCCGAGATAATCACGCTCGACGATCGCCGTCTTATAGCCAAGCTGCGCCGCGCGGATGGCGGTGACATAGCCGCCGGGCCCGGAGCCGATGATGAGGACGTCGAAGCTTGTGTCAGCCAAGAGCGGCTCCTTTGGCGCGGTCCTTGGCGCGGTATCTGCGGATCAGGTACTTGATGCCCCATTCCAGCGCCGCCAGCCCGATCGCGATGCCCGCTATAATCATCAATAAGAACTGCGAGAGACTGTTGGCCAATTGCTCGCCCGAGACGAAGGCCGAAAGGTAAAGGCTTTGGCCGTACGGGCTCACCGCAAAGACTGCGACAATGATGAGCGTGATCCAGGGCACGTGACGCAACCAAGACCACGGCGAGCGCTCTGAAATGGCGATGAGATGGGCGCCGTCCTGCGCCGGAGGACCGAAAATAGCGACGACGGCGGCATAAAATGGCAACCAAAACAGTTTGCGCATGTTCACACCACCATCATCACGGGGTTCTCGATTAAGTGTCTTGAACGCCACGATCAGTTCGGCGCCGAGCGCGCCGTCGACTGAGCGGTGATCGCAAGACAGCGTCACGCTCATGATGGTGGCAATCGCCAACTGGCCGTTGCGCACCACCGCGCGCTCTTCGCCGGTGCCGACCGCCAGGATGGTGGACTGCGGCGGATTGATCACGGCGGTGAAATCCTTGATGCCGAACATGCCCAAGTTCGACACCGACGAGGTGCCGCCTTGGTATTCATGCGGTTTAAGCTTGCGGCCGCGCGCGCGCACGGCGAGATCGCGCATTTCATTTGAAATGGCCGACAGCGACTTGCTTTCGGCATTGCGCACGATCGGCGTGATCAGCCCGCCCGGCAGCGCCACCGCAACACCAATATCCGAATGCTTGTGCTTGAGCATGCCGGCTTCGGTCCAGCTCACATTGGCGTCGGGGACTTGTTGCAGCGCCAGCGCCAGCGCCTTGATGACGAAATCATTGACCGAGAGCTTGTAGGCGGGCTTGCCGTCTTTGTCCTTGGGCGCCGCGGTGTTGATCTCCTCGCGCGCGGCCATCAGCCTGCCGATGTCGCAATCCATGGTCTCGTAGAAATGCGGGACGGTCTGCACCGAGGCGGTGAGCCGCTGCGCAATGGTGCGGCGCATGCCGTCATGCGGCACGAAATCGTAGGAGCCGTCTTCGTAGAGCGCGCGGATCTGCGCATCGGACGGCGTCGCGGCCATTGGAATTGCCGCGCCCGTCTGCGCCGCTCCTGGTGCGCGCAAGCCTTTGCCGGATTTCGCGGCGTCAATATCGCGCGCAATCACGCGGCCATGCGGGCCCGAACCGTTGACGCGGGCAAGATCGACGCCGGCATCTTTCGCCAGACGGCGCGCGAGCGGCGAAGAGAAAACGCGGTTTCCTGCAGCGTGTGTCGGCTGCACCCCACCCGACGCGGCTTGCGCCGCGCCACCCTCCCCACGGTGTGGGGAGGGATTGGAGGTTGCCGCGAGGCGCGCTTATCCCTCCCCCTTTGGGGGAGGGTGGCGGCGAAGCCGCCGGGTGGGGAGCGGGCTCAGTTTTTTTCTCAGGTGCTTTTGCGGGCGTGGCCTTCGCACTCGCGGCCGCCGCCTTCACGTCCTCGCCCTCGCCCGCCATCACCGCGATCACCGCGTTGACCGCAACGTCTTGCGTTCCTTCCGGCACCACGATCTTGGCCAGCGTGCCCTCATCCACCGCCTCATATTCCATGGTGGCCTTGTCGGTCTCGATCTCGGCAATGATGTCGCCGGACTTGATCTTGTCGCCTTCCTTCTTGAGCCAACGCGCCAGGTTGCCCTTTTCCATCGTGGGCGACAGCGCGGGCATGAGGATGTTGGTGGGCATGGGCGCGCGGCTACCGATAGGTGACGGATTTCGCCGCCTCGACCACGTCGGCGACCGAAGGCAGCGCGAGTTTTTCCAAATTAGCGGCGTAGGGCATCGGCACGTCCTTGCCGGTGACGCGCGCGACCGGCGCATCCAGATAATCGAAGGCGTGCTCCATGATGCGCGCGGCGATCTCGGCGCCGACGCCGGATTGCGCCCAGCCTTCCTCGACGGTGACGGCGCGGCCGGTCTTTTGCACCGAGGCAATGATGGTGTCGGTATCCATGGGCTTGAGCGTGCGCAGATCGATCACTTCGGCATCGATGCCTTGCCCGGCCAATTCCTCGGCGGCTTTGAGCGCGTAGGTCATGCCCATCGACCAGGCGATGATGGTCACGTCGGAGCCTGCCCGCGCGATCTTCGCTTTTCCAATGGGTAGTACAAAATCATCAAGCTTTGGCACCGGCGATGAATGGCCGTAGAGAATTTCGTTTTCCAGGAAAATCACCGGATTGGGATCGCGGATCGCGGCCTTGAGCAAACCCTTGGCGTCAGCGGCGGTCGAGGGCGCGATCACCTTCAAGCCGGGAATGTGCGAGTACCACGACGAATAATCCTGGCTGTGCTGGGCGGCGACGCGCGCGGCAGCACCGTTAGGTCCGCGAAACACAATCGAGCAACCCATCTGCCCGCCCGACATATAAAGCGTCTTGGCGGCCGAGTTGATCAATTGGTCCATCGCCTGCATGGCGAAATTGAAGGTCATGAATTCGACGATCGGTTTTAGGCCTGCCAGCGCCGCGCCGATGCCCAAGACCAGCAAAGCCGTGCTCGGTGATCGGCGTGTCGATCACGCGCTTGGGTCCGAACTCCTGCAGCAGACCTTGCGTGACTTTGTAGGCGCCTTGATATTCGGCGACCTCTTCGCCCATCACGAACACATCTTTGTCGCGTCGCATCTCCTCGGCCATGGCGTCGCGCAGCGCTTCGCGCATGGTCATGGTGGCCATCTCGGTGCCTTCCGGGATGTCGGGATCGTTGGCGGCCTGCGGCGTCGGCGCAGCGGGTGCTGCCGCCGGCCTCGGTGCGGGTTTGGTTTCGGCTTTTTCGGGTTTTGCGGGTGAAGGCGCTGCCGCTAGTGGCGCGGATTTCGTTTCTTTGATCGACGACTTATCCTCGCCGTCGCTCAAGATCACCGCAATCGGCGTGTTGACCGCCACATCGGCCGTGCCCTCGGGGACGAGAATTTTTCCGAGCGTGCCCTCGTCGGCCGCTTCCACTTCCATGGTGGCCTTGTCGGTCTCGATCTCGGCGATGATGTCGCCGGATTTGATCGTGTCGCCTTCTTTCTTGAGCCACTTGGCGAGGTTGCCCTTTTCCATGGTGGGCGACAGCGCGGGCATGAGCACGTTGGTCGGCATGGGCGCTATTGTTTCCTACCCGGACTTTTTTGTTTGCGCATGGACGTTGCGCGCTTTTCGTTACGAACGATACACATCGGTATAGAGCTCGGACGCGTCCGGCTCTGGATCGTGGGTGGCGAATTCCGCGGCCTGGTTGATCAGGTCGCGCACGGAAGCGTCGATCTTTTTCAACTCATCTTCCTTGGCGAATTTCTTCTCCAAAATGCGCGCCCGCGCCATGTCGATCGGATCGTGGTGCGTGCGCACTTCTTCGACTTCCTCGCGCGTGCGGTATTTCGCCGGGTCCGACATCGAATGGCCGCGATAGCGATAGGTGAGCATTTCCAAAATAAAGGGGCCCTTGCCGTCGCGGCACCACGCGGCTGCCTTCTCGCCGGCAGCCTTCACCGCGCGCACGTCCATGCCGTCGACTTGTTCGCCCGGAATGTTGAACGACAATCCGCGCCGCGACAGGTTCACTTCCGCCGACGAGCGCGTGATCGAGGTGCCCATGGCGTAGCGGTTGTTCTCGATCACATAGATCGCCGGCAGCTTCCAAAGCTCGGCCATGTTGAAGCTCTCATAGACCTGGCCCTGGTTGGCGGCGCCGTCGCCAAAATAGGTCACTGAAATATTGTCGTTGCCACGATAGTGATTGGCGAAGGCGAGGCCCGTTCCGAGCGGCACTTGCGCTGCGACAATGCCATGGCCGCCGTAGAAACCTTTGGCGACGCTGAACATGTGCATCGAGCCGCCTTTGCCTTTGGAATATCCGTGCGCGCGGCCGGTCAATTCCGCCATCACGCCTTTGGGGTCCATGCCGCAGGCGATCATGTGGCCGTGGTCGCGATAGCCGGTAATCACCTCGTCGCCCTTTTTGAGCGCCATCTGCATGCCGACCACCACCGCCTCTTGTCCGATATAGAGGTGGCAGAAACCGCCGATCAGCCCCATGCCGTACATCTGCCCCGCCTTCTCTTCGAAGCGGCGGATGGTGAGCATGGTGCGGTAGGCGGAAAGCTCCTCGTCCTTGCTGAAGGCTGCAACCGGCGTCGCCGGCTGTTTGCCGTCGACTGGCGGTTTTTTCTGGGGAGCGGCCATGGGAACTCCTGGCATTCCGGCACGTCGGCGGTGGCCATCGGCGCAAGGCCAGCGGAACACAGCCAACGGACCCCAATAGCTTAAATCGCTTATCGGCGGAAGCGCGAGTCCGCCGGGCAGGTTTGTCGCAAGAAGAGACTGAATATTGGGACGAAAACGCAAAATTCTTGCGTACTGGACAGCCTGCCGCAGGCTAGCGCTTGGGGATAAGCAGGGTCAGGTCGCGCGGGTCGGCCAAGCCCAGCAGCGCGCGGGCGCGCTCGTCCAGCATGTCGGGGTCGAGCTGAGCGGATCGGAGCAGCGATACCCGCCGCTCCCAATGCGCGCGCTCGGCTTTGAGGCCGGCAAGCTCGGCCTGCATGGTGGCCATCTGCTTGTCGAGGTCGGCTTGCGCGCGCAGGCCATGATTGCCGCTAAAGGCATTGGCGGCGAAATAGCCGATGAACAGCGCGGCAAAGATATAAAGCCCAAGCGCGGTCAGAATGGTGCGGCGGCGGCGGTGAGTGACCATGACGCGCCACCATGCAGCAGGCACGTTAAGGCGGTTTTAATGCGCGCGCGAATGCAAGCACCGCCCTACCCGCAAACTTGGCTTGCGCGCCCAGTTCCTCTTCGATGCGCAGCAGTTGATTGTATTTGGCGGTGCGGTCGGCGCGCGCCAGCGAGCCGGTCTTGATCTGCCCGCAATTGGTGGCGACGGCGAGATCGGCGATGGTTGAATCTTCCGTCTCGCCCGAGCGATGCGACATCACCGCGGTGTAGCCGGCTTTGTGCGCCATCTCGACCGCGGCCAGCGTCTCGGTCAGCGTGCCGATCTGGTTGACCTTGATCAGGATCGAATTGGCGACGCCGTCTTTGATGCCTTTGGCAAGCCGCGTCACGTTGGTGACGAACAGATCGTCGCCGACCAGCTGGCATTTGGCGCCGACCAGATCGGTGAGGATTTTCCAGCCCTCCCAATCGTCTTCCGCCATGCCATCTTCAATTGACACGATCGGATAGTGCGCAATCAGTTCGGCAAAATATTTTGCCTGCTCCTGCTTGGAGCGGGTCTTGCCCTCACCCGAATAAACATATTTGCCGTCTTTGTAGAATTCGCTCGCCGCCGGATCGAGCGCGAGAAAAACATCGCTGCCCGGCTTGTAGCCGGCCTTCTCGATCGCCTGCATGATGAAGTCGAGCGCCTGCCTCCGCCGATTTCAAGTTTGGCGCAAAGCCGCCTTCGTCGCCGACATTGGTGTTCAGCCCTGCGGCTTTGAGCTGGCCGCGCAGCGTGTGGAAAATTTCCGAGCCCGCGCGCAAGGCCTCGGCAAACGTCGCCATGCCGGCCGGCATGATCATGAATTCCTGGAAGTCGATCGGGTTGTCGGCATGCACGCCGCCATTGATGATGTTCATCATCGGCACCGGCAATGTGCGCGCCGCCGGCCCGCCGACATAACGATAGAGCGGCTCGTGCTTGGAGATGGCCGCAGCTTTCGCGGTCGCCAATGACACGCCGAGAATGGCATTGGCGCCGAGGCGGGCTTTGTTGGGCGTGCCGTCGAGCGCGATCAGCGTTTCGTCGATCTTGGTCTGCGCCTGCGCCTCCATGCCGCCGAGCGCGTCGAATATCTCGGTGTTGACCGCATCGACCGCTTTGCGCACGCCTTTGCCGCCATAGCGCGCCTTGTCGCCGTCGCGCAGTTCCACCGCTTCGTGGGCGCCGGTGGAAGCGCCGGACGGGACCGCGGCGCGTCCCAAGGAGCCGTCCTCGAGAATGACGTCGACCTCCACGGTCGGATTGCCGCGGCTGTCGAGGATTTCGCGGCCGATAATGTCGGTGATGGCGGTCATGGAGAATCCTCAGCTTTCCGGGCGGTTCTAGCGCCCGCGATGGGTCTTGTCATTCCTTAAGAAAGCGGGCCATTACTGGGCCCATGGCGAAAGAAGAAAATGCAGCTCGGGCGCCCCACGCCCATCCCCGCCTCGCCTGCCAAGGCGAAGCTCGACCGCGTGCCCAATCCGCACCCGGGCACGAATTATGTCGCGCGCTTCACCGCGCCGGAATTCACCACGCTGTGCCCGATCACCGGCCAGCCCGACTTCGCCCATCTGGTGATCGACTATGTGCCGGGGCGCTTTCTGGTGGAGTCGAAGTCGCTCAAGCTTTATCTCGTGAGCTTCCGCAATCACGGCAATTTCCACGAGGACTGCACGGTCGCCATCGGCAAGAAATTGTTCGCGCTGCTCAAGCCGAAATTCTTGCGCATCGGCGGCTATTGGTTTCCGCGCGGCGGCATGCCGATCGATGTGTTCTGGCAGGCCGGCAAATTGCCGAAGGGTGTTTGGATGCCGCCGGACCAGGGCGTCGCGCCCTATCGCGGACGCGGCTAAACCACGGAGCCTTGCGGCCGCCGCAGCCATTGCGCGCAGGTCAAGCCGACGATCACCAGCACAGCGGCCCCCACCAACAGAACCGGCGTAATGCCGACGGTGGCAAGGCCGGCGCCGTAGACGACAGGTCCGACCGCCTGGCCGAGAAAAAAGAAAAACGAATGCAGCGCCATGGCCGAGCCGCGCGCGACTGGCGCGAGTTCGCTCGCATAAATCTGGATGACCGCGTGCAACATGTAGAAGCCAAAGCCGAGCAGCGCAAAATTAGCAAACTCCACCGGCCAAGGCGCGCGCGCAGCGATCACCAGCAGGCAGAAGCCGAGCGCAACGCCGCCTAGGCGCATCATGCGAGTTTCGCCCAGCACCGGAAGCACCCGCGACACGGTTGCGCCATAGATCGCGCCGCCGACGCCGAAACCGGCGATAACAATGCCGGCGATCGAGGCGCTGGTTTCGCCCGCCTGGTGCAGCATGGTCGCGATATAGGGAAAGACGCCGTACATGAAGCAGCCTTCCAGAAACACCGCGCCGAAACATATTTTCGCCAGTGGATTGTGAAAGATCGTCCGATAATTCGGCACCAGCGTTGTCAGATCGAATTGGCCGGGCGTTTCGCGCAAACCCCGCAGCCCTGGGACCGCGGCGGCAAGCGCAATGGCGCCGAATATTCCGGTGACGAAAAACACGCCGCGCCAGCCGAGCAGATCGCCGACCACGCCGGCGCAGGTCGCGCCCAGCAGATTGCCGGTCATGATGGCAAACAGCAGCCGCCCCATCGCCACTTGGCGCTCGGCCACCGGGATATTGTCGCCGACGATGGCAAAGGCAATCGGCACCACGCCGCCGGAGGCCAAGCCAGCGATCACCCGCGCGATGAAAAGAAATTCGTAATTCGGCGCGAAACCGCAAACAATCGTGGCGACGGTGACGATAGATAGACACAGCATCATCAGCCGCGCCTTGCTGAACATGTCGGCAAGCGCGCCGAGCAGCGGCTGGATCAGCGCATAAGGCAGCGTGAAGGCGGTCGACAGCAGCGCCGCGGTCGATGGCGCAACATCGAGCCCGGCTGCGATCTGCGGAATGACCGGGTCGGTCGAGCGGATGAACAGCGCGCTCGCAAAGACCACGAACGCGATGACGTTGAGCGTGCGGTTCATTGTTGGTTTCGCAGCGGCGTACGCGGTTCAGCGCTTGGCCAATTTATCGAACTCGACCAGTTGGCGGAGCAGCGGCTCCATGTCCTTCAGCGGCAACATATTGGGGCCGTCGGAGGGCGCCTTGTCTGGATCCTGATGCGTCTCGATGAAAACGCCGGCAACGCCGACCGCGACCGCGGCGCGCGCCAGCACGGAAACGAATTCGCGCTCGCCGCCGGATTTGTCGCCCTGCCCGCCCGGCTGCTGCACCGAATGCGTGGCATCGAAGATCACCGGCGCGCCGGTTTCGCGTTTGAGGATCGGCAGCGCGCGCATGTCGGAAACGAGCGTGTTGTAGCCGAAGGAGACGCCGCGTTCGGTCACCAGCACATTCTTGTTGCCGGCCGCGGTGATTTTCTCGACCACGTTCTTCATGTCCCACGGCGCGAGGAACTGGCCTTTTTTGACGTTGACGGCTTTGCCGGTTTTGGCGGCGGCAATCAGCAAATCGGTTTGCCGGCAGAGAAAGGCGGGGATTTGTAAAACATCGACGGCTTGCGCGACGCTGCGCGCATTGCGCGGCCTCGTGCACGTCGGTGAGCACCGGCAATTTCAGCTTATCGCGAATTTCGGCAAAAACAGGTAGCGCCTGCTCGAGGCCAAGCCCGCGCGCGGACTTTGCCGACGTGCGGTTGGCTTTGTCGAACGAGGTTTTGTAGACCAAGCCCGACGCCGACGCGCGCGGCGATTTCCTTGAGCGCGGTCGCCATTTCCAATGCATGGGCGCGGCTTTCCAGCACGCACGGGCCAGCGATCAGCGAAAACGGCAACGCATTGCCGAAACGCACTGTGCCGACGGTTACTGTTGCGTTGGGTTTAAGGCTTTGGTCCACGGATTATCCCTCGCGGGCGCGACCATGAAACGGCGGCGGGTCCCGGTCAACGGGCCGGTTCAAAGACCAGCACCGCGCCCATGGCATCGTTAAGGCCGATCACCGTGGGATTTCCGGCGTAAAGCCCGCCAATGCCGGCGAGTTCCGGCGCGCTTTGCAGCAGGCTTGCGTCGGCGGCGGCAAAGCGCAGCGCCGCCAGCCGCGCCCCGTGCGATGCATCCGGCGCCGGCACGCCGTAACGCTGGAGAAATGCAGCCGGCGTCGTCACATCGATAACGCCGCGCGGGGTCGCAATGACGAAGCCCGCATCTGTGCTCACGGCTTTGGTCGCGCCGGTAAAAGCCAACATGAAATCCCGATGCTGCTTAGGATCTTCCGCCACGATCACCACGCCGGCAACGCGCGACACCGAGTTGGCGTGTTTCTGAAACGCCGGATTCCAGAAATTCTCCGGATAATGCTGCTGGCAGGTGAAGAAGCCGGTATCGGGCGCGGCCGCATCGCGCGCGAAGGCGAGCGAAAATGCGACCTTCACCGTCGTGCCATCGGGCCGCTTTCCCTCGCGTTCGAAATCATGCAATTCGAAACCGCCGATGCCGCTTTGCCGAAATGCGTCCACATCGGGCGCGCCCTTGCCCTCGAGCACGAGCATCGAGAGCCCCTCGCCGCGCGCTAAAAAATCATGATTGAATGCGCCGAACGAAAATTGCTGCGGCGCATGCGGCGCCACTCCATCGGTGTCGGCCACCGCCAGCAATTCGATGAAGGTGCCGGGAAACTGGATGAGCCGGTTCTTGGTGCCCCAAATTCGCGGATGAATGTTCACGCCGCCGACCTTGAAGCCGAGCCCGCGATAAAGCTCAGCCGCCGCGTCGAGATCGCGCACCGCGTGGACGATATGGTCGAGACCGCGTGCCATGGACGGGCCCGCTATTTCATCGGCGAGAACGCGGTCGGCACCAGAATCTTGTTGTTGATCTTGGCGAGGATCGGTCCGTCCTTCTCGCTGTCGGCGCGCGCCGCAATCCACTCCGGATCGGACATGAAGCCGTTCCATTTCTTTTCGCGCTCGGCGAGCGAGTCCCAGGCCAGCAAGTAATACAGCTCGTTGTTGCCATCGCCGATCAGCACGGTCCAGAAGCCGACCGGATTGATGGCGTGCTTCTTCCAGAGCGCCAGCGTCTTGGTCTCGAAGCGCTTCAATAGCGCGGGCAGACGTCCGGGAACGCAAATGTAATGACGCACTTCGTGGATCACGGGAATTCCTCCGGCTACAAATGGTGGGGGATTTATCGGCTGGAAGCTGCGCCGGCGCAACCGCTATTACACCAGCCGGCTTTGCTCGACCGCCGCGCCGATGAAAGACGCAAACAGCGGATGCGGATCGAAGGGCCGCGATTTCAACTCGGGATGAAATTGCACGCCGATGAACCAGGGATGGTCTTCGTATTCGATGATCTCGGGCAGAATTCCATCGGGCGACATGCCGGAGAAACGCATGCCGCGCTGCTCGAGCCGGCCTTTGTAGGTGGTGTTGACTTCGTAGCGGTGCCGGTGGCGCTCGGAAATTTCAGTCGCGCCGTAAATCTGCGCGACGCGGCTGCCGCGCGTGAGCGCCGCCGGATAAGCGCCGAGCCGCATGGTGCCGCCAAGATCGCCGCCGTCCATCCGCTTCTGCAATTCGTTGCCCTTGAGCCATTCGGTCATCAGGCCGACCACCGGCTCCGGGGTTTGGCCGAATTCGGTCGAATTGGCCTGCTCGATGCCGCATAAATTGCGCGCGGCTTCCAGCACCGCCATCTGCATGCCGAAACAAATGCCGAAATAGGGAACGTTGCGCTCGCGCGCGAACTTGGCCGCGCGGATTTTTCCCTCCGCGCCGCGATGGCCGAAACCGCCGGGCACCAGAATGCCGTTGACCTGTTCAAGGAACGGCGCCGGGTCTTCGTTCTCGAACACGTCGGCTTCGATCCAATCGAGATTGACTTTCACTTTGTTGGCGATGCCGCCGTGCGAGAGCGCCTCGATCAAAGATTTATAGGCGTCCTTGAGCCCGGTATATTTGCCGACGATGGCGATGGTGACATCGCCCTCCGGATTGCGGATGCGCTCGTTGATCAGCTGCCAGCGCCCGAGATCGGGCTCAGCGCCCGTTTCGATGCCGAAGGCGTCGAGCACTTCGCGATCGAGCCCCGCCGCGTGATAGGCCTCCGGCACGGCATAGATGTTGTCGACGTCGCGCGCCTCGATCACGGCGTTTTCACGCACGTTGCAAAACAGCGCCAGCTTGCGCCGCTCGCTGTCGGGGATCGGGCGGTCGGTGCGGCACAGCAGGATGTCGGGCTGGATGCCGATCGAGCGCAGTTCCTTGACCGAATGTTGCGTCGGCTTGGTTTTGAGTTCGCCCGCGCTCGGAATGAACGGCAGCAACGTGAGATGGATGTAGACCGCGTGGTGGCGCGGCAGATCGTTGCCCAATTGGCGGATCGCCTCGAAGAACGGCAGGCCCTCGATGTCGCCGACGGTGCCGCCGACCTCACACAACACGAAATCGAAGCCGTCATTGCCTTCGCGGATGAAATCTTTGATCGCATTGGTGACGTGCGGAATGACCTGCACGGTGGCGCCGAGAAAATCCCCGCGCCGCTCCTTGGCGAGGATCTCCTGGTAGATGCGGCCCGGTGGTGATGTTGTCCTGGCGGGTGGCGGGGCGCCCGGTGAAGCGCTCGTAATGGCCGAGGTCGAGATCGGTCTCGGCGCCGTCGTCGGTGACGAAGACCTCGCCGTGCTGATAAGGCGACATCGTGCCGGGATCGACGTTGATATAGGGGTCGAGCTTGCGCAGCCGCACTTTGTAGCCGCGCGCCTGCAACAGCGCGCCCAGTGCGGCGGAGGCAAGACCCTTACCCAGTGAGGAGACCACGCCGCCGGTGATGAAAATATACCGCGCCATGGGATTTAAGCTTTAGCCCTCCCGGTTTGATTCGACGAGCGCGAAAAGCGGGCAGCTGCCCTGCGGCTGCGATCAGGTGGGGAAAACGCCGCAATCAATGGTGGCTGCATCGGATTTTTCATCTCTGAGCTAAGCATCCTTTGTCTACCTCCAAGCCCTAGTGCCTAAGCCCTGGCGCCCAAGCTTTAACGCCCAAGCCTTAATGCAGAAGGGCCGGTTTCCCGGCCCTTCCTTCAACTCGATCATTTCGACTGCGGCACCACCGGCCCGCTCGGCGCCGCAGGGGCGGCCGGCGGCGCGCCAGGCGCACCCTGCAATTTATTGAGCAGCCCGCCACCACCGCTGAGCGGCGGCGGCGCGTTCGGTCCCGGTGCGCCTTGCGTCGGCACGCTGGGGCCGCCTTGAATAATGGTATCCGGCTTGCGGTCGAGCCCGGCCAGGATCGACAGCAGCAGGCTGGTGGCAAAGAACAGCCCGGCAAGAATGGCGGTAGCGCGGGTGAGCACATTGCCGGCGCCACGGCTGGTCATGAAACCGCCGCCGCCGCCGATGCCGAGCCCGCCGCCTTCCGAGCGTTGCAGCAGCACCACGCCGATCAAGGCGAGCACCAGCATGAGGTGGATGACGATGACCACGTGCTGCATAGAGCTTTAAATCCATTCAAACCGGCCGCTCCGGGCTCTTGCGGCCCCGGCGGCGCATTACCGCTCATATAGGAATTCGCCGCGGTCTCTACACGATCATTTGCCGCATTTCCACCCTTGCGGGGGCTAGCGGTAAACGGCGGCAATAGCCAGAAATTCAGCCGCTTTCAGGCTGGCGCCGCCAACCAGCGCCCCGTTCACGTCCGCTACGGTGAGCAGGTCCTTGGCATTGGCCGGCTTGACCGAGCCGCCATAGAGGATGCGGATGCGCGACCCCTCGGCCCCAAAACGCGCCCCGATCCGCTGCCGGATGAAACTGTGCATCTCGGCCACATCGGCCGGCGTCGGCGTGAGCCCGGTGCCGATCGCCCAGATGGGTTCGTAAGCGATCACCAGAGTGGCCCCGGTTGCGCCATCGGGCAGCGAGCCGTCGATCTGGCGGCCGACCACATCGCGCGCCTTGCCGGCTTCGCGTTCGCCGCGCTGCTCGCCAACGCAGACGATTGCCGTTAAGCCCTGCCCGCCGCGCGGCCAGCGCCTTGGCGCGCACTTGCGCATCGGTTTCATGATGATCGGCGCGGCGCTCCGAATGGCCGACGATCACCGCGCTCGCGCCGGCATCGGCCAGCATTTCCGCCGAAATGTCGCCGGTATGGGCGCCGGAAGGCTCGGCGTGACAATCCTGTCCGCCGATGGCAACGGCCGAGCCGCGGGCGGCGGCGGCAAAGCTTTCAATTAAGGTTGCCGGCGGGCACACCAGCAGATCGGCTTTACCGCCCAAGGCGGCGCTGCCGGCGATGATGCGGGCGAGCTCGGCCTCGCTCGCCGCAAGGCCGTTCATCTTCCAATTGCCCGCGACCAGAGGGCGCACTTGGGCCGCCGCCATCGTTTCTAAGTCCCTTTGTGGGTGCGGTTATCAGAGCCGCAAGCCATACGCCAGAGCGGGCCCAAGCTGCGGCGATCCTTCTTGAGTTGCAAGGAGTTGGCCTGCTCCCTATAAGGGCGCGATCAGCCCTTCAGCCACCGTTTACTCATCACTAGGAAAATCGCGCGCCATGCTTCGCGGAATGCACAAAGCCTCTTCGACCTGGCTCGGCAAAGGCCTTGATGGCCGGCGTGATGGGCCTGATCACGATCAGCTTCGTGGTCTGGGGCATCGGCGATATTTTCCGCGGCTTTGGGCTCAATTCCGCGGTCAAGATCGGCAACACCGAAATCTCGATCGAGCAGTTTCGCCAGTTTTACAACGAACGACTGCAGCAGCTCAGCCGCCGCCTCGGCCGCGCCATCACGCCCGAACAGGCGCGCGCGCTCGGCCTCGATCAGCAGGCATTACGCCAGTTGATCGCCGAGACCACGCTCGACGAGCAAGCCAAGGCCCTGCGGCTTTCCATCTCCAATGCCGATATCATCAAGCGCATCACCGCCGACCCGGCTTTCCGCGGCCGCAACGGCGAGTTCGACCGCATGCAATTCGAACTGCTGATCCGCCAGAACGGCTATAGCGAAAGCCGCTTTGTCGAGGAGCAGCGAAACGTGATGCTGCGCCGCCAGATCGCGCAAAGCATCAGCGGCGAGTTGCACGTGCCGCTGGCGGCGATGACCGCGATCGATCAGTTCCAGAATGAAAAACGCAGCATCGAATATCTCTGCGCTCGGCGCAGCCCAAGCCGGCGACATTCCGGCGCCGACGCCGGCGGTGCTTGCCAAATATTTCGAGGAACGCAAAGTTTTGTTCCGCGCGCCGGAATATCGCAAGATTACTATTATGCCGCTCTCGCCTGCGAATGTCGCCAAGCCGGAGCAAGTGAGCGACGCCGACGCCAAGAAATATTACGACGACCACAAGAATAATTACGGCACGCCCGAAAAACGCGACGTGCATCAGATCGTGTTCCAGAACCCGCAAGAGGCGGCGGCCGCGCGCGAACGCATCGACAAAGGCGCGAGCTTTGCCGACATCGTCAAAGAACGCGGCATGAAGGAAACCGATTCCGATTTAGGCATGGTGACCAAGGCCGCCATCATCGATCCGGCCGCAGCCGATGCCGCCTTCGCGCTCAAGGCCGGCGAAGTCAGCCAGCCGGTTAAAGGCCAGTTCGGTACGCTGCTGTTGCAGGTCACCAAGATCGAGCCGGGCACGCAGAAAACTTTTGAAGAGGTCGCATCGTCGATCAAGCAGTCAATCGCCGAAGGCGCAAGCCCGCACCAAAATCGGCGAATTGCGCGACAAATTCGAAGATGAGCGCGCGGCCGGCTCCACGCTTGCCGAAGCTGCCAAGAAACTCGGCATCAAGTTCACCACGATCGATGCGGTCGACCGCTCCGGTCGCGGCCCCGATGGCAAGCCGATCGCTAATTTGCCGCGCACGCCGGATGTGGTCGCCGCGGCATTTGCCAGCGACATCGGCGTCGACAACGATCCGCTGCAACTGCCCGGCGGCGGCTATCTCTGGTTCGATATCGGCGGCATCACGAAGGCGCACGACCGCAGCCTCGACGAAGTCAAAGCCGGAGGTCGAGGCGCATTGGCGCGACGACGAGATCGCCACGCGGCTGAAAGCCAAAACCGACGAGATGCTCGGCAAACTCAAGAGCGGCACGACCATGGCGCAGCTGGCGACCGATTCCGGTCTTAAGCTGGAGACCGCGGCCGATCTCCAGCGCAACAAGCCGGGCGGGTTCGTCGCGCCGAAAGTGATCGAGACCGTGTTCCGCACGCCGAAAGGCGAAGCCGGCAGCTCCGACGGCGCCAAGCCTACCGAGCGCGTCGTATTTCGCGTCACCGACGTGACCGATCCCAAACTCGATCCCGCTTCCGCGCAGGGCAAGGCGATCGCCACCACCCTGCAAAGCTCTTACGCCGACGACATGATCACTGCCTATATCGGCAAACTCGAAACCGATTTCGGCGTCACGCTCAACCAGGCCGCGGTCAATCAGATCATCGGCGGCGGCGCCAACAACTGATCCCATGCAGATCGAGCCGTCGGAAACCGCTTTCGCCGAACGCTACGGCCGCGGGCAGGCACAGGTGGTGTGGACCACGCTGGTCGCCGACCTGGAGACGCCGGTCTCGGCCTATCTGAAGGTCGCCGGCGGCAAGCCGATGGGTTTCCTGCTCGAGTCGGTGGAAGGCGGCGCTGCGCGCGGCCGCCATTCCATCATCGGCATCGAGCCCGATTTGATCTGGCGCGCCAACGGCAATCGCGCCGAGGTCAACCGCACGGCGCGCGCCAAGCCGGACAATTTTACGCCCTGCGCTGAGCCGCCGCTGCAAGCGCTGCGCACGCTCATCGCCGAAAGCCGCATCGACTTGCCGGAAGATCTGCCGCCGATGGCGGCCGGCGTGTTCGGCTATCTCGGCTACGACATGGTGCGGCAGATGGAAGAATTGCCGGCGCCCAATCCGGACCCGATCGGTATTCCCGACGCCATCATGCTGCGCCCGACCATCATCGTCGTGTTCGACGCGGTGAAGGATTCAATCACGGTCGTCACGCCGGTGCGGCCCGAAAAAGGCGTCGACGCCAAGGCGGCGCTCGCGCGCGCCATCGAGCGGCTCGCCACCGTCGTCGATGCGCTCGACCGGCCGCTCGATAAATCGCTTGCCGCTTACGATGAAGGCCCGCTCGATGTGCCGCCGAAGTCCAACACCACGCCGGACGAATACCGGGCGATGGTGCTCAAGGCCAAGGATTACATCGCGGCGGGCGATGCCTTCCAGATCGTGCTGGCGCAGCGCTTCGAGGCGCCGTTCAAACTGCCGCCGTTTTCGCTTTACCGCGCGCTGCGGCGCACGAACCCCTCGCCTTATCTCTACTACCTCGATTTCGGCACGTTTGCGGTTTCCGGCTCCAGCCCGGAAATTCTGGTCAAAGTTTCGGGCGACACCGTCACCATCCGCCCGCTCGCCGGCACGCGCCCGCGCGGAGAAACGCCGCACGAGGACAAGGCGCTGGAAGCGGAATTGCTGGCCGATCCGAAGGAGCGCGCCGAGCATCTGATGCTGCTCGATCTCGGCCGCAACGATGTCGGACGCGTCGCGCGCATCGGCACGGTCACCGTGACCGATCAGTTCTTCATCGAGCATTTCAGCCACGTCATGCACATCGTCTCCAACGTCGAGGGCAAGCTCGATGCCAAATACGACGCGCTCGATGCGCTGGCAGGCGGCTTTCCCGCCGGCACCGTGTCGGGCGCGCCGAAAGTGCGCGCCATGCAAATCATCGACGAACTGGAAAAAGAAAAGCGCGGGCTTTACGCCGGCGCGGTCGGCTATTTCTCCGCCGCCGGCGAGATGGACACCTGCATCGTGCTGCGCACCGCGCTGGTGAAGGACGGCGTCATGTATGTGCAGGCCGGCGCCGGCATCGTTGCCGACTTAAATCCGGCCACCGAGCAGCAGGAATGCATCAACAAGGCGAAAGCCCTGTTCCGCGCGGCGGAAGAAGCGCGTAGATTTGCCAGCGCCGCCAAGCGGGGGCAGTAAGCGGGCAATAAGGAAGCTGGCTTGATATTTGCCAGATCGTAGGCGGCCATGACATTCCTGCGGCGCCTTGACCACGCGATCGGCGGCTTCTTGTCCGTGTTGCAGTGGCTCGCGCTGCCGCTGGTCGTGCTGCTTTTTCTGCAATGGCCGCTGCGCGATATTTTCCGTGCCTATTCGCGCGAAGCCAATGATCTCGGCCAGATCATTTTTGCGCTCTTTGTCGCGGCCAGCGTCACCGCCGCCACCCGCGCCGGCACGCACTTGGCGGCAGACACATTGGCGCAGCGCTATTCGGCGCGCACGCGACACCGCATCAAGCAGATCGGCACGGCGGTCGGGATGGTGCCCTGGGCGCTGTTTATTTTCATCGCCGGCAAAAGCATCGTCGTCCCGTCGG
>CAVWPH010000011.1:0-84699 GCA_963756805.1 uncultured Alphaproteobacteria bacterium
GCAAGTCCGGCGTCAGCTTTCCCGTGTAGGCGACATAGACATTGCGCGTGATGCCGTGACGCGCGGCCAATGGCCACAGCCGTTCCAGACAACCGTGGAAATCCGCCGCCGCGGCACGGATCGCCGCTGCGGTCATGCGTGGATCGCCGGAGGCACCTGACTCCCCGCTCCATTCCGGCGCCGCCGAAGGCATGCCGGGCGCGGCCGGTGCGATGGTTCCGGTCGGACCCGAATAGCCATCGTTGCGCCTGACCTGCGCGGTCGCGCTGGGAATGGCCAAGGCGGCCACCAGAATGCCGCCGATGAGGTAGAGCTGCGTTCTTCGCATCCCGCTTCGTCGCTCTTTAGGTTGCCGCCTGTTGCCGCACTATGGGTGACTCGAACTCGTTTCGAGGGCGTTAATGGTCTACCCTGTCTTGCATCTAGATTCGCAGCCCTCTCCGTGCTTTCTGCTCAGCGGACCCTACAACTCAAACGCAGCGCCGCCAATTTCGCATGACCCGCATCCGCAAAGCCATATTTCCCGTCGCCGGCCTTGGAACTCGCTTTCTGCCGGCGACCAAGGCCATGCCGAAAGAAATGCTGCCCGTGGTGGATCGCCCGCTGATCCAGCACGTGGTGGACGAGGCGCGCCAGGCCGGCATCGAGCATTTCATTTTTGTCACCGGCCGCAACAAGAGCGTGATCGAGGACCATTTCGACCGCCAGTTCGAACTGGAACTCACTTTGGTGGAGCGCGGCAAGAAGGCGGACCTGGCTTTATTGTCGCAGGATTTGCCGGAGCCGGGCACATTCAGCTTTACCCGCCAGCAGTCGCCGCTGGGCTTAGGCCATGCGGTGTGGTGCGCGCGCGAACTTGTCGGCAATGAGCCGTTCGCTTTGCTGCTGCCCGACGTGCTGGTGCAGAATAAACCCGGCTGCCTCGCGCAAATGATCGACGCCGCCAAAGCGCTTGACGGCAATGCCAATATCCTCGCGGTGGAGGAAGTTCCGGCAGAACGCATCCATATGTATGGCGTGGTCGGCGTCGGCGCGGCCAAAGGCAAGGCCTTCGCCATCACCAATATGGTCGAGAAGCCGAAACCGGCCGAGGCGCCATCGAACCTCACCATCACCGGCCGCTATATTTTGCAGCCGCAGATCTTCGAGATTTTGGAAAAGCAGGCGGCCGGCGCCGGCGGCGAGATCCAGCTCACCGACGCCATGATGGCGCTCAAGCGCACACAGCCATTCTACGGTCTCAAATTCGAAGGCCGCAGCTTCGACTGCGGCTCCAAGATCGGTTTCCTCACCGCCAATGTCGCCTATGGGCTCGAGCGCCCCGATATTGCGCCGGAATTCCGCGGCGAGATCGCCCGGCTGCTGGGCGGAAAATAACTACTGCTGAAACCGCAGGCCGAGCAGGAAAGTACTCGACGTATAATCGGCGCCGGTGACGTTGGAGCGCAGCCAGTCCTGACGCACCTCGCCTTTAAGCTGCATGTTGCGGTTGAGTTTATAGGTCAGGCCTAAGGCCGCCGAATAACGCTTGTCCTGGCGATCGAGCCCAACATAATCGTCAACGCCGAAGCCAAGCTTCACGCTGCCGATCAGCCAGCGCCGAAAGCTGTGATCAAGCTGTAGACCGACATCGCGCGATAATTCGCCGGAAACGCCGGGAATGGTGGTTTCACTCACCGCGGATTTGCCGGTGAGCTTGACAGTCGTGAGCGCATTGGCGGTCCAAAGCAGCGAAGCATCGCCGATAAGACCGGTGAGTTTTTCGAGCCGCGGGTCGTCGTAGGTGCGCTGGGTATAGCCAATGCCGAACTCGCCGGTGAGTTGGCGCGAAAGTTCGAATGTCGAGCCGGCTTTGCCGGTGATGCCTTTGGAATTGCGTTGATAGCCCGAAATGTCGGTTTCGAGATCGTGGCGGCGCGTGTCGGTCTCGAATTCGACGAACGGCTTCACGCCGGGCAATAATTCGTAGCTGCCGCGCAGCGCCCCGCCGAATTGATTGTAATTGCGGTCCTCATTGCTCGATGTCGAGCCGCCGGTCAGCGTGGAGTCCTGATAGGCGGTGCGCTCGGCCGTTCCCTTGATTGCAAGCTCGAAGCGATTGAAGCGATGAGCGATGCCCGCGCTGCCGCCGACAGTGGTGAAGACCGGAAGCTTGGCGAGACCGGCTTGCAGGTTCGGGCTGCCGGGATTGTCGGTCGATATGAGTGCGTGAGTGTTGAGGTCGATGCGCGTGGTTTTGGTGACATCGATGCGGCCATCGACCTTGCCGTCGAAGAACGGGCGGCTCAGCGTCGGAGTCTCGTCGGGATTGTAGCCGGTATAGCTGCCGCGCAGATCGGCCTTGAGTTCGTGCCGGGACCAGTCCGATTGCACGCGCAGTTCCGGTGCGACGGTATAGAGCTTGGCGCCGCCGCCTCCCGCCGCATGCGATGGATTGGTGTCATAGCCGCCGATCAATTCGATGGCCGGGAACCACGTGAAGCTTCCAGCTTGCAGGCCGAGCGGCGCGTAGGGGTCGTCGGGCTCGGTGTGCGCTTTACGTTTTTTCGGCGCCCGGCGGATCGGCCCGAGTTCGACCGGCGGCGTGCCCGGCGCCTGCGCCAACGCGGCGTTGCCGGCGTCGGGCAGAGGCGGCGACGGTTCCTGATATGGCGAAACGGGTTCCGCGGGCTGTGTGCCGAGAGCACCGGCTTGCGCGTTGACCGGCGAACCGGGCGCCGGGGTCGTCTTCGTTTTCGGCGCGGGATTGTTGGTTGAATCAAAACCAGTCACGCCCGCGCCCGATGCCGGCGGCGTAAAGCGCGCGGGCTGCCCCAATTGCGCCGGTGTGGGCCGTGTAAATTTTTGGAAGCGCGGCGGATTGCGCGGATCGGTCTGCAATTTCGGCGTAAGCGGATCGGGATAGATTGGCGGCGGCGTCTGCGCCATGGCCTGCGCGCCGCCCAGCACCACGCAGGCGGCCGTTAGCAGGCGCGCAGCGCGCGGAGCGACAGAGTGTGGGGACATTGGGCGCTGCACGGCGGTCACTACCCTCCCGCCCACGGGTAAGCGCCGGGCGGGCGCACCTTTTCAAAAGGCACGCTCGCCCGCCGGTCCGCGGGCTTTGGTTAACGGAAGTTAAAAGCCTATGGTTAACGAGACGTTGATTAGCGGGAACGGGCCCAAATCAGCCTCAAATCCAGCCCTTCAACTCGCGCAGCACCACATCGCGGATCACCGCCATGCCGTTGGCGGAATCGTTGAGGCAGGGAATGGCGGCGAAATTCTTGCCGCCGGCCGCTTTGAAGATTTCGGCATTCTCCATGGCGATCTCTTCCAGCGTCTCTAGGCAGTCGGCGGCAAATCCCGGCGTGATGACGGCAAGGCTTTTGACGCCCTGCTCGGCCAGGCTTTTCACCGTGGCGTCGGTATAGGGCTTGATCCACTCGGTAGGACCAAAGCGCGACTGGAAGGTCAACAGCAGGCCTTCCTCGTCGAGCTTGAGCTTGCGGCGCAGCAGCTCGGTCGTTTCGGTGCAGTGCTTGTAATAAGGATCGCCCTTCTCGACATATGATTCCGGTATGCCATGGAAAGAGGCGATGATTTTTTCGGGCTTGAACGAGAGCTTCGCGATTTCAGCGTTGAGCGAGGCCGCGAGCGCATCGATATAGGCGGCTTCCGCATAGTAAGGCGCGGCGACGCGCAAAGTCGGCTGCGCGCGCATACGCTCCAGCACGCGAAACGTTTCATCGCACACAGTTGCGGTGGTGGCCGCGGCATATTGCGGATACAGCGGCACGATCAAAATGCGTTCGCAGTCTTGCGCGGTCAACGCTTCCAGGCGCGAGCGGATCGATGGATTGCCGTAGCGCATGGCCCAATCGACGCGGATGCGGCGATCCACTTTCTCGAGCATGTCCTCAAGCTTGTCGGACTGCGCGCGCGTGATGGTCTTGAGCGGCGATTCATTGCGCTGCTTGTTCCAGATCTTGTCGTAGTCGCGCCCTTTGCGGCCGGGACGTATCGTCAAGATGACAAGATTGAGCGCCAGCCACCACTTGATACGGTTCTCCTCGATGACGCGGCGGTCGGAGAGAAACTCCTTCAGGTAGCGGCGCATCGCCCAGTAATTGGTGGCGTCGGGCGTGCCGAGATTGACCAGCAGCACGCCGATGCGGCTACCCGGCACGGCAACGGTGTTTGGGCTCATGTGGGACGCTCGTCGGCAATCACCTTGCCGTCATTCGGCAGTTCGCCTGGGGCGACCAATTTGACGGCGCCTTTTAATTTGGTGACCGACTGTAGCGTGGTAGCGATTGCCGCGGCCAATGCGTCATCGCGCGTCGCACTTTCAGCCATGAGCGTCATGGTGTCCTGCTCGTCCTTCCGTCCGACCACCAGGCGCAAGCGCTTGAGCTCCGGATGGCGGGCGGCGACTTCGGCGATCTGCTTGGGATGCACGAACATGCCCTTAACCTTGGCGGTCTGATCGGCGCGCCCCATCCAGCCCTTGATGCGGATATTGGTGCGCCCACACGGCGAGACGCCCGGGAGCAGCGCCGAGAGATCGCCGGTGCCAAGCCGGACAAACGGATAATCGGCATTGAAGCGAGTGACCACCACCTCGCCGACATCGCCGTCCGCGACGGGATCGCCGGTGCCGGGGCGGACGATTTCCACGATGACTGTCTCGTTGACGATCATCCCCTCCCGCGCGTCGCTTTCATAGGCGATAACGCCAAGCTCGGCGGTGGCATAGCATTGCAGCACCGCGACACCGCGCTTTCCGAGTTCCTCGCGCAAGGAGCCCGGCAGCGCCGCGCCGGAGACCAGCGCGCGTTTGATGGATGACGCGTCCTTGCCCGTTTTGGCGGCGGTATCGAGCAGGATCTTCAGGAAATCCGGGGTGCCGCAATAGCCGGAGGGCCGGTAGTGCGCGATCGCCTCAAGCTGTTGTTCGGTATTGCCGACGCCGCCGGGAATGACCGCGCAACCGAGCGCGTGGCAGCCGGACTCCAGAATGAATCCGCCGGGCGTAAGATGATAGGCAAACGAATTGTGCGCGATATCGCCGTCGCGAAAGCCGGCAGCAAACAGCGCGCGGGCGGAGCCATACCAGTCCGCGCCCGGCCCTTCCGGCTCGAAGATCGGCCCCGGCGACATCAGCAGCCGGCGCACCTTGGCGGGCGCGGTCACGTTGAGCCCGCCGAAGGGCGGCGTCTCCTTCTGTAAGGCGGCAATGTCGGATTTGCGCAATACCGGAAGCTTCGCCAGCGCTGCGCGCGTTGTCACCGACTTCGGATCGACGCCTTTGAGGTGCTTGGCCCAGCCCGGCGCGGTCATGGCGCGCGCGACAAGTTCGGGCAGCCGCGCCAATTGCTCAAGGTCCCGCCGCGCAGGATCGCGGGTTTCCAGGGCGTCGTAATGTTTGCCCGTCATTTCGCTAGCACCGTTTCGCCAAGGTCGGCGGCTTTAGGCCAGCCAGCGCTTGCGCCGGCGGTAGTGCTTGCCCTCGCGGAAGGATTTGCGTTTGCCTTCCGAAACGCCGAGATAAAATTCTTTCACGTCCTCGTTTTCAGCCAGCGATTTGGCGTCGCCGTCCATGACCACGCGGCCGTTCTCCAGGATATAGCCGTAGCGCGCAAAGCGCAGCGCCATGTGGGTGTTCTGCTCGGCCAAGAGGAATGAGACGCCTTCCTTTTCGTTGAGGCCGTGCACGATCTCGAAAATCTCCTCGACGATCTGCGGCGCAAGCCCCATCGACGGCTCGTCGAGCAGGATCGCCTTCGGGCGCGACATCAGCGCGCGGCCGACTGCGCACATCTGCTGTTCGCCGCCGGAGGTGTAGCCGGCGAGCGCCTGGCTGCGCTCGGCGAGCTTGGGAAAATAGGAATAGACCAGATCGAGATCGGCGCGGATTGCCGCTCGGCCGTCGCGCCGGGTAAAGGCGCCGGTCAGCAGATTTTCCTCGATGGTGAGATGGGCGAAGCACTGGCGGCCTTCCATCACCTGGATGCAGCCGCGCCGGACCAATTCGTTGGGCGACAGGTCGTGAACTTCGTTGCCCTCGAACAGGATCGAGCCCTTGGTAACGTCGCCGCGTTCGGAATGCAGCAGGTTTGAGATCGCCTTCAGGGTGGTGGTTTTTCCAGCGCCATTGGCGCCGAGCAGCGCGACGATGCCGCCCTTGGGCACATCGAGCGAAACGCCCTTGAGCACCAAGATGACGTGATCGTAGATCACTTCGATGTTGTTGACCGAAAGGATGTTCTCCACCTTAGCGGAGGCCATAGTTTCGGTCTGCGTTGCCGCCGACATGCTCACTCCAGACAAGAACCTCTCCCCGCCACAACGGCGGGGAGAGGATTGTTTAACCGCGCCTTACGAGGACTTGTCGCAAGCCTCGGTGCGCTTCGGCCAGCCGGCGTTCTTGCTCACGTATTCGGCTGCCGCCTTGTCGGTCAACGGAACGACCTTGTCCTTCATGGGCTGGATCCAATCGGAGACCTTGACCCATTTGACGCCGTCCCACTGCTGCACATACGCGGCGTTGTGGCCGTTATGATCGTCGCAGGTCACCTGGAAGGGCCCGGCAAAGCCGTCCAATCCCAGCTCCTTCCAGCGCGCTGCCGTGATCTGGAGGGTTTCCAGGCCGCGGCGCATTTCGTCACCGGTAATATCCTTCTTGCCGGTGATCTTCTGCGCGTGGCGGATGGCTTCCGAAATCACCGCAGCATTCATCATGCCGCGATTATAGTAGTTCTCGCCGACCTTTTTCGGATCGGTCTGGCTGCCGCTCTTGCCGATCACGAACTTCTCGATGTCCTTGATCGCCGCGAAGTTCGAGCCGACCGCGTTGAAGTTGAGCGAGAGATAGCCCTTGCCGGCTGGACCCGCCGGACGCGCATCATCCTCGCTGCCCGACCACCAGATACCGATGAAGTGATCCAACGGATAGCCAGTCTTGGCGGCTTCTTGCACCGCCGTCGGGTTCATCGCACCCCAGCCCCACATGATCATGTAGTCCGGACGATCGCGGCGAACGCTGAGCCAGAGGCTTCCCTGGTTCTGCATCTGAGCGGCCGGCACCGGATACTCTTTCACGTTGAAGCCGTAGTCCTTGGCAAGATCGTGCAAGAGCGGGAGCGGCTCGCGGCCGTAGCCGCCGTCAAAGAAGATGAAGCCGATGGTCTTGCCCTTGAGCTTGTCGAGCCCGCCTTCCTTGCCGCCGATATACTTGATGATGATGGACATGCCGTCCCAATAGGTCGACGGCGGATTGAAGATCCACGGGAAGTCCTTGCCGACCGCCGAAGCCGAGAGGCCATAGGCCATCGACAGGATCGGAATATGATCGACCGCCGCCTTCGGAATCAAAGCGAGCGTGATGCCCGTCGAATAGGGCGTGATGACCGCCGGATGCTTGCTCTTCATCGCTTCATAGCATTCGACGCCTTTTTCGTTCTTGTAGCCGGTCTCGCATTCCTCAATGGCGATCTTGGAACCGCCAATGCCGCCATCGCGCGCATTCAGCATGTTGAAATAATCATGCATGCCGTTGGCGATCGGAATGCCGGAATTGGCGAACGGACCGGTCCGGTAGGTGAAGAGCGGAATGAAGGTCTCCGCGGATGCTTGCGAAACCAGAACGGAACCGCCGATCAAGCTCGCAACAGCCGCGCCGAGAACGATATGTTTCAAGCGCATTCTTTTTCTCCCATGTGCATCTGCCGGTGCTTAGTGACCCCGGCGTTTACGTCTGCCCCTCGATCAGGAGGGGTACCCCCTTACCCGGTTTTTACGCCCGAATAGGGGAATTGGCTCCTAGTGTGCACCTTCAATAGGGGAAAGGCCACACCCTGAGTTTCTGTTTTCCGATCTGCCAGAGCCGCGCCAAGCCGTTTGGCTCAACGATCAGAAAGAAAATGATGAGCGTCCCCAGCAGTATGAAGTTGAAATGCTCGACGTTCGCCGAGGTGATCGGCAGGCCCGACGCCTCCTTGATCATCCGCAGGATGATGGGCAGGCCGTAAATCAGAGCAGCGCCCAAGAACGAGCCGAGCAGACTGCCGAGGCCGCCGATGATCACCATGAACAGCACCAGGAACGACTGGTTGATATTGAAGCTTTCGGACTCGGCGTTGCCAAGGTAGAGGAAAACCAGCATCGCTCCGGCGACACCGCAGTAGAATGACGACACCGCAAAGGCCAAAAGCTTGGTCTGATAAAGCTTGATGCCGATGAGCTCCGCGGCGATGTCCATGTCGCGCACCGCCATCCAGGTGCGGCCGATGCGGCCGCGGATCAGATTGGACGCGAGCCAAGTCATCACCGAAACAATCGTCAGCACGATGATATAGCGCGTGACGGGCGTCGCCGTCGGTCCGGTGATCGGAATATTGAACAGAAACCGTTTCGGCACTTCGATCGAGGCCGAGATATTGTAATTGTAAAGCCACGGAATGCGGATGAAGCACCAGGACAAGAAGAACTGCGCAGCGAGCGTCGCCACCGCGAGATAAAAGCCCTTGATGCGCAGGCTGGGCAGACCGAACACGATGCCCGCCGCCGCCGAGAAAAAGCCCGAGCAGATGATCAGCACGATGATGTTCACGCGCGGGAAGAAGGTCGTGAGCTTGTAGCAACTGAAGGCGCCCACGCCCATGAAAGCGCCGGTGCCGAGCGACAGCAGCCCGGTATAGCCGGTGAGCAGATTGAGACCGATGGCCGCAAGCGAAAGAATGAGGATCGGCGTGATGAATGAATCGATCACGAATTCGGATTGCGTGAGCGGCACCAGAATGAATGCGGCCGCCAGGATCAGAACGATCCCGATCTTGTCCTGAAGGATCGGGAACAGCGCCTGGTCGGCGCGGTAGTTGGTCTTGAACTGGCCTGCTTCGCGATAAAACATTGTTTCCTCAGATCCGCTCGATAAGGCGTTCGCCGAACAGACCCTGCGGCCGGAACAGCAGGAAGATCAGCGCGATGACGTAGGCAAACCATTCCTCGATGCCGCTGCCAAACAGCGGCCCCCAGTAGAACTCGCCGATTTTCTCGCCGACGCCGATGATGACGCCGCCAATGATGGCGCCGGGGATCGAGGTAAACCCGCCGAGAATGAGCACCGGGAGCGCCTTGAGCGATATGATTTCCAGCGCGAAGGAGACGTTCGAGCGCGCGCCCCACATGATGCCGGTCGCCAGCGCTACGATGCCGGCGGCAAACCACACCACCACCCAGATATATTCGAGCGAAATGCCGACCGAGAGCGCGGCCCGGTGACTGTCGGCGACCGCCCGTAGCGCGCGCCCGATCCGCGTCTTCTGGAAGAACACCGCCAGGCTCGCCACCATCAGCGAGGCGATGATCGCGGCGGCAATGTCGATCTTCTGCATCTGCACGAAGCCACCGAACATTGGAATCCGAATACGAGCCGCTCGGCAGCAGAAGCTGGCTGGAGATCATCAACTTGGGATCGCCGCCGAATATCAGCTCGCCGGCGCCGATCAGGATGTAGGTCAGTCCGAACGTCGCCATGAACAGGATGATTTCCGCCTGGTTGACCAGCGGCCGCAGCACGAAGCGCTCGACCGCCAGCGCCAGCAAGAACATGACGCCGATGGTCAAGCCGAGCGCCAGAAACGCCGGCACGCCATGGGCATAGAGGCCTACCAAGGTTAGCGCTGCAAACACCACCATGATGCCTTGCGCGAAATTGAACACACCGGACGCCTTGAAGATGAGCACGAAGCCGAGCGCGATCAGCGCATAGAGCACGCCGGCGACCAGCCCCTCCCACACCGTCTGCACGAACAGATCGGGTGCGGCGCCCATCTGCACAAAGGGATCGACAAATATCTGATAGAGGAGATGCATGTTTGCCCTTCAGTGCGCCACGCCGAGATAGGCGTCGATGACGGATTGATCTTTCTTGACCTGATCGGGCGTGCCGTCCGCGATCTTGATGCCGTGATCGAGCACCACCACGCGGTCGGACAAATCCATCACCACGCCCATGTCGTGCTCGATCAGCGCGACCGTGGTGCCGAAATGGTCGTTCACGTCGAGCACGAAGCGCGACATGTCTTCTTTCTCTTCCATGTTCATGCCGGCCATCGGCTCGTCGAGCAGCAGCAGGTCCGGCTCCATGGCAAGCGCGCGGCCGAGCTCGACCCGCTTCTGCAAGCCATAAGGCAGGCGGCCGACCGGCGTGCGGCGGATTTCCTGGATCTTGAGGAAGTCGATAATTTCTTCGGCGCGCCGCCGATGCGCGACTTCCTCGGTCATCGCCGGCCCGAAGCGTATCAATTGCCAGAAAAAGCCGCTGTTCATCTTGAGCGAGCGGCCGGCCATGATGTTGTCGAGCACGGTCATGCCGCGAAACAGCGCGACGTTCTGGAAGGTGCGCGCGATGCCGCCATAGGCCGCTTCATGCGGCCGCATTTTGGAACGCGTCTCGCCCTTGAAGGTGATACGGCCCTGTTGCGGATGATAGAAACCGTTGATGATGTTGAGCATCGAGGTCTTGCCGGCCCCGTTCGGTCCGATGATGGCGCGGATTTCGCCTTTGCGGATGTCGAAGGAGACATCGGTGACGGCCTTCACGCCGCCGAAGGACAGCGAAACGTCCTCCACCGACAAGAGCACATCGCCGACGGCAACCTCGGGTCCACCCGGCGCCCTCATGCCGCTTTCTCCATGGCGGACGGCACAGGTTGCGTCTTCATGTCGCGGATTTTCACCCGCGCTTTGATCACGCCCTTGCGGCCGTCCTCGAAGGTCACTTCGGTCGCGATATCGGCCTCTTTCGATCCGTCATAGAGCGCCTTGACCAGCGGGCCGTAGCGATCGGCAATGAAGCCGCGGCGCACCTTCTGGGTACGCGTCAGTTCGCCGTCGTCGGCGTCGAGTTCTTTGTGCAGGATGAGAAAGCGCTTGATCTGCGTGCCCGCCATCACCTTGTCTTCGGCAAGCGAACGGTTCACTTCGGCTCACGTGCTCCGCGATCATGTCGTAGACCAGCGGATGGCCGGCGAGTTCCTGGTAGGAGCCGTAGACCACGTTGTTGCGCTCGGCCCAGCTGCCCACCGCAGTGAGATCGATATTGATCATCACCGCGACGAAATCGCGCTTGTCGCCATAGGCCACGACTTCGCGGATGTTGGGATAGAACTTGAGCTTGTTCTCGATGTATTTCGGCGGGAACAGCGTGCCGTCATTGAGTTTGCCGACATCCTTGGCGCGGTCGATGATTTTCAAGTGGCCGGTTTTCTCGTCGAAATAGCCGGCGTCACCTGTTTTTACGTAGCCGTCCGGCGTCATCGCTTCGGCGGTCTTGTCCTTATCCTTGAAATAGCCGGAGAACATGCCGGGCGATTTGAACTGCACTTCGCCGCCTTCGGCGATGCGAATATCGACATTGGGGAAAGCAGGTCCCACCGTGTCGGAATAGATTTGCGCCGTCCGGCTGCGCGGTCACATAGAGGAAGGCTTCGGTCTGCCCGTAGAGCTGCTTCAGATTGAGGCCGATCGAGCGGTAGAAGGCGAACAGGTCGGGGCCGATCGCTTCGCCGGCGGTGTAGGCGATGCGCACGCGCGAGAAGCCGAGCACGTTCTTGAGCGGGCCGTAGACCAGAATATTGCCGATTTCGTAGAGCAGCCGTCCGTGCAGCGGCACCTGCTGCCCGTTGAGGATGCGTTCGCCGTATTTGCGCGCCACGCCGATGAAATAGTGGAACATCTTGCGCTGGAGGAAGCCGGCATCCTCCATGCGGATCATCACCCGCGTGAGCAAAAGTTCGAGCGTGCGCGGCGGCGCGAAATAGAAACTCGGTCCGATCTCGCGCAGATCCTGCATGGCGGTGTCGGCGCTTTCCGGGCAGGCGGTGCAGAAGCCGGACACCAGGCCTTGCGCGTAGTTGAGGTAATGGTCGCCGACCCAGGCGAGCGGCAGATAAGCGAGCGCGACATCGTCCACGGTCAGCTTGTCGAATTTAACCGTGTCAGTCGCGGCACTAATCGAGCGTTCGCCGGTAAGCACCACGCCTTTGGAAGCGCCAGTGGTGCCCGAGGTATAAAGAATGATGGAAGGATCGCTGCCCTTGCTGGCGGCAATCTCGGCATCGAGCCAGGCGCCGACCGACGGATCCTCGGCGAGCGCTTTGCGCCCCTCGGCGATGAGGTCGTTCATGGGATGCAGGTGGCTATGGTCGTAATCGCGCAAGCCCCGCGTCTCGTCGTAGAACATTTCCTCAAGCTTGGGCAGGCGATCCATGACCGATTGGATCTTGTCGATCTGTTCCTGGTCCTCGACCGCGGCAAAGCGCACGTCGGCATGGGCCAGCACGAAGCAGAGTTCGTCGGCGACCGCATCGGCATAGACCGGCACCGGGACCGCACCCAGCATTTGGACCGCCATCACCGACCAATAGAGCTTTGGCCGGTTGGCCCCGACGATCGCGACGGTCTCGCCGCGCTTGATGCCGAGCCGGTGAAGGCCGACCGCATAGGCGCGCACGATCTCCAGCACCTCGGACCAAGTCCAGGTCTGCCAGATACCGAGATCCTTGTGCCGCATTGACGGCCGTGAGCCATACAATTTGGCGTTACGAATCAATAGCTTGGGAAACGTGTCCGCCGAAGCGGCGGCGTTTGGCGCCACAGCCTTATCCTCCCTTTGACCGCGCCACCTGGCAGCACGGCAATCCCACCCCTCGCCGCCTTCATGGACGGACTTGTTGTTACGATATGAAAACACCGCCGATGGGCGGTCAAGTCTCAGGATATCATGGATTTTGGTAGCAGGGGGCGACTAAATCACTCAGCCGCCTTCAAAAACGGCGCCGTACCGGCCCGGAAATGCTCGTAGAGGGCCACTTCCTCGGCTTTGCTCGCGGCAATATTCCTCTGTTTTATAGGCCCGAAGCCGCGGATCTTCTCCGGAATCGAGGCCAGAGCGACGGCGGCGCCATGGTTGTCCGGATTCAGCCGGTCGATAATTTCAGCCAGCAGAACTTCATAGTCTTTCAATAGCCGGCGCTCGGTCTTGCGTTCAGCGGTGTAGCCGAACGGATCGAGCGGCGTGCCGCGCAAGAATTTGAATGTCTTGAGCACCGCGAAGGCCTTCAGGATCCACGGCCCGAACGACATTTTCTTCGGCTCGCCGGTGACCGGATCGTTCTTGGCCAAAAGCGGCGGCGCCAGATGGAATTCGAAACGCAGATTGTCGCCGGCGAACGATCCCTTCACGCGCTCGACGAAGCCGGTGTCGGTGTAAAGCCGCGCCACTTCGTATTCGTCCTTGTAGGCCATCAGCTTGAACAGATAACGCGCCACCGCTTCCGACAGCGTGCATTGGCCCGGCGCCTTTTCGGCTTCCGCCGCCTTCACTTTGTCCACCAGCGCACGGTAGCGCCGCGCATAGCGCGCGCTCTGGTACGACTTGAGGAATGCAACACGGCGCTCGACCGTCTCCTCGAAGGATTGCGACAGCTTGAGCGAGTCGTTGGCGAGTTCCGGCCGTGCGGCTTGAGCAAAGCTTCGACCGCCGCGGGATCGACCGCCGCGCGCCGGCCCTAGCGGAAAGCGGCGACATTCATCGCCACCGCCTCCTCGTTCATCTCGATCGCGCTTTTCGATCGCCTCGGCCGACAGCGGCAATCCGCCGGTCTGATAGGCAAAGCCCAGCATGAACATGTTCGAGCCGATGGAATCGCCCGAGCAGACGACGTCGGCGCAATGCGGCTGGCATCGAAGAAATGACTGCGCTCCGGACCGGCAGCGCCGGAGGATGGCGCGCTTGAGCCGCTCGGTCGGCAGCGAAAAGTCGGCATTGCGGGTGAAATCGCCGGGCAGGAATTCCGAACGGTATTGACGACGACGCGCGTGCCGCCGGCTTTGATCGCGCCGAGCACTTTCTTGCTGCCGACAACCACGCTGTCGCCGCCGAGCACGAGATCGGCGCTGCCGGCGGCGACGCGAATGGCGTGAATGTCGTCTCGAGCACGATTGGCGATGCGGATATGGCTGTAGACCGCGCCGCCCTTTTGCGCCAAGCCGGCCATGTCGATGACGCCGAAGCCTTTGCCTTCCAGATGCGCGGCCATGCTGACGAATGCCGCCGATGGTGACGATGCCGGTGCCGCCGATGCCGGTGACGATGATGCTGTAGGGATGATTGATCAGCGGGATGCTGGGCTCGGGCAGCGCCGGCCAGTGCGCTCGGCTCGGCCATGCCCTCGCCGTTCTTGAGCTGGGCGCCGTGCACGGTGACGAAGGACGGGCAGAAGCCCTTCACGCAGGAATAATCCTTGTTGCAGCTTGACTGATCGATGGTGCGCTTGCGGCCCCATTCGGTCGTGAGCGGCTGCACCGAGACGCAATTCGATTTCACGCCGCAATCGCCGCAGCCTTCGCAAACGAGATCGTTGATGACGACGCGCTTGTCGGGATCCGGGAAGGTGCCGCGCTTGCGGCGGCGGCGCTTCTCGGCGGCGCAGGTTTGATCGTAAATGAGGACGCTGACGCCCGGCACCGTCGCCATTTCGCGCTGCATGGCGTCGAGTTCGTCGCGGTGATGCACGGTGAGGCCCTTGCGGCCATTCGGTGTCTTCCGGATATTTCCACGGCTCGTCGGTGACCACGACCACGCGCTTGGCGCCTTCGGCGGCCACCTCGCGCGCGATTTGACGACGGTGAGCCCGCCGTCATTGCGCCTGGCCGCCGGTCATCGCCACCGCGTCGTTGTAACAGGATCTTGTAGGTCATGGTCGTGCCGCTCGCGATCGCGGCACGGATGGCGAGAGAGCCGGAGTGGTTATAGGTGCCGTCGCCCAGATTCTGGAACACGTGCGGCGTTTGCGAGAACGGCGCCTCGCCGATCCAGTTGGCGCCCTCGCCGCCCATCTGCGTGTAGCCGAGCGTCTCGCGGTCCATCCATTGCGCCATGTAATGGCAGCCGATGCCGGCATAGGCGCGGCTGCCTTCCGGCACGCGCGTGGACGTATTGTGCGGGCAGCCCGAGCAGAAATAAGGAATGCGTTGGGCGACATCGGCGGTCTCGGCGAGCGCGCGCTGCGCACTCTTAAGCCGCGCCACGTTGGCCGCCAATTCTTCGTTGGGGGCGACACGCAAGAGGCGCTCGCCAATGCAGACCGCGACGTCATTGGGATCGAGCGCGCCTTTGACCGGGAACAGCCAGTTGCCCTGCTCGTCCTTCTTGCCGATGCAGACCGGCTGATTGGCGGTGCCGTAGAGTTCCTCGCGCACCTGCACTTCGATCAGCGAGCGTTTCTCCTCGACCACGATGATGAGATCGAGGCCTTGGGCGAATTCGGCGAGGTCCTGCCGCGAAATCGGCCAGACGCAGCCGATCTTGTACAGGCGCAAACCCAGCTCGTTGCATTTCAATTCGTCGAGGCCGAGTTCGTCGAGCGCCTGGCGCACGTCGAGATAGGGTTTGCCGGTGGTGATGATGCCGATCTTGGGGTTTCGGCCGCCCGAGATGATGGTCTTGTTGAGTTTGTTGGCGCGCACGAAAGCGAGCATGGCGTCGCGCTTGTAATCGTGCAGGCGCGCTTCCTGGCCGAGGATGGTATCGACCAGCCGGATATTGAGCCCGCCCTCGGGCATCTGGAAATCGGCCGGCGTGATCAGCTTGATGCGATCGACGGCCCCGTCCACCACGCCGGTCGATTCGACCGTCTCGTGCATGCATTTGAGCGCGGTCCAGGTGCCGGTGTAGCGCGACATGGCCCAGCCATAGAGCGCGTAGTCGATGATCTCCTGCACGCCGCCCGGATTGAGGATCGGCATCATCACGTCGACGAAATGGAATTCGGATTGATGCGCGGTGGTGGAGGATTCCGCCGTGTGGTCGTCGCCCATCAGCGCGATGACGCCGCCATTCTTGGCGGTGCCGGACAAGATTGGCGTGGCGGAAGACGTCGCCCGAGCGGTCGACGCCCGGGCCTTTGCCGTACCACATGCCGAAAACGCCATCGAACTTGCCCTCGCCGCGCAACTCGGCCTGCTGCGAGCCCCACAGCGCGGTGGCGGCGAGTTCCTCATTGATCCCGGGCTGGAACTTGACGTCGGCGGCGGCGATATGGCGGGCGGCGCGCATGAATTGCTGGTCGAGGCCGCCAAGCGGCGAGCCGCGGTAGCCGGTGACGTAACCCGCGGTATTGAGGCCGGCGCGGCGGTCGCGCTCTTTCTGCATCAAACAAGCGCGGATCAGCGCCTGATACCCGGTCACCAGGACGCGGGATTGGCCCAGATCGTATTTGTCGTCGAGGCTGACGGAGCGGAGCGTCATTCAGGGACCTTGGGCAAAGCCGTTGAGGTATCACGGGCCCGGCACCCCCTCATATAGGGTGCTTTAGCACGACGCAAAACAGCAGAAAGCGCCGCGGAAAACCTTACTCCACAAGGCCCGCCGGTCAATTTCGTTATAGGCATGGCGGCTAGAAGGAAATTTCAGCCAAGCGGGTTTTCACGCATTTTGGCGCAATGCAAAACGCAAGGCAGCCTCAACCCCGGCGTGGGTGGTTATTTCTTGTGCGGTCTGTAATAGGGGGCGGCCAGCCGGGTCCCGCATTAATGCAATCCCACTCCGCCTCGATCGAAAGCCGATCGTCATGGGTCGTCGCCAGCGTGGCGCTGTTCGCCATGCTGATGGCGTTCGGCGCCGCCTGGATCACCCCGGTGGCGCTCAAGGACATTGCCGCCGAAGTCGGCGACGCGCGCTCGATCCCGGCTTTCGCCAGCGCGCTCACTTGGCTGTGCTCGGGCTTAGGCGGCATCATGATGGGCCGCATCGCCGACCGCGTCGGCACGCGCTGGACCGTGATCTGCGGCGCGCTGATGATCGGCGTCGGCCTCGCGGTCTCGACCTTCGGCGCGCCCTGGCCGCTGTGGATCGGGCACGGGCTGTTCATCGGCCTGATCGGCCTCGGCGGCATCAATGCGCCTTTGTACATTTACGTCAGCCGCTGGTTCGACAAACGGCGCGGCTCGGCGCTGGCGCTGATCTCGAGTGGCGGCTACCTCGCCGGCGCCGTGTGGCCGCCGGTGTTCGAGCGCGCCATTGCCGGCTTCGGCTGGCGCCAGACCATGCTGTGGTACGCAGTTCTCGAAATCATTGTGATCGTGCCGCTGGCGCTGTTCTTCTTTCGCGCACCACCGGAAGAAATCCATCACGCCGCCGCGGCGCATCGCAGTGGCGTAAAAGCGCGCGTGCTCGGCTGGCCGCCAAACTTAGTGTTCGCGATGATGTGCGCGGCCGCCGTGCTCTGCTGCATTCCGATGTCGATGCCGCAAGGCCATCTGGTCGCCTTTTGCAGCGATCTCGGCATCGCGCGCGCGACTGGCGCGTTGATGTTGTCGGTGCTGCTCGGCACCGCGTTCCTGTCCCGGCAAATATGGGGCGCGATTTCCGACCGCATCGGCGGGCTCACCACCGTGCTGATCGGATCGATCTGGCAGGCTTGCGCCATGACGGCGTTCCTGGTGACGCAAAACGAAGTCGGCTTGTTCACGGTCGCCGCCGCTTTCGGGCTGGGATTTTCCGGCATCATTCCGGCTTACGTGCTGGCGCTGCGCGAATTGTTTCCGGCCTCGCAGGCCTCGTGGCGGATTCCGACGCTGTTGCTGTTCAGCGGCACCGGCATGGCGACCGGCGGCTGGCTCGCCGGAATTCTTTACGATCATTACGGCTATTACGCGCCGGCGTTCGCCTTCGGCGTCGGCTCGAACATTCTCAATTTCATCGTGGTCGGAATTTTGGTGTTCCGGCAAATCCAGACGCACGGCGGCTCTAAGCCCGGCAAGCACATCGCCTATGAAGACGCTACGCCGGCTTCGGGCTGATAATTTTCACGCCGCCGAGAATGCCAATCGCGATGAGGGCTGGAAACAGCGCGTACCAGGTGCCGCCCGCGGCCAGCGCCGAGGTTCCTGCCCAAGCGATGGATGAGAAGGCTTCGGCAAAGGTTGCGATGCGCGACGAAGTCTGCCGGCGGCGGAACTGACTGCGCTTGGCCTGCACGCGGAAGCAAAGCTGAATCGTCGTTGCGCCCGCGGCCGCGCACAGGACGCAGACGCCGCAGATTAAAGCTGCGAATGGCGAATCGAGCGCCAACACGGCAACCATGGGAGCGAATGCCAGCGCGATGGCGCCGATGACGGCTTCGATCTTTGCCCATAAGATGCGGCGGGGGGTGATCGGCGCGGTGGCAACCAGGTCCGGCGCATCCTCGCCAGAGATCGCCAGCCAGGCGAGACCGCCGGCGAGCTGGCCGGCCGCCATCACCACCACCGGGATCAACACGACGAAGGCGTCGTTGCCGCCGCGAAAGGTGACCCACAGCAGCACCGCGGGCGGCAGCAGATAAAGGATCTGCATCAACGTCTGCGACACCAGCCAGGGATCGCGGCGCAGCAGCGCCCATTCCTTTTGCCGCAGCACGCGGCTCACCGAGCGGCGGCGGAAGCCAAGCCGCCAGCGGCGCTGGCGCACGCTGATGGTGGAAACGCCGGCGGCGGCCACGGCATGTTCGCCGAA
This sequence comes from uncultured Alphaproteobacteria bacterium, assembly GCA_963756805.1. Lineage (GTDB taxonomy): Bacteria > Pseudomonadota > Alphaproteobacteria > Rhizobiales > Xanthobacteraceae > Pseudolabrys. The sequence continues at coordinate 18,545 of CAVWPH010000011.1, forward strand.
GCGGCGCGAGAACAGCGCGATCGCGATGCCGAGCATGGCGAAGGCGACCGCTAAGACGATAGAGAGCGCGGACAAATCGCCCAAGCACGGCGCGCGCCGGAAACCAGAAGGCGCTGGTCGTATCGGGCGCGCGCGCCAGCATCCAGTCCGATTGCAGCGCGGCAAAGCGCGATAAATTACCGGCCGAAAAGATCGCGGCGATCTGCAAGCCGATGACAAAGGCGGCGCCAATCACCGCCGCGACGATCTGCGCGATCAGGCGCGTGCGTTTGGCGCCGATCAGGCGAAACAGCGCGATCGTCAGCGCCAAGGCCACAGCCGTCGCCACCGCCCCCAATGCGGCCACCACGCCATAGGCGGCAAGCCAATGCGCGCCGCCGAGGAAAGCCAGCACGTCGATGAACGGCGCCGCGATCAGCACGGCGACCAAAACGGAGGCGCCGGCGATGCGGCCCATGCGCACCGCGAACACTTTGCGCGCCGATGCCGGCGAGGTGAGGATCAAATCGAGGTCGGATTTCGCATAGAAGGCGCGCGTGACCGACTCCATCGCCTGCGACAGCAGCAGCGACCACGACAGCACCAGCGTGCCGGTGATGACCACCAAAGTCGGCGTGTCGGCCGCGCTGGCGGCGCCGGCATAGCCGGCGACGATCCAATAGGCGAACACATGCATGAAGGCTGCAAAGATGGTGAGCGCGATGACCGCGTTGCGCGCGCGCGTGCGCCCGCCGGCCGTCATCAGCGAGGCCCAGTCGCGCCAGCCGAGACGCAACTCGTGGCCGGCAAGCCACGTCAATGTCGCAGGTTGGCTCACGCCGCCTGCTCGGCGACCAGCGTCAGGAACGTATCCTCGAGACTGGAGGCGGTCGCGCCGGTTTGCCGGCGCAATTCGTCGAGCGTGCCTTCGGCGATCAACTTGCCTTTGGCGATGATGCCGATGCGGTCGGCCATGCGCTCGGCGACTTCGAGAATATGCGTGGTCATGATGACGGTGCCGCCGGCAGCGACCCGCTCGCGCAGCACGTTCTTGACCGTGCGGGCGGAGCCGGCATCGAGCCCGGTGAGCGGCTCGTCGAGAATGATCAGCTTGGGATCGTGCACCAGCGCGCCGGCGAGCGCGACCTTCTGGCGCATGCCGCGGGAAAATCCTTCGCAGCGCTCATGCGCGTTCGGTTCCAAGCCCAGCCAGCCGATTAATTCGCGCGCGCGCTGTTCGGCCAACTTCGGCTCGATGCGCCAGAGGCCGGCGACGAATTCGAGATATTCGTAGGGCGTGAGCTTGTCGTAGATCATCGGCTCATCGGAGAGCCAGGCGGTCACTTGCTTGGCCGCCACGGGATCGATCAAGGCATCGATGCCGTCGATGGCAATCGAGCCGGCATCGGGCCGCAGCAGCCCGCACACCATGCGCAGCGTCGTGGTCTTGCCGGCGCCGTTGGGGCCGACCAGCGCATAGAATTCGCCGCCATAGACGGTGAGATCGAGACCATCGACCGCGGGGCGGTCGAAGGCTTTGCTTAAGGCCCGCAATGCGAGGGCAATCGGACGGTCAGGTTGGGTCATGACCGCTCTCTTACCAAGAGAGTGGTTTCGGCGGCGTAAACCGCAGCCGTTATGCTTTCGGAGAGGTTAAGCCTTTCTTTTGCGCGTGATTTGATCCGAAAACCGGTTCCCACTTTTCGGAATCACGCGCGCGGCAGCAGCCTGAAAATGTCCTCGCCATACATATTACGTGCGTCGGCCAGCAGCGGCTGCACGGCATCGACAAAAGCCCCGTGTTCCTTAGGGCTCAAGCTCGACAATCTCGCAGCCGGCGTCCTCGATGATCTTGCGCGAGGACTCATGCTCCTCGACCGCCAAGGTGCGCTGGAAGGCGACCGCCTCCGTTACCGCCGTTTGCATCGCCACTTTGAGATCGTCCGGCCAGCCGTCGAACGTAGGGCGGTGAAAGAAGATCGGGCGCGAAATATAGAAGTGATATGTGAGCGTGTGGAATTTGTGGAACTTGTGCACGCCATAGGTCACCGTATTGGCGAGCGGATTTTCTTGCGCGTCCAGTGTGCCGGCCTTCACCATGGCGATGGCCTCGGTCAGGTCCATGCGCATGGGCACCGCGCCGAGCAATTCAAACGTGCGCTTGTGGATGTCGCTCGGCAGCACGCGGATTTTCATGCCCTTCAAGTCGGCGGGCAGGTGCACCGGGCGCAAACGGTTTGAGATGTGGCGGAAGCCGTTCTCGAACCAGCCGAGGATGCGGTAATTGATGCGCTCTTCGGTTTTGCGCGCCAGAAACTCTCCCAGCGCGCCATCCATGCCGGCGCGCGCCTGCGCGTTGCTGGCGAACAAAAACGGCAGATCGACAAAACCCAATTCCGGCACGCGGTCGGTCAAATAGCTCGACGACTGATAGCCGAGCGTCATCTCGCCGTTCTCGACCAGCGTGAGAATGTCCTCGGCCTTGTGGCCGTGGTCCATGATGTTCCAGATGTATTCGATGGCGACACCATCGCCGAACTGGGCTTCCAGTTTGTCGCCGATGAATTTCAGCCCCTTGCTGAAGCCGGTGGTGGGCGGGCCGTAGCCGCCCATGCGGATCGGGATTGGTTTGCTCATTTTTTCCTTTTGCGCATGACCTTTTCCGAAAACCGGTGCCCACTTTTCGGGGTCATGCGCGCCGGCGCTCTCTATACCGGCGCGGCGCGCGCTGTGCTAGGCTCGCGCGAAACAGGAGGACGCCCATGAATAAGCCCACCAAGCTCGCCATGGCCACGTCGCAGGGCACGGTGTCGGATGCCGAATGGGAGGCGCGGATCGATCTCGCCGCCGTCTACCGGCTGATCGCGCATTACGGCTGGGACGACGTGATCTACAACCACTCCTCCATGCGGGTGCCGGGCGAGCCGCGTAACTTCCTCATGAAACGCCACGAGCTGCTCTACACCGAAGTGACCGCCTCCAACCTCGTCAAAGTGTCGATGGACGCGGACCTCGACGAGAAAGCCGGCGTCAACCGGCCGGGCTTCACGCTGCATGGCGGCGTCTTGAGCGCGCGCGCCGACGTCAACTGCGCGGTGCACGTGCACACCAACACCGGCATGGCGATCAGCGGCCTCAAGCACGGCCTGCGCATGGTGTCGCAGCAGGCGGTGCGCTTCTACAAGCGCATCGGCTATCACGGCTATGAAGGCATCACCGAGGATTTCGACGAGCGCCAACGCATCAACCGCGACCTGGGCAAGAATCGCGCGATGATCATGCACAATCACGGCCTGCTCACCGTCGGCCAGACCGCGCGCGAAGCCTTTACGCTGATGAAGGCGCTGATCGATGCGGCGGAAATCCAGTTGCGGCTGGAAGCAACGGGGAGCGAATTGATCGAGGTGCCGCCCGAGGTCTGCGAAAAAACCGCCGTGCAATACGAGCATCACAATATCGGCCGCGGCAGCGCCGACTGGCCGGCTTATTTGCGCATGCTCGACACGATCGACCGCGGCTACCGCAACTAGATTGTATACGCCGCAATGAACGCGCCTGTGCGCAACCGCATCAAAGAGCGCATGGGCGCAGGCGAAGTGGCGCTGTGCATGGCGAGCCGTTTCGCGCGCACCGCCGATATCGGCATGATCGCGGACGCCTGCGGCTTCGACGGCTTTTATGCCGACATCGAACATTCCTCGATCTCGATCGACGCCGCCGCGCAAATGTGCGTCGCCGCGCTGCCGGTCGGCATCACGCCGATGGTGCGCGTTCCCGGACATGATTTCCATCTCGCGGCGCGGCTGCTCGATGGCGGCGCGCTTGGAATCATTTGCCCGCAGGTGGACACCGCGGCGCAGGCGCAAGCCATGGTCGCGGCCTGCAAGTTTGCCCCGCTCGGCCACCGCTCGGTGTCGGGCGCAGGGCCGCTGCAAGGTTTTCGCGCCACGCCACTCGGCGAGGTCAATAGCCCAAGGCAATGAACTGACATTGTGCATCCCGATGCTGGAGACGCCGGAGGGCATCGCCAATGCCGACGCGATTGCCGCGGTGCCGGGCATCGACGTGCTGCTGATCGGCTCGAACGATCTGTCGGCCGCGCTCGGCATTCCCGGCGATCTCAAACATCCGAAAATCCGCGCCGCCTACGAAGCAACCGCCGCGGCTTGCAAGAAACACGGCAAGCATCTCGGCATCGGCGGCGTGCGCGGCGACCATGCGCTGACCGCCGAACTGGTGAAGCTCGGCGCGCGCTTCATGATCGCGGGGCTCGACAGCGGCTACATGATGAAAGCCGCACGCGAGGACGTGGCGGCGATCCGCAAGGCGATCACACTTTAACCGGCCCGGAGCGTTAATCCCATGAAGCTCAAGCTGCATCACCTCAACTTCGCCACGAAGAATGTGCCGGCGATGGACAAGTTCTATCGCGACGTTCTCGCCATGGAGACGATCCCCGGCATGGGGAAAAACCGCGTCAAGGATCAGGGCTATCCGGGCGACGTCGCTTTCATCACCGACGGCACGACGCAGATGCATATTGCCGAGAAGGACATGAACATCGGCTTTCGCACCGGCAAAATCGTCAATCCGGTCGAGCGCGGCCACATCGCCTTTCGCACCGACGATCTCGACGCTTTCAAAAAGCGGCTCGATGAAAAGGGAATTAAATATTCCGATTTTGGCGACTGGGCGATGACCGGCTGGATGCAGATTTTCTTTTATGATCCGGACGGCAATGTCGTCGAGGTGCACCAGGCGCCGAAGGATGCGCCTTAGCGCTCGTTCTTTCTCCCCTCACCCGGGCCCCATTGCCAGCACAACGCGAACTGCATGGAAGAAATTAGACGTTTAGTTTCCGTTTCGAAATAATTTCGGCTGCACGACGGATGAGCGACTTACTCTCGCTGAACTTCAGCGCATCAATTGCTTCGTCGCGAGTTAACCAGCAAATTTTGCGTTTTTCATCCGATAAACCCGATGGGGTTATTTCGTCCACCTTCTTCATCAAATAAAATCGTATCTTGAGCGGCTTCGGATTGCTTGCGAGGGAATACTCTCTCGAACCGATATAGGCGACTGGCTTCGCAATGATGTGGGCTTCTTCTCTCACTTCGCGAACGGCTGCATCGCGCGGCCGTTCTCCGCCATCTATATGACCCTTTGGCAGAACCCATTCGCCTTCATCAAGTTTCGCGGTGACCAAAAGGTAACGAGGCTTCTTTTTAACAAGATCGTATACGACGCCGCCAGCGTGTGTCGGCGCGTCGAATAATTCAGGCAGCTTCGAACTGGCATGTTTTTCCTGGCGATGCGCATAACCCACTTGCAGCGCAAAAATTGAAACAAACAGAGCCAGAGACGGTGCGATGAATTCAGGAACGGCCGCTCCCGTTTTCGCTGTAATATTTAAGATGAACGCAAAGATTGCGACGCAAAGGAGTGCATTGACGGCTGCCACCGTATGCGCCAATCCACCGAACTTTCGCCGCGAGCGGCCCGGTTTCGGAAATAGGTCGTAATCGAAATAATCGCCGTCGCGATCGAAATGATCCATGAATGTTTGCCGGATCAGGTCCAGTTGGTACTTGGTCTGATCGGTGTTCGCGTTGCGCGCGATTATTCGCAACAGCGTAATTCCGCCAATGAGAAGTAGCCCGATCAAGCCGCCCAAGGCAGCAATTTTTAAATGCTGCGCATAATTCTGAGTGTCCGTCGTCAACAGCGTTGCAATGCCGCCAAGTCCAAAGGTGACCAATCCGATAAACAAATTGACACGTGTTTCGCCGCTTTGCTCGTACTTCCAAAATGCGTCTCTGATCTGTTTATAATCTTCCAATAAAAGATGTCTAAAATCGTCGCTCATCATCGCCCCCGTTGTAACTCACCGCTCGTTCCTTCTGCCCTCGCCCGGGCCCCATTGCCAGAAGTCGCGGCCCTCTTCGCGCATGAAGCGCGCCAGCACCATCATGTGCACTTCGGAGGCGCCGTCCACCAGCCGCGCCGCGCGCGCCGCGCGATAGACCCATTCCACCGTCGTGTCCTTGGAGAAGCCGCGCGCGCCCTGCAATTGGATGGCGACATCGGCCGCCTGGTGCAGCGTATTGGCGACATGCACCTTGGCCATCGAGACTTCCTTGCGCGCGCGGCCGCCTTGGTCGAGCATCCAGGCGGCGTGCATGGTGAGCAGCCGGCCAATCTGGATCTGATGCGCGACTTCGCCCAATTTGATCTGCACGCTTTCGCGGTCGCCGAGCTTGATGCCGAAGCCTTCGCGCTCCTTCACATAAGCCTGCGCGATCTCAAGACACCGTTTGGCCCATCCGGTCCAGCGCATGCAATGCGTGAGCCGCGCGGGGCCGAGACGAATTTGCGTCACTTTCAGGCCGTCGCCCTCGCCCATCAGGATGTTTTCGGCCGGCACTTCCAGTCCGTCGAATTCCAATTCGCAATGGCCGCCATGTTCCTCGGGCCCGAGGATCGGGATGCGCCGCACGATGCGCCAGCCCGGCTGATCCTTGTGAAAGAGAAACGCAGTGAGGCCCGCGCCGCTTGTCGTCGCGAGGTGCGCGCCATCAGGATGAAATGCGCCGCGCCGTCGGCGCCGGTGATGAACCATTTGCGTCCCTTGATGATGTATTTGCCGCCCTTCTTCTCGGCGCGCGTGAGCATCATCGAGGGGTCGGAGCCGGAGCCCGGATGCGGCTCGGTCATCACGAAGGACGAGCGCACTTTGCCGTCGACGATGGGCTTGAGCCATTTGTCCTTCTGCTCGCGCGTGCCGACCAGACGCAGCACATTCATATTGCCGTCGTCGGGCGCCATGCAGTTGATAGCGAGCGGGCCGAACAGGCTACGCGCGGCTTCCTCGTAGATCGCCGCCCAGGCGACGATGGGCAACTCCATGCCGCCATATTCCTTCGGCGACTGCGGCGCCCATAGGCCGGCTTTTTTTGCCTTCTCGCGCACGGGGGCGAGCCGCGCCTCGGGAATGTTTTCGTGCTCGGCAAAATTGGCCGGATCGGATTCGAGCGGCAGCACTTCCTTCTCGATGAAGGCGCGCACCTTCAGACGGAGGTCTTCGATTTCGGGCGAGAGTGAGAAATCCATGTTTTCTTTATCCCTTGATCTGCACCACCTGCCCGCCGTCCACCACGATGGTGGCGCCGGTGATGTAGCTGCCGGCATCCGACACCAGCAGCAGCAGCGCGCCGTCGAGATCGCCTTCCTTGCCGAAGCGGCCCATCGGGATTTCACGCTTGATGGCCGTGCCTGCTTCGCTGTTGAGATAATCGTCGTTGATTTCGGTGACGAACCAGCCGGGCGCAATCGCATTCACGCGCACGCCTTTGAAGGCGAGTTCGAGCGACAGCGCCTTGGTGATCTGCACCACGCCGGCCTTGGCGGTGGCGTAAGCCGCAACCCCCTTGGCGACGCCGAAGCCGAGCACCGAGGCGATGTTGACGATCGAGCCCTTGGCCTTGGCGGCAAGCATGCGGCGCGCGCCTTCCTGCGCCCAATAAAACACCGCGTCGAGATTGGTGCCGAGCACGCGCCGCCATTCCTCCGGCGGCACCTCGGTCGCGCGCGCAGGCTGCCATCGCCACGCCGGCATTGTTGATCAGGATGGTGACGGTGCCGAAGGCCTTCTCGGCGGCATCGAAGGCGCGCGCTCATTGCGGCGCGGTCGGTGACGTCGGCTTCGATGGCAATCGCCTTGCCGCCTTTGGCCTCGATGTCTTTTTTGAGCGTTTGCAGGCGATCCGCCCGGCGCGCCACCAGCGCGACCGCGGCGCCGTTATCGGCCAGCGCCTTGGCGAATTGCGCGCCCAGGCCGCTGGAGGCGCCGGTCACCAGCGCCACGCGGCCTTTCAAATTGAACATATCGGCGGCTTTCATAGCCAAGCCTTATACACACCCCGCGCAACGATATGAATAGACGGGCAAAACGCCCGCGCGTAATTTGCGGGCCGGCGGCATTCAGCGGGGCAGCGCGTGAAACGGCTTTGGCGGGCGACGATCAACAGCTGGCACGGCCTGTGCGCGGCGGCGAAAACCGAACGGGCGTTCCGCGAGGAACTGGTGCTGCTGGCGATCGGCGTGCCGCTCGCCTTTTTCCTGACCGCGGATACTGGCAAACGCTTCGCGCTGATCGGCGTGCTCGTGCTCCTTCTCATTGTCGAATTGCTCAATACCGCGATCGAGAAGCTCGCCGACCGCATCACGCGCAAGCGGGATCCCGCCATCAAGCGCATCAAGGACATGGGCTCCGCCGCCATTTTGCTGTCGCTGCTGTTGGCCGGCGCGGTGTGGATTTGGATCGCCGCCGAGAAGTTCTGGCGCTAATTATTTCCCGTAGAGCGCATGCGGCAGCGCGGTCGCAAGCTGCGGCACGAACCACAGCACGACCAGCGCGACCAGCTGGATCAGCACAAAGGGAATAATGCCGACGTAAATATGCCGCGTGGTGATCTGCCGCGGCGCCACGCCGCGCAGATAGAACAATGTCGGCCCAAGCGGCGGGTGCATATAAGATGTCTGCAAATTGACGGCGATCATGATGCCGAGCCAGACCGGATCGATGCCGGGCATTTTCAACAGCGCCGGCGTAACAATCGGCACCACCACGAAAATAATTTCGAAGGCGTCCATCACGAAGCCGAGCAGGAAGATCGCCAGCATCACCGCCAGCACCGCGCCGTTGACGCCGCCGGGCAAGTTGGTGAGGGCAGCGTTCACCAGGCCGTCGCCGCCCAGCGCGCGGAACACCAGGCTGAACAGCGTGGCGCCGATCAGAATGAGAAAGATCATGGCGGTGATCTGCGTGGTCTTGTCCACCACCGGCCGCAGCAACTTGCGCAATGCCGCTTTGCGCGCGGCCAGCAGCATGGCGCCGACCGCGCCGACGGACGCCGCTTCGGTCGGCGTCGCGATGCCATAGAGGATCGAGCCCAAGACCGCGGCGATCAGCAGGACCGGCGCCAGCAGCGCTTCGATCAGCCCGCCTTGTTTGCGCGACTTGCGTGTCGCGACGGCGGGACAGGTTTCCGGCCGCAGCAACGCCATGGCGATCAGATAGACGAGATAAAGCCCGACCAGCAGCAGGCCAGGCACAATCGCGCCGGCGAAAAGATCGCTCACCGAAATCACATTGGGCGCGAATTTCCCTTGGGCGAGCTGCGCCGACTGATAGGCGTTGTTGAGCTGGTCGCCGAGCACCACCAGCACGGTCGAGGGCGGAATGATCTGCGCCAGCGTCGCCGACGCCGCCACCGTGCCGGCGGCAAGACGCGGATCGTAGCCGTGCCGCATCATGGCCGGCAGCATGATCAGCCCCATGGTCACCGCGGTGGCGCCGACGATGCCGGTCGAGGCCGCCAGCAGCGCGCCGACCGCCACCACCGAAAACCCAAGGCCGCCGCGCAAGCGGCCGAACAGCCGCCCCATGCGCTCGAGCAAATCCTCGGCGATGCGCGATTGCTCCAGCATCACGCCCATGAAGATGAACAGCGGGATCGCAAGCAGCACCTCGTTGGTCATCACGCCGAAAATGCGCTCCGGCAATGCGCCGAGAATGGCGAAATTCATCGCGCCGAGCAGATGCCCAAGCGCGGCAAAAGCGAGCGACACGCCGGCAAGCGTCAGCGCCACCGGATAGCCGGCCATCAGCGCCGCGATGACGGCGGCGACCATGAGAATGGCGAGGATCTCGGCGAGAGGCATCAGCGCTTCCTCGACAGCGTGTTGAGCGCGCGGAGCGCCTGCGCGATGCCTTGCAGCGCCATCAGCACGGCAAAAGCCGGGATCAATGTCTTGAGCACGAACACCAGCGGCAAGCCGCTGGTCTCATGCGAGCGCTCGAGGATCGCCCAGGAGCGCGCGGCATAGGGCGCCGAGAAGAAGAACAACACCAAGGTGAACGGCAACAGCAGCAGCAGGCTGCCGAGAAGATCGATCAGCGCCTTCCTGCGCCGGCTGGCCTGCGCGTAGAACACATCGACGCGCACATGGCCGCCAAGGGCAAGCGTCCAGGCCGCCGCCAGCATGAACAGTGTGGCGTGGGCGTAGATCACCGTTTCGGACGCCCAGATCGAGCCGGCGCCGAACAGATAGCGCGCCACCACAATCGCGAATTGCAGCAGCACGATCGCCAAAGCCAGCCACGCCACGGCGCGGCCTATGCCGGCGGTAAAGCGGTCGATGCGGTCGGCAAGCGAATATCATGGGCTTAAAACTCATGGCCGCAATGATGGCACAAGGCCAAATCTTTTGCTTATAGTATGGCCATGTCCGGCGACCACGATCACCACCACGACCACGACCATTCCGAACTCACGGAAACCCAGCTGCGCGTGCGCGCGCTGGAAACCGTGCTGACCGAAAAGGGCTATGTCGATCCGGCCGCGCTCGATCTGTTGATCGAGACCTACGAAAAGAAAGTCGGCCCGCGCAACGGCGCCCGCGTGGTGGCCAAGGCCTGGGCCGATCCGGCCTATCGCGCGCGGCTCTTGAAAGACGCAACGCCTGCGATCGCCGAGCTCGGCTTTGCCGGCCGCCAGGGCGAGCACATCGTCGCGCTGGAGAATACGCCCAAGCTGCACAACATGGTCGTGTGCACGCTGTGCTCTTGTTATCCCTGGCCGGTGCTGGGCCTGCCGCCCGTTTGGTACAAGTCGGCGCCCTATCGCTCGCGCGCGGTCGCCGATCCGCGCGGCGTGCTCAAAGATTTCGGCGTCAGCCTGCCGAAGGACACCGACATCCGCGTCTGGGATTCCACCGCCGAGATTCGCTATCTGGTGCTGCCGATGCGTCCCGCCGGCACCGAAGGCTGGAGCGAAGACAAACTCGCCGATTTGGTCACGCGCGATTCCATGATCGGCACAGGATTGCCGAAGCAGCCAAGGACTGATGAACGGCGCGCAAGACATGGGCGGCGAACACGGCTTCGGCCCGGTTAAGCCTGAGCCAAACGAGCCGGTGTTTCACGCCGAATGGGAAAAGCGCGCCTTCGCGCTGACGCTCGCCATGGCCATGCCGGGCCAATGGAACATCGACATGTCGCGTTTCGCGCGCGAGAACCGCGATCCGGCCGAATATCTGTCGATGAGCTATTATCAGATCTGGTTTGCCGCACTCGAAGACATGCTGAAAGAACGCGCGCTGGTTACGGACGGCGAACTTGCCGCCGGCCATGCGTCGGGAAAGCCGAAGCCGGTGAAGCGCGTGCTCACGCCCGATGACGTGCTCAAGGTTCTGCATCGCGGCGGGCCGACCGAGCGCGAGACCAACACCAAGCCGACCTTCAAAGCCGGCGACAGAGTGCGCGCCAGGAACATCAATCCCGTCACGCACACGCGGCTGCCGCGCTATGTGCGCGGCCATGTGGGCGTGATCGAGCGGGTGCTCGGCTGCCACGTTTTTCCCGACAGCAACGCGCAAGGCGCCGGCGAGAACCCGCAGTGGCTTTATACCGTGCGTTTCGACGGCAGCGAATTGTGGGGCGACGGCGCCGACCCAAGCGTGAAAGTCTCGGTCGACGCCTGGGAGCCGTATCTGGAGCCAGCATGATGGACCAGGCCGCCGCCCGCCGCGCTACGCAAGAAGTGCCGAGCATTCCGCGCGACAATGACGGGCCGGTGTTCCGCGAACCGTGGGAGGCGGAAGCCTTTGCGATTGCCGTGGCGCTGCACGAGCGCGGCGTTTTCACCTGGCCCGAATGGGCAGCCGCGCTCAGCGCCGAAATCAAACGCGCGCAAAGCGCCGGCGATCCCGACACCGGCGAGACTTATTATCTGCACTGGCTGGCGGCGTTGGAAAAACTGGTGGCGGAAAAAGGCGTCGCCAGCGAGCAAACGCTGCATCGCTATCGCGACGCCTGGGACCATGCCTGCGACCGCACCCCGCATGGCCAGCCGATCGAGTTGCAGGCGCAGGATTTCGATTAATTGCGCGTGATCTTTTCCGAAAACCGGGTCCCACTTTTCGGGATCACGCGTTAAAAAAGCCCCATCCGCTCGCTCATCATGTAGCCGGTGAGCAAGGCCGTGCCGAACAGGATGATCGCGCAAGCGGCCGCGGTTTCGAGACCGCGCACGATCAGCAGCGCCGAGCCGGGCTTGGTCCTCCGCCAGCTTTCCCGCAAGCCCGCGCGCGCTCACCGCAATCGTCGCCACCGCGGTAACCGTGATCGCGGTGCCGAGCCCCATCACGAAGGTCGAGGCGACGCCGATCCAGAACAGGCCCTGCGCCAGCGCGAACACCAGCACGATGATCGCGCCCGAGCAGGGCCGCAAGCCGACCGCGATGATCGCCGCAAGCCCGCGCCGCAGCCAATGCTTGCCGCCAAGCTCGCTCGGCTCCGGCGCGTGCGCATGGCCCCAGGCGGAGGCTTCTTCTTCGTCGTGATGATGATGGTCGTGGCCATGCTCGTGCGCATGGCCGTGATCGTGATGATGATGCCCCATGACCGTGATGTCATGGGCATGATCGTGGTGATGATGATCGTGATGCTCATGCGCGCGGCCGCGCAGCAAATGCAGGAACGAGCGGCCCTTCACCCATAACAGCCGCAGGCCGATCAGAATGATCAGCGCCGTAGCTCACCATCTCGACGACGCGCACAGTATCGCCCATCGTCTTGGCGGTGGCGCCGAGCAGCACGGCGGCGATGCCGACGATGGCGATGGCCGTGAGCGCCTGCAAAATCGCCGCGGCGAACGACAGCGCCACGCCGCGCCGCCAGGTCTCGTTATTGGCGACCATATAAGAAGAGATCACCGCCTTGCCGTGGCCGGGGCCGGCGGCGTGGAAAATGCCGTAGATGAAGGAAATGCCGAGCAGCGTATAGGCGGCGCTGCCGTCGGACTTGGCGGCGCGGATGGTGCCGGACAGCATGCGGTAGAACTCGGCCTGCTTGGCCAGGATCCAGCCGGCGATGGGGCCGAGCTGCGGCGGCGCCTCGCGGTGGACGCCGAATGGCTGCGCCAACGCCACGTCAATCGCATAAAGAACGAGAAGTGCAGAAAGGATGACAAGCGCTAATCGCGCAAAATTGGATTGCTTTACCGGCATCGCCGAATTTCCCCGCTCTGTCGCGCGCGCGCCCCCGCGAACTTCTCAAGTCATCAAGGACAATTCACCAGGATTTTGTTGGCGAATTTTGCGCCCCAGGCCATGGTCAAATTCGGCTGGTCGGCCGGAATATTGCTCAACGCCTTGCCTTCGGCAAAGGTCATTTCGCGCGGCAGCACCGTGTCGAGCTTGCAGCCGGAAGGCGCGCCGACCAGATGCACCGGCGCCTCCTTGGCGAATTCAAAATCGACGAAAATGGTGGGATCGAAAATGTCGATATTGAGCGACTTCGCCTTCACCGGCGTTTTGAACGGCAGCGTGAAATTGAGCGTAAGCACTTCATCTTTGTAGTCGAGCCAATAATCCGGCAGCGGATCGGTCATTTCCACCTTCTTGCCGTCGGCGGTGGCATAAGTGAAGTAGTCATATTCCTTCAGCGACTCGATATTGACCTTGGCCAGCGGCGCCAGATCTTCGCGCGTGAACTTGCCCTTTTCCTTGGTCTCCAGCCCCTGCAAAGCGAAGGCCGAGAACATATCGTCGAAGGCCCAATGATGGCGCACGCCGGTAACGCTGCCGTCACTCGCGTAGACCAGTTCGGATTTCATCTTGACCCAGACATGCGGATGCGCCGCAGCCGGCGCTGCAAAGATGAAGATCGCCATCGCGGCAAGCGCGATGCGGCGGGCGGTTGCTCTCACGGAGCCAATCATGGGCAATTCACCAGGATCTTGTTGGCGAATTGCGCGCCCCAGTTCTGCGCCGCGCTGAGCTGGTTGAAGAACGCCTCGCCCAGCTTCTGCGATTGCGCGATCGAGATATCGTGCGGCAGCACCACGTCAAGTTTGCAGCCGGATGGCGCGCCGGCGAGCTTGACCGGCTTGTCCTTGGCAAATTCGAAATCGACGAAAATGGTCGGATCGTAGATTTCCACGCGCAACAGCTTTGCCTTCACCGGTGTCTTGAACGGCAGCGTGAAGTGCAGCGTGAGGATCGAATCCTTGTCGTCGAGCCAATAGCCGGGCGCCGGGTCGGTCAGCGGTCGACGAAAATACTGGGATCGAAAATGTCGATCTTCAGCAGCTTCGCCTTCACCGGCGTCTTGAACGGCAGCGTGAAATGTAAGCGTGAGCACTTCATCTTTGTAGTCGAGCCAGTAGCCGGGCAGCGGGTCGGTGAGCTCCGCCTTCTTGCCGTCGGCGGTGGCGTAGGTGAAGTAGTCATATTCCTTCAGCGACTCGACATTGACCTTGGCCAGCGGCGCCAGATTCTTCGCGGGTGAATTGGCCCTTCTCCTTTGTCTTCCAGCCCTTGCGTGGCGAAGGCCGAGAACATGTCGTCGAAGGCCCAATCATGGCGCACGCCGGTAACGCTGCCGTCGCTCGCATAGATCAGTTCGGTGTGCATCTTCACCCAGACATGCGGATGCGCGCCGGCCGGCGCGGCGAAGGCCAGCGTCAAAACGATAATCAATGTGGCGCGGAATGCGGTCATCGGCTGCAACTTATCACAGAGTGCGGCGTAAAGGTGGCGTGTAACAATGTAGCTTGTCACACACCGGCCGCGCCGCCATCGGCGCGCGGATCGTGGCCGCCTTCGAGCGTGCCGTCGGGATGCAAGATGACTGCGCCGGCGTGTCCCATGGTGTCGGAATAGGCTTCGTCAAGGACGTCGATGTCATGGCCGGCCGCCATCAGCCGATCGACCAGATTGCCGTCGAAGCGGGATTCCATGCGCAGGTTCGTGTGGGTCGAGCCCCAGGTGCGCCCGAGCAGCCAGCGCGGCGCATCGAGCGCCTGATCGAGCGGCTGGCGAAATGTGACGTGGCGCGTGAACACGGCGCTTTGCGTTTGCGGCTGGCCGTCGCCGCCCATGGCGCCATAGGCGATGACGCGGCCGTCTTTGAGCGCGGCGAGCGCCGGATTGAGCGTGTGGAACGGGCGGCGGCCGGGTTCGAGCGCGTTCAATGCTTTTGCATCGAGCGAGAAGCTGGCGCCGCGGTTCTGCATGAGAATGCCGGTCGCCGGCAGCACGCAGCCGGAGCCGAATTCCCAATAGAGCGACTGGATATAAGACACCACCAGCCCGCTCGCGTCCGCCGCGCCCATCCAGACGGTGTCGCCTTCGCGATAAGGCGCCGGCCAGCGCGCGGCTTTTTTCATGTCGATCTTGGCGGCGTCGGCATTCAGGAAAGCCGGCTGCAGGAATTGATTGAGATCGATCTCGATTTTGTCCGGATCGGTGACGACGCGGTCGCGCACCCGGAACGCGCGCTTGGTCGCTTCGACCAGGCCGTGGATGTGCTCGAAGCTTTCCGCCTGCTGCACGCGCAGGCGCTCGAACAGCGCAAGGATCATCAGCGAGGCAATGCCTTGCGTCGGCGGCGGCGTATTGAATAGCGTTCCGGCTGCGGTCGCGACGCTCAATGGATCGGCAACAACGCCAGTGAATTTTTCCAGATCGGCACGGGTCACCGGGCTGCCGATGCGTTCCAGATCGGTGGCGATTTCGCGCCCGACATCGCCGCGATAGAAATCGTCAAGTCCGGCCTGTGCGAGCTGTTCAAGCGTGGCGGCGAAGGCGGTCTGCTTGATGCGCGCGCCCACTTCCGGCGCCTTGCCGTCGATCAGGAAGGCCTTCTTGAAATCCCGGCGCGTCTTTCATCTCCGGCAATTTTTCGACCGTGAGCCGCGCCTGGCTGCGCGTCACGCTATAGCCCTCGCGCGCATGTTTGATCGCCGGCGCCAGCAGCACATCGAGCGGCAGCTTGCCGCCAATTCCTTTGCCAACTTGCGCTTTCGCCGCATCGAGCGCCAGCATCCACGCCGCAATCGCGCCCGGCACGGTGAGCGCGGCGAGCGGTCCGCGCGCCGGGATCTCGTCGTGGCCGGCGTCGCGATAAAACCGGATGGTGGCTTTGCTCCCCGCGCGCCCCGCCCCCATCAGCGCGCGCACGCGGCCCGACGGTTCGCGGATCAGCCAGAAGCCGTCACCGCCGATGTGATTCATGTGCGGATAGACCGCCGCGATCGAGGCGGCCATGGCGATCATCGCTTCGATGGCGTTGCCGCCTTCGGCCAAAATCGCGCGGCCATCCTCGACGGCGGCCAGATGCGGCGCGCAGACGACGCCGCGGCGGTGGCCGGCGGTGTGCAGGGTCATGTCAATGCGCCTCGCAAAGCCGCGACGGCAAAGCCCGCACCGGCCACAAGCAGCGCCAGCCCGATCGCCACGCGCCAGAATTTCGCGCCCGGCAGCAATTTTTCCGCCGTCACCAGCACGGTCAGCGCCGCCACCCAGCGCAGGTCCATCACCGCGACCGCGAACAGCAGCACCATCAGCGCGGCGCAGCAGCCCATGCAAAACAGTCCGTGGCGCAGACCCATGATGGCGGCGCCGAGCGCGCCGTCGCGCCATTCCGACAGAATGAATCCGTCGGGCGAACGGCAAAGGCTGAGACAACGCTCCTTCAGCGGGCTGAACTGGTAGAGCCCGGCCGCAACAAACAGCGCGGCCGAGAAATAGAGCGACGCCGACTGCATCATGGTGGTGAGCAGCCCGGTCTTCTGCAAAAGCCACTGCAGCGCCGTCGCCAGCGCCGAAAACCCGGCCCACGCCACGAGATAACCGAAAAGGAAAATCGCGGTCGGCACATGCGGCGCGCCACGTTCGCGCCGCCGCCGGTTGATGGTGGCGAAGGCCGCGATCATGGGTGCTGCGCCCGGCACCATCATCGCCGCCATCATTGCCGACCACATCACGAACAGCAGCAGCGCATCGATCGCCGTCCATGACGGCTCCATGCCGTTCATCGACATGTTCATGTCGCGCCACATGGCCGCTTCCATCGCGTCCATCACGTGCGCTTGGTGCACGGTGAAGGCCCAGGCGAGCGCCGCAACGGCGATCAGCAAGGCCGCGACGACGACACGATCATGGCGCATGGGGGCGCCGTCGGCGCCAGACTCGTGCGTCATTGGGCTTTCAGCGATTGGCGCCAGGAGAACGCCTTCGGACCGCGCAGGTCGAATTCAATGTGCTTGGACGAACGCTCCGACCAATCCCAGTTGCGGCCGAAGGGTCCGGTCACGACATTGCGTTTGGCCTGGCCCACGGTGAGAAAGCCAGGCACGACTTCGGGCCGCGGCGCGTTATAGATGCGGCAGGTGTCGCCTTCCGGCACCATGAACTTGCGGAACGGCCCTGCCAGCCCATCCACCATGCCGGGCACCTCGACGCGCCAGTTCTCGGCGTCGTGGCTGACTTTCATCGGCACGAATTCCACGCCGTCGAGACTGAGCGTGAGATCGCGCCAGGCCGCAAAAGCGCCGCCGGCATAGCCGGTGAAGATTTTTTCGAGCGCCACGCGTTCTTGCGCATTGGCACGGTCGTCGATCAGGAAACCGAACTCGCGGTTCTTCTGGAAGACATTGCCTTCCCAATGCATGACGAGAACGACGGCGAGGTCTTTGCTGATCTTGAGCGTGCCGTAGTTTCCGTCGCGGATCAGCCAGGTGAGCACACCCTCGCAATAGCCGAGCGTCGGATCGGAGCCGAAATTACACGGACAGCCAATGGCGCAATTGCAAAGGTCCCACCAATCGCCGGTGAGGCGCCAGTCGGGGATGTCGTCTGCGGCTTCCGCGGGCATGGGCAAAGCTTATCACACAGTCAGGCTGGCGCGTCAGCCAGCCCGCGCTTCTTCAACAGCGCGTCGACCGCCGGCAGCCGGCCGCGGAAGGCTTTGTAGGCTTCCGCCGGATCGCGCAGATTTCCGGCGCTATAGATGAAATCGCGCAGGCGCTTGGCGGTTGCCGGATCGAAGGCGTTGCCGGTCTCCTCGAAGGCCTCGAAGGCGTCGGCGTCGAGCACCTCCGACCACATGTAGGAGTAATAGGCCGCAGCATAGCCGCCGCCCGAGAACAGATGCTGGAAATGCGGCAGCCGGTGGCGCATGACGATTTCCGCTGGCATCTCGATGCGCCGCAGATCCTCGCGCTCGAAGGCGCCGACATCGAGCTTGGCCGTGTCGGCCAGCGCATGGATATCGAGATCGACCAGCGCGCAAGACGTATATTCCACCGTGGCGAAGCCCTGGTTGAAGGTGCGCGTCGCCAGCAGCCGGTCGAGCAGCGCCTTGGGCATGGGCTCGCCGGTCCGCGCATGGCGGGCGTATTTCTGCAAAATCTCCGGCACTTCCAGCCAATGCTCGTAGAGCTGCGAGGGCAGCTCGACAAAATCGCTCGGCACGGCCGTGCCGGCCAATAGCGGATAGGTCACGTTCGACAAAAGCCCATGCAGGCCGTGGCCGAATTCGTGGAACAAAGTGCGGGCGTCATCGAACGAGAGCAACGCCTTCTCGCCGGCCGCAGGCTTTGAGAAATTGCAGACATTGAGGATGATCGGCGTCACGTCGCCCACCAGCTTCTCCTGATCGCGCAGCGAGGTCATCCAGGCGCCTGAGTGCTTGGAGCCGCGCGCGAAATAATCGCCGATGAACAGGCCGACGTGTTTGCCGGTGGCATCCTTTACTTCGAAGGCGCGCGCGTCCGGGTGATAAAGCGGCACGCTGACGGGCGTGAACGAGAGGCCGAACAGCCGGCCGGCGGTCTCAAAGGCTGCCTCGATCATCTTGTCGAGCTGGAAATACGGCTTGATCTCGGCTTCGTCCAAATCATAGCGCGCCTTGCGCAGCTTCTCGGCGTAATAGCGCCAGTCCCAGGCTTCGAGCGCGAAATTGCCGCCCTCGGCCGCGATCATCTTTTGCAGATCGTCGCGCTCGACCGCGGCCTTGGCGCGCGCGCGGCCCCAGACCTCGTCGAGCAGCTTGCGCGCCGCTTGCGGGGTCTTGGCCATCTGGTCGTCGAGCCGGTAGTCGGCGAAGGTCGCAAAGCCTAAGAGCTTTGCCCGCTCGGCGCGCAAGGCGACCATTTCGGCGATGAGCGCCCGGTTGTCGGTCGCCCCGCCATTTTCGCCGCGCTTGATCCAGGCCCGGAAGATTTTCTCGCGCAAATCGCGGCGCGAGGAGAATTGCAGGAAGGTGTCGCAGGAGGAGCGCGCCAGTGTGATGGCGTATTTCCCCGTCGCGCCGCGTTCTTCCGCTGCCGCACGCGCATTGGCGCGGGCGAAATCGGGTAACCCGGCGAGATCGCCCTCCTCCAGCAGCAGCGCATAGGCCTTCTCGTCGGCCAGCACGTTCTGCCCGAACTGGGTGCCGAGGCTCGCCAGCCGCTCGTTGATGGCGGCGAGCCGGTCCTGCGCCGGCTTGTCGAGGGCGCCGCCCGCCCGCACGAAGCGGGTGTGGTAGCGATCCAGAACGCGGGCCTGCTCGGGGTTAAGGCCGAGAGATTCGCGTTTGGCATAGAGAGCGGCGATGCGGGCATAGAGCGCCCGGTTGAGGTAGAGCGCATTGTTGTGGCGGGCGAGCAGCGGCGAGACCTCCCGCTCGATCGCCTCGATGGCCTCGCCGGTATCGGCTCCAGCCTTAACGAAGAAGACATTGGCGACCCGTTCCAGCTCGCGGCCGCCGCGCTCCAGGGCGGCGATGGTGTTGTCGAAGCTCGGCGGCGCCGGGTTGGCGGCGATGGCGTCGATCTCGGCGCGGTGAGCCGCCAGCGCATGGTCGAAGGCCGGGCGAAAGTGCTCCGGCTTGAGCGTGCCGAACGGCGGCAGGCCGAAGGCGCCGGTCCAGTCGGCGTTAGGAGCGGATTTTGCGGGGCGGATTGCGGGGCGGCCATGCGCCCTATCTACGGACGTCCTCTAGCCGCGCAACGCCCGCAGCGCATTGAAGATCACCGCCACGTCGATCGCCTCCTGCAGCAGCGCGCCCTCGACCGGCGGCAAATAGCCCAACGCCGCCGCGATCATCGCCAGGATCGACAATCCCATGCCGGCGATGACGCTTTGCAGGGCGATGAAGCGCGAACGCCGCGCGATTCTGATGGCCGGGAGGATGCGGTCGAGAGAATCGACCAGCAGCACCACGTCGGCCGCCTCGGCGCTCGCCGCGGCTCCCTTGGCGCCCATGGCGACCCCGATGTCGGCGGCGGCAAGCGCCGGCGCGTCATTAACGCCGTCCCCGATCATCATCACCGGGCCGTTTTTGCGTTCCGACAGCACCACCAGGACCTTCTGGTCCGGCGACAGCTCGGCGCGCACCAGGTCGATGGAAAGCCCGGCGGCAATAAAGCGGGCGACCTCGTGGCGGTCGCCGGTCGCCAGCACGATGCGCTCGATGCCCAGTTGCCGCAGCTCCTGCAACAGCGCCTCGGTGCCGGCACGCAATTCGTCCGACAGGATCAAGTGGCCGGCGAGGCTGCCGTCAATCGCGACGGCGACGGTGAGCGCGCCAGGCGCCCGGTCGCGCGGAAGCGCGGCAAGTCCGCCGTCGGCCACGCGTGAGGCGACGAACTGCGGGCCGCCGACCAGGACCTGCCGGCCTTCGATGCGGCCGGCGATGCCCTCGCCGGCGGTCTCCATCACCTCGGTCGGGATTGCTAGGTTGAGCCCTTTGGCGTGTGCCTCGGCCACGATGGTCTGCGCGATGATGTGCTTGGAGGCCTGGTCGAGCGAGGCCGCGACCCGCAATAATTCGCCGGGCGCGATTGTACCGGCAGCCTTCGTGGCGACGATCTTGGCGCGGCCGACGGTGAGCGTGCCGGTCTTGTCGATGACCAGCGCACGCACCGCTGCCAGCGCCTCGATCGCCTTGCCGCCCTTGATCAGGATGCCGAGCTTGGCCGCGCGCGAGAGCCCGGCCACGATCGCCACCGGCACCGCCAGGATCAGTGGGCAAGGCGTCGCCACCACCAGCACCGCCACCGCCCGCACGGCATCCCCGGTGAGCACCCAGGCAAGGCCCGCCAGCGCCACCGTCACCGCCAGAAAGACAATGGCAAAGCGGTCGGCCAGCCGCGACATCGGCGCGCGCGAGCGCTGCGCCGCCTCCACCAGGCGGACGATGCCGGCATAGGTGCTTTCCTCGGCCCGCCGGGTCACCGTCAGGTCGAAGGCCTCACCCACGTTGGTCGAGCCGCTCAGCACCGCCTGGCCGGCGCTTTGCTGCACCGGCAGCGATTCGCCGGTGAGCGCCGATTGGTCGAGAATCGCCACGCCCGCGGCGACCGTGCCGTCCACCGGCACGACGTCGCCCTGACGCACCAGGAGCCGGTCGGCGGGCTCAATAAGGTTAAGCGCCACCTCTTCCAGGCGGCCGTCTTGGTGCCGCAGCGCGCTGCGCGGCACCCGCGACAGCAAAGCGGTCATCTCGCGCCGGGCCGCCCGCTCGGCGAAACTCTCCAGCAGCTGGCCGCCGGCATACATCAAGGCGACGATCGCCGCCGCCAGGTCCTCGCCGACGGCAAGCGCCGCCGTCATCGACAGCGCCGCCACGATGTCGAGACCGAGGTCGCCGCGCCGCAAACTCGTCACAATCTCGGTCAGCAACGCCAGCAGCACCGGCAGCGTGACGCCGGCCCAGATGGCGGGCGACCAGGCGCCGAAGCCGGTTAACTTCGCCGCGAGCCCTGCTGCCAGACCGGCAGCGACAACGCCGGCGAGGAACGGGCGGGCATGTTTAAGGATGTCTGCGGTCGCCATGAGTGGACACTGCCGCAGCCCGCGGGCTTGCGCCATGCGCAAGGTCAAACCGGCAGGGCCTGCTATGGACTTGATTCTATCAGCCGGATTCGTGGACATTGCGGCCGTCTCAAGGGAGCTTGCTCATGTCCATGCCCAGCCCGGCGCCTGGCCGCCGCATCGTCTGGCTCAACGTCCTCACCGTGGTGAGCGCCGCCATCCTGATCGGCGCCGAGGTGTTCGGCGCGGCCTTCGCCGGCTCATGGGCGGTCGCCACGCTGTTCGACCTCGGCAACATCGGCCAGCGCATCCTCGACGCGCTCTTCGTGCTCTGCGGCATCGCCATCATGGTTCAGTTCGTCCGCAACGCGCACCACATCGAGCCGTTCACCGCGCGCGAGTGAGCGCGCGAGCGCGCCGACGTCTCCACAGAAAGTTAAGAAAGTTTTGGCGTGCGGAGAACTATTTCTCTTGCATCGCGCGAAAAAATTGCTATTTCCATTGTTGCCCAAATTCGCACGTGCCTGTGGACGTGTGTCGGTCGGTAGGTAGCGGGACAAGAGGCCCGCCAGCCGCCTGGAGAGAGAAGCCAAAAACTCTCCAAGAAATCTGACCGGCAGCCGGAGGCGAAACCGGCAAACCCTGCTCTCAGCAGGGGACGCGTCTTGAAGCAACGACGATCGGGCTTCTCTGGTCTTCTGCCGGTCTCCACCACCGGCGCGGGTCACCGAAGAGGCTTGTTCATCCTTGCTGTCGGCCGTGCGGAAGGCATCCCCTTCCAATCCAAGGCAGCTCTTGAGTGAGTGACTGAGCGTCGCTGGCTTGCGCGTATCCAACGGGCGCAGCCATTCGACCTCAGAACTCACGCAAACCGGGCCCTCCGTGGCCCACGCTGTAGGGGAATCGCGCCAATGACTGAGCGCATCCGTGACTTCCTGAAGACCCGAAACGACGAAGGGCCCTGCCTTGTCGTCGACCTCGACGTCGTAAAGGACAACTACACCGCCTTCGCCAAGGCTTTGCCCGACACCCGCGTGTTCTACGCGGTGAAGGCAAACCCGGCGCCGGAGGTGCTGGCGCTGTTGGCTAAGCTCGGCTCCTGCTTCGACACCGCCTCGGTGGTCGAAATCGAGCTGGCGCTGGCCGCAGGCGCTACGCCCGACCGCATCTCTTATGGCAACACCATCAAGAAGGAGCGCGATATCGCGCGCGCCTACGCGCTCGGCGTCCGCCTCTACGCGGTCGACTGCAAACCCGAAGTGGAAAAGGTCGCCCGTGCGGCGCCCGGCTCCCGCGTGTTCTGCCGCATCCTGTCGGATTGCGTCGGCGCCGAATGGCCGCTGTCGCGCAAATTCGGCTGCGAGCCGGGTATGGCCGTGGACGTGCTCGAACATGCCCTGAAACTGGGCCTGGAACCGCATGGCGTCTCGTTCCATGTCGGCTCCCAGCAGCGCAATCAGCATGCCTGGGACCGCGCGCTCGCGTCTGCGGCCGCGGTATTCAAGGAGTGCGGCGAGCGCGGCATGAACCTGTCGATGGTCAATTTGGGCGGCGGTTTCCCGACCAAATACCTGAAGAACGTGCCGACGGTGAAAACCTACGGCAACGCCATCTTCAAGGCGCTGCGCAAGCATTTCGGCAACCGCATCCCGGAAACCATCATCGAGCCGGGCCGCGGCATGGTCGGCAATGCCGGCGTGATCGAGAGCGAAGTCGTCCTTGTCTCCAAAAAGAGCGAGGAAGACGACGTGCGCTGGGTCTATCTCGACATCGGCAAGTTCGGCGGCCTGGCCGAGACGATGGACGAGTCGATCCGTTATCCGATCCGCACCCCGCGGGACGGCGACGCCATGGCGCCTTGCGTCCTGGCCGGTCCGACCTGCGATTCGGCCGACGTGATGTACGAGAAGGAGCCCTACATGCTCCCGGTCAGCCTGGAGATCGGCGATAAAGTGCTGATCGAAGGCACCGGCGCCTATACGGCGACCTACTCGTCGGTGGCCTTCAACGGCTTCTCGCCCTTGAAGACCTACCACATCTGAGAACCTTGGGAGCCGGTGCGCCGGCTCCCGCCTTCCCTTCATTCGACTTGCTGAGCTCGGGTGCGCGCACTTTCGCGCGCGCCCGGCGGGGATTGACGCGCTATGACAACGATCCGGACCGAACGGCCGGCGGACTACCAGGCCCGCGAGGCCTTGCTGGACCTGGCCTATGGTCCGGTGCGCCACGCCAAGCCCTCAGCGCGGCTGCGTGCCGACCGCCTGCCGGCCGATGGCCTGTCGCTGGTTGCGCTCGATCGCGGCCGCATCGTCGGCACGGTGCGGCTGTGGCACGTCAACGCGGGCAATAACCGCCCGGCGCTGCTGCTTGGGCCGCTCGCGGTGCATCCGCAAGCGCGCCGGCGTGGCCTCGGTGCCGCTTTGGTGCGGCACTCGCTCGCCGAAGCGCGCCGGCTCGGCCATGGCGCGGTCATCCTGGTTGGCGATGCGCCCTACTACAGCCGCTTCGGCTTTACGGCTGAAAAAACCGGCGCGCTCAAGCTGCCCGGTCCGTTCGAGCGCCACCGGCTGCTCGCGCTCGAGCTTGTGCCGGCTGCGCTCGACGGCGCCCGCGGACTGATCCGGGCGACCGGCGCGCCGGACATCGCGGTCCCAGTCCCGCAGCGCCGGCGTACCCAAGCCCGACAAGACGCACACGCGGCCTGATTCAGGCGGAAAATATGTTATTTGCAGTGGACGCCGCGCGCCATTTTGCGCGGCGTCCCTTCCGTTTGCGCGCGGCGGCGGATATCACCCGATGATTGCGGAGTACCTGAAATATGACTGTTTGGCCCGTCCACGCCCGTTTCGATGGCCCGATCGTGATGATCGGCTTCGGCTCCATCGGCAAGGGCACCCTGCCGCTGCTGGAGCGCCACATTGAGTTCGACCCCGCCAAATTCGTCGTCATCGACCCGGTAGACACCGACCGGGCGCTGCTGGACGAGCGCAAGCTGCGCTTTCTCAAAGTCGCCCTCACCAAGGACAACTACCGCGAGGTGCTCAAGCCGCTGCTGACCACCGGCCCCGGGCGCGGCATGATCGTCAATGTGTCGGTCGATACCTCGTCGGTCGACCTGATGGACTTCTGCAAAGACGTCGACGCCTTCTACATCGACACCGTGGCCGAGCCCTGGCCAGGCCTCTACAACAACCGCAATTTCTCGGTTTCGCAGCGCTCCAATTATGCGCTGCGCGAGAGCGTGCTGGCCTTGCGCAAGCGTCGGCCCGGCGGGATCACGGCGGTGAGCTGCTGCGGCGCCAATCCCGGCATGGTGTCCTGGTTCGTCAAGCAGGCGCTCTTGGATCTGGCCCGCGACACCGGTCTCAAGACGGAGGTGCCCAAGGAACGCGAGGACTGGTGCCGGCTGATGCAGAAAGTGGGCGTCAAGGGAATCCACATCGCCGAGCGCGACACCCAGCGCGTGCGCACCCCCAAGCCGCGCGGCGTCTTCGTCAATACCTGGTCGGTCGAAGGCTTCGTGTCGGAGGGCTTGCAGCCGTCCGAACTCGGCTGGGGCACCCACGAAAAGACCATGCCGGAAGACGGGCGCCGGCACGATTTCGGCTGCGACGCCGCCATTTATCTGCTGCGGCCGGGCGCCGGCACCCGCGTACGCTCCTGGACGCCGACCGCGCAGGCGCAGCACGGCTTTCTGGTGACCCATAACGAAGCGATCTCGATCGCCGACTACTTCACGCTGCGCGAGAACGGGAAAGTCGCCTACCGGCCGACCTGCCATTACGCCTATCACCCCTGCGACGACGCCGTGCTTTCGCTGCACGAGATGGCGGGCGCGGCGTGGAAGCGGCAGCCGAAATGGCACATTTTGGATGAACACGAGATCGTCGACGGCATCGACGAACTGGGCGTCTTGCTCTACGGCCACGCCAAGAACGCCTACTGGTACGGCTCGCAGCTTTCGATCGAGGAAACCCGGCAGCTCGCGCCTTACCAGAATGCCACCGGCCTGCAGGTCACCTCGGCGGCGCTCGCCGGCATCGTCTGGATGCTGGAGAATCCCGACCGCGGCATTGTCGAGGCCGACGAGATGGACTTCCGCCGCTGTCTCGAAATTCAGCGGCCCTATCTTGGGCCGGTGATCGGGCAATACACCGACTGGACGCCGATCACCGACCGGCCCGGATTGTTCCCGGAAGACATCGACGGCGACGATCCCTGGCAGTTCAAGAACGTGCTGGTGCGTTGACGGGCGGCTGGACTCAGAACGTGAGCACACCGCCGGCACCGCCTTCAGTCTCCGAAGGCGAGCGTCTGGCCGGTTGAGTCCCAGCCGAGCGCGCTCACGGGCAAGGCGCCTGCCGGCTTCACCTGAATCAGCGCGCCATCGTCGATTCGCGCCAGCAGCACGACACCATCGGCATAACCCACGGCCACCACCGGCTGCTTGGGATGGCACGCGACGACCGAAACGCGCGCCTCGGAGCGGGCAAGAAGTTTCGGCTGCTTGCCCATGGGCCCGTCTTTGCCGTCGAACGGCCACAAAATCAGCTGCTCCGCCCCAGATGTGGCCAGGAAATCCCCGCCCGATGTCCACGAGAGCGAGCGCACGCGCGCCGAATAGCCCGACATGCGCATGTGCTGAGCATCGGCAAGCCGCCAGCCGTGCAGCGTCGGCTCCTGCATGCAGGTGACGACGAAGCGTCCGTCCGGACTGAAGGCAACGCCGAGATGCGAGCCTTTCCATTCGAGCTTCTCAGGCGCAACGCCGGCGGCATTGGGAAACCAGAGCGTGACCCCGTTGTAATGCGCGATCGCTACCCGCAAGCCCTTGGGCGCAAAAGCAAGCCCCGCCACGGTCGACGGCGCCTCGTAGCGTGCGGTCCTCGCCCTTTTTGGTGAGCACGTGGGCGATTTTGCCCGCCGACCAGGCCACCGCGCCGTCGGGCCCGAGCGCGACCTGGTCGATCCAGCGCTTATTGCCGTCGGTAGCGATGACACGAAATTCGCCGTCCGCATCGGTCGACACCAGCGTGCCGTCATCGCCGCCGGTGACGATGCGTTCGCCATCGGCGCAACTGGCGAGGATCGCGCCGGCATGGATGCTCACGCGCTGCTCGCTTTGTTCGGGCGCGAACAACAAAGCTTCCTCGCCGAGCACGAACACCGGCGTGTGCCCAAAAAAATGCACGCCCACCACGCCTGCGCCCGCGGCCACGGGGCGGACGCGGTCGGCGAGAGAGGGAAGCGGGGTGGTGGTGTCGGTCATTAAATTTCAAACGCTAGCGGCAAACTCTTTTTCCCTCTCCCCTCGTGGGAGAGGGTGGCGAGCGCGAAGCGCGAGCCGGGTGAGGGGGACGTGACTCTCGTTATTCACTAGCCCCCTCACCCGCCCTCGCTCGGCTTCGCCTCCGCTCGGGCACCCTCTCCCACAAGGGGAGAGGGAAAGGAAGGCAGCTAAGCGACGCAAGCCTCGAAACCCTGCCGAATCTTATCCTCCGGCAATTTGCGGCCGATGAAAACGAGGCGGCTGGTGCGCTTTTCATCCGCACCCCAGGCGCGCTGGTGGTCGCCGTCCAAAATCATATGCACGCCCTGGAACACGAAGCGCTCGGGATCGTCCTTGAACGACAATATCCCCTTGCAGCGCAAAATATCCTTGCCCTCGGTCGCCACCAGATCCTGCACCCAGGGAAAAAACTTGTCCGGGTTGAGCGGCTTGTCGCTCTTGATCGAAATCGATTGCATGTCTTCGTCGTGATAATGCTTCAAGCCGCCGTGGCTGTGCGCGTGGCCGTGATCGTGTGAATGATCGTGGTCATGATGATGATCGTGATCGTGGCCGTTTTCCTCAGGCTGGAGGAACGCCGGCTCGATGTCCAGAATACGGTCGAGGTCGAAGGCGTTGCGGCCGAGCACCTCGTTGATATCGATACGCGCGCGCTCCGTCCTGTGCAAACGCGCATAAGGATTGATGCCGCGGATGCGCGCCTCGATCTCGGCGAGCTCGCCCTCGCTCACCAGATCGGTCTTGTTGATCAGGATCACGTCGGCAAAGGCGATCTGGTTCTTGGCCTCGGGCGCGTCCTTCAGACGATCTTTGAGCCACTTGGCGTCGGCCACCGTCACCACGGCATCTAACTTGGTCTTGGCGCCGACATTCTCGTCCATGAAAAACGTCTGCGCCACAGGTGCTGGGTCGGCCAGCCCCGTGGTCTCGACGATGATGGCGTCGAATTTTCCTTTACGCCGCATGAGCCCGTCGATGATGCGCACCAGGTCGCCGCGCACGGTGCAGCAGATGCAGCCGTTGTTCATCTCGAACACTTCCTCGTCGGCGTTGACGATCAGCTCGTTGTCGATGCCGATCTCGCCGAATTCGTTGACGATGACGGCGTATTTCTTGCCGTGCGGCTCGGACAGAATGCGGTTGAGCAGCGTGGTCTTGCCGGCGCCGAGATAGCCGGTGAGCACGGTGACGGGGATTTTGGCGGGGGCGGGCGCGGCGGGGGGCATTGGGGAATGGGGCTCCTGTGGGGAGGAGATATAGGGGGTCTGGGGCAAGACCACAAATGTCCTAATAAATGCAAGCCGTTCCGAGCAATCGCCGACCATGCAATAATTCGCGGCTTTGAAACTTTCATCAGCAAGCCATATGATTTCGATTTGCCACGGATCAACACGCATGACGCTTTGTATCGGGCGTTATGCAATAAAATTCGCCAAGGGCGCTCGCGGACTGGCCTGTAACGGATATGAAAGCGAACTTTGGAAGCGGACTACGGATGTTCGGCGAAAAATGCTTTGCCCAATTTATGGAATATTGCCGTTCGGTATTGCTGTCATAATGCCCAAAGCACAACCTCTGACAGAGAATGAAAAGAACCATCTGATAGATGCCGACGGCTTTCCGGATTGGGACTACATGCCGCCTGACGAAACTGCTCCGTTCGAATACAAGGCGTCCGACTGGGGCCGATTGGACGGTCATCTTGTCGCTTTGGATTACTCAGCGCCAGCGCTCTGAAACGCAGCAAGAGGCTGTCAAAACGCTTGGAGCGCAACCAATTCAATTTTTCGTAGCCCGTAGGGCGGATCAGCGCAGCGTAATCTGCCGTCATGCCCGGCCTCGTGCCGGGCATCCACGTCTTTTGTTCAGGAAAGCAAGCCGTGGATGGCCGGGACAAGCCCGGCCATGACGAGTATGGCCCTGGGTGACTCTAAGCCGCAACGCCGTGTGCTAGGCTCTGCGATAAAGACGATTCAGTCACCCCCAGGAGCCCCGCATGGGCCTGCTCAAACAAATCACCGCGCCGGTCCGCAGCATTTTGCGGTTTCCGCTGTTCCAGCTCGCCATCGTGGTCGCGATCATTTTGTTCTTGCAGGCCGCCGATCCGGTCTCGGTGTTCGGGCGCATCTTCACCGGGCTCGACAAACTGGTCGGCGGCACGGTGGATGTGTTTGCCGCCGTGTTCAACGTGCGCTCCTTCACCAAGTCGTGGCTCACGTCCGGCTTCTGGATCGGCTACGTCTATCTCGCCTGTCTGCTGATTTTGCTGCTGGCGCGGCTGGCGTTCGAGCGAATCGTCGATCTCGCCGGGCGGCACAATGCGTTCTGGCTGCGCAATGCGATTGCGCGCGAGCGCGGCATCGCCGCCTACCGCGCCTGGGTGCCGTTCGAGAAAATCAGGCCGCCGCACATTCCGCAGCCGCAATGGGAAGAAACCTTCGCCTGGCCGCCCGGCGACAAGCCGCCTTATCCGCCGCTGGCGCAGCGGCTGGCGATCGGGGCGGCCATCAATGTGGCGGTGGTTTTAGCCATCGCGCTGGCGCTGCAATATTTGACGCCGTTCCCGGTCATCACCTGGTTCGGCCAGCTGGTCAAAATGCTGTTCGGCTGAGGCGGCGGGCGCGCTATTTTTTCGCCGGCTGCTCGGCAAAAGCGGCGTCGACATCGTTCTTTTTGATGCGGTCTGCCGGGTTGCCGGTCTCGTTCAAATTCTGCTCTTCGGTGCCATCGCCCATCATGCCGGGATGCGGCACGTCGGTTTTCTTCGCGGTATCGAGGGGCGGTGTGATTTTATCGGTCATGAAAAGCTCCTAAATATTGGATCGTTGAGGACACCAAGACCAATCCGGCGTGAACGGTTTGGTTCCCCTCGAACGGCGCCGCAAGGCAGAATTAGCCCTCGGCGCCGGCAATGCCGCTAGCGCCCGTTACTTCTTTATCTTGGCCAGTTCGTCGCGCTCTTTGGTCAGGCGGTCGAGCAGCTTTTGCTGGTCGGTGATCCGCTGCGACGTGCGGTCGTCGTCGGCGGCGCCGGAAAAGGCGGCCGCCTGCTCGATCAATTGGCGCATGTTTTCCCGTATATCCGCGATGCGTTGGTCGAGCTCCGCAAGCGTCGCCAAGTGGTCAGGCATAAGTCGATCTCCTCGGCATAATGTCGCACCCGCACTATGAGACAACGCCGCCGGCGGGCGCAATGATTAAGGCTAGGCGCGCATAATATATCTTTTTCGCAAGGCTGAACGAATAGCCGCGCTGGCCGTTACCCCTACGCCACCCAAGTCAGCATCATCATATCGACACCTTATGGTGCTCCGGTAGCGTAACCAGAGGCGGCGCAATCGTGGATCATCGTCCGAGATTTTCAACCTTGAATGCCCAATACGAGAACTTTCTCTATGCGCCGGTCTGCGAGGACGTCAACGGGACGCGCCTGAGCGTCCTTTCCGCGCTGGCGCGGATGAATGTCGATCCGTGGGACGAGGCGACGCGTCTGGCGGCCATGCCCAAGGCGATCGCGGAGAAAACGCTGCTCTCGATCCTCGATCTGGTCTCGGGCAAAAGCTGGAAGTCGCCGGAAGCTGCGGCCATCGCCGCGCGGCTGGTCAAGCTGCTGCCGCAAGCGGGCGAGACCGCGGCCATGCCGGGCGGCGGCGCGCATGACGGAACGGGAGCCGCAAAAGTCCTCGATCTGCGGAAAAGCTACTGGTGGGTGTGGGTTGGCTTTGCGCTGGCGGTGTCGTTCATGACGCCGCATCACCAGGCCACGACGGCAAACCCGCCCTCGGCCACATCGCAATCCGGCGCGCCGCAATCCGACAGCAGCGCCCCGAATCCGATCCCGCAATCGCGTTAGCGGCTTCCTGCTGCGCGCCCGAAAATCAGAGCCGTTGGGCGAACAAGCCGGCTAACGCGCCCTGCGCGCGCGGGCCCCCGAAATCCGATGCAGAGCGGCGACCATCATCATGGAGCCGAGGTAAATTCCAATGATATTGCCGAGCACGATCATGCCGCTGACATAAACGAGATTGGTATTCTGTTTGGCGATCCCGATGCCCAGCCCGATGCCGAGCATGACGATTGGCGGGATCACCGCGACGGAAATCGCGATGCCGGCGACGGCTTCGTGAATCTTGGGCGAATAGAACGCATAGGTTCCGGCCAGCCCGGAAAATAACGCGACCAAAAAATAATCCATGTTCGACGCGCTTAAGCGATCGACGATCTCCGACCGGAAATGTCGTCGCGGAAATAAGACCGACGACGACCGCGGCGGCGACGGCGGCAACAAAGCCCACCGCAAATGTAGCGACGGCCCGGCGCAATGCGCTCCAATCGGTCTCGTAAGTCGCCGCGCCGGCGCAGATCACCGGATAGAGCAGCGGCGAAATCACCATGGCGCCGACAATGACGGGGGCACTGTTCATCCGGAAGCCAAAAGCACAAATTACGGCCGCCGCAACGGTCAACAGCAGGAAATCGAGGTCGATTTTCGCGCGCTCGGTGAGATCACGATAAGAGCCTTTGAGAATCTTCTTGGTGATGTGGCCGCTCATCGTTGCCCCTTTTCGAATTCATCGGCGCATAGGCCGGATTAGCGCAGCGTGAGCCTCCCCCGCAAGCGGGAGGGAGCGGGTTGCGGCGATCCGCCTGGTAAAAGCGAGCTGTGCTAGGCTCAACCCCATGGCCAATTCCGACGACAACCCCCTGCCCGCCGTCGGCGTCTTCTGGATCGAGGAAGCCGACTATCCGGCGGCGCTCAAAGCCTTCGCCGACGCCGAGACGTTTCCGCCGGCGTGGAAGCAATGGTTGAAGATGGCCGAGGAGATGAAAAAGGGCTTGGAAGCCTATGGCCATCCGGTGATGAAGGTGCGCATCGATCCGAAAACCTTTCCGATCTGGTGCGCCGCCCATGAAACCACGCCCGGCCGGCAGGGCCGCAAAATGTTCGTGGCGGCCGCGGTGAAAGAGCGATACGGCGATCAGACCTAAGCGCGCAGGGCAGCCTGCGGGCGCATGAACAAAATCGCTACAGTTTTACATTCAGGTTTGGCGGTAAATTTATCGCTGCGCGCGCATGCTGTGCCGATTGGCTCTGGATGCAGCAGTCCGACCCGCTTATGTCACTATCAAACGCCGAAACGTTCATTCGCAACGCGAAGGAACAAGTCGCGCAACGCGACATCAACGTGAGCCTGCTCAAGGCGATCGCCGAGCTTGCGCGCGAGGTCAAACGCCTCGACGACGAATTGCATAGGGTCAAGCGCGACGTTCAGGTTAGCCGGCGATTTCTATGAGATTCCGGCTGCAGCGCTGCTAGCCGCGCGGCTTCTTGCGCCGCTCGGGCAATTCCTGCAATGCGAGCTCGCGCTTATTATAATGACCGCGATCCCCGCACTGCGGACATCGCACCGAGAATTCGTCGCGCAGCGGAATGAGCTTATAGACATTGATCGGTGAATGGCACTTGCGGCAGGCGATCACGCCGCGCTGATAGACGTTCTTCTTCAATAGCTGAATGCTAACCGCCATGGCAGGCCTCGGTCTCGGTGAGGCCCCGGTGTGGCAGAAAAACGCTGTGCGAGTGTTAAGCCCGCAATCACAATGTCATGAATTCCGATTAGCAATTCGGTTTTTGCCATATCGGCTTACCGCGCGCGCAAGCGAGACCGGATGGGGCTCGCAGAGCGACCCACCCCGCTTGGCCATATCGTACCGCCAAGGCTATGCTTGCTGAAATTGCTACACGGCCACTGCGCGGCGTGCACCAACGGGACACGACGATGATAGGCCGAGACATTCTATCGCTGCTGGTTGTGCCGCTGTTGCGCTGGTATTTGGCCTCGCGCTGTGGCCGATGCCCGCCGCCGCGCACATCATCCGCGAGGGCGCCGCCGGTTTCGGCAGCGGCTTTGCTCATCCGCTCAGCGGGCCGGATCATTTCCTGGCGATGTTTGCGGTCGGTCTGTGGGGCGCGCAGATGGGCGGCCGTTCGGTGTGGACGCTGCCGGTGACTTTTCCGCTGATCATGGTCGCGGGCGGCACCGCCGGCATCCTCGGATTGCCACTGCCGGGCGTGGAGATCGGCATCGCGTTATCGATCGTCGTGCTGGGCCTCGCCATTGCTTTCGCCTGGCATCCCTTGGAATGGATCGCGCTTCTCGTCATCGCGGTGTTTGCGGTCTGTCACGGCTACGCCCATGGCGCCGAGTTGCCGCGCGCGGCCGACCCCGCCGACTTCGCCATCGGCTTTGTGCTGGCGACCGGCATGATCCACATCTTCGGCATCGGCGTCGGCCTGGCGCTGCACAAGCCGATGGGCGGCCGTCTCGCGCAAGGGCTCGGCGCGCTGATCGGTTTGGCCGGACTTTATTTCCTTGTCCCCGCCGTCGGCGCCGCCTGAGTGCATGAGCGCGCCGCCGCCATGTTGAGAGCATGGAGCGGACCGGCGCTCGCCGCGATCGGGGCGATCGTTCTGGCGGCGATCGAATTCCTGCCGGCAACCGCGCAGAGCACGCTGGCCTGGTGGATCGCCACCAGCGCACTGGCGCCCGTGCGCGTGCTGCCGCTGCTGGGGCTCGGCGTGGCCCTGGCGCTGGTCGATATTTATCTCTGCGTGGTTTCATTGCTGCTGTTCGCTTGCGGCATCGCCGCCGGCCTCGTCACGCAGGACCACTTCGTCACGGCGCTGGCCGCGCTGCCGCAGGCGGCCAGCCACGATTTCCTCACCGGGCCGATATCCTGTCTCGCTGTCGGCCTCGCGCTCGCAACTGGCGCGCGGCTGCGCCGGGGATTGCTGCCGTTCGCTGCGCTCATCGCCGGCGCCATGCTGGTATTCGCGAACAGAGTGAGCGACCCGAGCCTGCACGATTGGCGCTTCCCGCTCGCTGGAATAGCGATTGCGCTCTGGATCGTCGGCTCCGTCATGCTCACGTTGCGCGCGTTCCGGCGCGACTGGTTCACGATCCCCGGCCGCATCCTCGGCAGCTGGTTGATCGCCATCGGCTTGCTCTATGGCGGCGCGACGTTGATGCCCAGGCGCTAGCATTCAACCGCCGCCGCCACCCGCGGCACCGCAAGCCGCGCCTCCCGGCTTTGAGCGCGAGATCCCCGGCCTCGTCCCGCCCGAACAAGGCCCGACCCCGGGCCTGCCGCCCGACACGTTGCGCCGCTAACCAAGGCTGAAAAACACAAAGAAAGCCGCCATAGTCTTGCCACGTGATATGTTATATTGTTACATGCTCGTAACCCCTGTCCATCACAGGGAAGTGCCCATGAAAACCGTCTCCGGCTTCGCTCTCGCCTTTTTGCTCGCCCTCGGTCTCACGGCTTCCAACGCCAAAGCCGACGGTCCCATCAGACTGGTGGCGGCGGAGAATTTCTACGGCGGCGTGGCGCAACAGATCGGCGGGGCGCAGGTCGAGGTCGTCAGCGTCCTGAGCAATCCGGATCAGGACCCGCATCTGTTCGAGACTTCGCCCGCGGTCGCGCGCCAGCTGTCGGCTGCGCAGATCGTCGTCTATAACGGCGCCGATTACGACCCGTGGATGCCCAAGCTGCTCGCCGCCGCACCGCATGCGGGCCGCGTTGAGATCGTTGCCGCCGATTTGGTGCACAAAAAAGCCGGCGACAACCCGCATCTCTGGTACGACCCCGCTACCATGCCGGCGGTCGCCAAGGCGCTGACACTGGCGCTGAGCAAAGCCGATCCCGCTCACGCCGCCGAATTTCAGGCGCGGCTCGCGACTTTCATCGCTTCGCTCAAACCGCTCGACGAGAAGATCGACGCGGTGCGCAAGAAATATTCCGGCCAGCCGGTGACCGCCAGCGAGCCGGTGTTCGGCTATATGGCGGAAGCGCTCGGGCTTTCCATGCGCAACGAGAAATTCCAGTTGTCGATCATGAACAGCACCGAGCCGAGCGCCAGCGACGTCGCCGCCTTCGAGCGCGATTTGAAAGAGCACAAAGTGCGCGTGATGTTTTATAACAAGCAGGCTTCCGACAAGATCGTGCAGCATCTGGTCGCGATTGCGCGCGCGGCGAAGATCCCGGTGGTCGCGGTTACCGAAACCCAGCCGCCGGGCGTGTCGTTCCAGGATTGGATGCTGGGCGAACTCAACGACACCGAGAAAGCTTTGGCCGGCCCGAACTCGTGAATCCTGTCGAACTCGACCACGCCACCATCAAACTCGGCGCGCGGGCGGTGCTCGCCGACGCTAGCTTTGCGATCCGATCGGGCGAATTCATCGGCGTGCTCGGCCCCAACGGCTCCGGCAAGACCACGCTGATGCGCGCCATTCTTGGCCTGCTGCCGCCGAGCCAAGGTAGCTTGCGCGTGTTCGGACAAACGCCGCGGCGCGGCGATCCGCACATCGGCTATCTGCCGCAGGTGCGCACAGTGCTGCCCGATTTGCGCGTGCGCGGGCTCGATTTCATCGCCTCTTCGCTCAACGGCGAGCGCTGGGGCATGCCTTCGCTTAAAGCCGCCGACCACCGCATGATCGACGAGACGCTGTCGCTGGTCGGCGCGCGCGATCTGGCCAACCGGGCGCTCTCCGACATGTCGGGCGGCGAACGCCAGCGGCTCTTGCTGGCGCAGTCGCTGATCGGCGAGCCGAAGCTCTTGCTGCTGGACGAGCCGCTGATCAGCCTGGACGCCCGCCACCAGGAAGTGGTGATCGACGTGGTGCGCAATGTCTGCCGCGAGCGCAAGATCACGGTGCTGTTCAGCGCGCACGAACTCAATCAGCTCATCGGCACGCTCGACCGCGTGCTCTATCTCGGCAACGGCAAGGCCGTGCTCGGCACCGTCGACGAGGTGATCACCGCGCCGGTGCTTTCGGCGCTCTACGATACCGAGATCGAAGTGGTGCGCGCCGGCGGCCATATCTTCGTCATGTCGCGCGGCCGCGACGTCGAGCACGCCCCGCACAGCCACGATCATGCGCACGACCATGGGCACGGACATGGACATGATCACGGCCACCATCATGATCACTGACATGTTCCAATATGAATTCATGAACAATGCTTTCGCCGCCGCCGGCATCGTCGCGGTGGTGTCGGGGCTGGTCGGCTATTTCCTGGTGATGCGCGGGCAGACCTTTGCCGGCCACGCGCTCTCGCATATCGGATTTGCCGGCGCGACCGGGGCCGGCTTGATCGGCTTGGCGCCTTTGTGGGGCCTGATCGGCTTCACGCTGGCCGCCGGCATCACCATGGGCCTGTTGAGCGAGCGCATCAGCAACCGCGACGTCGCCATCGGCATCGTGCTGGCGCTGGCGCTCGGCTTCGGGCTCTTGTTCCTGCATTATTATACGTCGTTCGCGACGCAAGCGACCGCGCTGCTGTTCGGCAATGTGCTGGCCGTCGATCACGAAATGATCGCGACGCTCGCGGTGCTCGCCGTGATCACGCTTGCCGCGCTGGCCGCGATCATGCGGCCGTTGATATTCGTCAGCCTGCAGCCGGAACTGGCCGAAGCCAAAGGCGTGCCGCTGCGTTTCGTCTCCACCGCGTTCCTTGCCATCGTCGCGCTGGCGGTGTCGGAATGCGCGCAGATCGTCGGCGTCTTGCTGGTGTTCACGTTGATGGTCGGACCGCCGGCGGCGGCCCAACGCGTCACCACCGGCCTGTGGAGCGGCTTGATCGTGTCGGCCGCGCTCGCTTTGGCGGAAGCCTGGCTCGGCATCACCATCGCCTATCACACCGACTGGCCGGTGAGTTTTTGCATCGCGCTGCTCAGCGCCGGCGGCTATTTCTTAGCGCTGAGTTTGTCCACGCTTCGCGTGACGGCGCGAGCGTGATACACCATGATTCATGACCGAGCCCGCCAGCCGCGCCATCTGCATCGGCGAAGCCATCGTTGAACTCGCGCGCGGCGCCGACGGCCGTTACGCGCTCTCGAGTGCCGGCGACACATTCAACACCGCGATTTATCTGGCGCGCGCCGGCGTGCCGACGGCCTTTGCCAGCGCGCTTGGCGAGGATTCTTATTCCGATGCCATTGTCTCGCTCGCCGCCGCCGAAGGCATCGCCACCGAGCTGATCCTGCGCGCGCCGGGAAGGCTCCCCGGCCTGGCGCTGATCGACGCCGACCCCAAGGGCGAGCGCCGCGCGCATTATTGGCGGGAAGGCTCGCCCGCGCGCGATTTGTTCGAACTGCCGCAATGGAGCGCCGTGGCGGCGGCCCTGACCGCGGCGCGGCTCATTTATTTTTCCGGCATCACGCTCTCGCTTTACTCCAATGCCGGGCTCGGGCGCTTTCTTGCCGCGCGTGGAGCTTGCGCGCGGCAACGGCGCCAAGGTCGCCTTCGACGGAAATTTCCGTCCGCGCGGCTGGCACGGCGATCTCACGCGCACCCGCACGGTGTTCGCCGAAGCGCTCAAGCGCGTCGACATCGCGCTCCCCGCCTATGACGACGAGGCGGTGCTGTGGGGCGATCCCTCGCCGGAGGCCACGATCGAGCGGCTGCAGGCCTTCGGCGTCAACGAGATCGTGGTCAAGAACGGGCCCAACAACGCGCTGGTGGCGATCGCGGAAAGCCGCGACACCGTGCCGGTGCCGGAAGTCGTCGTGCCGGTCGATGCCACGGCCGCCGGTGACGGTTTCAATGCCGGTTATCTTAGCGGCGCGGCTGGCCGGTCATCCGGTGATGGAAGCGGCCGCCGCCGCGCACAAACTTGCGGGCGAAGTGATCCGCCATCGCGGCGCCATCACGCCGCGCATGGGCGCGGCGGTGCATTGAGGATGCAGGCGATGATGAAACTCAAGATGATTGCTGTAATCGCCGCCGGACTTTTATTGGGCGCGCAAGGCGCGCGCGCCGACGCCATGCGGTGCGGCACGGAATTGAAAACCTGCATCGCCAATTGCGCGAAGAATACCAATAGCGCGGTGGTGCCGGTCTGCATCACCAGTTGCCGCGCGCGCAATTCGAATTGCGTGCACACCGGCTGCTGGGACGACGGCGTGCGGAAATATTGCGGCTTGGAGCGCAAGTAGACCCAAGCGCTCGGCTTAACCGGCCGTTTCGGAACTCGCGACCAGAATGGGCTTGCCCGGCGCCGCGCCGTTGGTCTTGTCGGTTGATGGCGCTTCGACCGGCCGTTCAAGCCGCCGCGACATGCCTTCGAACAGCGCGTCCTGCTCAATGGTCAGCGATTTGTTGAAGATCTCGCCTTCCACCACCGCGGTGCTTTCCAGCTTGACATTATTGCCGTGGATGGTGCCGTTGAACGCACCCTGGATGACCGCCTCCTGCGCGACGATTTTGCCTTCGACCTGGGCGCCGGCGCAGACGACCAGATGAGACGCGAGAATGTCACCCTCGACGCGGCCGTAAATCTGCAAGGCGCCGGGGCAGACGATATTGCCGCTGATCATCATGCCGGCGCCGAATGTCGAAACCATTTCCGGCGATGCTTGGCCGGACGCCGCATCGCGCCGGGGCGCACCCGCGGCTTGCTTAACGCCCTTCATGTCGGGCGCACCTTTGGGCTGGGAAAAATAGTTCACCGCTATTCCCTCCTAAAACAGGCCGAATTCGATCGTGATTCAATAATTCACCATCGCTGCGATACCGGCCAGCGGAAACCGGAATCATCGCTAACGCAGGCGCCGGAGCGGGCGCGCGTTAACTAAATCCGCAGCGCCACGGCGATGACGCTTGAATTGGCGGCCGCGCGCGGGCTTAGCTGGCCGCCATGACCGACGACGCATTGCAAGAGGCCATCGGCCGGTTCGTCAAGAACATCGGCTTTAGTGCGCAACGCGAATTGGAAAAAGTCCTGCGCAAGGCGATTGCCGGCGGCAGGCTGCAAAGCGGCGAGACTTTCACCACGGCGGTGACGCTGTCGAGCGACAAAGTCGATCTCGACATCACGATTTTCAGCAAGATCGAGCTTTAGTTTTTCCCGGCGCGCTAGCGCGTCGCCGCCGGTGCTGCGCGCGAGGCGACGAGTTCGCCTTGGCGGCTGCCGCTGCTCACCGTCACCACCGCGATCACCGCCAGCACGATCGAGGCATAGACCGGGATCATGATGCCGGCGAATTTCTTCGCTTCCTTGCGCTCTTCGGCCGAGAGCGTCACATGAACGTGGTGGCACATGGTCGCCTCCTGGAAAACTTGAGAAACCCATTATAGCCCGAATCGAGCCGCGTTGTCTGCCGGCCGTCCGCCTATTCCATCGGCCGCAAGCCGAGCTTGTCCAACAGCCGCATGTCGCGGTCGCGCTCGGGATTGGGCGTGGTGAGCAGCTTCGGCCCGTAGAAGATCGAATTGGCGCCGGCGAGAAAACACAGCGCTTGCGTCTCCTCGCTCATGTCCTCGCGGCCGGCCGAGAGCCGCACCACCGAGGCCGGCATGGTGATGCGCGCCACCGCGATGGTGCGCACGAAATCGAGCGGATCGAGCTTGGCCGCGCCTGCTCAGCGGCGTGCCTTCGACCTGCACCAGCATATTGATCGGCACGCTCTCGGGATGCTCCGGCAGGCTGGCCAGCGTCGCGATCATGCCGACGCGGTCGTCGAGCGCCCTCGCCCATGCCGACAATGCCGCCGCAACAGACATGGATGCCGGCCTCGCGCACGTGTTCGAGCGTGTCGAGCCGGTCCTGATAGATGCGCGTGGTGATGATATCGCCGTAATATTCCGGCGAGGTGTCGAGGTTGTGGTTGTAATAATCGAGGCCGGCCTCCTTCAGCCGCGCGCGCCTGCTCAGCGGTCAGCATCCCCAGCGTGGCGCAGGTTTCAAGCCCGAGCGCCTTGACGCCTTCCACCATGGCGCAAACCTGCTCAAGTTCGCGGTCCTTCGGGCTCGCGCCAGGCCGCGCCCATGCAGAAGCGCGATGGCGCCCGCGGCCTTGGCCGCGCGCGCCTCTTTGAGCACGGCGTCCAGGCTCATCAGTTTTTCGGCCTCGACGCCGGTGTCGTAGCGCGCGGCTCTGCGGGCAATAGGCGCAATCTTCCGGGCAGCCGCCGGTCTTGATCGACAGCAAGCGTCGAGATTTGCACCTCGGCCGGGTCGAAATTGTCGCGGTGACGTCAGCGCGGCCTGGAACATCAGCTCCGGGAACGGCAAAGCGAACAAAGCGGCGACTTCCGCGCGCGTCCAGTCGCTGCGCGGTGCGCCGAATTTCAAAGCCAGCGGGTTTTCAGTCAGCAGCGACATAAGCTTGCTTGGCCGTCCATGCCTCGACGATTGCTGTGCAATCTAGCACGAAAATCGCGGCCGTCGGCACCCTTCCCGCTATGGTCAAGCTGGCCGGACCGGGCCATTTCGGCATTTTCCCGCGATCCGCTTTAGCCTATCATGTCGACCGCGGCCGGAGCGGGCCGCGGCGTAACGGCGAGGTAGAATGCCATGGCTGTCGGCGTGCGGATTTTGATCGCGGCGGCATTGTCAGCGACTTTGCTGAGCGGGCCTGCTTTCGCGCAAGGATCGGCATCAGTGGGGGCACCAGGCAGGGAAAAGGAAAAAAGCCCGCTGGCCCTGGAGAGAGAAGAGCGCGAGAAGCGCCAGCAAGAGATCGACAAAGAATATAACGCCGCGCGTCTGCGCGCGAAGGGCGAGACCAAGGCGGTCAAGACCGACCCTTGGGCCAATATGCGCGCACCCGACGACGGGCAGAAGCGTTAGCTGCGGATTACCGGCCGTCTACCAGCGGTACCAGCGGCGGCGCCAATAAGGCCCGTAATAGACCGGCGGCGGCGGACCGTAATAAACCGGCGGCTCTTCGACGACATAGCCGGGCGGCGGGCCATAGGCGCGCCGGGCGGGGACGGGGGCCGATGCACGGCGCACCGGCACACGGCCGCTCAGGTCGAGCGCGGTCTGGATGGCAAAGCCGCTTTTCTCCTGCCAGGTGACGGCGCACCAGCCGTCGGTGCAATTATCCGCATCGATCAGGCTGCCGCCCGGGATCTTGGTGACGACCTCGCTGGTGGTGCCGGGTGCTGCGCGCAAGTTCACGGTTGTCAGCACATAAGCGGGCTTGGCCGCGGCCAGCGAGGCCGAGCCCAGCAAAACGGCGAAACTCAATAATACGGGGGTCAAACGCATGGCCATGCTCTTTCATTCTCTGCCCACCCTCGGCTAGCGTGGCAGCGCAGGCAACTGGAATGATCAACCGCTAAACGTGGC
This sequence comes from uncultured Alphaproteobacteria bacterium, assembly GCA_963756805.1. Classification (GTDB taxonomy): domain Bacteria; phylum Pseudomonadota; class Alphaproteobacteria; order Rhizobiales; family Xanthobacteraceae; genus Pseudolabrys. Next base: position 59,604 of record CAVWPH010000011.1, read on the forward strand.
GGAACCGGGGCCGCCCAGCCATGGCAGGCGCCATGCCGGGATCGAGAAATGCCCGGAATAGCCGGGCAAAATGGGGGACAACGCGGATGACCAAGATCGGGATAACCAGAATTCGGCTCGGTCCTGATCGGCGCCGCCGTCCTGTTCGGACTGCAACAAGGATTGAACACCAGCTTCTACCTTGCCCTGCCGGCAGCCCTCATCGCCTACATGGCCGCCAAAGTCGGCCTCGGTCTCATGCTGGGTGTCGGCGAAGAGGCTAAGAAATGACGGCTGGCGGTATAAACGCGGCGTAATCTTTTTGGCGCGCCGCCCGCCGCCGCAATCGCGCCATAGATCATCCCGATATGATTAGACGCGGAATGAAACGCGCCACGCGTAAGCCTCTCCCCGGCCGCTTAAACGACCGCCGGAGGACCCAAGCCACCGGCGAACAGCCGGTCGCGAAATGAGCCGCACGAATATTCGTCAACCGCTCAAACGGATCCTGAAAGGATTCAACCACCATGTCTACGCGCACGCTTCTTCTCGCCACCGGCTTGCTCGCGGCCAGCATCGGCCCGGCGCTCTGCGAAAGTGTCACCGCGACCGTCACGGCCTGGGATGCCGCCACCCGTACGATCACGCTCGAGGATATGTCGCAATTCTCCGCCGTTCCCGCGACCATCAAGCTGCCGGACGATTTCGCCGCCGGCGACCAGGTGATTGTCGATTACGAGGCTTACGATAACGGCGTCGCCTCCTACAATACGGTGACGGTCATCAAGGACGTCGCCAAGCGCTTGCTGCCGCCCAATCGCGGCTAAAGCCGGCTGAGCGGCGCCTTCGCCGCTTGCAGGAATGATTTCGATGGCCGGGCCCAAAGCCCGGCCATTTCGATTCCAGCGGGCGGATTTCGCCGCGCCGCCATCCGGGTTACGCTTAGCCCATGGACGGCGGCAGCCACGACGACATCGCGCGCATCGAAGCGCGCATCGAGGACCTAAGCGAGGCGATCGCGCACTGCGGCAAGATTTCGCTCGCCGCCAAACTCGCCATCGGCGCAGGTTTCGTCTGGCTCGTGCTCACGCTATTGGGACTGGTATCGCTTATTTTCTCGATGGTTGTCGCCAGCATGGCGGCCGTTATCGGCGGCATCGTTCTACTCGGCTCCAACGCCACCACCTGGACGCAGACCGAAGACGCGCTCAAAAAGAGCGAAGCGATGCGCGCGGAATTGATCGGGCAATTAGACCTGCGCACGGTCGAGGGCGGCCCGCGCAGGCTTCATTGAGATCGCGCGCCCTTGCGGCGGCGGCCAAGATTGCTAAAAGCCACCTATGACCGACAAGCCCAACACGCCGCCCGACATGCCACCGGACCGGCTATCGAACGATCCGCAGAGCCCCTTCTACAATGCCGCCGTGCTCGAGCGCGACGTCGGCATTCGCTTCAAAGGCGCCGAGCGGACCAATGTCGAGGAGTACTGCGTGAGCGAGGGCTGGATACGCGTGGTGGTCGGCAAAGGCACGGACCGCTACGGCAATCCGCTGACGCTCAAGGTCAGCGGTCCGGTCGAGCCTTATTACAAGAAATAGGTTGGGCTCAAGAAATAAGCCGGCTTCCGGTCAGGCCTGGAAAATCAACATTACAAAAGCGGCAAACAGCATCACGTGCACCACGCCTTGCAGGATATTGGTGCGGCCGCTGGCGAAGGTGACGACGCTGACCGCCAGTGTCACCGCCAGCAGCAGATTATTAGCGGCCACCAGCCCGAGATAAACCTCGTGCTGGGTTAAATAGCTGATCGCCAGCATCGCAGGCACGGTCAGCCCGATGGTGGAGAGCACCGAGCCGAGCGAAATATTGATCGAACGCTGCATTTTATTGTCGAGCGCGGCACCCGTAGCGGCAATCGCCTCCGGCGTTGCGACCAATGAAGCGATGATGACGCCGCCCAGCTGCGTCGGCAAATGCCGCGTTTCGATCAGATAATCGATCGGACTGGCGAGCTGCTCGGCCAGAAACACCACCGGCAAGATGTAGGCAATCAGCAGGATTGCGGAACGCGCGAGCGAGCGCGCCGGCGGCTTGCGGCCACGCTTTTCCTCAATTTCGTCGGACGCGAAATAACCGCGATGGCGGCCGGTTTGTATGACCAGGAAGGCGCCGTAAAGCGCGACCGACATGAAAACCAGAAACACCTGCTGCGCAATCGAGAGCGTGGGGCCGGGCGTGGTCGTCGTAAAATTCGGCAGGCTCAGGGTCAGCATCGCCAGCGGGATGATGACGCCGAGATAAGCGTTGGCGCCTTGCAGATTGTAATGCTGCTCGCTCTGGCGAATGCCGCCGGCCAGCAGCGAAGCGCCGACCATGCCGCCCATGATAATCATGACGATGGCGAACAGCGTATCGCGTACCAGCGTCGGATTGTTGTCGCCGTGCAGCATCACGGCGGAAATGCTCATGACTTCGATTGCCGTCACCGACAAAGTGAGCACCAGCGTGCCATAGGGCTCGCCGAGGATTTCGGCGACCGCGTCGGCATGCCGCGCCACCGCCAGTGACGAACCCAGCATGGCGGCAAACAACCAGATGAAGACGACCGCGAAACCCAAAGTCGTAGTTTCGGCGGCGGACACCAGGTTCTCGCCGGCGGCGGCAAAAACGCCCACAGTCACGAGGCTGACGCCGAGAAACCATTCGTTGCGAATGGTCCAGCGCGGCTTAATAGCGCGGTTTGTTTTGGCTGGGCGTTTCACGGCAGAATTTCTTTGTGCGCGCGGCTTTCAGCGGATCGCCGCCACTGTAACACGGCGGGTGGCGTGCAGGCGCGCGCCATCGCCCCTGTTCTTTGCGGCGCGGGGGCGCCGTAACCTGTGCCCCATTCGCGGGGCCTTATCTTTTTCCCTCGGGGCCAAGCCCGAGGGGACGGAGCGCCAAGTGACGCTACGTGCCTTCCGTTTGCCGCACCTCTTTTCGGAGGTGCGGGCGCCTCTCGGCGCTCCATCGCGGCTCTCGCCTGCGGCTTTCGCCACAAGCTCAGCTCCAGGCCGCGCTTCCTGGGACGTGGCCTTGGCGGGCGTTACCCGCTTCGGCCTGTCCCAGTCCAGCGAACTCCTCGCGGAGCGGTCATAATGCCGCCCGAGCGGAACCCCGGAGCCGCCCGGGAGCGGGGGTACGAACCCCGCCCGCAGGCGCCGCATCCCCTCCCGCCCTCGTTTGCGTCTCATGAGAACGCCCTCGGATGGAGAGGATGGATAGGGATATAGTCCAGCCGAGGTGACGCGTCAAGGACTATTTTCCGTGCGATTTTTCCTGTTTGTAGGGTGGGCAAAGGCACGTAAGCGCCGTGCCAGCCCCGTTCGTTCCCGCGCAAGCGGAAATCCAGTTCTTACTTATCTTCTTGCCGGATGACTCTGGGTCCCCGCTTTCGCGGGGACGAACGGCGGAAAGTATTGCCGCGCCCCCACCCAACCCGCCTTCGCTAAAGCTTCGGCGGGCCACCCTCCCCGTGCTTCGCGGGGGAGGGATAAGAAGCTTCTACTCCGCCGCTTCCGCCCTCGGCCCCACCGCCTCGACCTTCGCCGCGCAGAATTTGAATTCCGGAATCTTGCCGAACGGATCGAGCGCCGGGTTGGTCAATATATTGGCCGCCGCCTCGACGAAGGCGAAGGGAATAAAGATCACGCCGTCGGGAATGGCGTCGTCCTGGCGCGAGGCGAGTTCAACTTCGCCGCGGCGCGTGCTGACGCGCAACATGTCGCCGGGCTGTAACCCCAATTTCTCCAGCGTGCCGCGCGACACCGAGGCGCAAGCCGACGGCTCCAGCGCGTCGAGCACACTCGCGCGCCTCGTCATGGCGCCGGTGTGCCAATGCTCGAGCTGGCGGCCGGTGGTGAGAATGAATGGGTAATCGTGGTCCGGCGTCTCGTTCGGCGGCGTGAGTTTGGCCGCCACCAATTTGCCGAAGCCGCCCGGGCGCGGGAAGCCCTTGTCGAACACCACATCGCGGCCGGGCTGATCGGGTGAGTCGACCGGATAGGTGACGTGGTCCTCGCGCTCGACGCGATCCCAGGTGATGTTGTCGAGCGCCGGCATCAGCCGCGCCATTTCTTCGAACACTTCGCCGACGTGTTTGTAGTTCCATGTCTCGCCCATGCGCTGGGCCAGATCCTGGATGATCCACAAATCCTGGCGCGCCTCGCCCGGCAGCGGCAGCGCCTTGCGGCCCATCTGCACCTGGCGATTGGTGTTGGTGACGGTGCCGTCCTTCTCCGGCCAGGCGGAAGCCGGCAGGATCACGTCGGCATAAGAACAGGTCTCGGTGAGGAAGATGTCCTGCACCACCAGACATTCGAGATGGGCGAGCGCCGCGCGCGCGTGGTTCAAATCGGGATCGGACATCGCGGGATTTTCGCCCATGATGTACATGCCCTTGATCTCGTCGTTATGAACGGCGTCCATGATCTCGACGACCGTCTTGCCCTTTTTCGGGTCGAGCTTCTTGCCCCAAGCCTTTTCATACTTAGCGATCATCTCCGGGCTCTCCACCGACTTGTAGTCGGGGAAGAACATCGGAATGAGGCCGGCGTCGGAGGCGCCCTGCACGTTGTTCTGCCCGCGCAGCGGATGCAGGCCGGTGCCGGGACGCCCGACCTGGCCGCAGATCAGCGACAGCGCAATGAGACAGCGCGCATTGTCGGTGCCGTGCGTGTGCTGCGAAACGCCCATGCCCCAGAAGATGATGGCGCTTTCGGCGCGCGCATAAGAGCGCGCCACTTCGCGCAAGGTATCGGCGGGAATGCCGCAGATCGGCTCCATTTCCTCGGGCGTGAAATCCTTCACGTGGTCGGCCAACTGCTGGAAGCCTTCCACGTAAGTCTGCACATATTGCTGGTCGTACAGCTTCTCGCCGATGATGACGTTGAGCATGCCGTTGAGCATGGCGACGTCGGTGCCGTTCTTGAACTGCATCATCTGCCAGGCGTGACGCTTGAGCGCCTGCCCGCGCGGGTCCATCACCACCAGCTTGGCGCCGCGCTTGGCCGCCTGCTTGAAGAAGGTGGCGGCGACCGGATGATTTTCGGTCGGGTTGGCGCCGATGACGATAATGAAATCGGAATTCTTGCACTCGTTGAAGGTCGCGGTCACCGCCGCAGAACCTACGCCTTCCAGAAGTGCGGCAACGGACGAGGCATGGCACAGCCGCGTGCAGTGATCGACATTGTTGGAGCCGAAACCGGTGCGCACCAGTTTCTGGAACAGATAAGCCTCTTCGTTCGAGCCTTTGGCCGAACCGAAGCCGGCCAGCGCGCGCGAGCCGTCGCGATCGCGGATTTTTTTCAAGCCGGAGGCGGCGCGCTCCATCGCCTCTTCCCAGGTGGCTTCGCGGAAATGCGTGAACGGGTTGGCCGGATCGACCAGATCGTCGGCGGATTTTTTGACGCCGTCCTTGCGCACCATCGGCTTCATCAGACGCTGCGGATTTGACACATAGTCGAAGCCAAAGCGGCCCTTCACGCACAAACGATTCTGGTTGGCCGGGCCGTCGCGGCCGACCACGGAAATCAGTTTGTCGTTCTTGATCTGATACGTGAGCTGGCAGCCGACGCCGCAATAGGGGCAGACGCTGTTGACTTCGCGGTCGGGAAATTCAGTGCGCACGTTCTTGGCGTCGACCAAAGTCGAGGGCATCAGCGCGCCGGTCGGGCACGCTTGCACGCATTCGCCGCAGGCAACGCAGGTCGAATTGCCCATCGGATCGTCGAAGTCGAAAACGATTTTTTCGGTGTGGCCGCGCCCGGCCATGCCGATGACGTCGTTGACCTGAACTTCGCGGCAGGCGCGCACGCACAAGATTACATTGGATGCAGGCATCGAGATTGACCGCCATGGCCGGATGGCTGCGGTCGGGCGCCGGCACCGCGATCTTCTCGCGCTTGGGAAAACGCCCGGCTTTGACGCCTTGGCGCTTGGCGGTCTTCCAGAATTCCGATTCCGGATCGTGCGCGATTTCGATGGCCGGCTGGTCGGTGACGAGCAATTCGGCAACCATGCGGCGCGCGGTCTTGGCGCGTTCCGTCGCGGTCTTCACCTTCATGCCGGGCGTCGGATTGCGAATGCAGCTTGCCGCCAGCACGCGCTCGCCCTCGATCTCGACCATGCAGACGCGGCAATTGCCGTCGGCGCGGTAGCCGGGCTTGGGCAAATAGCAAAGGTGCGGCAGCTTGATGTCGAGGCGGCGGGCGGCGCGGAAGATGCTCTCGCCCTCGCGAATATCGATCTCGCGGTCGTCGATGGTGAAGGTGTTGGGTTTTTTGTTGTCAGCCATGGTTCACCAGGTGCCTAGCGGTTTCGACAATTCCTCGGGGAAATATTTCAGCACGCACAACAAGGGATTCGGCGCCGCCTGGCCGAGGCCGCAAATGGAAGCATCGCGCATGGCGGTGGAGAGTTCGGTCAAGAGCGCTGCATCCCAAGGACCCTGCGCCATCAGCTTGACGGCCTTTTCGGTGCCGGCGCGGCAGGGCGTGCATTGGCCGCAACTTTCGTCCTCGAAGAACTTCATCAAGTTCAACGCCACCGCCTTCATGTCGTCTTTGTCGGACAGAATGACGACCGCGTGCGAGCCGACGAAGCAGCCGTATTTTTCCAGCGTTCCGAAGTCGAGCGGCTCGTCCGCCATCGAGGCCGGCAGAATGCCGCCCGACGCGCCGCCGGGCAGGTAGCCTTTGAATTTTTCGCCATCGATCATGCCGCCGCAGAATTCCTCGATCAATTCGCGCACGGTGACGCCGGCCGGCGCCACCACCACGCCCGGTTTTTTGACGCGGCCGGAAACCGAGAACGAGCGGAAGCCTTTGCGCTCGCGGCGGCCTTGGCTGGTCATCCAGTCGGCGCCCTTCTCGACGATGTCGCGGATCCAATAGAGCGTCTCGACGTTCTGTTCGAGCGTCGGGCGGCCGAATAATCCGACTTGCGCCACATAAGGCGGGCGATGGCGCGGCAGGCCCCTTTTGCCTTCGATCGATTCGATCATCGCGGATTCTTCGCCGCAGATGTAAGCGCCGGCGCCGCGGCGCAGATGGATTTTGGTGTGCGGCGAAAGCTTGGCCTCTTCGACCTTGGTGATTTCATCGGCGAGCATCAGCCGCAGCTCGGGATATTCGTCGCGGATGTAAAGATAAGTTTCCGCCGCCTCGACAACGTAGGCCGCGATCAGCATGCCTTCGATGAAGCGGTGCGGATCGCGCTCCATATAAAAGCGATCCTTGAACGTGCCGGGCTCGCCTTCGTCGGCATTGACGGCGAACATGCGGGGCGCGGGCTCGGCGCGCACCAGCGACCATTTGCGTCCCGTCGGAAATCCCGCGCCACCAAGGCCGCGCAAGCCGGCGTCGCTGACGATCTTGATGAGATCGTCGCGCGTGCGCTTGCCGGCCAGCACATCTTTCAAAAGCGCGTAGCCGCCCTGCTTCTGGTAAGCGGCGAAATCGGCGCCGGGTTTCCAGGCGTGCGGATGCGGGTTGGCTTTCACGGAAGCTGCAACTTTTTCCGCCGTCGCGCCGAATGTTTGCAAATGCCCGACGGCAACGACCGGCGCGCGGTCGCAGGCGCCCATGCAGGGCGCGCGCACCACGCGCACGTCTTTGCCGAGAATGCCGGGCAGCTTCTTGAGCAGCGCTTCGGCCCCGCCCATCGCGCATGAGAGCGAGTTGCACACGCGCACGGTGATCGCCGGCGGCGCCGGGCCGTCCTTCACCACGTCGAAATGCGAATAGAAGGTCGCGACTTCGTAGACTTCCGTTTGCGCCATCTTCATCTCGGCGGCGAGCGCCGCGAGATGGGCGGCCGACAGATGCCCGTAATGGTCCTGGATCAGATGCAGATGCTCGATCAAGAGATCGCGCCGGCGCGGCCGGTCTGTGAGCAGCGCGCGCACTTCGTTGAGCGCGGCTGGGTCGACCTGGCGGCCCTTGGGCGTACGCGGCGGCCGGCGCCGCCCGGCGCCATTGCCCCCGGAACGCGGCGGAATCTGCATGTTCATTGTGGTCTCCAGGGCCTGATTTGCAGGCGTTTTAGGCCCGGAACAACCCCGTGCTCGGTATCGGTTGATAGATAATCTCTATCAATGATATGGTCATTGCTGCTGATTATTTACGCGATGACGGCGGCTGCCGCCAAAACATTGAAATCGCAAGGTAAAACGTCTTGATCGACAAGCTCGAATACATCATCGCGCTGGCGCGGGAAAAACACTTCGGCAAAGCCGCCGAGTCCTGCGGCGTGACCCAGCCGACGCTGTCGGCCGGCGTGAAGCAGATCGAGGAGCAGATGGGCGTGCTCCTGGTCAACCGCGGCTCGCGCTTCCAGGGCTTCACGCCCGAGGGCCAGCGCGTTTTGGAATGGGCGCGCCGCATCGTCGGCGACACCCGCAACATGCGCGACGAAATCAATTCGCTGCGCCACGGCCTGTCCGGGCGTCTGCGCATCGCCGCGATCCCGACCGCGCTCGCCATGGTGGCGGCGATCACCACGCCCTATCGCGAACGCCATCCGAATGTGCAGTTCACCATCTACTCGCGCAATTCGCTGGAAATTTTGGACCTGCTGGAAAATCTCGAGATCGACGCCGGCATTACTTACGTCGAGAACGAGCCGGTCGGCCGCGTCAACACGGTGCCGCTTTATGCCGAGCATTACCGGCTGCTGACAGCGGCCGACGCGCCGCTGGGCAACCGCGACACCGTCACCTGGAAGGAAGTAGCGCAAGTGCCGCTGTGTCTCTTGACGCCCGACATGCAGAACCGGCGCATCATCGACCGCCTGCTCAAAGGCGCCGGCGGGGAATCGCGGCCGACGCTGGAATCCGATTCGATGATTCTTTTGTTCAGCCACGTGCGCACCGGGCGCTGGGCGAGCGTGATGCCGGCCAAGATCGCGGAGACGCTTGGGCTGACCGAAACCATCCGCGCCATTCCGATCACCGAGCCGGAAGCGGTGCAGACCATCGGCCTGGTGGTGACGGCGCGCGAGCCGATGACGCCGATCGCGGCGGCTCTCGTGGCGGAAGCGCGCCGCGTCGCGCCGCAATTGTCGGGATGAAATAAAAAAACGGGCGGCTAAGCCGCCCGTTGTCGCATTTTAATTTTTCGTGCGCCGACGCTTAAGCCACCTTCACTTCCATGTGCTTGAACATGGCCTTGCGCGCTTCGTCGTCGAACTCGGTCTTGAACTTGTGCTTGTCCTTGATCGCAGTCGCACGCGCCGCCGCCGGACGCGCGCTGATCTCATCGACCAGGCGCTTCAAGTTCGGGAACTTGGCCCAATGCGCTTCGCCGAGCGCCACCGGGATCAGCCGCGCCCAGCCCCACAACGCCATGTCAACGATCGTGTAGGTGTCGCCGATCATGTATTTCTGCTTGGCCAGCCGCGCCTCGACAATCGCGTAATGGCGCTGGGTTTCGTACATATAGCGGTTGATGGCGTATTCGTTCTTTTCCGGCGCGTAATTGCGGAAATGCACCGACTGGCCGGAAAACGGCCCGATGCCGGAGGCAACGAACATCAGCCATGACAGCAATTCGCCGCGCGCCTTGTCGCCTTTCGGCGGCAGGAACTTGCCGGTCTTCTCGGCGAGATAAAGCAGGATCGCGTTCGAATCGAACACGACCGCATCGCCGTCAACGATTGCCGGCACCTTGCCGTTCGGATTGATCGCCAGAAATTCCGGCTTGTGCTGGTCGCCCTTGCGGGTGTCGACCGGGATCGCCTCATAAGGCAGGCCGGTTTCTTCGAGCATCAGCGCCACCTTCATCGGATTGGGCGCACCTGAATAGTAGAATTTGATCATTTTCAGTCCTCGGTTTGCTTGTGAAAATTAAATGAGCGTTGTGTGTATCGGCCGCGATCACGATGGCTTGCGCGCCATCCGGGCGGCATAGAACGCCCGGGTCGCCTCGCCGGCGCGCCGGGCGCAATCGGCAACGGGTAGCGTCGCGAATTCGCGGGTCGGCGCCTCGACGCCGACATGCAACCCATCCGGCAGCGCGTCCAGCATTTCGTTCAACGGCAACTCGCCTTCTCCCGGCAGCAACCGGTCGCCGCGCGCCTCGGCCATCAATTCGGCCGGCGACGCCGGTGTTTCCCTGCGAGCGTCGCAAATCTGCACATAGGCGACAAGGCGGGGGTCGAGTGCGGCAAGCGAAGCCGGCGTTTCGCCGGCCCGCGCCATGTGCAGCGTATCGATCAGGATGCCGGCATTGCCGGAGCCAGCCTGCCGCAACAAATCGCAGGCTTGCTTCAGGCTGCGCAGCACACAAAACGACGTCGGCTCGAGCCCGACCTTGATGCGATAGCCGGCGGCGAGTTTGGCGATCGCCGCGAAAGTCGCAACCATTCGGTCCCATTCTGGATCGTTGCCGGCGACCAGAAGATGACTGGCGCCGAGCGTAGCTGCGGCCTCAAGCGCTGGCTCAAGCGAACGCGGTTCCGTCACCGGAGACATCCAGCAGGTCTCGACATCGAACAGCTTGATGCCGAGATCGGCCATCAGTCCGCCAAGCTCCTTGATTGCCTTGGCGTCGCCAACCAGCGGATACACCGTATCGGTTGGTCGCGGCGGGATAATGCGAAGGCCGACCGCATCAAAGCCGCCGGCATGCGCAACTTCGACCAACTCGCGGTGCGGCGCACGCATGATCGTCAGCGGACATAACGACAGGCTGGGCATGGACATCATAACGGCGACCGCCGCCAGCCGATCAGAACAACCCGACAATCCTTCCATCGGGGCCGACGTCGATGGTGTTGGCGGCCGGCACCTTGGGCAGGCCCGGCATGGTCATGACCTCGCCGCAGATCGCCACCACGAACTCGGCGCCGGCGGAAAGGCGGACCTCGCGCACCGGAATATTGAAGCCGGTGGGCGCGCCCTTGGCATCGCCATTGGTCGAGAAGGAATACTGCGTCTTGGCGACGCAGATCGGCAGCTTGCCGTAGCCCATCTCTTCCCAGGCCTTGAGCTGATCCTTGACCGCCTTGTCGGCGGTGGCGTCATCGGCACGGTAGATTTCCTTGGCGATGGTGCGGATCTTCTCGAACAGCGGCATGTCGTCCGGGTAGAGAAACTTCAACTTGGCCTTGCCGGCATCGATGATCTTGACCACGGCCTTGGCCACATCCGCCGCGCCCTCGCCGCCGAGCGCCCAGTGATCGGCCATGATCGCCTCGACGCCGAGCGCCTTGCACTTGTCCTTGACCAGCGCGATTTCGGCATCGGTATCGGCCGAGAAGCGGTTGATCGAGATCACCGCCGGCAGGCCGAACTTCTTGATGTTCTCGACATGGCGCTGAAGATTGGCCATGCCGGCCTCGAGCGCCTTGAGGTCTTCCTTCTTGAGGTCGTCCTTCTTGACGCCGCCATGCATCTTGAGCGCGCGAATGGTGGCGACGATCACCACGCAATCGGGCGCGAGCCCCGCCTTGCGGCACTTGATGTCGAGGAATTTCTCGGCGCCCAGATCGGCGCCGAAGCCGGCTTCCGTCACCACATAATCGGCGAGCTTGAGCGCGGTGGTGGTCGCCGAAACCGTATTGCAGCCATGCGCGATATTGGCGAAGGGGCCGCCGTGAATGAAAGCGGGCGTGCCTTCCAGCGTCTGCACCAGATTGGGCGCGATCGCATCCTTCAACAGCGCAGCCATCGCGCCATTGGCGTTGAGTTCCTTGGCGCGCACGGGTTTGCGCTCGCGCGTATAGGCGACGATGATGTTGCCGAGCCGCTCGCGCAGATCGTCGAGATTCTTGGCCAGACAGAAAATCGCCATGACTTCGGAAGCGACCGTGATGTCGAAGCCGGCTTCGCGCGGATAGCCGTTGGCAACGCCGCCGAGCGAAACGACGATCTCGCGCAGCGCGCGGTCGTTCATGTCCAAGACGCGGCGCCAGGCGACGCGGCGCGAGTCGATGCCGAGCGCATTGCCCCAATAGATGTGGTTGTCGATCAGCGCCGACAAAAGATTATGCGCCGAGGTGATGGCGTGGAAATCGCCGGTGAAATGCAGGTTGATGTCTTCCATCGGCACGACCTGGGCGTAGCCGCCGCCGGCAGCGCCGCCTTTGACGCCGAAACACGGACCAAGCGATGCTTCGCGCAGGCACAGCATCGCCTTCTTGCCGATAAAGTTGAGCGCGTCGGTCAAGCCCACGGTGGTGGTGGTCTTGCCCTCGCCGGCCGGCGTCGGCGTGATCGCCGTCACCAGAATGAGCTTGCCGTTCGGCTTGTTCTCCATCGACTTGACGTAATCCATCGACACCTTGGCCTTGTAGTGGCCGTAGGGTTCGAGATTTTTGGCATCGATGCCGAGCCGATCTTTGGCGAGCTCCATGATCGGCCGCATCGTGGCGGCCTGGGCGATGTCGATGTCGGATTTCGGTTTTTGATGTTGCGAGGCGGGCATGGGTTTATCCGTTCAATGCAAGAGTAAGCCGGCGATTGTGTTTGTCGTGGCTATTGGAAATCAGGTGAAGCGCGCTCCGACCGCGAGCTTGCTCGCGGTGATGAATTCGGCGGCGTCGATTTTTTTGCCGCCGTCCGGCTGCACGCGCGTGATCTTGAAGCGGCCGTCGGCGCAGACCACGGTGAAGCTGTCGGCGTCGACCGCGACGATCTCGCCGAGTTTGCCGGCGATGCCTTTGGGGTCCTTGGCCGGCAGCGGCTTGGCGTCGAAGATTTTAAGCGGCTTGCCGTCGAGCGTGGTGGTGGCGCCGGGCGCCGGATTGCAGCCGCGGATCAGGCGGTCGATCTGCTCCCACGGCTTGCCCCAGTCGATCTTGGCATTGCCGGGACCGCAGCGGCCTTCGTAAGTCGCTTTGGATTCATCCTGCTTGATGCGCGGCGCTTTGCCGGCCTTCACCAGATCGACGCTCTCCATCATCGCTTCGACGCCCATCGGGAACAGGCGATCGAAATAGACGGTGCCGAGCGTGTCGCTCGGGCCGATCGGCGTTTTGCGCGTCGTCAGGACGTCGCCGGTATCGAGCCCGTTGTCGGGCCAGAAAATCGACAGGCCTGCTTCCTTCTCGCCCTTGATGATCTGCCAGTTGATCGCGGAAGCGCCGCGATAGGCCGGCAGCAATGAAGGGTGATACTGGATCGAACCCTTGGTCGGCGCGTTAAGGAATTCTTCCGGCACAAACAGCGTGACGAAGGCCATGACCTGGAGATCGGGCTTGAGCGCCTTGAATTCGGCCAGCACTTCCGGCTTTTTGTAAGAGTTGGGCTGGAATACCGGGAGCTTGGCGGCGATGGCGGCTTCCTTGAGCGGGTCGGCCTTGGCGCCTTCCTTCTCGGGCGCGACATAGACCGCCACGACTTCCTCGCCGCGCTTGAGCAGCGCTTCCAGCACGGCCTTGCCAAAGGCCTGCTGGCCGTGGACCACAATACGCATCAGACAACCTCCCAATTCTTTTTCTCGTGTCCCGGGCGTTGCGCAGCGCGAAGCGGTGCGCAACGCCCGGGACCGTTACAAACTCCGCGTGCGTAATGGTCCCGGATCAGCGGTGCATCACTTCGTGCCGCACCGCATCCGGGACAAGCAAGGTTACGCCGCTTTCTCTTCCTTCTTCGGCGCGCTGAGCGCACCGGAATTCTTGATCTCGGCAATATCCTTGGCCGAGAGCTTGAGCACATCCTTCAAGATTTCGTCGGTGTGCTCGCCCAACAGCGGCGAACGCTTCACCTCGGAGATCGAGTCGGACAATTTGATCGGATTGCCGACAGTCAGATATTTTCCGCGCGTCGGATGATCGACCTCGACCACCGTGCCCGGTTTTGCGCAAGCTCGGCTCTTCGGCGATTTCCTTCATCGACAGAATAGGCCCGACCGGGATATCGACTTTGTTGCAGATTTCCATGACCTCGAACTTGGTCTTGCTCATGGTCCACTGCTCGATACGCGCGAAGATCGCCTTGAGCTTGGGCAGCCGCGCCCGCGGCGTGGCGTATTCCGGATCGGTCTTCCAAGTCGGTTCGCCGATGATGTCGCAGATCGGTCCCCAGACCGGCGCCTGGGTGATGAAATAGATGTAGGCATTGGGATCCTCCGGCGCGCCCTTGCACTTTAAGATCCAGCCCGGTTGACCGCCGCCGGAATCGTTACCGGCGCGCGGCGTGGCATCGCCGAACGGAATGCCCTCGCCGTATTGGCTGTATTCGTTAAGCGGGCCGGCTTTCAGGCGCTGCTGGTCGCGCAACTTCACGCGGCACAGATTGAGCACGCCGTCCTGCATGGCGGCGAGCACCTTCTGCCCGCGGCCGCTGCGCGTGCGCTGATAAAGCGCCGAGACGATGCCGAGCGCGAGATGGAGACCTGTTCCGCTAGTCGCCAATTTGCGCGCCGGTCACCAGTGGCGGACCGTCGCGGAAACCGGTGGTCGAAGCAGAACCGCCGGCGCATTGCGCGACGTTCTCGTAAACCTTGCAATCCTCGTAGGGACCGGGGCCGAAGCCCTTGACCGACGCGACGATCATGCGCGGGTTGAGCTTGTGGATGTGCTCCCAGGTCAGCCCCATGCGGTCGAGCGCGCCGGGCGCGAAATTCTCCACCAGCACGTCGCAGCTTTTGACCAACTCATCGAGCACACGCTTGCCCTGCGGATGCTTGCTGTCGATCGTGATCGAACGCTTGTTGTGGTTGAGCATGGTGAAATAAAGCGAGTCGGCGCCCTTCACATCGACCAATTGGCCGCGCGTGATGTCGCCGACGCCGGGACGCTCGACCTTGATCACGTCGGCGCCGAGCCAGGCCAGAAGCTGCGTGCAAGTCGGACCCGATTGCACATGAGTGAAATCGAGAATGCGAATGCCGGTGAGCGCCTTGCCATCCTGGCCATAAGCCTTGGATGACATTTTCGGCAGGCCATTCGACTTCTTGCCTGCGGCCTTTACCAGTTTACGCGCGGACTTTTTTGCCGCGGTTTTTACTTTGGCCAGCTTCGCCTTCTTCTTTTTTTCTTTTTTCTTGCCCATTGCCTTTTCCTCCGTGTCTTGGTGTCACGCGCGCGATGCTGCACCTACTTTTTCTTGTCTACTTCTTTTTGCCGATTTTGCTTTGCGGATTGAGGTTGCCGATGCGGCCGCTCTCGCTGCCGGCGGCCGGATCGATCACCGCGTTAATGAGCGTCGGCTCACCGGAATCCATCGCCGTGTTCACGGCGCGCTTGAGTTCATCCGGCGATGTCGCGTTCATGCCGACGCCGCCGAAGGCTTCAATCATCTTCTCGTAGTGCGCGCCCTTGACGAAGACGGTCGTTGCCGGATCGGAGCCCGCGGTATTCACATCGGTGCCGCGATAAATGCCATTATTGTTGAAAACGACGACGCAGACCGGCAACTTGTAGCGGCAGATTGTCTCGATCTCCATGCCGGAAAAGCCAAAGGCGCTATCGCCTTCCACGCAAAGCACCGGCTTGCCGGTCTCGATCGCCGCGCCGATGGCGTAGCCCATGCCGATGCCCATGATGCCCCAGGTGCCGACATCGAGGCGCTTGCGCGGCTGATACACATCGATGATGCCGCGCGCGAGATCGAGCGTGTTGGCGCCTTCGTTGACCAGAATGGCGTCGGGCCGCTCCTTGACGATGGTGCGCAGAACGCCCAGCGCGCCGTGATAATCCATCGGCGAATTGTTGTTCATCAGCCGCGGCGCCATCTTGGCGACGTTCTCATCGCGCTTGGTCTTGACGGCGCCGACCCAGTCGGCCGGGGCTGCCGGCCACTTGCCGTCGATGCCGGCCAGAAGCGCCGCGACGCAGGAGCCGATATCGCCAACCACCGGCGCTGCAATTTCGACGTTTGAGTCCATTTCCTTCGGCTCAATGTCGATCTGGATGAATTTCTTCGGCGCCTCGCCCCAGCTCTTGCCCTTGCCATGTGACAGTAGCCAGTTGAGCCGCGCGCCAATCAACATGACGACGTCGCTGTCTTTGAGCACCGTCGAGCGCGCAGCACCGGCGCATTGCGGATGCGTGTCGGGCAACAGGCCCTTGGCCATGCTCATCGGCAAAAACGGAATGCCGGTTTTTTCGACCAAAGCGCGGATGGCGTCGTCGGCCTGCGCATAGGCAGCGCCTTTGCCAAGAATGATCAGCGGACGCTTGGCGCTTTTCAGGACATCGAGCGCGCGCTTGATCGCGGCGGGTGCCGGAATTTGCGCGGGCGCCGCATCAATCACCTTCACCAGCGACTTGGCGCCGGCGGCTGCATCCATCACCTGCGAGAAAAGTTTGGCCGGCAGGTCGAGATAGACGCCGCCCGGACGCCCGGAAACGGCGGCGCGGATCGCGCGCGCCACGGCAATGCCGATGTCGGCTGCATGCAGCACGCGGAAGGCCGCCTTGCACAGTGGCTTGGCGATGGCGAGCTGATCCATCTCCTCGTAGTCGCCCTGCTGCAAATCGACGATTTCACGCTCGGAAGATCCGCGAGATCAGGATCATCGGGAAACAGTTGGTGGTGGCGTGCGCCAGTGCCGTCAGGCCGTTGAGGAAACCGGGCGCCGACACCGTCAAGCAGACGCCGGGTTTTTTCGTAAGGAAGCCTGCAATCGAAGCGGCATAGCCGGCGTTCTGTTCGTGACGGAACGACAGAACGCGAATGCCTTCGGCCTGCGCCATGCGGCCGAAGTCGGTGATCGGAATGCCGGGCACGCCGTAGATCGTGTCGAGCCCGTTGAGCTTGAGCGCATCGATGACGAGATGAAACCCGTCCGTCAGATCCTGCTCTGCTCCGGCCGCAGCGGGTCGTCGCTCCGCTTTTTTCTTTCACTGCTGCATCAGCCATGGGAATCCTCCCTGAGATTCTTTATTCGGACTTTCAGTCCAGATAATCGGCATATTGCTTGACGTGCTCGGCCAGACCGAGCGCGTGGTCGCGCACCAGTTGTTCGGCGCGCTTGGTGTCGCGCGCCTCCAGCGCTTCGATGATGTTCATGTGGTCGCGGATCGAGCGGTCGGCGCGATCCTGCTCGACAATGGTCTTGCGCCGGATCATGCGCATGTGGGTGAACAGGTTTTCCGCCAGATCGATCAGCACGTCGTTATGGCTGAGCTTGATGATGCTCTGGTGGAATTCGATGTTGACCTCGGAATATTCGTCGAGATGGGCGCGCAGCTTGCCGTTCTCGAATGTAACGAACATGCGCCGCAGACCGGCGATCTCGTCGTCGCTGGCGGTCTGCGTGATCAGGCGCGCCGCCATGCTTTCGAGCGCGGCCCAAGCGGTGATCATCTCGATCACTTCGCGTTTGGTCTTGCGGACGACATAGATGCCGCGGCGCGGCACCGAACGCACGAAGCCTTCGCTTTCGAGCTGCGCCATGGCCTCGCGCACCGGCGTGCGGCTGATGCCGAAATCTTGCGCCAATTTGCGTTCGTCGAGCCGGATCTCGTCGTGGCTGCGATAGACGTCCATCGCCACGATCGCGTTCTTCAAGGCGGCATAGGCCTGATGCTTGAAGCTCGGCGAAACGTCGATGGGGGCGAGCGCCGGCTGCGCGGTCGCCGCCGCGCCGACCGAAGACGGCCGGTTGCGGGCGATAATCCTGGCTCTTTTGGGGGGACGCGACCGGCTACTCATGGCTGGTATACAATATGCCAGTACTGCGCTAGCGCGCGCAACCGGCTTGGCATCAGGCTTTTTGTCGCATTGGGCTGCGAGCCCGCGCAACAAAAAGCCGCCCGCAAGGTGACCTCGCGGGCGGCTGTTTCAGCGGCGCAAAGGATTTAGCCTTTGGCCATGGTCTTGATGCGCATCGGCTTGAGCACCACCAGCGCCATGACGGCGGCGATGATGTTGAGGACCGCCGCCACGATGAACACCGCGTGCCAGCTTCCCGTCGCCTTGGTCAGCACGTTCGCCCACGGCACCAGCAAGG
Source organism: uncultured Alphaproteobacteria bacterium (assembly GCA_963756805.1). GTDB lineage: Bacteria > Pseudomonadota > Alphaproteobacteria > Rhizobiales > Xanthobacteraceae > Pseudolabrys. The sequence goes on from CAVWPH010000011.1 coordinate 77,522, forward strand.
CCGCCGTACCCTTGGCGGTGTAAAGCAGGCCGTAGTTGGTGGTGGCGAATTTGCGTCCGTAGATGTCGGTGCAAGTCGCCGGGAACAACGAGTAGATCTCGCCCCAGGCGAAGAACACCACGCCGGACAGGATCCGAGCCGGCCCAATAGGTGACAGCTTTTGGGCAACTGGTCTTTCGCTTATTTGATCAACACAAAGCTTGAGCTCACGCGCTTCCTGGTCCGAGAGACATAACCAGGACGCAACCATAGACGCGTAATCTGTTGGAATAGCGGCCTCGCCAATCTCGATACTTGAAATTATACTCGGGGACAGGCCAAACTCCTGGGCTTGATCTGCTATCAATTTTCCTTTTGCTCCACGGAGCCGTCGCATTTCGGACGCCAAATCAGTCCGATTATGATCTGATTTTTCCATATGTGGTGCACATCGCTCCATATTCTGCACAAGATATAGACTGATTCGATGTAATGTCACAGCGCGAGGAGCCGAACAGGATCAAAACTTTCGGTTTGTCGATCTACGATGTCGTTATTGGCGTCCGCGGCTACGAACCGCCTTCCACGCTGCCGAACCATTTCTTGTACAGACTGTCATAGGTGCCGTTCTCGATCAGCTTGAGCAGGGCTTGATCGACCGGGTGGCGCAGCTGGCTCCGGAGCGGAAACACGATGCCGTAGCTTTCGGATCGGAACTGAGCCCCGGCGACCTGCGCCCGCGGCTCGTTCTTCACATAATAAAGAATGACGGGCGTATCATAGATGGTGGCCCGCGCTTTGCCTTGCAGCACCGCCTGCGCGGCCTTTTCGAAATTGGCGTAATCCCTGACGTCGGCCTTTAACTCCTTGGCATATTTTGCCGAGGTGCTTCCCTCCACCACCGCAATGCGCTTGCCGCGCAGATCGTCCGGTCCGTTGATCTCGCCGCGCAGGCTCTGCATGGTCATGGAGGTGGTTGCGAATGCGGTGAAATAGGCGATAAGAACGATGCCGGCATAAATCCAGATGATGGCGGCGATCCGCGCAAAAATCCGGTGTGGCTGGTGCTGCGCAGCGCCGCCCATTGACTCCGCGCACCAGAAAATAGCGTCAAAAATGCCGGGGAGGTAGCTTTCCGCAATCGGCAGGCCTTCATCGCGTCCGCGCGCCAGAAACCAGATCACATGCGCGGGGAGAACCAGCACCAACAGGAAGATGCCGACCGCCTTCAGCATCCCGCTCGACAGCATGACGCCGAGCACGTCCAAGCCCTGACCACCCGCGGGCACCATGATCGACAGGCCGGAGCGGAACATTGGCTGCGAGAACTCAAGCGTCTTCTCACGCTCCGAAGTGATCGAAATCGCGGCGATGCCCACCGGGTCACGGCCGTTTCGCACGGCGTCGAGCAGCAGCGGCAGCTTGTCATAGGTGACGAAGCGGCTCTTGATGCCCAGCTCGACGGCGATGGCCTGCCAGAGATCGACGCTGAAGCCTTTGAGCTGGTCGCCATCGCTGATCACGAAGGGCGAAAGCTCGCGCGTGGCGACGGTGATCTCCGCGCCGGGCGGCAATGGCAGCGCATCCGCCCGGACGGCTGGCGCCGCGGCGGTTTCGGCGTGGGCAGCCGCGCCGGCCAAGGCCGAAAAGACCAGGATCAGCGACAGGACGCGGCGCATGACACAAGCGAAGGGCACAGGTGCAGAAATTGAAGCGGACATTGACGAAAACCAGGCAAGCCGAGGACGCATCATTTCAAGATTGGCCATCCTCGAAGAGATCGGCGAATATGATCGGGCGGCCCGCTCATCACGTTGGCCCTGTTTCGTCAACCTAATCACATAGACGTTCATGAATTTGTTCTCTCTCCTGCAGCAATCCGAGCTCTCTGGCAAGCCCGTTCGCGCCGGTCTCATCGGCGCCGGCAAATTCGGCTCGATGTTTTTGGCCCAGGCGGCCTTTACCCGAGGTCTCCGGGTCAGCGCCATTGCCGATCTCGACCCCGGCCGGGCAAGGACCGCCTGCCGCGTCGTCGGCTGGGACGACAACCGGATCGCGGCGACCGTATTTGTCGAGGATGGCTCGGAGCTGGCGCGGCGCGATGATGTGGACGTCGTCATCGAGGCGACCGGCAACCCTGCGGCCGGCATCAAGCACGCCCGCGCCGCCATGGCCGCCGGCAAGCATATCGTCATGGTCAATGTCGAGGCCGATGTGCTGGCCGGACCGCTGCTGGCCGCCGAGGCGAAGGCGGCCGGCGTCGTCTACAGCCTCGCCTATGGCGACCAGCCGGCGCTCGTTGCCGAAATGGTCGACTGGGCGCGCGCCTGCGGATTCCGCGTCGTCGCGGCCGGCAAGGGCACAAAATATCTGCCCGCCTATCACCATGTCACGCCGGCCGGCGTCTGGGGCCATTACGGCCTCAAGCCGGAGGAGGCAAAGGCGGCGGGCATGAACCCGCAAATGTTCAACTCCTTCCTCGACGGCACCAAATCGGCCATCGAAATGGCGGCGATCGCCAATGCCTGCGGGCTCGACGCGCCGGAGGACGGCCTGTTGTTTCCGCCTTGCGGCGTCGATGATCTGCCGCATGTGCTGCGGCCGCGCGAGGCCGGCGGCGTGCTGGAGCGCTCCGGCATGGTCGAGGTCGTCTCATCGATCGAGCGCGACGGGCGGCCGGTGTTCCGCGATCTTCGCTGGGGCGTCTATGTCGTGATCGAGGCCCCGAGCGATTACACCGCCGCCTGCTTCAAGCAATATGGGCTGAAGACCGACGAGACCGGGCGCTATGCCGCCATGTACAAGCCCTATCACCTGATCGGGCTGGAGCTGAACATCTCGGTGCTCTCAGCAGCGCTCAGGCGCGAGCCGACCGGCGGCCCCCGTGAATTCCGGGCGGATGCGGTCGCGGTCGCCAAGCGCGCGCTGAAAGCGGGCGAGATGCTCGACGGCGAAGGCGGCTTCACGGTGTGGGGCAAGGCTGCTTCCCGCCGCCAAAAGTCTTGCGGCCGGCGCGCTTCCGATCGGCCTCGCGCATGGCGTCAGGCTGAAGCGCGAGATCGGCGTCGATCAGCTCGTCACCTGGGCCGATGTCGAGATCGACGAAACCCTCGAAACCGTCCGCGCCCGCAAGGACATGGAAGCCAAGTTCGGCTGATCGACTCCCTGTTGTTCCATTTTCCAGGACAGCTATGATTCTCCGTGTCGCCCCGGCCTTGAGCGGCGTGCCCTTGATCCTCGTCAGTGCCGCGTGACTTTCGGAAACCGGGTGACTTCATTCGGAGTCGCCCCGGCCGTCAGAGCCGGGGCCTATTAGCCTCACTGCACGGCATGAATTTGCGGATCGGCCATTGGATCCCGGATAACGCCTGCGGCGTTTCCGGGACGACGCCAGTGGAAAGGCCGGCAGAGTCCGATAGGGGCGCCGTACTCTAATTATTTCGGCTGCACCAGATCCAGCCACTCGTCTTCGGTCAGCACTTTGACGCCGAGCTCGGTGGCGTTTTTCAGCTTCGAACCCGCCCCCGGCCCGGCGACCACATAATCCGTCTTCTTCGACACCGAGCCGGCGACCTTGGCGCCGAGCCGCTCCGCCATGGCCTTGGCCTCCTGGCGGGTCAGCTTTTCCAGCGTGCCGGTGAAGACGACCGTCTTGCCGGCGACGGCCGAGCCGGACGTGTCAGCGCGCTCGAAGGGCTGCACCTCGACCTGCGCGGTCAGCGCGTCGACCGCGGCGATATTGTGCGGCTCGTCGAAAAAGTCGGCGAGCGCATCGGCGGCGACCTCGCCGATGCCGTCGATGCTGTCGAGGTCGCGATAGGCGTCGCCCTCTTTGTCATGCGCCGCGATCATCGCATTGCGAAACGCCTCGAAGGTCCCGTAGCTGCGCGCCAGCAGCTTCGCCGTCACCTCGCCGACATGGCGGATGCCGAGCGCGTAGATGAAGCGGTCGAGGCCAATCTTGCGCCGGTCCTCGATGGCCTTGAACAGATTGCCCGCCGACTTTTCGCCCCAGCCGTCTTTCTCCGCGAGCGGCGGAAAATCGCGCCCGTCGCGCTCCGCGAGCCGGAAAATGTCGGCCGGCTGCTTGATGCGGCCCTCATTGTAAAACGCCTCGACCTGCTTGGCGCCGAGCCCTTCGATGTCGAAAGCGTTGCGCGAGACGAAATGCTTCAGCCGCTCGACGATCTGCGCCGCGCAGATCAGCCCGCCGGTGCAGCGGCGCACGGCGTCGAGCTTGCCGGTCTTCTCGTTCAACTCGCGCACCGCATGCGAGCCGCAGACCGGGCATTTGTCGGGAAACACGTAGGGGACGGCGTTGGCGGGACGCTTTTCCGGGATATAGCCGAGAATCTGCGGGATGACGTCGCCGGCGCGCTGCACGATCACCCAGTCGCCGACGCGGATGTCCTTGCGCGCGATCTCGTCCTCATTGTGCAGGGTGGCGTTCTGCACCACCACGCCGCCGACCGTCACCGGCTCCAGCTTGGCGACCGGGGTGAGCGCGCCGGTGCGGCCGACCTGGATCTCGATGCCCTCAAGCCTCGTCGTCGCCTTCTGCGCCGGGAATTTATGCGCCACCGCCCAGCGCGGCGAGCGCGAGACGAAGCCGAGCCGGTCCTGCAGCTTGAGGCTGTTGACCTTATAGACGACGCCGTCGATGTCGTAGTCGAGCGTGGCGCGCTCGGCCTCGGTCTCGTGGTAGACCGCCAGCAGCTCCTCCGCCGAGCGGCAGAGCTTCATCAGCGGATTGACCGGAAAGCCCCAGCGCTTGAAAGCCTCAATGACGCCCAGCTGCGTATCGGCCGGCAGCCGCGCGACATCGCCCCAGGCATAGCCGAAGAATTTCAGCGGCCGGCTGGCGGTGATCGACGGGTCGAGCTGGCGCAGCGAGCCGGCCGCGGCGTTGCGCGGATTGGCGAAAACCTTGCCGCCGGTCTGCTGCTGGCGCTCATTCATCACCAGGAAGGCGGCGCGGCTCATGAAAATCTCGCCGCGCACCTCGAAAATTTCGGGGAAATCCTTCGCCGTCACCCGGGCGGGAATGGTCTTGATCGTCAGCACATTGGCGGTGACGTTCTCGCCCTCGGTGCCGTCGCCGCGCGTCGCCGCGCTGACCAGCCGGCCGTTCTCGTAGCGCAGCGAGATGCCGAGCCCATCGATCTTCGGCTCGGCCGTCACCTCCAGCGGATCGTCCGCTCCCAGCCCCAGGAACCGCCGCACCCGGTCGAGAAAATCGCGCACCTCCTCGTCGTCAAACACATTGCCGAGCGACAGCATCGGCACCTTGTGGATGACCTTGGCGAATTTCTCCGCCGGCGCCGCCCCGACCCGCTGCGTCGGGCTCTCGACAGTCGCCAGCTCGGGATATTCGTCCTCGATCTCCAGGAGCCGCGCGCGCAGCGCGTCATAGGCGGCGTCAGAAATCGACGGCGCGTCCTGCTGATAGTAGAGCCGGTCGTGCTTTTCGATCTCGGCGACGAGGCGCTGGTGTTCCGCGACCGCTTCATCCGCGGTCAGCGCGGCGGCTGGTTTTTCAATTTGAGCTGTCTTACTGCGAGCCATCGCCTGTCTTTCGATCTGCCATCGCAACACTGCCGTCATCCCCGCGAAAGCGGGGATCCAGTATTCCCGGACGGGCTGGTGGTTACTGGATTCCCGCCTGCGCGGGAATGACGAAATGAGCGTGTTCCGCAGGTCGTCTCCAAATGTTTCAAGCAGACCCTAAACGTCGAACGGCACGCTGACCTCCGGCACCACGACATTGTGTCCCTCCATCTCGGCGAGGAATTTCGACGGATCGGGATCGATGATCGGGAAGGTGCCGTAATGGATCGGAATGATGGTCTTGAATTTGAAGTAGCGCTTGCAGGCCATCGCCGCCTGTTTGGCGCCCATGGTGAAGCGGTCGCCGATCGGCACGCAGCCGACATCGGGCTGGAACACCTCCTGGATGATCGCCATGTCGCCGAAAATCTCGGTGTCGCCCATGTGATAGACGGTCTTGCCCTCGGCGCGCAGGATGACGCCGCAGGGATTGCCGAGATAGAGCGGCACGCCGTCGATGATGGTCGAGGAGGAATGAAACGCCTTGGTGAAGGTCACGTCAAAACCCTTTGGGTATCGTGCCGCCAGGATTGCCGGGATCGACATTCTCGACGCCCTTGCCGTTCAGCTACATGGCCAGCTCGAAGACCGCAATCACCGTGGCGCCGGTGCGCTTGGCGATCTCGACCGTGTCGCCGAGATGGTCGCTATGGCCATGGGTCAGGATAATATTGGTGCAGCCTTCGGTGGCGTGCTCCACGCTGCCCTGGAAACTCGGATTGCCGGTGAGAAACGGGTCGATCAGCAGAACTTTGCCGCCGGTCTCGATACGAAAGCCCGAATGGCCGAACCAGGTCATCTTCATGGCCGTCTCCTTACGCTGTTGTTTGGTCCTGCCTAACGGCGCAGTATAAATGCCCAATATCGTGTCACAAGAGCAATTCGCCAGCCCCAAAGAGATCGCGGTGCCGAGCGCACGCCCTGAAAGCCGCCCCGATTTCAGCCTCGAAGCCTTGGCCGGCGCCCTGCCGCGCCAGGCCGCGGTGATCGGGCTCGATGTCGGCACGAAAACCATCGGCGTGGCGATTTCCGATGTCACGCGGACCGTGGCGACGGCGGTGAAAACCATCCGGCGGAGGAAATTTTCGGCCGATGCCGCCGAGCTCTCGCCCTCGCCAAGGAGCGCGGCGCCGCCGGCTTCATCATCGGCCTGCCCATCAATTTCAACGGCACCGAAGGCCCGCGCGCCCAATCCTGCCGGGCCTTTGCCCGCAATCTCGCCGCGCTGACCCCTGCCCCGATCGCGCTCTGGGACGAGCGCCTGTCGACCGCCGCCGCCGAGCGCGCACTCATCGAAGCCGACACCAGCCGCAAGCGCCGCGCCGAGGTCATCGACGCCGTCGCCGCCGCCTATATCCTGCAGGGCGCGCTCGACCGGATGAAGAGCCTGCCGCCGCGCTGACGCGGCTCAGGCGACCGCCCGGCCGTCGCCGACGGTTGCCGGAAGCGCGGAAGATTTTGACATCCCCACCGTCTCATCGGCTATTCTCACGCTTGAGGAAGCGCCGCAAAGCCACAGCAGCAGGGGAGCGACAATGAACAAACCTCCGCCCGAATCCGCGACCGATCATGCGGACGTCATCGCGCCGCCG
>CAVWPH010000012.1:0-201343 GCA_963756805.1 uncultured Alphaproteobacteria bacterium
TCAAACGGCTTCTGCAATTGAATTTTCTTCGGTCGTATAGACATGTTCGCGGTGACCGAATTCGAATCAATTTCGCCATGCCCGTTCGGAAAAAATTCAATTGTAACGGTAATGCTGGCCGCAGCAAATGCGCATGGCCGGCACACGGCTGGCTTGGCATGACGCGGATTATGGCTGTTCTGATGGTACTAAGTAGGCTCATGGACAATCGACGTCGAGAAATCCGCACCTCAGTGAACAAGGCCGGGACCATCAAGTTCGGTCCCGCGAAATACCAACTCCCGTGCACCGTTATTGATCTCACGCCGCGCGGCGCCGGCCTCGTCGTGCCCAGCGCCTTCGGCGTTCCGAGGGTCTTTCAACTCACCATCAACGGCGAAACCGGAGCGAAGCACTGCCAGGTGATTTGGTCGGAGGGCAACAAGCTCGGCGTTTCATTTGAGTGATAATTCTCGTGTCCCGAGGGGCATCTCGGAATGACTATGAATTGAATTGTGAATGTTGAAATTCTTGCGGGTTATCCCGCAGCAATGTTTGGTGGATGAGCCTAACACCGAGAGCAAAATCGCAAAAAAGAACCGCAGCCAGCGGCGTCGGTGAGAAATTGAATGGTGGGCGCTGAAGGGATCGAACCTTCGACCTCTCCCGTGTGAAGGGAACGCTCTCCCGCTGAGCTAAGCGCCCGGCCGTGACGGCCGCGCGATATAAGGAGCGCCTCCAAGGCGTGTCAAGGCAAGCGGGCCGGGCAGCCAAACTTAGTTGCGGCTGGTCGGCTTATCGCTATGCGGCACGCGCGAGGCGTGGGTCTGCAGCGCGCGGATGCGGTCGGCGAGATCGCCATTGGTGCCCGGCGCCGCGGTGAATTCGGCGGCACTTGCCGCCGCGCCGATGCCGCCATGGTCGCGCTGCGTTTCCGCCGCCAGGATCGCGTCGATCGGCGAATTCGGGCCTTCCAGCGCCGAGGCAAGCCGCGCCACTTCCGCCGCGACGTCATTGATGCGCTCGCGCAGCAGCGAATTCTCGACGCGCTCGGACGCCCAGGTCTCCTCGGTTTCGCGTTTGACGCTGGAGAGTTCGCGCGCGAGACGGTCGCGCTCGCTGGTGGCGTGTTCGAGTTCGGCTTGCATTTGGATTTTTTCGGCCTTGAGCTTTTGCGTCGCCGTGCTGGAGCGGCCGTCGAGTTCGGCGATGGCCGCGCGCAAGTCGCCTTCGGTCTTGCGCGCGATTTGGATTTCGCTGCGCAGCGCCTTGAGCTCGAATTCGCTTTGATTGAGAACGCGCGACTGTTCGCCGAGCCGGTTTTCCAGATCCTGGGCGCGGCGGCCGAGCAATTCGGCTTCGGTCGTCTGCGCCACCACCTGCTGCTCGAGTTCGGAGACGCGGCGGCCAAGGTTCTCGACGCGGCCGCGCTCTTCCGCCAGTTCCTTTGTCGCGGCTTTGAGCCCGATGCGCTCGGCGTCGCGGCGGTCTTCCACCGCCTTGACCTCGTTGCCGGCATCGGTGAGCCGCTCTTTGAGCGCCTCGACCTGGGTTTTGAGCGCGACGATCTCGAGCTTCTGGGCATCGGCCAGGCTCGAACGTTCGTCGAGTTCGCCGATAAACTTTGCGAGGTCTGATTCCTTGTCCGCCAGCGCGCGCTCGGCGTCGTGGCGGGCGCCGGTCTTGGCGGCGACTTCGTCCTCGGTGGCGCGCAGCTGGTCGCGCAGCGCCTTGTCGCGCGCTTCCAACGCGAAAATGGTGGCGGTCTTTTCGCCCAGCTCGATCTTGAGCCGGTTGATGGCGTCGCCCTTCTTGCCGATCTCGGCAAGCTGGCTGGTGGTCTTGCCTTTGAGCTGCTCGACGCTCATTTCGAGCCGGCGCGTGGACATGGCGAATTCGGCGCGCAGCTGATCCTTGTCGGCCTGGATTTCCGCCATCGACAATGGGGTGGCCGCTTCGAGCCGGTGCATGGTCAGCCGCACCGCGCGGCCGTGCACGAGGGGAATGACGACGAGGCCGATCAGGGCCGCGACAAGAAAGCCGATCCCGAAAAACATGATCGGTTCGATCATAAAACGACGCCTCCAACTCAAACCCAACCCGCGCTAACCCCGCGGAAACCATGGCATGGCCGGCCCGGCCCTGCCAGCGCGACCCAAGATTAACCTAAACCCTGGCCCGGCGTCTCCCGGCGGGTCTGGTCCTATTAGGCCGTTAAGGGGGGAGGAGGTCCGGCCCCGTCAGAACGGGTTCCAGGTCGCCGTCGGGGTGAACTTGAGGTAGCCGATATTGGCGCCCAGACGCAGTCCCACGCCGGAGCGGATCGGCACCACGACAATGCGACCGGAGGAAAGCGCGGTCATGCCGAAGCCGCCGATAAAATAGGCCGATCCGTCGATGCCGGCAAAGCGCTGGTAGATCGCGTCGGTGGCCGGCAGGTTATAGACCAGCATCATGGTGCGGGCGCCTTCCCCGCCGCTGTCGAAGCCGATCGAGGGGCCTTCCCAGAAGACGCGGCGGTCGCCGGCATTGCGGGTATAGAGCGTGCCGTCGCCATAGCGCAGGCCGACGATGAAGGCGCCGCTGCCCTCCTGGCCGAGCACATAGCCATTGGGCTCGCCCCAGCGGCTGACCGCCTGTTGCACCACTTGCGCCAAGCCGCGCGACACCGTCCCGAAGAAGCGATGGCCTTCGTTGACGATTTCGTCCGGTTTGAAGGTGTCTGCGCCGTGGCGGCGGCGGGTTCTGGGCGGCGGCGATTTCGGCGCCAAAACTGATCAGGCACAGGGTCAAGGCCGCAAGGCGCAAGGCAGCGCGCATCGGATGCTCCATGGAATAAAGAGGTCGCAAGCCCACGCTTAACCGGTTGCTCACGCCGAAGGCCGTATTGTGGCGCCGAAACGGTCCCGAATTGCTCGAATGTCCCTGAGAACTATGACTGCAGCACGGCGGCAACGGAAGCGGCCTCTAGGCTCAAACTGGCCCTCGGAACGGCGCTCGCGCTCGCCTTTTGGGGCGGTATTTTCGCACCGGCCGGCCTGCGGGCCGCAGCGCCCGAGCGGCTCGTGGTCAATCCGCAGACCGGGCTCGCCATCAGCGGCTTCGACCCGGTCGCCTATTTCACAGACGGCAAGCCGAAATTCGGCCGCCCGGATATGGAATTGAATGAAGGCGGCGCGGTCTGGCGGTTTCATAATGAGGGCAACCGGGCGGCCTTCGCCGAACATCCGGAAGTCTACAGCCCGCGCTTCGGCGGCTTCGATCCGGTGGCAATCGCGCGCGGCAATTCGGTCCCGGGCCATCCGTTGTTCTGGGCGGTGACCGGCGAGCGGCTTTATCTTTTCTATAGCGCCAAGGCGCGCGAGGAATTTCTGGCCGCACCCGGCCGCATCATCGAGGCGGCGCAGCGCAAATGGCCGGAGGTTGCCCGCAGCATCGGCCGCTGACCGGGCGCGCTTTTCTTTATGCTTTGAACGACGCGGCTTTGGCCGGATCGCCCCAGGCGATGAAAGCCGGCACCCGAAAATTCTTATCCGCATGTCCGAAGCTGAGGCTTTCACCGCCCGGCTTGGTCACGATGCCGCCGGCGGCCGCGACCAGCGCGTGACCGGCGGCCACGTCCCACTCGCAGGTCGTGGCGAGCCGCGGATAGACATCGACCGCGCCTTCCGCGATCTGGCAGAACTTGATCGCCGAGCCGCTCGGGCGTGCGCGCGATCGGCTCGAGCCGCGCAAGGAACGCTTCAGTGGCCGGGTCGAGATGCGAGCGGCTCATCGCCGCCACCGCGCTCTGCGCGGGCCAGCGCCTTGTGTGAATTGCTTGCGCCTGATCGGCGCCGTCCGCCAGCAAGCGCAAGCGTTCGGCCTTTTCGCCGACAATGCCGCGCCAGACCTGTGCATGGTTGGGCGCAGCGATAATGCCGGCGACCGGCACGCCGCCGGTGACGATCGCGAGATTGACGGTGAATTGGTCGGAGCCGGCGAGGAATTCACGGGTGCCGTCGAGCGGGTCCACGACGATGAAGCTTTTGCCGAGCGCGGGCGGCGCCGTCTTGCCGGCCATTTCCTCGGAGACCACCGGCACGCCCGGCAAGAGCTTGGCCAAGCCACGCAGGATTTCTGCTTCGGACGCCTCGTCCGCGGCGGTGACCGGCGAGCCATCGGGCTTTGCCCGGATCTCCATGCCCGCGCTCGCCTTGGCCCGGATAATGGCGCTGGCGCGCGCGACAATCGCGGTCAAATCGTCGAGCAGTTTGGCCGCCTGGGCGGGTGAAATGTCGGAACCGGGGGACAATCGGTCGGGTCCTTGCGCGAGCTTTCTGTTGGCGGTCTTGGCGGTGCGGTGTATCACGCCTCGACACCGGTGCGGCCGGCGATTCGCCGGTCTTTTGGCACGCCCAGCGGAGACCCGTCCATGTCCGGAACTCAAATCGAAGCGCTCGATCTTGCCGCCTTGCTGTGCTCGCGCGTCTGCCATGACCTGATCAGCCCGGTCGGCGCCATCGTCAACGGCCTGGAAGTGCTGGAAGAAGCCAAGGACGAGGCGACCAAGACCTTTGCCCTCGACCTGATCAAGAAGAGCGCCGGCACGGCCTCCGCCAAGCTGCAATTCTGCCGCATCGCCTTCGGCGCGGCGGGCTCGGCCGGCTCACAGATCGATCTGGGCGATGCCGAGAACATCGCGCGCGGCTTCCTCGAGGATGACAAGACCAAGCTCGCCTGGAACCTGCCGCAAGGCGCTGCTGGCCAAGAACCGGGTCAAGCTGCTGCTAAACCTGCTGCTGATCGCCCAGCAGACGATCCCGCGTGGCGGCCAGCTGACGGTCGATGCCATCGGCTCGGGCGATACCATGGGCTTCAAGGTCAGCGCCGCCGGCGCCAATGCCAAGGTTCCGCCCGGGGTGCCGCCTTTGCTCGCCGGCGATGGCGGTGCTGAGGCGCTCGACGCCCACCGCATCCAGCCGTTCTATGCCGGTCTCTTGGCCAAATCCTGCGGCGTCAAAGCCACCATGGCCATGGACGGCGATGCGGTGGTGGTCAGCGCCCAATAGCCGGGCGTTTGCCGATTAACAAAGCGTTAAAGCCGGGCGTTCCGGCCCCAATACGCAACCAAAATTAAACGCTTCACCGACACACTGCCCGCGCTCTCGCCGGGGAGCGGCAGACGGGCCAAAGCCCGTCGATGAAGGCGTTTTCAATGGACGACCTGCTGCGGGAATTCGTGACCGAGACCAACGAAAGTCTCGACGTCGTGGACGTCGAGCTCGTGCGTTTCGAGCAGGATCCCAACAACGCCAAGATCCTCGATAACGTCTTCCGCCTCGTTCACACCATCAAAGGCACCTGCGGCTTCCTCAATCTGCCGCGGCTGGAAGCGCTCGCGCACGCGGCCGAAACTTTGATGGGCAAGTTTCGCGATGGGCTGCCCGCGACCAACGACGCGGTCACGCTCATTCTCGCCACCATCGACCGCATCAAGGCCATTCTCGATTCGCTCGAGCGCGAACAGCGCGAACCGGACGGCGCCGACGACGATCTGATTTCCGATCTCAAGCGCATGGTCGAGCGCGTTGCTTCGAGCGGCGCCGCGGCGCCGCAGCACACGGTGGGAACGCTGGCGCCGCAGGTGCTCGAACGCCCGCTGCGGCCGGACGAGGATTCGCTCGACGATCTTGAGCGCGCATTCCGCGAAACCGCGGTCGAGCCGCGCGCTGTGAAGCCCGCCAAGCCGGCCCAGCTTGAAACCAGCGGCAAAGACGAGGACGGCGCCAAGGCCGCCAACCAGTCGATCCGCGTCACCGTCGATACGCTCGAACAGCTGATGACCATGGTGTCCGAGCTGGTGCTCACGCGCAATCAACTGCTTGAGATCGTGCGCCGCCACGAGGATTCCGAATTCAAGACGCCGCTGCAACGGCTGTCCAATGTCACCGCCGAGTTGCAGGAAGGCGTCATGAAGACGCGCATGCAGCCGATCGGCAATGCCTGGCAGAAGCTGCCGCGCATCGTGCGCGATCTTTCCAACGAACTCGGCAAGCAGATCGACCTGGAAATGCACGGCGCCGACACCGAGCTCGATCGCCAGGTGCTCGACCTGATCAAGGATCCGCTCACGCATATGGTGCGCAATTCGGCCGATCACGGCCTGGAAGCGCCGGCGCAGCGCCGCAAAGCGGGCAAGCCCGAGCAGGGGCGCATTCGCCTGTCGGCCTATCACGAAGGCGGCCATATCATCATCCAGATCGCCGACGACGGCCGCGGCCTCGACACCGAGCGCATCAAGGCCAAGGCGATCGCGCAAGGCCTCACCACCGAAGCCGAGATCGAGAAGCTGTCGGAAGCCCAGATTCACAAATTCATCTTCGTGGCCGGCTTTTCGACCGCCGCGGCGGTCACCAGCGTATCCGGCCGCGGCGTCGGCATGGACGTGGTGCGCAATAATATCGACCAGATCGGCGGCACCATCGACGTGAAATCCGTCGCCGGCGTAGGGCTTGAGCTTCACCATCAAGATTCCGCTTACGCTCGCCATCGTCGCCGCCCTGATCGTCGAATGCGGCGGCGAACGCTTCGCCATTCCCCAGCTTTCGGTGGTCGAGCTGGTGCGCGCGCGTTCCGGCGGCGAGCACCGCGTCGAACGCATCAAGGACACCACCGTTTTGCGGCTGCGCGACAAGCTGCTGCCTTTGGCGCGCTTGAGCCAGTTGCTCGGCACCGAGCCCGAGGCCGGCGATATCGAGAACAGCTTCATCGTCGTCACCCAGGTCGGCAGCCAGACTTTCGGCATCGTCGTGGACGGCGTGTTTCACACCGAGGAAATCGTGGTGAAGCCGATGTCGAGCAAATTGCGCGACATCGCCATGTTCTCCGGCAACACCATTCTCGGCGACGGCGCGGTGATCATGATCATCGATCCCAATGGCGTCGCCCAGGCGCTCGGCTCAACCGTCACCTCGCAGATGGCCGCCGACGACGACCGCCGAAGCACGCCACGGCGCGGCCGACGAGAAGACGACCTCGCTGCTGGTGTTCCGCGCCGGTTCCGCTCAGCCCAAGGCGGTGCCGCTGGCGCTGATCACGCGGCTTGAGGAAATCGACGCCCGCAAGATCGAGCTCTCGAATGGCCGCCACATGGTGCAGTACCGCGACCAGTTGATGCCGCTGGTGAGCATGAACGAGAGTGTAAAGGTCAAGGCCGAGGGCGCCCAGTCGCTGCTGGTGTTCTCCGACGGCAGCCGTTCGATGGCGCTGGTGGTGGACGAGATCGTCGACATCGTCGAGGACCGCCTCGACATCCAGGTCACCAGCGACAATCCCGGCGCGCTTGGTTCGGCCATCATCAAAGGCCAGGCCACCGAAATCATCGACGTCGGCCACTTCCTGCCGCTTGCCTTCGAGGATTGGTTCCGCCGCAAGGAGCAGCCCACGCAAGCCGCAAAGCATGCGGTGCTGCTGGTCGACGATAGTCCGTTCTTCCGCAACATGCTCGCGCCCGTGTTGCAGGCCGCAGGCTACGAAGTGGCCGCCGTCGCGTCAGGCGCCAGAGGCGCTTGCCCTGCTCAAGGATGGCAAGCATTTCGATGTCGTCATCACCGATATCGAGATGCCCGACATGGACGGTTTCCAGTTTGCCGAAAGCCTGCGCACCGATCCGCGCACCGCAGACCTGCCGGTGATCGCGCTCGCCTCGGTCATTTCGCCCGAAGCGGTCGAGCGTGGCCGCAACGCCGGCTTCCACGATTTTGTCGCCAAGTTCGACCGCCAAGGCCTGATCGCCGCACTCAAAGAGCAGACCGAAGTCGGTCGCGCGGCATGACGAGCAAACCATGAGCAACGAAAACGCAAACGGGAAAATGACGGAATACGTCACCGCGATGATCGGCGGCCAATTGTTCGGCCTGCCGATCCTGCGCGTGCAGGACGTGTTCACGCCGGAACGGCTGACGCGGGTGCCGCTGGCGCCGCCGGAAATCGCCGGCGTGCTCAATTTGCGCGGCCGCATCGTCACGCTGGTCGATATGCGCCGCCGGCTCGGGCTTGCTCAACGCGACGACGACGGCACGCCCATGGCGATCGGCGTCGAATTGCGCGGCGAATCCTACGGGCTGCTGATCGACAGCGTGGGCGAGGTACTCAAGCTCGACGACGGCAAGCGCGAGCCCAATCCGATCAACCTCGATGCAGGATTGGCGCTTGTGTCGGCCGGCATCCACCGCTTGGACGGACAACTGCTCATTCTGGTCGACGTCGATCGCGTGCTCGATATCGGCGCCAAGGCCAAGGCCGCATGACAAGGATTTTTGAAATGGAACATGTTCGGCGAAATCAACTTATCAGCCAGAATAGCGAGGGTGAGATGAAAACGTGTTTGGTCGTTGACGATTCGAGCGTCATCCGCAAGGTGGCGCGGCGAATTCTTGAAGGCCTCGAATTCCAGATCTTGGAAGCCGAGGACGGCGAACAGGCGCTGCAAGCCTGCCGGAATCAATTGCCGGAAGCGATCCTGCTCGACTGGAACATGCCGAAGATGGACGGCTACGAGTTTCTGCGCTCGTTGCGCCGCCTGCCGGGAGGCGACACGCCGAAAGTGGTGTTCTGCACCACCGAAAACGACGTCGCGCATATTGCTCGCGCGCTGCATGCCGGCGCCAACGAGTACATCATGAAGCCGTTCGACAAGGAGATCGTGGAAGCCAAGTTCCAGGAAGTCGGACTGATCTGATCGCTGTCTAGCCGCCGCCACGTCAAGCATCAGTCATCAGTCGGTCCCGATGAACCTCGCAGTCTCACCACCGTCATCTGCCAACGCCATCGGCCGGCGCATCCGCGTTATGATCGTGGATGACGCTGTGGTCGTGCGCGGCATGTTTTCGCGCTGGGTGGAGGCGGAAGCCGACCTGGAAGTGGTCGCATCGCTGCGCACCGGCCGCGAGGCGGTAGACCAGCTCGAGCGCGCCGACCCCGACGTGGTCGTGCTCGACGTCGAGATGCCGGAGCTCGACGGCATCGCGGCCTTGCCGTTGCTGCTCGAAAAGAAGCGCGACCTGGTCGTGATCATGGCGTCGACGTTGACGCGCCGCAACGCCGAGATCAGCTTGCGGGCGCTCTCGCTCGGCGCCGCCGACTACATCCCGAAGCCGGAAAACAACCGCGAAGTCACCAGCTCGCCCGTTTTCCGCCGCGACCTGATCGAAAAAATCCGCCAGCTTGGGCTGCGCGCAAAACGTTTGCGCATTGCGCCGCTGCGCGCCCGCACCCCGGTGGAGGGGCGCGGCGCCGGCCAAAGCGCGCGCTGCAATTGAAGCCACCCATCCGCCGCTGGTGCTGCGGGGAATGCCGGTGACGCCGCCGCGCATTCTGCTGATCGGCGCTTCCACCGGCGGCCCGCAGGCGCTCAATGCCGTGATGGCCCAGGTCGGCGGCGTGCTCGACCGCGCTCCCATCCTGATCACCCAGCATATGCCGCCGACTTTCACCGCCATTCTGGCCGAGCATCTGGAGCGCGTTGCCAAGCGCCCGGCGCGCGAGGCGCAGCACGGCGAAGAGGTCAATGCCGGCACCATCTATGTCGCGCCCGGCGGCAAACACATGAAGATTGCCCGCCGCGACGGCATCGCGGTGATCGAGCTCGACGACGGCCCAATGATCAATTTCTGCAAGCCGGCGGTGGACGCGCTGTTCACCTCGGCCGTCCGCCGTCTGGGGCAGCAAAGTGATGGCGCTGGTTCTCACCGGCATGGGCTCCGACGGCTTGCGCGGCGCCAAAGCGATCACCGCCGCCGGCGGCTGCGTGATGGCGCAGGACGAGCAGACCAGCGTGGTCTGGGGCATGCCCGGGCAGGTCGCGCAAGCAAGCCTCTGTTCGGCCGTGCTGCCGCTCGCCGAGATCGCGCCCAAATTGGTGAAAATTTTTGCGGGAGAGCGCGCATGACCCCGCAAGATTTCGATTATCTGCGCAAGCTGCTGAAGGAGCGCTCCGGGCTCGTGCTCTCGGGCGAGAAGCAGTATCTGGCCGAAAGCCGCCTGCTGCCGGTGGCGCGCCGGCATTCGCTCGCAGGGCTTACCGAACTGGTCGCCTGCCTCAAGAGCGCAGCCTTCGGCCCGCTCAGCGTCGAAGTGGTCGAGGCCATGACCACCAACGAATCCTTCTTCTTCCGCGACAAGATCCCGTTCGAGCATTTCCGCGACACCATCATGCCGGCGCTGATGGAAGCCCGCGCGCGCGAAAAGCGCCTGCGCATCTGGTGCGCCGCGGCCGCCACCGGCCAGGAACCTTATTCGCTGGCCATGAGCTTGAAGGGCATGGGGGCAAAACTCGCCGGCTGGCGGGTGGAAATCCTCGCCACCGATTTGTCGACCGAAGTTCTGGAGAAGGCCAAAGCCGGCATCTACACCCAATTCGAGGTGCAGCGCGGGCTGCCGATCCAGCAGCTGGTGAAATTCTTCAGCCAAGTGGGCGAGGCCTGGCAGATCGCGCCCGAGATCCGCGCCATGGTGCAGTTCCGCCCGCTCAATCTGCTCAACGACTTCAAGCCGCTCGGCACGTTCGACGTCATGTTCTGCCGCAACGTGCTCATCTATTTCGACCAGCCGACCAAGATCGACGTGCTCAACCGGCTGGCGCGGCAGATGGCCGGCGACGGCTTCCTGGTGCTGGGCGCGGCCGAAACCGTGGTCGGCTTGACCGACGCCTTCAAGCCGATGCCCGACAAACGCGGGCTCTATCAGCGCAACGCTCTGGCCGCGCTTCCCGCCAGCAATGTGCTGAAATTTGCGGTCAAGGCATAGACGTTGGTCTGCATGCACGGCGCCTTTTGCCTTCATGACGCCGCAGTTGCCGCCGCCCGTCGACCCATGCACCACGATTAGTCTTGCGCTTGCTGGCTAAATCCGCCGATGGAACCCGAGCGCATGTTCATCGCCCGTTCAGGTGAAATCGACGACTTGTTGTTCTGACATCAGGCCAATCATGCTTTCTCCGACCAAGCCAACCATCGCTCCGGCGCCGCTGAACGAGCCGGCGCAGCGCTTTCGCACGCATGGCTTTTCGGCGCCGCAGATCGGCGTGCTGTTTGCCGCCTTCACGCTGCTCATTTCGATCCCGATCTGGACCCATCCGCTGCCGCCGCTGTCGGATTACGTCAATCATCTGGCGCGCATGCACGTGATGGCGACGATTTCGAAAAACCCGCAGCTGGCAAGTTTCTACGAGATCGATTGGCAGGTGATCCCCAATCTGACCATGGACTTGATCGTGCCGCTGCTGGCGCAGGTCATGAAAATATATATGGCGGGTCAGGTCTTCATCGTCGCCATGTTCGCGCTCATCATTTCCGGCACGCTGGCGCTCAACCGCGCCTTGATCGGCCGCTGGTCGGCGATGCCGCTGTTCGCCATTCCGCTGCTTTATAACTTCGTCTTCCTCGTCGGCCTGATGAATTACATTTTCGGCATCGGCGTAGCCCTTTGGGCGCTGGCCGGCTGGGTTGCCGTGCGCGAACGCGTCTGGCCGCTGCGTTTTGCGCTGTCGACGGCAAGCGTCGTGGTGCTGTTCTTCTGCCATCTCTCGGCGCTCGGCATTTACGGCATCGGCGTGCTGTCGTTCGAACTTCTGCGTCTGTGGGAGCGGCGTTCCGAGCCGTGGCCGCTGCGCGGGCTCGACTTTGTCGCGAGCGGCCTGCCGTTCCTGGCCGCGGCGCCTTTGCTTTATGCCAGCCCGACCATGCAGCTCGTCTCGTCGGTCTATTGGGACCAGCGCGGCAAGATCGACGGGCTGATGTACGTCTTCACCGATTATTCCGACATCGCCGCCTTTGCGCTGATCGCGGTGATGACGGCCAGCATGGTGTGGGCGATCCGCCACCGCGTGCTGCATTTTCATCCGCTGGTGTTCGTGCTGATCGCGGTCGGCGGTGCGGTTTATCTGGCGCTGCCGCGGGTGATGTTCGACACTTATATGACCGACCAGCGCGTGCCGCTCGGCGTGGTGTTCATGCTGTTTGCCTGCGGCGATCTGGAATTGCGCCGCCGGCTGGTGCGGCGCGCCGCCATTGTCATTCTGATGCTCCTGATCGCCGGCCGGCTGATCGAGATCGATTACAACTGGTCGCAGCTCTCCGATTCCACCAGCCAGTTCCGCTCTTCCGTTCGCCGCATCACGCCGGGCGCCAAGGTGTTCGTCGCCTATGCCGACCGTTCGCTGGGCGAGGACGTGCGCGATCTGGGCCTCGTGCACGCCGCCTGCATCGCCATGATCGAGCGTTCGGCGCTTGTTACCACCGCCTTCACCGTCGCCGGCAAGCAGGTGATGCATGTGCGGCCCGCCTTCCGCGACTTCGTCGACCGCCACGACGGCACGCCGCCGTCCACCGCGCAGCTGATCGTGGCGGCCGAGCATCCGCTCAGCAACATGCCGCAATTCTGGCTGAACTGGACCAAGTTCGATTATCTCTATGTGCTGTTCACCGAGGACGAGGCGCACAATCCGGATCCGGGGCGCCTCAAGCTGGTCGCCGACGGCGACCGTTTCCAGCTCTACAAGATCCTCAAGCCGGGCGAGCAGACCGCCAAAAGGTAGGCTGCTGCCGCGCGAAATGCCGACATTTCGAAGCATATTGTGGGCCGAATTGACTTAAAATTTGAGCAATCCGCATAAGCCAGGAACAACGGACGCTGGGGTAGAAATAGCGACCCGGACCCCAGGAGTACCGTCCATGCGGCTCTTCTTCGATGTTTTGCGCCAAGACACCCGCTCCTACGACTATCACGGCCGCGACTTCCGCCAGCCGGAGGAAGCGACGCAGATGGCCGAACTCATCGCCGCGGACCTCGGCTGCTCGGAGAACGACGACTGGTCCGGCTCGCAGGTGCAGGTGAGGAATTCGGCCGGTGAGACTTTGTTTACCGTGCCGGTGCCGGCGCTGATCGCGGCCTGAGCGAGGCGCCGTTTGCGTTTCATTGTCTTTGGCGCGCTGCCGCGCCGCTGATTTCCGATTAATTTTCAAACAGCCCCGCCTTCGCTCTGCCTTGGGCGAAGCAGCCAAGCGCCATCGCCCGTATTTTTTGCGGCCCCGGGGAGGCCGTATCTTATCCCCGGCTGGCGCCGGGCCTTTCATCTTCCCCTCGAATAAATCGAGGGGGACGGCGCGCCGATCGGCGCATCCAGTCTTTCCGTGCCGCATTCCCTTCGAGAACGCGGGCGCCTTCCGGCGCGCCATCGCGGCTCTCGTTGCGGCCTTGCGGCGGCCGCACCTCACTCACATCAGGCAGCTCCGCCGCGCTTCCTGGGACGTGAGCCTTGACGGGCAGTCGCCCGTAGTTGAGCGGTCGGCTGGCCAGGCCTCCCGGTGCCGCTCCATCGACCAGCCCGAGTCGGCGACTTGCTCTAGCTCGCCGAGCGCGAGGGTCACACCCGGCCAGTCGCCACGATCGTGCGAGGCTACGAGCCCTTCGGCCCTAAGCAATGCGGTTTCAGATCCTTGCACCATCGTCAGATGTGAGCCGTCCGCAACCAGTCCCGCCCGGCCATAAGCGGGGACCAGTCGAGGGTCGCGGCATCTCCACGCATTGCTCGACGCGGTCGGCATCCTCTCGCCAAGGCGCTCGAACGGCGCGCAGGCGGGCGCCGGGCTGGCTGGTCGACGTAACGCCGTTCGACTGCTGGATAGCGAATGCCGTGGGATGATCGGCGGTAGGTCAAGCGTCGCAACGGAGATGTTGTGCGGTGTATTAATCGCAAAGTTGAGCGCCGGTGCGGCCATCGAAAGTGCCGATCTCGATGTTCTCGTAGTCACTCGTAACTTTCGATGCGGCTAGCGCCAAAAATCGCGAGTTCGGACAAGCGCCCATTTCCGTCGTTCTTGACGGTCTCGGCCAGAAGGATTGGTCCAAACTCAAGCACCTGCGACGACGGCACCTGAGCGAGCCGTGTGGCCGGCGCAAAAACCTTTGCCCGCTTCTGGCGCATGCGGCCCTTGAGAGCACGCGCGACCTGCGAAGCGGGCAAGTAGGCACGTAACGCGTAAACGCCAGCCAAACGCGCTATTGCGACTTCAAGGGCATGGCCCCTCTTTGGCCGGGCACCCGTTGATTGGACGCAACAATTTCCACCAGCAAGCCCCGACGCAATGGAACACTGGGTTGAAGCCTGTAGATAAACTGGCATCAAACTGATCGCCGCAGCGCACAGCGAATGTCCGCTTTGGGTCAAGAGCTGACAAACCGGCCCCAGCCTAAATGCGACCCTTGTCCGCTTTGGTCCAACAGCGGACGAATATACCGCTCACCAAAAAAAACCCGGAGCTTTTGCCCCGGGGTTTGAGTTGGGAGTTACGAGCCCACTTGGGGCTCATTCAAGATTGGCTTAGACGCGAACGCGCGGCTCAAGCCGTTTCGACGATCAATCGCAAACGCGAACGCGCCGAACACGCTCACGGCCGTGAGCGGTCGCTGACGCGTTGACGCTCGATGTGACAGCCGCCGTATCCGCCGCCGTAACCCGATTGCGCGTAGTAGCCCGGCGCGCCGTAGTAGCCCGGTCCGCCGTAGTAGCCGCGATCATATTGCGAGTTGGCGATCGCACCGAGAGCCAAGCCGCCGATGACGGCACCGGCGACATACGGCAAGGCATTGCGCGCGGAAGCCGGTTGCGATGGGACCGTGAACGCCAGCGCCAGAGCGCAAACGGCCGTAACTGAAATGGTCTTCAACATGTCTTATCCCTTCAGGGTTGGGTATCAATCGATGATTTGAACGATGCGCCGCGTGCGCGGATCGACCAGCACGGCGTGATCGTTCACGTATGCGTAGCGGTAGTCGCGCACGTGATAATCGGCGGGAACGTCGTAATAAGTGACGCCGCTTTCCGGCAACACGGCGCCGACGCGGAAGTCATTGTCGTAACGGTAAGACGGCACGCGTTCGTGCACGACGTATTCGCGAAAGCGCGGGCGATCCTCGACGCCGAGGATGCCGCCGATGGTGCCGGTGACCGCGCCGATCGTGCCGCCGACGACGGCGCCGATCGGGCCGGCTGCCCGGTCACCTTCCGCGGCGCCTTGTTGCGCGCCGCGCAGCGTGCCTTGCGCCTGCGCCGTCACCGGAAACGTCATCGCCGCGAGAATCAACGTCAATGCCAAATATTTGGCTTGCATGTGCCGCTCCATATTGTTGGGTGGCCAACCGTCTGGGGCTGGGCTCATACCAACGGGCCGGGCGCCCATTCGTTCCTCGATCGGCGACTATCTTTCGATGCCGCGCCTGCCCCATTCAGGGACAGCGCCGGCGCCATGGAACCAAGGCGCCGGCAAGGAGTAACCGTTGCGGGGGGCGGCAATTGAATGGATCGACCAATGTTGGCTCTCGAAATTATCGGCGGTATTTTCGTTTTGATGTTCCTGGCGGCGGTCATGGCCGGAATTGAAGGCACCGAAAGCAGCTGGTGAGACGGCCGCGGATGAACAACGCGATTGTTCGCGCCATCCTCCCATTAAAAAACCCCGCCGTTTCCGGCGGGGTTTGAGTTGGGAGGAGAGAGCCCGAGTGGGCTCGATCAAGAAGTACGCAGACGCAAACGGGTGAAATCGCTACCCGTGCCTGCTTTGGCGTTACGCCGGGATCCTTGCCTCGTCTTCGCTCGGCTCGCGCAGCACATAGCCGCGGCCCCACACCGTCTCGATATAGTTCTTGCCGGAGGAGGCGTTGGCGAGCTTCTTGCGCAGCTTGCAGATGAAGACGTCGATGATCTTGAGCTCCGGCTCGTCCATGCCGCCGTAGAGATGATTGAGGAACATCTCCTTGGTGAGCGTGGTGCCTTTGCGCAAGCGAGAGCAGCTCGAGCATCTGGTATTCTTTGCCGGTGAGGTGCACGCGCTGGCCGCCGACTTCGACCGTCTTGGTGTCGAGGTTGACGACGAGATCGCCGGTGTTGATGACCGACTGGGCGTGGCCCTTGGAGCGGCGCACGATGGCGTGGATGCGCGCGATCAGCTCGTCCTTGTGGAACGGCTTGGTCATGTAGTCGTCGGCGCCAAAGCCCAAGCCCTTCACCTTGTCCTCGATGCCGGCCAGGCCGGACAGGATCAAGATCGGGGTTTTGACCTTCGAGACGCGCAATGAGCGCAGGACCTCGAACCCCGACATGTCGGGCAAATTCAGGTCCAGAAGGATGATGTCGTAGTCGTAGAGCTTGCCGAGATCGACGCCTTCTTCACCCAGATCGGTGGTGTAGACGTTGAAGCTCTCGGATTTCAGCATCAGCTCAATCGATTGAGCGGTGGCGCTGTCGTCTTCAATGAGGAGAACGCGCATTTAAGTCCCCTTCTCGCCGCGGACGGGCCCTTAGGTCAGCGCCGCAAAGGCGGCGAGGTTGAAAAAACGCTGTGGGACAAACCGATTCGACACTATCGGCACATGGTTAACAAAACCTGATTCTCGGACGCAAGCACGCCGTAGGCAGAACCGCCCGAATCGGCGTAAGATATTGCTAGAGAGTGGTTTTTTGGCCACGTACCTGCTCAAGCTCCAGTTCAAGAGTCGGACCTAACCAACTCCAAAGACTCGCCCCTTCAGTCCAGGCCGGGCAATTCGACCGATAAGTCCCACGGACGATGACCCAATGATTAACGACCCGGGTAAACACTCCGTTAAAGGCGAGGATTGGGCGGTAAGCCTAAGGGCGTGTGAATGGCTCGTTGGGGCGCTGTGGCGTCCATGAAAGCCAGATCATGAAGGCTTTGGCCGAACAGATCGCCGATCTGGACTCCGTGGAGATCTATGGCCGCGTGGTCGGCGTGCGCGGGCTGATGGTGGAGGTAGCCGGCCCCATCCACGCCATGTCGGTGGGCGCCAGGCTTGCGATCGAAACCGCGCCCGGACACACAATCCCTTGCGAAGTGGTGGGCTTTTCCGGCGGTCACGCGCTGGCCATGCCCTTTGCCGCGCTCGACGGCGTGCGGCGCGGCTGCCGCGCGCTGGTGGCAACCTCGGCCGGTACCGTGCGGCCGTCCGAGCGCTGGCTTGGCCGCGTCATCAATGCCATGGGCGAGCCGATCGACGGGCAGGGCGCCTTGCCGCCGGGCCCTGCGCCCTATCCGTTCCGCAATTCGCCGCCGCCGGCGCATGCCCGCATGCGGGTGGGCGAGCCGCTCGATCTCGGCGTGCGCGCGCTCAATACCTTCCTGACGGTATGCCGCGGCCAGCGCATGGGCATCTTCTCAGGCTCCGGCGTCGGCAAGTCGGTGCTGCTCTCGATGCTCGCCCGCAATGTGAAGGCCGACATCTCGGTCATCGGGCTGGTCGGCGAACGCGGCCGCGAGGTGCAGGAGTTCTTGCAGGACGATTTGGGTCCCGCCGGTCTCGCCCGTTCGGTGGTGGTGGTCTCGACCTCCGATGAGCCGGCTTTGATGCGCCGCCAGGCCGCCTATTTGACGTTGGCGATCGCGGAATACTTCCGCGACCTCAACAAAGACGTGCTGGTGCTGATGGATTCGGTCACCCGTTTCGCCATGGCCCAGCGCGAAATCGGGCTGTCCGCCGGCGAACCGCCGACCGCCAAGGGCTATACCCCGACCGTGTTCACCGAACTGCCGCGCCTGTTGGAGCGGGCAGGGCCGGGCACGGAAGCGGGCACCATTACCGGCATTTTCAGCGTGCTGGTCGACGGCGACGACCATAACGAGCCGGTCGCCGACGCCGTGCGCGGTATCCTCGACGGCCACATCGTCATGGAACGCGCCATTGCCGAGCGCGGGCGCTACCCGGCCATCAACATCCTCAAGTCGATCTCGCGCACCATGCCGCAGGGCCGCCGACCCGACGCACCTTCCGGCCATCAACCGGGCGCGGCAGGTGATGGCGACCTATGCCGACATGGAGGAGCTCATTCGCCTGGGCGCCTACCGGACCGGTTCCAGCGCCGAGGTGGACGAGGCCATTGCCCTGCACAAGCCGCTGGAGGGCTTCCTGTCCCAGCTTAAGGAAGAAGCAACGAGTATGGCGGACGGGTACCTCAGGCTTGAACAAATCCTTAAGCGCGAAGAAACCGAAAACTAACGTTATTGCGGCACGCTCTGCCTTCAGAACGGTCCGGAACGCCCGCGCGGGCTTTCTCGTTTTTCCGCGTGCGGGCGCCAATTCGGGGCTTCGGGGGAGTATTTAGTCGATGAAGTCACGCGAAACCCTCATCCGCCTGAAGAAATTTCAGGTCGACGAGAAGCGGCGCAAGGTCGCCCAGATCGAGACCATGATCGCCGAGTTCGACCGTATCGCGGGCGACCTCGACCGCGAGATCAAGGCCGAGCAGGACCGCGCCGGCATCCACGATCCCGCCCATTTCGCCTACCCGACGTATGCCAAGGCCGCGATCGGCCGCCGCGAGAACCTGCGCCGCTCGGCCGGCGAACTCAAAACCCAGCTCGATGACGCGCAAGCCATGCTGGGCGAGGCCTTCGAGGAATTGAAGAAGGTCGAGATGCTGGATGAGCGCGACCACGCGCGCGAAAAGGCCGAGGAGAACGCCCGCGAGCAGGCCGAACTCGACCGCATCGCCGCCATGCGCTTCAACGCCAACGCGCACGCGTAGAATTTAAATTCGCTGGCTGGAACGGCGCCCGCACGGGCGCCGTTTTCGTTTGCGGGACCGCCTCGCTAGCGCCTGCCGCCGGCGAGCCGTTTTGCGGCCGGGTCGCGGCGCAGCGCCAGCATCGCCCAGGCGCCGAGGAACGGGCCTGCGGCCAGAAACAGAAACGTCCAGCGCCATCCGACCGCGGCATTGATCGGCGGCACCAGATGGATCGACACCATGGTGAGCAGGAAGCCGATGCAGGTCTGCACCGTGATCATGGTGCCGACGCGCTCAGGCTTAGCGAGTTCGACGACGCTTGCCGAAAACTGCGCCGAGTCGGCGATGACCGCGCTGCCCCAGACGATGCAGAACGCCACCAGCAGCCAAGGCGGGCTGCCGAACAGGAATCCCGCCAGCACCGCGCAGCTTCCGCTCAACAAGCATGGCGGCGATGGTGAGCGTGGTGCGCCCGAAACGGTCGGCGAGCACGCCGCCGGCAAGGCAGGCAAAGGCGCCGAGCCCGATCGAGGCGAAGGCTGCAATCTTGGCCCAGAACGGCGCCGAAGGTGAGGGCGCCGATTGCAGGAAGCTTGCTTCGATGAAGGCCGCGATCCAGGCCCACATCGCGTAAAGCTCCCACATGTGTCCGTAATAACCGAGATTGGCCAGCCGCAACGGGCGCTCGGTCCAGGCATCGAGCACATAGCGGGCGCGAAACTGGGTGGCGCGGGTGTGCAGCGGCCCGTAGTCGAAAACCTGGATGAGCAAAGCTGCGCTCAGGCTGAGCGCGGATGCGCCGAGTAATGCGAGCCGCCAATCGAAGCCGCCGAAAGCCGCCAGCAAAAACGACGTGGCGCTGCCCAGCGTTGCCGCCGCCACCAGCAACCCGACCAGCAGCCCTAAATCGGCGCGCGCCCAAGTCGCCGCCATCTTGATGCCGACCGGATAGATGCCGGCAATGCTGGCGCCGACAATGGCGCGCAGCAAAACGCAAATGAGGCTGGTCGGCGCGATGAAAATCGTTAGGCCATTGGCGAGCGCGCCGATAATCGCCGCGCCGGCGAAGAAACGCCGCGGCTCGATGCGGTCGGCAAGGCCGAGCACCGCGCTCGTCAGCGTGCCGAGCACGAACCCAAGCGCGACGCTGCTCGAAAGTGCCGCCGCCTGGAAACCGTCGATTGAGTATTGCGCCTTGAGCGCCGGCAGCACGGCGGCTGCGGAAAACCACAGCGACATGCCGAACACTTCGCAGAGCGCGAGCACCGCCAGGCTGCGGCCGCGGCGGGATGGGACATGCGATGACACGATTAACCCAAGCCGCTTCAGCGCTTGCGGTCGGCGTCGTATTCGTTGCTGCAGAAGGTGCCGCCCTGGAAGCGGTCGCCGACCGGATCGGGCGGAAGTTTTGCTTGCGCCGCCATCGCCTCGGCGCGGAATTCTTCCGACTTGAATTGCGGCTTGTAGCCGTAGCGCCGCGCGTTGCTGTTGTCCCACCAGGCGGCCTCGTTGTCGGAGGCGCCATAGAAAACTTCGAAATGAATGTCGGCGTGTTCGAGCCCGATGCGGATGAGCTGCACCAGGTCCTCCGGCTTGAGCCAGATCGACAGCCGCCGCTTGTCGAGCGGCGCATCGCCGACATTGCCGATCCGAATACAAGTGACGCCGAGCCCGTGCTTGTCGGCATAAAGCGCGCCGAGCGCTTCGCCGAAGGCCTTGCTCAGGCCGTAGCGGCTGTCCGGGCGCACGGTGACATCGACGCCGATCTTCTTTTCGCGCGGATAGAAGCCGACCGCGTGATTGGAAGAGGCAAACACCACGCGCTTGACGTTGGCGCGGTAGGCCGCCTCGAACAGATTGTAGCAGCCGACGATGTTGGACTTGTGGATCGTCTCCCACGGGCCTTCGACCGAAAAACCGCCGAGATGAATAATGCCGTCGATGCCGGCGACGATTTTTTCGACTTGCGCCATGTCGGCCAGCTCGGCGGCGATGAAGTCCTCATCGGGCCTAAGATCGGCCGGCTTGCGGATATCGCTGATGCGCAAGGATGGATAGACGCCCTTGAGCAATTTGCGCAGGCGGCTGCCGACATCGCCGGCGGCTCCAGTGAGCAAAACGTTTTTCATAACTGGTTTCCGCCGCCCTAAATCCGTACCCCGCAATGCACAAGCGGGGCGGTCATCGGCGCCTTTCGGCCGCCGTTCTACGCGATAAGAAGGAGAATGCGAAGCGCCGCGGCGCTAGGCGCTGGCGCGGCTGGTGGGGCCGCCTTTGCCGAGTTCGTTGGCGAGCTTTTGGTAGCGGGTGCGGCTGTTGAGCAGATGGCGCTGCATGGCGGTGCGCGCCTGTGCCGGCGAATGCGCCTCGATCGCCCGCAGGATCTGCTCGTGCTCGCGCTGGAAAATGTCGAGGTGGGCGCGGTTGGTGGGCGGGGCGGAGGAACCCCAGACGGTGCGGCGCGGGATGATGAAGCGGCCGAGATATTCCAGGAAGCGGCGGAATTGCGGGTTGCCGGTGGCGTCCGCGATGGCGCAATGGAAGGCGAAATCCTGGTCGACCGCGTTGTTGCCGCGCTCGATCGCGCCCTGGATGGCGGCGAAACGCTCGGCGATCTTTTTGACATGCGCGGGCGAGGCCCGTTCGGCGGCAAGTCCCGCCGCCTCGGTCTCGACCCCGGTGCGCAGCTCCATGACATTGAGCACCTCGTGCAGCGGCGAGTGCTCGTCGAAATCGACCCGGAACGGACGGCGTACGCGGTCTGCAACGAATGCGCCCACCCCCTGCCGGGTGATCACCAGCCGGTCGGCCCGCAAGGCGGCCACCGCCTCCCGGATCACGGTGCGGCTCACGCCTGTGGCGGCGATCATTTCCTGCTCGGTCGGCAAACGCGAGCCGGGGGCCAGTTTTCCGGAGGTTATGTCGGCGGTCAGCCTAGCGACCAGCTCCGCCGTCAGCCGGCGCGGGGCGATGAGCGGCTGCAACAACGTAAGATTTTTTTGCGAACGCTTGGGCAAAGGCTTGACACCGCGTTAGGTGGTAAGGTCATCATATGACCTGATGAATAACAAGGGGGTGCGGACCCATCAACCGCGCCCGAACATACCAATCTTAACCCGGGAGGAGCGTTTAACATGAAGTCCCGCAATATTCTTATTGCCGTCGGTGCGCTGGCTGCCGCCACGGCAGTCTTCGCGAGCGGCCCCGTCGCTGCCCAGGACAAGCTGGTGCTCAAGGCTTCGGACGTGCATCCGGCCGGCTATCCGACGGTCGTCGCGGTCGAAGACATGGGCAAGAAGCTGTCCGCGGCCACAAAGGGCCGGCTCTCGGTCGCGATGTATCCCTCCATGCAGCTCGGCGGCGAAAAAGAAGCCATCGAGCAGGCCCAGGTCGGCGCCATCGCCTTCGCCCGCGTCTCGGTCGGCGCGCTCGGCCCCGTGGTCGACGATCTCAACGTGTTCAATCTGCCTTACGTGTTCCGCAACACCGCGCACATGGAAGAAGTGATTGACGGGAAAATCGGGCAGGACCTGCTCGATAAAGTCAGCAACAGCGGCAAGGGCCTGATCGGCCTGTGCTGGATGGATGCCGGCGCCCGCAATTTCTACAACACCAAGCACCCGATCAAGACGCTGGCCGATCTCAAGGGTCTCAAGATCCGCGTGATGGGCAACCCGATGTTCGTCGCCATGGCGAACGCGATGGGCGCCAACGGCGTGCCGCTCGGCTACGACCAGGTGTTCTCCTCGCTGCAGACCGGCGTGGTCGACGGCGCCGAAAATAACCCGCCGAGCTTCGTGTTCGACAATCACTTCCAGGTGGCGAAATACTACACCATCGACGAGCACCTGATCGTGCCGGAAATGGTGGTGATGTCGAAGAAGATCTACGACAGTCTGTCCAAGGAAGAGCAGGCCGACGTGAAGAAGTTCGCGCGCGAAGCCCAGCTCGAGGAACGCAAGCTCTGGAAGGAATATGAAACCAAGGCGATGGAGAAGGCGAAGGCCGCCGGCATCCAGATCGTCCAGGTTTCACCCGAAGAGAAGAAGAAGTTCCAGGATGCGGTGAAGCCGGTTTGGGACAAATACGGCCCCAAATACGCCGACATGATCAAGCGCATCGAAGCGGTGAAGTAACCACGCAAACGTTGCGCCACGCTTTTCCGGAAAGCCAAACTTCGGCGGACGGAGAAGCGTGGCGCGGTTTTTTGTTGTAGGCTTTCCCGCGAGCGGCAGACGCAGCGGGCATTGAGGCGACGATGGCGGCGTTATACCGGCGGGCGATGGACATCGCGTATCTCATCTGCGTGTGGCTCGCGGGCGGCGCGCTGGTGCTGATTTCAGCGGTCATTCCGTGGGCGGTCTATACCCGCTACGTCCTCAACAGCGCGGCGTCCTGGCCGGAACCGACCGCGGTGCTGCTCACCATCGTGCTTACGTTTTTCGGCGCCGCCGCCTGCTACCGGCTCGGCACCCACATGAACGTCACCGTCGTCGTCGATTTTCTTCCCGAGCGCACGCGCCGGATCGCCGACCTCCTCGTCGAAATCCTGATGCTGATTTTCGCCGTCTTCATGATCGTTTACGGCTACAGGCTGTGCGAGGCCACCTGGAACAACACCATCGCCGAATTCCCCTTGCTGCGGGTCGGCATCGTCTATTCGCCGATCCCGCTCGGCGCGATTTTCACGCTGCTGTTCATCATCGAGCATCTCACCATCGGGCGGCCCGCGCACGTAGCCGATCCGCATATTGTGCCAGGGGTGGACTGAGCGCATGGACCTCTTTGTTCTCCTTGGAACGCTGTTTCTGTGCTTCGGCGTCGGCATGCCGATTTCCTATGCGCTTGGCTTCGGCGCGCTGGTCGGCGCGCTTTGGATCGGTATTCCGCCGGAAGCGGTGATGCTGAAAATCTCCGACGGCGTGAGCAAAGTGGCGATGCTCACCATTCCCTTCTTCGTGCTGGCCGGCGCCATCATGGCGGAAGGCGGCATGGCGCAGCGCCTGGTCAAGCTCGCCAACGTGATCGTCGGCGTGGTGCGCGTGCGCGGCGGCCTGTCGGCGGTCAATATTCTCGCCACCACGTTCCTCTCCGGCATATCCGGCTCATCGGTCGCCGACGTGTCGGCGATCGGCTCGGTGCTGATCCCGCAGATGGAAAAGGTCGGCTATCCGCGCGTCTTCGCCACCAACGTGACCATCAGCGGCTCGCTGCAGGCGATCGTGGTGCCGCCCAGCCACAATGCGGTGATCTATTCGCTGGCGACCGGCGGCACGATTTCCATCATCAGCCTGTTCATGGCGGGCGTCGTGCCGGGCCTGCTGCTCGGCGCCTCGCTCATCGCGCTGTGCATATTTATCGGCTACCGCGACGGCCATCCCAAGGGCGAATCCGTTCCGATCCGCGACGCGGTCAAGATCACCGTCGATGCCCTCTGGGGCCTGATCACGATTTTCATCATCATCGCCGGCATCCTGCTTGGCGTCTTTACCGCGGTCGAAGCCGGCGCGGTGGCCTGCATCTGGGCCTTCTGCGTGACGATGTTCATCTACCGCGATTATCGCTGGAAAGATCTGCCGGGGCTGGTGCATCGCACGCTCAAGACGGTCGCCATGGTGATGACGCTGATCGCGATGGCGTCGTCATTCGGTTACGTGATGGCGCTGATGCAACTGCCCGCCAAGATCACGACATTCTTCCTCTCGGTGTCGGAGAACAAATACGTCATCTTGATGCTCATCAACTTCATGTTGCTGGTGCTCGGCTGCCTGATGGACATGGCGCCGCTGATCCTGATCTGCACGCCGATCCTGTTGCCGGTGGTGATGAAGCTCGGCGTCGATCCGGTGCATTTCGGCATCATGATGCTGATGAATCTCGGCATCGGCCTGCTCACGCCGCCGGTGGGTTCGGTTTTGTTCGTCGGCTGCGCCATCGGCAAAGTGAAGATGGAAGACGTGATACGCACCATCTGGCCGTTCTATGGCGTGATGTTTGCGGTGCTGATGCTGGTGACCTTCATCCCGGCGCTCTCGCTTTGGCTGCCGGCGCTGGTGGTCAAATAACCTAGAACGCCGCCATCATGTCGCGCGCGCCTTGCGATTTTTCGGCGCGGTCGATGTGGCCCTGGATCTCGGCGATCAATCCCGCCACCACGCCGGTGCGGCGCGCCACCGGATTGCGCGCATAGCCGTTCTGCTGGAAGAAATTGGCGGTCGGCACCTTCGTGCGGAATTCCGCCGGCATGGTCACCATGTCGAAGCCGTTGCCGTCGCCGGTCAAGTTCATCAATTCGACTTCCGCCGCGGTGAGCGGGCGCTCATGATGCTTGGCGCGCGCAAAGCGCACCGAATCCATCAGCTTCTCGACTTGCAGCAGCGGCCCGATATCGATGTCGAGGACCGCGGCATGAATGCCCCAGCCGCCGGCGGTGGTCTTGGCGAGTTTGTCGAAGGCGCTCCAGCTGTGCGGCACCGTGTGGCTATAGGCGATCATGCGCTTCAAGCCTTCGATCTTGCGCTCCAATTTTTGCTTGGCGGCGCCGGTGAGCGGCTTGGCCTTGGCGCGCAGCACGGCAAGGATGCGATTGCCGTGCTCGGCCAGAAGCGAAACCGAATTGGTGGAGAGCAGCTGATTATAGCCGATGGCCGGCGAGATCGCGTTCGGCCGCGTCGCGCTCACGCCCGCTTGCGTGTCGTAATTGCCGTTGCCGCCGGTCTCGAAGGCATAGACGCCGACCGCCTGTTCGCGCGTGAGCCCGGAGGCAAGTGCTGCCTTGGCATAAGCGCGCTTGAACTCGAGTTCGCTCGCACGGTCGGGCACGAAATCGAATTGCTCGGCGGCTGCTTTGAGAAAATCGGCGAGCACCGGAATTGGCTGCCTCTCGTGCTCGCCCGGCAGCGGACCGGGGCCTTCCGGATTGACCGGCCGCGGCGGGCCTGAATAGACCGGCGGCTGGCTGAGCACATAATCGGAGAGCAAGATCTCGGCGCGCTCGCGGCGCTTGGCGTTGCGGATTTTGCGCTTGGCGACAACAGCGTCCCAATAACGATTGGCCTCCAGTTCGTAGGCGTCATGCGCCTGCAAATATTGCTGGAGCTTGAATTGATAGTCGGCCGCGCCTTGCGCCAGCGCCGGCTGCGCCGCCGCCATAAGGAGCGCGGCGAGCATGGCCAGCAAAAAAGCTTTAATCGAATTGTTGCGCATGTCCGGCCTTGTTGCGCGGGCTGTCTTGCACAAAAAAAACGCGCCGCAAAGCGGCGCGAAAGGGGGGAGGTTCGAGAAAAAGGGGTGATGGCGTCAGCGGATAGTCGAACCTGCACGGTTGGTGAAGACCACCGGTCCACCGGCCTTGATGACGGACGGGTTCTGCGCAACCAGAATATCGGTGCCGAGATTGAGCTGGCTCGCGGAGATGCCGATCACCGCGATCATCAGCGCGGCGGCAAGCCCCACCACCACGATCTTGAGGTGGGTGGTCCGGTCCGCAGTGTACATCGACCAGTTCATGGCAGCCTCCAAGGTCTCAAGCCCTTTTGCGTTATGTCGGCCCGGCCTGGTGAAAGGTTCAAACGGTGTCGGGGGACTAACCTAGTAACGGCCCAAGCGTTCCCAACCCGGCATCACGGTTTGTTGAATCCCGTGGCGGAACTGGGGTTTTTCGGCCTGAGATGGCCAAAAGGCGTCGTTTGGCTGGCTAAATCGGGTGGCTGCCCTAAACGGGCCGGACACGGGGAGTCTTTCGCTTGGCTTGCCGGCTTTGCGCCGGCAGCGCTACTCGCCGCCGCTGAGCTGGTGCTCTTCGGCGATGCGCTCGAAGGTCTCCGCGATGCTCTTGATGCGGTAGGTCAGCCGGTTGTCGTTCTCCACCGGCACCAGGCGCACGACGGTGTATTTGCCGCGCGCCGCGGTGTTTCCGAAAGTCGGCTCGTAATAGACGATCTGGCCGATGTTGTATTTGTGGTCCATGTCGCTCCCTCGGCGGTTGGTATGATTACCAGCCGCCACCGCGTATCGAATAAAAACGCCCGGCTTCAGGCCGGGCGGTTTCTTACGTTATTCGGGTTGCAGACTTAGGCGTTCTGCAGATTGGACGCCGCCTGCTTGCCGCGCTCGGTCACGATTTCATAAGTGAGGCGCTGGCCTTCGTTGAGCGTGCTCATGCCGGCGCGTTCGACCGCGCTGATGTGCACGAAAACGTCCTTCGAGCCGTCGCTCGGCGTAATGAATCCAAAACCCTTTTGCGTATTGAAGAACTTGACGGTACCTGTGGCCATCTCGGCCTCCTTGCATCACACATTGCTTTAGTAGCACACGCATAAGCGGTCATCGCTTAAGCGCTTCGAGACATCCGAGTTTTGTGTGTGACTTGTTGAGGCGCCCAAACAAACGGGCAGCGGCGCAAGGCAAACCGAAAACTTCGTTGCGGCAGTGGGATTACGCTAATTGGCGACTTTCGTCAACGCGGGTTCCATCGCGCGCTTTTCCAGCGGAAATTCGGCGCTGTCATAGAGCGTGCGAATATCCTTGTGGCCGAGCCGCGCTTCCTCGATCTCGATATAGGCGCCGAGCAACAGCGGCTCCGGCAGTTCCTCGATCGCGAACAGAATGGCTTCGGCCGCCTTGTCGAAGCGGCGGTATTTCACCTTGTTGGCGATCTTGCGATTGCGCGAGGGAAACAACTCCGCGGGCGCGCTGTAATTGAACTTATCCATCATCAACTCCAAAAGCTTTGCGGGCAAAACGCACCCAATCGAACTCACTCTATATGGGGATCGCGGCGCGATTTGGCCAGTCCTGCGTCATATCTTGGTTGAAACCGGGTCAAAGGCGCACTGGTAATAGGTGCAATTGGTGCGCGCGGCCCGCAAAACTCGACTTATCGGCTGAATTGGCGCATTCTGCCTTGTGCCGGTCGAAGTAACGCGTGGGGCGAGTACGAGTATGCCAGTAACGAAGGCTGCGGGCGATCCCGCGATCTTCCATTTCGTGATGATCAAGCCGACGCATTACGATGACGACGGCTATCCGATCCAGTGGCTGCGCTCGGCGATCCCCTCCAACACGCTCGCTTGCCTGAATGCGCTGGCGGAAGACGCCAGCAAGCGGCAAGTCCTGGGTCCCGGCGTCGATATCCGCCTGCATACTTATGACGAGACCAACCGGCGGGTGAAGCCCGCGCAGATCATCCGCATGATCGCGCGCGAAGGCGGGCGCTGTTTGATCGGGCTGGTCGGCGTGCAGTCAAACCAGTTTCCGCGCGCGGTCGATTTGGCCAAGCCGTTTCTCGACGCCGGACTGCCGGTCTGTATCGGCGGCTTTCACGTGTCCGGCTGTATCGCCATGCTGCCCGAGCTTCCGGCCGATATTAAAGCTGCGCAGGCGATGGGCATTTGCTTCTTTGCCGGCGAGGCCGAAGAGCGCCGGCTCGACGACGTGCTGCGCGACGCCTACGCCGGCACGCTCAAACCGCTCTATAATTACATGGACGATTTGCCGGCACTGGCCGGCGAGCCGCCGCCGTTTTTGCCGCGCCAGCACGTGCGGCGCACCTCCGGCTCGCTCTCAAGCATCGATCTCGGCCGCGGCTGCCCCTACCAGTGCTCGTTCTGCACCATCATCAACGTGCAGGGGCGCAAAAGCCGCATCCGCTCGGCCGACGATCTCGAACACATCGTGCGCGAGAACTACGCGCAAGGCATCAAGCGCTTCTTCATCACCGACGACAATTTCGCCCGCAACAAAGACTGGGAGCCGCTGTTCGACCGCATGATCGAGATGCGGGTGGGCGAGGGCATGAATATCGGCTTCACGATCCAGGTCGATACGCTCTGCCACAAGATTCCGAATTTCATCGAGAAGGCGACCAAAGCCGGCGTGCGCCGCGTATTCATCGGGCTGGAAAACATCAACCCGGATAATCTGATCGCCGCCAAGAAGCGGCAGAACAAGATCACCGAATATCGCGAGATGCTGCAGAAGTGGCGCAACAACGGCGCCATCACTTATGCCGGCTATATTCTCGGCTTCCCGGCCGACATCAAGCAATCGATCCTGCGCGACATCGAGATCATCAAACGCGAATTGCCCATCGATATTCTCGAATTCTTCTTCCTGACGCCGCTGCCCGGTTCCGAAGACCACAAGGTGCTCAACGCCAAGGGCATCTGGATGGACCCGGACATGAACAAATACGACCTCAACCACCGCGTCTCGCATCACGGCTCGATGTCGGACGCCGATTGGGAGGAGGCCTATCGCGCGGCCTGGCACACCTTCTATACGCCCGAGCACATCAACACGATTTTGCGCCGCACCTGCGCGGCCAAGAATTTGCGCCCCGGAACGACGCTGTCGACGATTCTTTGGTTCTATCTGATGATTTTGTTCGAGGGCGTGCATCCGCTCGAAGGCGGTGCGCTGCGGTTAAAATCGCGCCGCGACCGGCGCTCGGGACGAAAAATCGAAAATCCGCTGGTGTTTTATGCGCGCTACTGGGGCGGCACCGTGGTCAAGCTGTTCAAATACGCGCGCGTCTATCTGCGCTGCAAGGCCATGCTCGATGCTGCGCTCAAAGCGCCCGACCGCTGGACCTATACTGATTTGGCGATAGCAGCCCCGAAAGCCGACGAGTTCGAGACGCTGGAGATGTACCACGCCACCGCCGGCGGCGAGGCGGCCTTAAAACGCAAATATCGCGACGATAAGATTCGCGCGCACGGGCATGTGGCGGAAGAAGCCGCGGTCGAGGCGGCGGAATAAAGAACTTCGTCATGCTTGGCTCGCCGGGCATTCGTACCTTCATTAAATTGCAAGGAAGACGTGGCAATGGCCGGGACAAGCCCGGCCATAACGGGTCGCGATTTAGTGCCGACAAATAACGCCACAAAAGAAAAAGCCCCGGACAATGCCGGGGCTTTGAATTTAGCAATAGCGGATCCGCAATTGCAGATCTAGCCGCACTCGCGGCTGCTTCATTGCATTCGGGATACGTACCACCATACTGGCACGTAGGCACTTCTGTTGCTGCTGGATGTGCTGCCGGTATTGGAAGCGCCGTCGATGCCGACGCCCCAGTCGTTTGGATCGTCTTCGCGGTGACGGCGGATCAGCGTCTTGTCATGCTGGCCGAAGTAGAACCGTACGCCGCCCCAGACGCCGTGATAGTCGTCTTCGCCGATGCGGCCTTCCGCAAACAGCGAGGCCATGATGCCGTGGCCCAGCGGCATGCCATATTCGCCGCCCAGCGCCAGTGCATGCTTGCCGCCGAGATAGCGGTGGCCGGCATAAGCTTTGAAATCGTCCGTGCAGGTAATAGGCGAGGTTCACTTGGTCGAAGAACCGGGTGTCGACGTCATAGGTCTGGATGAACGTTTCCGACGATCCCACTCGCATGGTTGCCGAACTCGACACCGGCCACGCCCTGCAGCGTCCAGCGCCCCAAGTACCATTCGGCTTCGGGGCCGACATGGCCAATGCGCACGCCGCCGACTTGATCCCAGTATGCGTAAGAGCCGTAGACGCCGAACAGCGCCTTGGCCGGATCGCGCCAGAACAGATGTCCGGCGCCGGCGCCGAGGAAGCGGCCATCGAAGCTTGCGGCGGCGGCGTCAAACTGGAAGCCCCATTCGCAGCCGAGCGGCATCGACAGCGAGCCAAGCGCACCGCCAATGACTATGGTCCGCGAAGGAGCCGCCTAAACCCGCGAGCTTGCCGTTGACGCCGTCAACCGCCTGCACGCATCCCGACTTTGCTGGAGCTTTGACTGGAAGGTCGGCACTGAGGGCTGCGCCCGACGCGAGGCTGACCCCCGCAAAAACCATGCACGTGGCAACGGAACGCAACAACGCACCGGCACAACGCATGACAGCCCCCGAAACGCTGATTTATCGGCCTTATTGCTTATATCGGTAACGCTATCCAGGGCCCGGCGCAATGGTCGCGGGCCGTATTTTGAGCCCTCGTGGATTTCGCGCCACACACGGCTCTATTTCACAAATCCTGCGCGGCCAGTGGCCGCATTCGACTGGCTGTTCAACGGATCGCGAAGTAAAGTAGATATAAATAGAGAGTGTAAATAGAAGATGATAGATAAGTTATTTGAAAAGATAACAGATATAGATTTATACATAGATAGATAGATAATAGGAATGTTAGATGAGAGAAGAGATGAAAGTATGGGTGTAATAGTTGGATAATTTTGATAGTATAAGTAAAGAGTAAGAAGATAGAAAAAGGTGGAGAAATAGATGTTATAAGAAAAAGAAAAGAAGATAGATAAAAAAATGAAAAGGAAAAGAAAGATATTGAACAGATGCCGATCGCGCGCGGATAGAGAAGATATATAAGAAATGAAAAAGAGAAAAGATAAAGGGATAAGATAGTAAAGAAAGAAGAAAAGAGAGATGAGAAAGAAGATGGAAGAGAAGATATTAATAAAGAAAGAAGAGGGATAGAAAAAATAGGATGAGATAGATAGTATAGTGGGAAAAGAGATAAATATAAAAGAAAGGATATGATATAGAAAGAGAGAGGGAGATATGATAGGGAGAAAAGTTAAATATGTAGATAGATAGACACCGACTGCCGTAAAAGAGAACTGTTCGCGAAGTAATAATGTTTCGGAAGAAGAGATAGGGTATAGGTTTGATTAATATGATAATGTAGATAGGTAGAGATAATAGCGATAATGCGGTTTGAGTTCGTGGCTAAAAGTAGAGGAGGAGAGATAAAGAAAATTAGATATAGATAGGGATAGATAGATGAGAAGAAAGGATAAATGGAGAATATATTAGAGTTAGGAGAGAGTGAATGAGAATAGAGAGAGATGATGTGGAGAAGGAAGAATATGAATGTGAGGTGATAATTGGTTATAAATAGAAGATGACGGCTTAAGAAACGATAGCGTAATCGCTTTGAGCAATTCACCGCGTGATAGAGATAAGATAACTGAGTCTTCTCGGCTGCAGTAAAACCTCGACGAAATCCCCGATCCATCGTCACACTCCATCTTTTCCCTATAAGATAAAGTGTTGCGTCTATACGTGAGTGAAGTCTTAAATGCTGGCGATCGTCTTCAGCCTCGCCCGCGGGTGAATCTCACTTTGCGACAAGACCGGCGTCTGCGCGCGGAAGCGCTCGACAATGCCGCGCACGAAGGGGCGGATGTTGCCGGAGGTGACCAGCACCGGGGCTTCGCCCTCGCGCGCCGCTTCCTCGAATTTCTCGCGCACCAGCGTAATGAATTCCGACAGCTTCGAGGGCTGCATGGCGAGATGGCGGTTGTCGCCTTCGCCGATCATGCTCTCGGCGAAAGCCTGTTCCCACTTGGCCGACAGCGCGATCAGCGGCAGATAGCCGCCTTGGCCGGTGTTCTGCGCGCAGATCTGGCGCGAGAGCCGCGCGCGCACATGCTCGGTCAGCATCGTCGGGTTGCGGGTGCCGGCGATGCCGTCGGCGATGCCTTCCAGGATGGTGGCGAGATCGCGGATCGAGACGCGCTCGGCCAGCAGGATCTGCAACACGCGCTGGATGCCCGAGACCGTGATCAGCGAGGGCACCATGTCCTTGATCAGCTCGGCTTGTTCCTTCGGCAGTTCCTTGAGCAGCTTCTGCACCTCGGCATAAGACAACAACTCCGCCATATTGCCTTTGAGCAGTTCGGTCAGATGCGTGGACAAAACGGTGGCGGCGTCGACCACGGTGTAGCCCTTGAGCGAAGCGTCTTCCTTGAGCATGCCGTCGATCCAGGTCGCGGGTAACCCGAATGTCGGCTCGGTGGTGTGCGTGCCGGGCAGGTTCACCTGGCCGCCGGCCGGATCCATGACCAT
The DNA here is from genome assembly GCA_963756805.1 of uncultured Alphaproteobacteria bacterium. Taxonomy (GTDB): domain Bacteria; phylum Pseudomonadota; class Alphaproteobacteria; order Rhizobiales; family Xanthobacteraceae; genus Pseudolabrys. The sequence goes on from CAVWPH010000012.1 coordinate 32,368, forward strand.
GTACTGGCCCGGCCAGACTTTGCCGCCGCCGGCCTCGACTTCCTTGATCTTGATCAGATAGGCGTTGGCGTCGAGCTGCACATTGTCGAGGATGCGCACGGCCGGCATCACGAAGCCCATTTCGGCGGCGAGCGAACGGCGCAGCGCCTTGATCTGCTCGGTGAGGCGGTCGGTGCCGTCGGGCGAATTGACCAGCGGCAGCAGCGCGTAGCCGATTTCCACTTTGAGATCGTCGATGCGCAGCGCCGACGAGATCGGTTCGTCGGCGGCTTCGACCTTGGCGGCGGCTGCGGTTTTTTTCGCTTCCAATGCCGCGGCGAGCCGCGTGCGCTTGTCGATGATGAAGGCCAAAGCGCCGGCGCCGCTCCCAAGTGCCAGGAATGGCAGCATCGGAATGCCGGGCAAAAGCGCCATCACCACCATCACCGCGCCCGACATGCCGAGCGCCTTGGGATAGCCGGAGAGTTGCTTGAGCAGCGCCTTGTCGGCGGCGCCGGCGACGCCGGCTTTCGACACCAGCAGGCCTGCCGAGGTCGAGACGATCAGCGCCGGGATTTGCGTCACCAGTCCGTCGCCGACGGTGAGCAGGGTGTAGGAATGGGCCGCGTCGGCAAAGCTCAAGCCTTGCTGCGCGATGCCGATGATCATGCCGCCGATGACGTTGATGAACACCACCAGCAATCCGGCGATGGCGTCGCCGCGCACGAATTTGGAGGCGCCGTCCATGGCGCCGAAGAAGCCGCCTTCGTCTTCCAGCTTCTGGCGGCGGCGGCGGGCTTCCTTTTCGTCGATCAATCCGGCGGACAAGTCCGCATCGATCGCCATCTGCTTGCCCGGCATGGCGTCCAGGTGAAAGCGCGCGGCCACTTCCGCGATGCGGCCCGAGCCTTTGGTGATGACCACGAAATTCACGATCACCAGGATCGTGAACACGATGATGCCGATGACGAAATTTCCGCTCATCACGAAATTGCCGAAGGCCTCGATCACGTGGCCGGCGGCGTCGGCGCCTTCGTGGCCGTGCGCCAGGATCAGGCGCGTCGAGGCCAAGTTGAGCGAAAGCCGCAACATGGTCGCGATCAGCAGCACGGTCGGGAACGACGAGAATTCGAGCGGCGTGTGGATGAACAGCGCCGTCATCAGGATCAAGACCGAGATGATGATCGAGATCGCCAGCGCCACGTCGAGCAGCAGCGGCGGCAGCGGCAGGATCAGCACCACCAAAATGGTGAGCACGCCGATGGCGAGCGCCAGATCGCCGCGCTTCAAGAGCGCGCCGAGTTCGCCGAGGCCGGGTAGCTTGATGCCGCTGGTGGCTTGCGCCGGTGCGGCGGAGATGTCGCTCATGCTTTCCAAATATCCGCCAGGTCACCGGGCGGCGCGGACGCAGGAACAATACAAAGGTGATCAAACCGGACCCGGCTACCCGAAGCGGTGCCGGAAAACCTCAATGCGGTGGGGGACTACCCCAGACCCCGGCAATATTTGCCCATTTTATGGTTAGCGGCGGGTTAACGAGGGCCGTCGGCCTCGCCGCCCAGCACCAAAAGATGCATCTCGCCGCAATCGGCGCAGCGCAGCCGGGCGCGCGGGCCGCTTAAGCTGGCAAGCGTCGCCTCCTCGGTCACCAGCACGAAGCTGCCGGTGACCGGACAGCGATAACGCAACGCACCCTCCGGCCGCGGCGTGGCGGCGACGCTTTGCAGCGGGGCGGTGGCATGTTGAAGGGCTGATGGATGGAGCCTGCTCCAGGGCAGCTGGGTCAAAGTCTGGTTTGTCATGAAATCCGTGTTGTCCCGGCGCCCGGCGATAACGATTTTGCGCCGCAACGGTTCCTGCTCAATCCTCGAGCGGTGGAAACTCGTGGCTGCCGTCGGCTTTGAGCGGCAGCGGATCGGCGCGGCTGACGGCGGCGACATCGAGCGGCCCGTAAAGATGCGGGAACAGCGCGCCGCCGCGCGAGGCCTCCCATTTCAGCGCGCTCCCCAGTTTTTCGGAATCGAGGCGCAACAAAACGAGGCCGCTTTGCCCGGCGAAATGCTTGGCGGCGGTTTCCTTGACCTGCGCGGCGGTGGAAAAATGAATGAAACCGTCGCGCAAATCGGCCTCGGAACCGAGGAAGACGCCGTCGCGTGCGGCGTCGCGCCAAAGCGAGTCGGGGCAGATTTTGTAGACGGTGGGCATGCTTGGGCAGGCTATGCCGCCGGCGGCGCTGCGCCAATGGAGTTCCACGCGCCGTGCATGCCTGAAATCCAAATTAAAGCGTTGATTGATTGTGAAAACACCACATATGCGCGAGGAAGCTTCACGGAGATATCATGGCTAAAACAGAGGAATACCTGATCGAGACCGCCGACCGCATCAAGCGGTTGGCGCGGCAGGGACGCGAGGCGGCGGCCGACCTGGAGGCCATCGGAAACGATCTGATGGCAAAGGCGGTCGAACTGGACACCACCCGGCAGAAGAATGACAAACAATCCGGCGGGAACCGCGCGTCCGAAGCTCGTAACTCATCAAGTATCGACAGCGTTGAAAGAAAAAAGCCCGGCCTGGTTGCCGGGCTTTCTGATTGTTGGGGTGCTCGCGTGCTTTAGGCCGCGCCCGCTAAGCTGCTCACCGCCGCCGTGCGGCGGGGGCACCGGCACGCCGTCGCCGGCATATTCGTTGAGCTTGTTGCGCAGCGTGCGGATCGAGATGCCGAGGATATTGGCGGCATGGGTGCGGTTGCCCAGGCAATGCTTGAGCGTCTCCAGAATGAGATCGCGCTCGACCTCGGCGACGGTGCGGCCGACCAGATTGCGCGTGACTTGTTCGGCGGCGATGGCCGCTTGCGCTGCGGCGCCGGTGCCGCGCACGGAATCGAGCCTGGCGCCATCGGGCGACAGAATCCCGTCAATGCCGATCTCGACGCCGGTCGAGAGCAGCACGGCGCGGTGCAGCGTGTTTTCCAGTTCGCGCACATTGCCCGGCCAGCGGTTGGTATCGAGCGCGCGGCGGGCTTCCGCCGACAGCGGGCGCACGGGCAGCCCATTGGCGTCGGAATATTTCTTCACGAAATAGGCGGCGAGTTCGGCGATGTCGGCCGGGCGTTCGCGCAAGGGCGGGATCTTCAGGTTCACGACATTGAGGCGGAACCAGAGATCCTCGCGGAATTTTCCTTCGCGTACCGCATCCGTGAGATTGCGGTTGGAGGTGGCGATGATGCGGATGTCGACCGGCACGGGCTTCGATCCGCCGACGCGGTCGATCAGGCGCTCCTGGATCGCGCGCAGCAATTTGGCTTGCAGGCGCACGTCCATTTCCGAGATTTCGTCGAGCAGCAGCGTGCCGCCGTTCGCCTCTTCGAACTTGCCGATGCGGCGGCCGAGCGCGCCGGTGAAGGAGCCCTTCTCGTGGCCGAACAATTCGGATTCCAGCAGGTTTTCCGGGATCGCCGCGCAATTGACGGTGATGAACGGCTTCTTGGCGCGCAGCGAGCGCGCATGCACGTAGCGCGCCAGCACTTCCTTGCCGGTGCCGCTTTCGCCGGTGATCAGGACGGAGGCTTCCGAACCCGCGATCTGCTGGGCGAGCTTGACCACGCCGGCCATGGCGTCGTCGCGGTAGATCATCTCGCGTGAATCGTCGGCGACCGCGGCCAGCACCGCCGCGATCAGCTCCGGGTCTGGCGGCAGCGGGATGTACTCTTTGGCGCCGGCATGGATGGCGTTGACGGCGGCGCGCGCATCGTTGGTGACGCCGCAGGCCACGATCGGCACGTGGATACGTTCGGCGTCGAGCCGGGCCACCAGATCGGCAATGTCGAGGCTCACGTCCACCATCAGCAGGTCGGCGCCGCGGCCGGAGCGCAACACGGCGAGCGCCTGCTCGTTGCTTTCGGCATGGGTGACGGAGGCGCCCTTGTCCATCGCGATCTTGCTCGCGAAAGTGAGCTGGCCTCCCAGTGTGCCGATGATCAATAGGCGCATGACAATTTATCCCTCTAGTCCCTCTGGCGTTTAGTTCCGGTCCGCCTTGATGATTTCCGTCATGGTCACGCCGAGCTTGTCCTCGACCAGCACCACCTCGCCGCGCGCGACCAGACGGTTGTTGACATAGATGTCGATCGCCTCACCGACTTTGCGGTCGAGTTCGAGCACGGCGCCGGGCCCGAGCTTGAGCAGATCGCCCACCTCCATGCGGGCGCGGCCGAGCACGGCCGACACTTGCACCGGCACATCGAACACCGCCTCCAGATCGGCGGCGCCGCGGTTGAGCGTGTCGTCGCCGGCGCCAGGCGCAAGCTCGCCCGCATCCGCGATCGCCGTCATCTCGCTGCCGCTCTCCAGATCGGGGAGGGGCACTTCTTTGTTGTCGGTTTCACTCATCGCGTCGGTCTCCAGAATCTTTATTGTGTCGTTCTCGCCGCCACGTAGCGGCCGACCACGTCATCGATTGCTGCAAGCGTCGCCGCCTGGTCACGCGCGACGCCGCCATCCGCCCATTCGATGCGGCAGTCGCCCGGCGCCATGTTGTCGTCGGAATCGATCGCCAGGCGGCCCTCGAAGCCGCGCGCGCGCGCGATATCCTCGATCTGGTGCTTGGCGATGTCGTAAATTTCGGCGCCGATGCGCAAGTTCACGTGCGGCGTCTTGACCAGGTGCAAAAAGCATTCGGTGGCGAGCGCGGAAATCTCGGCGAAGGGCTCGCGCGCGATCAATTCGGGCGCAAGCTTGGCGCCGACCGCGACCGCGACCTGCACCGCCTCGGTTTCCAGCCGTGTCTCGATGCCGGTGAGCGCGCGATGCAGGCGTTCCAGCCCCTCGGCGATCAGTCCGAGCGCCACGGCGGTATGCTGGGCGGCCTCGGCTTTCGCCTTGGCTTCGCCGGCGGCAAAGCCCTGACGATGCGCCACCGCTTCGGCATCGACGCGCCGGCGCTCGTGCTCGACCATGGTGATGGTCGGCTTTTCGCCGCTGGCGAAATCCTCATCGAAAAGATATTTGGCGGCGGCTTTCCATATCAGTACACCAGCTCTTCGTCGCCGCGGCTCTTGGAGATCAGGATTTCGCCCTTGGCGGCGAGATCCTTGGCCATGTTGACCAGCAGGCCTTGCGCCTCGTCCACGTCGCGCAGGCGCACCGGCCCCATTTCCTGCATGTCGTCCACCAGCATCTTGGCGGCGCGGGTGGACATGTTGGAGAAGAAGAATTGGCGTACGGCTTCGTTGGCGCCTTTGAGCGCGATCGCCAGTTTGTCTTTGTCGATATTGCGCATCAGCGTCTGCGCGGAGGCGGTATCGAGCTTGATCAGGTCGTCGAAGGTGAACATCAGCGCCTTGATGCGCTCGGCGGCGTCGCGGTTATCTTCTTCCAAGGCGGTCAAGAAGCGCGTTTCGGTCTGGCGGTCGAAATTGTTGAAGATTTCCGCCATGACCTCGTGCGCGTCGCGCCGGCGCGTTTGCGACAAGTTCGACATGAATTCGGTGCGCAGCGTCTGTTCGACGCGCTCGATCACTTCTTTCTGGACCGCTTCCATCTTCAGCATGCGGTTGACGCAATCGAGCGAAAGGTCCTCGGGCAGGATCGCCAGCACGCGCGCGGCATGTTCGGCGCGCAGCTTTGAGAGCACCACCGCTACGGTTTGCGGGTATTCGTTCTTGAGATAGTTCGCCAGCACCTCTTCCTGCACGTTGGCGAGTTTTTCCCACATGTTGCGGCCGGCGGGGCCGCGGATCTCGTCCATGATGCCGCCGACGCGCTCCTTCGGCAGGTATTGCTGCAACAGCCGTTCGGTGGCGTCGTAATTGCCGAGGATGGCGCCCGAGGCCGACATGCGCGAGACGAATTCGAGCAGCAGCTGCTCGACCGCATCGGCTTCCACCGTGCCGAGCGAGGACATCACCACGGAGATTTCGCGCAATTCGTCGTCGTCGAGCATGCTGAAAATCTTGCCGCCATATTGCTCGCCGAGCGCCAGCATCAGCACCGCCGCCCGCTCCGGACCGGACAGTTTGCGCCGATTGATGGCGACTTGCGGCTTGCTGGCGAGCTCGGCCATCAGGCCGCCAATGTCCTCGCGGACCGCGGCGTTCTTGTCCCGTTTCTGTTCGGCGTAAGCTGATGGCATGGCTTATGCGGCGTCCTCGTGCAGCCAACTACGGATGATGGAAACCGCCTCGTGCGGGTTCTTTTCGGCGAGTTCGCCCACCTTCTGCACCGACTGGGCATGCACCTGGCCCTGGACTTTGGCGACGTCGATCATGGCCGAGGTGCGATTGGAGATGGCGACCGCTTCGTTGCCGCCGACGATCGAGATATTGGCGCCGCCGCTGTTGGTGATGCTGCCGCTGCCACCGTTGGAAATGGTCATGCCGCCCGGCCCCTGGACGTAATTGACGCCGCCCGCGCCCGGCATGCCGATCGCGCCGGCAACGCCCGCGGCGCCGGCAGCGCCCGCCGCCGCGGCGCCACCCAGAGCGCCGGCGGCGCCTTCCGGCGTCACGATCCGGCGCACCAGCGGGCGCACCACCATGAACAGGACGATGAGGCCGAGCAGGGCCATCACGCCCTTTTCGGCGAAGCCCATGATGTCGTCTTTGGTGAATTGCAAATAGCTCATCCAGCCGGCCGGTGCGCCGACCGGCACCGGCGGGGTTTCGGCAAAGCGCAGATTGACCACTTCGACCTGGTCGCCGCGCTTGGCGTCGAAGCCGACCGCCGAGCGCACCAGCGCCGCGATGCGGTCGATCTCTTCCTTCGAGCGCGGCGTATAGACCACCTCGCCCTTCTCGTTCTTGGTATAATTGCCGTCCACCAGCACCGCCGCCGAGATGCGGCGCACGCCGCCGGCCTCGGTCACCTCGGTCTTGGTGGTGCGGGAAATTTCGTAATTGACGACTTCCTCGGTCTTGCGGTTGTTCTCGCCGCCGCCTCCGCCGGTGCCTTTGGCGGCGCCTGGCAGTTCGCTCGCGACCGAAACTTGGCCGCCGGAGCCGGCGCCGCTCGCCGATTGCTCTTCGCGCGTCTGGCTTGAGCGCACCACGCGGCCGTCCGGATCGAACTTGTCGGAGGTCTGGGTGATGCGGTTCATGTCGAAATCGGCGGTGAGCTGGACGCGCGCGCGGCCGGGTCCGACGATCGAGGTGACGATGTTCTCGACTTCGTGGCGCAGGCGGTTCTCGTAAGCGATCTTGCGGTCGTCGCTGGAGCTCGCCGCATCCTCGGGAGCCGCGCCGTCGGCCAGCAGCTTGCCGGTCTCGTCGATCACCGAGACCCGCTCGGGCTTAAGTCCGTTGACCGCGCTCGCCACCAGATGGCGGATGGCGCGCACTTGCGCGATTTCCAGCGTGCCGCGCACTTTGAGCACGATCGAGGCGGTGGGCTCGATCTTGTCGCGCGAGAACAACGGACGATCGGGCAGCACCAAATGCACGCGCGCGGACTGCACGCGGTCGAGGCTGCGGATGGTGCGGGCGAGTTCGCCTTCGAGCGCGCGCAGGTGATTGATGTTCTGGATGAAGGTGGTGGCGCCGAGCGCGTCCGACTTGTCGAAGATCTCGTAGCCGACGCCGCCGCCCTTGGGCAGGCCGCCCTCGGCGAGCTTCATGCGCAGGCGCGCGACTTTGTCCTTGGGCACCAGGATAATCGAGCCCTCGTTCTTGATCTGATAGGTAATCGCCTGGCGGTCGAGGTCCTTGATGATGGATGCCGAGTCGTCGAGCGACAGATCGGTGAACAACGGCACCATGGTCGGTGTCGTCATCTGCACCATCAAGAATGAGAAGAAGCCGATCAGCGCCAGCGTCACCGCGGCCATCGCCGCCATTCGCGCCGCACCCAGCGACTTCACAAAATCGAAGAAAGCCTTGCACCGGTGTCGTTCCTACCCAAATGGTGCGCGTTATCGCGCTTCACCCGGCAAGATTTGCCCAGTTTATGGTTAGCGTCCGGTTAATTCAGGACGATTGCGGCGCGCATGATTTGCACGCGCAACTCAGATGGAACCCAAAAGCAAAATCGCCGGCCACGTGAGCGGCCGGCGGTTTAAAATTGAGCGGCGTTTGCGACGATTACTGCCGGTACTGTTGAATGCGCGTGGTGCGCAGGCCGGCAAGGCCGTGCTGGTCGATCGAATACTGCCAGGAGAGGAATTCTTCGACCGTGAGGGTGTAGCGCGCGCAGGCTTCTTCCAGCGACAAGAGGCCGCCGCGTACAGCAGCAACCACCTCAGCCTTGCGGCGGATGACCCAGCGTTTGGTGCTCGGCGGCGGCAGGTCCGCAATCGTAAGGGGACTGCCATCGGGCCCGATGACGTATTTCACCCTCGGGCGGTGGGGCTCGGTCATTGGTGTACTCACAGGACTCACAAACTTGACTGACAGTTACTATGCGGAAACTACAGACCGCGGCTTAAAATTTGCCTAAGCATAGGGCTTGGAACGGGAAATGTTTGCCCGGTTTCCGCTAACCTTTTGGTTACGGATGGCACGTCACCCGGCACCCCAATGGGGTGCCGTGCAGCCGCCATCTTGGCTATTATATAGCTTGGAATGGGTCTTTTTGGGGTGCGAGCGTTGGAAAAGTTCCCTGCCGAAGCGTCGAATACCTGGACCTGGGGGGCGGTTGGCCGCTACCTCGCCGCGCTGATCGGCGTGGCTTGCGCCTATTTCGTCCTGGCCAAGCTCGGCTTGCAGCTCGCCTCCATCAACCCGAGCGCCAGCCCGATCTGGCCGCCGACCGGCCTGGCGCTGGCCGCGGTACTGCTGGGGGGCTTAAGGGTCTGGCCGGCCATCGCCATCGCCGCCTTCGCCGTCAACGCCACCACCGCCGGCACCTATGAGACCTCCGCCATCATCGCGCTCGGCAATACATTGGAAGCGGTGGCCGGCGGTTTCCTGATCGGGCTCTGGTCGGGCGGCCGCGATACATTTACGCGCCCCGCCTGGGTGGCGAAATTCGCGCTCATTGTTGTCGGCGCCGCCACGGCGCTGAGCGCCACTATCGGCGTGGTGACATTGAGCATGTGGGGTTTCGCCGACTGGGCGAACTTCACGCCCATCTGGGTCACATGGTGGCTGGGCGATGTGGCCGGCGCATTGGTGGTGACGCCGGTGCTGGTGTTATGGGCGCGCACCGATTGGCGCGCGTTCGGCCGGCGCGAGGCGTTCGGTGTCATCGCCGTGCTTGTTTGCGCGGTTGCCGTCGGGTTCATCTCCTTCAGCCCGCTGCTGCCGCGCACGCAATATACCAGCCCGCTCGGTTTCCTCGCGATCCTGCCGCTGGTGTGGGCGGCCTTGCGGCGCGGGCCGCGCGACACCGCGACCGTCGCGCTGATCCTCACAAGCTTTGCGGTCTGGTCCACGATCCAGCATGCCGGGCCGTTCGGCCAAATCCCGATCAATGAATCTTTCGTGCTGCTGCTGACCTTCATGCTCAGCGTCTCGGTGCCGAGCCTGGTTCTGAGCGCCGATGTGGCGGTCCGCCGGCAGACCGAGGACAATCTGCTGCAAACCAAGACCGATCTCGACAGCCGCGTGCGGGAGCGCACCGCAGCCCTTGCCGACGCCAATATCCACATGCAGGAAGCCCAGCGCCTGGCCAATCTCGGCAGCTGGTCGTGGGACATCGTCAACAACAAGATTTCCTGGTCGGAACAGCTGTTCGATATCTACGGCGTTTCGCCCAACCGCTTTCGCGGCACGATCGAGGAATTCCTAAGCTTCATCCACCCGGACGACCGCGCCCATGTGCAGGACAGCGTTACGTCCGCGCTCAATACCGGCAACGATTTCGTGCACGAGGAGCGCATTTTCCGCCCCGACGGCGGCATCCGCTATCTGCAAAGCGTCGGCGAGGTGATCCGCGACGAGAGCGGCGCCGCTATCCGCATGCTCGGCGTCTGCCTCGACGTCACCGAGCGCAAGCTCGCCGAAAGCGCGTTGCGCGACTCCGAGCAGAGCTACCGCCTGCTGCTGCGCGGCGTGCGCGACTACGCCATCTATATGCTGGACGCCGAAGGCCATGTGCGCACCTGGAACGAGGGCGCCCGCCGCATCAAAGGTTACGAGGTCGAGGAGATCGTCGGCCGCCATTTCCGCATTTTCCTGCCCGAGGAGCTGCGCGCCGGCGACACCGCGTCGCAGGCGCTCGCCACCGCCGCGCGCGAGGGCCAATACGAGGTGGAAACCTGGCTGGTGCGCAAGGACGGCAGCCGTTTTTACGCCAGCGTGGTGATGGACGCGCTGCGCAGCGACGGAGGCGAACTGATCGGCTTTGCCAAATTGGTGCGCGACATCACCGTCCAGCACGAACAGCAGGTCGCGCTCGACGAGACCCGTGAGCAGCTCGCCCAGGCGCAAAAGATGGAGGCGATCGGCCAGCTCACCGGCGGCATCGCGCACGACTTCAACAATCTGCTGATGATCGTCTCGGGCTATGCGCAAATCCTGCAACGGCGGCTGAGCGAGCCGAAGGATGCGCAGGCGATCGAAGCGATCCGCACCGCCGCCAACCGTGGCGAAAAGCTCACGCGCCAGCTGCTCGCCTTCTCGCGCCGGCAGAAGCTGATGCCGGTCGTCGTCGACCTGCGCAAGCACATCGACGGCGTGCGCGACATGCTGGTGCCCTCGTTGCGCGGCAATATCGAACTCACTTGCGACATCGAGGACAAGATCTGGCCGGTCGAGGTCGATCTCGGCGAGCTCGAGCTGGCGCTGGTCAACGTCGCCGTCAATGCGCGCGACGCCATGCCGGACGGCGGCAAGATCACGCTCACCGCGCGCAATGTGCGGCTCAAGCCGGGTTCGGCGGCCGGCGCGCTGGAAGGCGAATTCATCGCGCTTGCCGTCATCGACACCGGCAACGGCATGGCGCCGGACGTGCTGGCGCACGTGTTCGAACCGTTCTTCACCACCAAGCCGGTCGGCAAGGGCACCGGCTTGGGCCTCTCGCAGGTGCACGGCTTCGCCAATCAGTCGGGCGGCGCGGTGACGGTGAGCAGCGAAGAAGGCCGCGGCACCGTGGTCACCATCTATCTGCCGCGCAGCCCTGAGGAAGCCTCCGAAACCGCCATCAGCGCCCCGTCGGCGCCCGACGCGCGGGGCACCGTGTTGCTGGTGGAGGACAGCCGCGACGTCGCCGATGTGACGACTTCGCTGTTGGAACAGCTCGGATTCCGCGTGGTGCGGGCGGAAAACGCCGCCGAAGCGCTGCGCCATCTGCAGCAGGGCATCGAGGTCGATCTGGTGTTTTCCGATATCGTTATGCCTGGCGCGATCAACGGCCTGGGGCTGGCGCAAATCTGCCAGGAGCGCTTCCCCAATATTCCGGTGCTGCTCACAAGTGGTTTCAGCGATGCGGCGCAGGCCGCGGACGGCCACTTCGATATCCTGCGCAAGCCGTTCGAGCTGGCGGCGCTTGAGCGCGCAATCGAGACGGCGATCGGAGAATTCCGCGAGAAAGAGCGCAAGCAGGCGGTCTAGCCGCGCATTGCGCTTAAGGCCGCCGGCCGCGCCCAACGCGATGCGTCAGGAGCCGGTCGCGACGATCCTTTGGATCTGATTGACCGTGTAGGTCTGCCCATTGATGGACAGCAGCGGCGGCGACTGCGTGAGATCCACCGAATCGACCTTGGCCTGAATTTGGGTCGAAAGCGCGGTGTTCTGGCCGCTGGCGTCGGTGCCGGTGGCGGTGAGCGTGTAGGTGCCTGGCGGCCATTGCGTGCCGTCATTGCCGCGGCCATCCCAAACGAAAGTCTGGTTTCCGGTATTGACGCCGTAGGTGCCGGTGAAGGCGGTCCGCCCGGTCGAATCGGCGATGGTGATGGTGGCGGTCGCAGGCTTGGTGGCGTTGATCGTCCAGGTGGCCACGTTATTGACGAGCGGCGTGGATGCGCCGTTCACGACCACGGTCGCGCCGACGAAGGCCAACGCGGAGGTGGCTTGCGCGCTTTGTTGCAGCGACACCAAAGTGCTCAACGAGCTGTTCGACTTCAATTGCTGCTCGACTTGCGCGAACTGGACCAGCTGCTGGGTGAACTGGTTGGTGTCGAGCGGATCGAGCGGATTTTGATTTTGCAATTGCGTCGTCAGCAGCTGCAAAAATTCGGTGAAATTGCTGGCGATCTCGGTGCTGTCCACCGTCGACGCCACCGCGCCGGCGCCGTTGGCGGTGCCGCTGCTGGTGGGGAGGGGGGTCGAGGCGATGCTGGTCATATTCGCTTCCTTTTGTGCGTCATCTTTTCCGAAAACCGGTTCCCGCTTTTCGGGATCACGCACTAGACTCTGATATCGAGACCGCCGGAATGGCGGCTGTAGCGGGTTTGCGTTGGTTCGTTGGCGCCTAGCGATGTGTCATTGGCCACCAGCTGCGCCACATCGACGATGCTGGGGCGCTGGTCTTGACCCATGGTTTGATCGCGCAACTGGAATTGCATGCCGTTGCCGGCGGTCTTGAGGCCTGCATCCTGCAAAGCGCGTTCGAGGCCGGAGGCATCGCGGCGCAACAGATCAAGGGTGTCGGCTGCGGTCGGCGATCAGGCGCGTGGTGACGTTGCCGTCGCGGTCCACGTCGAGACGCACGTCGATGCGGCCGAGCTCGGGCGGATCGAGACGAATTTCGAAATGGTTCTTGCCTTCGAGCGCCTTGGCGGCGATTTCGATGCCGACGCCGGCAAGCGGGATGGCCGCGGCCTGCGGGGTCAGTTGCGGTGCCGCCGCCGGGATCGCTTGGGTTGGCGCGGCATTTTGCACCGGCGAAGTTAAAGCCAGCGACTGCGGAGCTTCCGGCGCCTTGGGCGCCGCCGCTTGGGTTTCGCCGTTCTCGGTGGCCTGCGCCGGCGCATTCGCAAAGCGGTGGGCGTCCACCTGCGTCACGCCGCTCGCGGCCTTGTCCTTGTCGGTCTCTATTCCGCTGGCCGCGGCTTGCGGCTTGGCGCCATCGTGAACTTGTTCGCCGCCTTTGCCCAACGCGGCCGTATCGGCTTCGTCTTCGAGTTTGGTGGACGGTGCCTCGATTTCGGTGGCCGCCGTCTTAATCTTCAGGGCGCTCATGACGCCGTGCGGGCTCCCCGCCGTCCCCTGCGCAACCGTTTCGGTTCCGGCGGCAATCATAATCCCGGCTGCGACCGCAGCGGACGCCACTTGCGGCGCATCGGGCGTAATTTGAATCGGGCTTTCTGGCGCAGTGCTTTCGGTTGGCGCGCCGACACCGGCGGCAAGCTGCAGTTCGGCGGCTTTTGCGTCTGATTTTCCATCGCCGGCGTGTCTTATTGTCGCCGTCCGATTTATCGGTCTTGGTGCCGGTCGTGAGGCCGGTTTTCACTTCGGCCGCGGCTGGCGTTTTTACATCGGCCTTGCCGCCGGTCTTGATCGGCTTAGCGGTGCCGGCGGAAGTGGTGTTGCCAATGGCCTTAGCGGATTTACCCGATTTCCCCTCAGGTTCCGGCGGCGGCGTATCGCGCGGCGGGCGTTTTGTCGGCCGGCGGCGGCGGTGGGGCGCTGTCGTCGAGCAGGCTCTCGAATGGCGAACTGGCCGCTTGGTCGGGCGCTGGCGCCGGTCGCGGCGGCAATGGGCGGGTGGGGGCGTGGGGAGTTGTTTCAGACGCAACTGACGGCACGGGCAAACCTCCGGATATCCACCGTTTCAGTTGCAATCGTCAGGCCATCCGCGAAACTTACAATATTTCGTTTATAATCAATAGCTTACGTGAATTCGCGTAACCCGCCGTCGGCATCCGGACCGGCAGCGCCTGCTGTCCCGGCGGCAGAATTTGCCGGTTTTTGCGAGGTCCACCGCCTCCCGCCTGCTTCCATTGCGCGCCATCCGTCGCCACCTGTAGTAAGAAGCCAGCCATGCGAAATTCACTCGACCTCGATCGCGCCCCGCAAGACACCCGTGTCGTCGTCGCCATGTCCGGCGGCGTCGATTCGTCGGTGACGGCAGCCCTGCTCAAGGCCGAGGGCTATGACGTGGTCGGCGTGACGCTGCAGCTCTACGACCATGGCGCGGCGACCCACCGCAAGGGCGCCTGTTGCGCCGGCCAAGACATCTATGACGCGCGCAGCGTGGCCGAGCGCATCGACATTCCCCATTACGTGCTCGACTACGAAAGCCGCTTCAAGGAAGCGGTGATCGACCGCTTCGCCGAAAGCTATATCCACGGCGAGACGCCGGTGCCGTGCGTCGACTGCAATATGTCGATCAAGTTCCACGATCTTTTGATCACCGCGCGCGAACTGGGCGCCGAAGTTCTGGCCACCGGCCATTACGTCGCCTCGCGCGCGCTTGCCAGTGGCGGCCGCGCGCTCTATCGCGCCCGCGAAGAAGAGCGCGACCAGAGCTATTTCCTGTTCGGCACCACGCACGAGCAGCTCGACGTGTTGCGCTTTCCGCTTGGCGACCGCGCCAAGTCCGAGACGCGCGAGCTTGCGCGCAAATTCGGTTTGGCGATCGCCGACAAACAAGACAGCCAGGACATCTGCTTCGTGCCGACCGGGCACTACGCCGACATCATCGAACGGCTCAAGCCGGGCGCGGCGGAAGCCGGCGACATCGTCGACCTCGACGGCAAAGTGCTGGGCGCACATGCCGGCATCATCCATTACACCGTCGGCCAGCGCCGCGGCCTTGGGCTAGCGACCGGCGCGCCGCTTTACGTGGTGCGGCTCGATGCCGAGCGCCGCCGCGTCGTGGTCGGTTCGCGCGAGGCGCTGCGCACCAGCCGCATCGTGCTGCGCGACGTCAACTGGATCGGCGACGGTGCGCTCGATGAAGCGCTGCAGACGATGGCCGCGAGGTGTTCGTGAAAGTGCGTTCGACGCGATCGCCGCAGGCCGGCTGGCTCAAGGCCGCCAATGGCGGCTACGAAGTCGAATTGGTGGACGGCGAAGACGGCGTCTCGCCCGGCCAGGCTTGCGTATTTTACGATGCGGGCTCCGGCCAGGCGCGCGTGCTCGGCGGCGGCTTCATCAAGAGCGCGGCCGCCGCATCGAATGCCGCGCATGCGCGCGATGAGCGCATGGCGCCGGTGGCGCAAAATAATCCTGCGTCATGGGGGCTGACATCGACAAGCAAAGCGTCGAGCGCGCCTATGCGCGCTGGGCGCCGGTTTATGACCTGGTGTTCGGCGCGGTGTTCGAGCGCGGCAGGCTTGCCTCGATCGAGGCGGCCGAGCGGCTTGCGGTCCCGCCGGCGGACGCATTCTCGAAGTCGGCGTCGGCACCGGGATTTCGCTGCCCGATTATGCGCGTATCAACCGGCTGGTCGGCATCGATCTGTCGGAGCCGATGTTGCGCAAGGCGCACCAGCGCGTTGCCGAGCAAAACCTGACCAATGTCGAAACGCTGGCCGTGATGGACGCCGAGCATCTGGCGCTGCCGGACAAGAGCTTCGACGTGGTGGTGGCGCAATACGTCATCACGGCGGTGCCCAACCCGGAAGCAACGCTCGATGAGTTCGCGCGCGTGATCAAGCCGGGCGGCGAGATCGTGCTGGTCAATCATATCGGCGCCGAAGAGGGGCCGCGCCGGGTGTTCGAATTATGCTTTGCGCCGGTTGCGCGCCGGCTCGGCTGGCGGCCGGAATTCCGCTTCGGGCGCCTGACCGCCTGGGCCGAGCGCCACGGCGGCGTGCGCGTGATCGAGCGCCGGCCCATGCCGCCGATGGGGCATTTCTCGCTCATCCGCTTCGAACGCTTGGCTTAAGCGCTCGGCGGCCTTGCGCGGAACTGGCCGAAGTGGCCGTTTTGGCGCGGTTTTTCGTCCTGCTTGCTTGACAGTGTTTGCCGTGGCTCCCTATATCGCGGCCTGTCTTAAGTTCGCCAATTCGGTTTGGCGGGGTAGCTCAGCTGGTTAGAGCAGCGGAATCATAATCCGGAGGTCGGGGGTTCGAGTCCCTCCCCCGCTACCGAAGTTTGCGGATGTTGAGACAGTCTCCCGAAATCAGGCATTAGATAATGGCGTGGCGCACTTTGGCCGACACCCATTCGCCGAGGATCACGGTGCCGATGATCACCAGCAGGATCAGCGACACCTGCGTCCAATAAAGTTGCGTGATGGCGGCGTTGAGTTCGAGCCCGATGCCGCCGGCGCCGACCAGGCCGAGCACGGTCAACTCGCGAATATTGATATCCCAGCGAAACACCGAAATGCCGGCAAAGGCCGGCATCACCTGCGGCACGATGCCGTAGACCGTGGTCTGCGCGTTGCTGGCGCCGGTTGCGCGCACCGCCTCGACCTGGGATTCGTCGATCTCTTCGATGGCTTCATATAAAAGCTTGGCGCAGAAACCGATCGAGCGCAGGCCGATGGCGATGATGCCGGCAAACACGCCGGGTCCGACGATGGTGACCAGCATCAGCGCCCAGATCAGCGAATTGATCGAGCGCGAGGCGACGATGATGAACAGCGCGACGGGGCGCACAAACGTCACGCTCGGCGTGGTGTTGTGCGCGGCGCAATAGGCGACCGGCACTGCCAGCACGACCGCGATCACAGTGCCGATGGTGGCGATGTTGAGAGTGTCCCAGAGCGGCCGCCAGAGTTGGTGAATGTATTTCCAGTCCGGCGGCACCATGCGGGCGGCGAGGTCGCCGGCCTGCGCGGGCGCGTCCCAGACGAAAGCCCAGATGGTTCTTTCCGAAATGAGCTGGAAGCAATAGACGAAGATGGCGGTGGCCACGAGCCACGCCGCCCAGATCGCGAGCTGCGTGTTGCGGTCGCGCCGCCGCCAGTTTTTGATGGGCGCGGTGGCGAGCGTCATCATTGCACCCAGCGGCGGAGATAGCCGGACGAATATTCGACCAGCATCACGATGGCGATGATGACCAGCACGATCGCCGCGGCTGAATCGAATTCATAGCGGTCGAACGCCGTGTTGAGCGTTGCCCCGATGCCGCCGCCGCCGACAATGCCGACCACCGCCGACTCGCGGAAATTGATGTCGAGGCGGTAAAGCCCAAGCCCGATCATGCGCGGCATCACCTGCGGCTGCACGCCGTAATTGATCCATTGCAGCCAGCCGGCGCCGGTCGCGCGCACCGCTTCCGCCTGGCTTGCGTCCATGTCCTCGATGTCTTCGGCCAGAAGCTTGCCGTAGAAGCCGATGGTGGCGAATGACAGCGTCACAAAACCGGCAAACGGTCCGAAGCCGAACAACTTGACGAAAAAGATCGCCAGGATGATTTCCTGGAAGCTGCGCGAGACCGCGAGGATTGCGCGGCAAAAATAATAGACCGGCGCCGGCGCGATATTGCGCGCAGCGCCGATGCCGACCGGAATTGAAATCGCGATGCCGACCACGGTCGACACCACCGTCATCCACAGGCTCTCGGATATGCCTTCGACGATTTCATCCCAGCGGCTGACGAAATCGGGCGGAAAGAATGCGGATATGAATTGCACGCCGCGCGGCAGACCGACCCATACGCGCGTCCAATTGACGTCGGTGGTGCCGAAAGCGAGCGCGAGATAAACCGCGGCACCCAAGCCAAGCGTCCAGCGCAGCCACGCGCGCTTGATCAGCGGCGGTTTTTTCCAGTGGCGCGGCGCCGCGACGGCGACAGACATCAGGTCAATCCCGCCAAACGATCGCGGCTTGGCAATGGCGGCTCGAACGGCACGACATTGTCTTCCGCCGGCTCGTCCACGTCGTCGGCCTTGCGGATGGTGGCGGACCAGTCTTCCTCGCCGTAGATCGAGGTCAGCACCGCGGGCGTGAGTTGATCCGGCGGGCCGTCATAGACGATCTCGCCCAGCCGCAAGCCGACGATGCGCTCGGCAAACATCTGCGCCAGCATGACGTCGTGGATATTGATGATGGCCGAAAGTTTGCGCTCGCCGCACAATTCCTTGATCAGCCGCATGATCTGGCGCGAGGTCTTAGGGTCCAGCGAGGCGGTCGGCTCATCGACCAGCAGCAGCGCCGGATTCTGGATCAAGGCGCGGCAAATGCCGACGCGCTGGCGTTGCCCGCCGGACAATTCATCGGCGCGCTTGTTGGCCATGTGGTCGAGGCCGACGCGTTCCAGCAGGCGGAAGGCCTCGTCGATGTCGGATTGCGGAAATTTTCGCAGCCAGCTCTGCCAGAAACCGACATAGCCAAGCCGTCCGCTGAGCACGTTCTCCATCACCGAGAGACGCTCGACCAGCGCGTATTCCTGGAAGATCATGCCCATGCGCCGGCGCATGCGGCGCAACTCGGCGCCGCCGAGGCCGGTGATCTCGGTGTCATCGAGCGCGATGGTGCCTTCGGTCGGCTCGACCAGCCGGTTGATGCAGCGGATGACGGTGGATTTGCCGGCGCCCGACGGCCCGATCAGCGCCATCACCTGGCCGTCCGGCACATCGATATCGATGCCCTTGAGCGCGAGGTCGCCGGTGCGATAGCGCTTGGTCAGGCCTTTGATGCGTAACATCCAGCGTCGCCCCCCGCGGCAGCAACAGTTCGCATACCGCGGCCGCGAATGCGGTGCGCTCCCTCTCCCGTTGGGGAGAGGGTGGGGTGAGGGGGTCTAGGATCCTCGATAAAGTGTAACCCCTCACCCGGCGCACTGCGTGCGCCGACCTCTCCCTTGGGAGAGGTGAAACGGTGTGCCGTGCGTTCGCTCCAATTGTCGTTTCACTTGCAGGCGTATTTGACGCCATTCGCCGCGTCGATCTTGCGAATGATGCTCCAGTCTTTCTTGTAGGTGATCGGGACGAAGCGATCCGATTTCTTGAATTCCGCCTTGAGCGAGGACCCTTCCCACGGGAAGGTGAAGAACGCTTCCTTGATCTTGGCGACGAGCTTGGGATCGAGATTGTGCGCGTAGCCGTAGCCGGTGGTCGGGAAGGTTTCCGACTTGTAGATGCTGCGGATTTTCGACTTGTCGACCACCTTGCGCTCGAACATGCGGAACATGACTTCATTGGCGATCGAGGCCGCGTCGTAATCTTTGTTGGCGACGCCCATCACCGAATTGTCGTGCTTGCCGGAGAACACCGGCTCGAAGTCGCGCTTGGCCTCGAGATTGAATTCGGACTTCAGGATCGCCGACGGCGCCTTGAATCCTGAATTCGAGGTGGGCGAGGTGAAGGCGAGCTTATGGCCCTTGAGATCGGCCGGCGTTTTGATCGGCGAGTCGGCGGGCACGATGATTTCCATCTCGTAGCCGAACACGCCGTCTTTGTTTGCCATGATGGCGAAGGGGACGAAGCCGGCGCAATTCACCGCGATTGGATTGCCGCCGGTGTTGACGCCGGCAACATGCAGGCGGCCCGAGCGCATCGCTTCCAGTTGCGCGGCATTCGACTGCACCGGGAAAAAGACCACTTTCTTAGCCGTGACCTTTTCCATGTGCTTGATGAAGCCGTCCCATGCTTTCTGGTAGACCGCCGGGTCTTCGACCGGGGTGTAGGAGAAGATGATGGTCGACGGATTGACCAATTGCTTGGGATCGGTCGGCGCGTCGGCGACCAGATCGCCGTTGCGGTCGCAATAGGCTTTGTCGAGGTCGCCGCGCGGGCAGTCTTCCGCGCGAAGCGTGCCGATCATTCCGGCGCCGATGATGAGCGCTGCAAGAACGCTCGCGATGGTATTGATATGCCGTTGCATTATGTCGCCTCCCTGCGGTCCCGGTGCCGCGAGCGCTTTGCCCGTGCCCGGTCCGTCCATGCTTGTGCGTCAGCTTACCGCACCATTTGCGGTAGGGATATTGGGGCCTGGTGCGGGCGAATAAGCATTTAAATCCGGCTTATATTGCACGCAAATGACGCAGCTTTTGCGGCTTTACGAGCGGGTCACGCGTTATTCACAAGCGTGTCAGATGGGCCTAAAAAATCGGCTGCAAGGTTGCCCGATGGTGTGCCAAATGGAACAATTGCATCCATTGTTCGTATCACTACGTAGATCGACTGCCGCTTACCTTTGAATAAACGCTAGGAGGCCCATCAATGGCGCGCACCGCGATTACGCCGGTTCCGCGATCAGCCGCCATCGGGCCGGCCGCCGCATCGAACAAGATGCCATCCATCGACGAGGCGCGGCCCGCTTGGCTCGCGGCCTTCCGCCGCGTGCGCGGTGAGACCGAGCGGCGGGCGTCGCATCTGTCGGCCGAAGACCAGATCGTGCAGTCGATGGCGGATGCGAGCCCCACCAAATGGCATCGCGCCCACGTCACCTGGTTCTTCGAAACAGTTCCTGCTGGTGCCGCACGACCCGGACTACAAGATTTTCGACGAGCGCTTTCCATTCCTGTTTAACTCCTATTACGTCGCCGCCGGTCCGCGTCACGCGCGCCCGCAGCGCGGACTGATCACGCGGCCGAACGCCGAGGACGTCACCGGTTATCGCGCGCATGTCGACGCCGCGGTCGAGCGGCTGATCGAACGGGTGCCTGCGGCGGAATCCGCGCGCGTGTTCGAAATCCTCGAAATTGGGTTGCATCACGAGCAGCAGCATCAGGAATTGCTGATCACCGACATCCTGCACGCCTTCGCGCAAAACCCGACCGACCCGGTTTATGATGCAAGCTGGCGCATGCCGGCCGCAACGCAAATTCTTCGAAGCATTGGTCCGCGCGGCTTTGTCGATGTGCCGTCGGGGATTCATGCGGTCGGACATGACGGTAAAAGTTTTTGTTTCGATAACGAGACGCCGCTGCATGACGAGCTCATTCCGGATGTGCGCATCGCGCGCCATCTCACGACCAATGCCGAATGGCTCGAATTCATCAAAGCCGGCGGCTACACCACGCCATCGCTCTGGCTGTCAGACGGCTGGGCGGCGGTGCAGGCGGAAGGCTGGCAGGCGCCCGGCTATTGGCGGCACCAAGACGGCCCAAAGGACGGCCATTGGGTTTCGATGACGCTCGCAGGCTTAAAGCCGATCGATCCGGCCGCGCCCGTGATGCATATCAGCTATTACGAGGCCGACGCCTTTGCGCGGTTTGCCGGCAAACACTTGCCGAGCGAGGCGGAATGGGAAGTGGCCGCGCACGCCGGCGTGATCGCCGATGCTTTCGGCATCGCTTGGCAATGGACGCGCAGTGCCTATCTACCTTATCCGGGCTACCGCGCGGCCGAAGGGGCGCTCGGCGAATACAACGGCAAGTTCATGGTCAGCCAGATGGTGCTGCGCGGCTCCTCGCTGGCGACACCGGAAGGCCACGAACGGATCAGCTATCGCAATTTTTTCTATCCCCCGTCGCGCTGGCAGTTCACCGGTTTGCGCCTCGCTGAATTCAATTAAGCGGAAAGGATTATCATGGTCGCGCTTGCACGCTCCCGCCGTCCACAGCCGCAAAATACGGATAATTCGGCGTTTGAAGCCGACGTGGCCGCAGGCTTGAGCGCGAGCCCGAAGCGCCTGCATGCGAAATATTTCTATGACGGCACCGGCTCGCAATTGTTCGAGCGCATCACCGAACAGCCGGAATATTACCCGACCCGCACCGAAATCGGGATCTTACGCAAGCACGCGGCCGATATCGCCAAGCTCGTTCCGCCCGGCGCGGCGCTGGTCGAATTCGGCTCAGGCTCGAGCAAGAAGGCGCGCATTCTGCTGCGCGCGCTGCGCCCGCTTGCCGCCTACGTGCCGGTCGATATCTGCGGCGAGATGATCGAACAGGAAGCCGCCGAACTGCGCCCGGACTTTCCGGGCCTGAAGGTGCTGCCGGTGACCGCCGATATCACGCAACCCTTTGACCTGCCGGACGCGGCGAAAGCCGCGCCGGTTCGCGTTGGATTTTTCCCGGGTTCGACCATCGGCAATTTCGAGCCGCACGAAGCGGCGGCTTTCTTGCGCAACGCGGCGCAAATTCTTGGGCCCGGCGCGACGCTGATCGTCGGTGTCGATCTCATCAAGGATGCCGACGTCCTCAACGCCGCCTATAACGACGCCAATGGCGTCACCGCCAAGTTCAATCTCAATCTGCTCACGCGCATCAATCGCGAACTGCGCGGCAATTTCAAGCTCGACACCTTCGAGCATCACGCCTTCTACAACCGCGAACGCAACCGCATCGAGATGCATCTCGCCAGCCTCAAGCGGCAGAAGGTGAAGGTTGCCGGCGACGCATTCGACTTCCGCGCCGGCGAAACCATCCACACCGAGAGCTCCTACAAATACTCGCCTGAGTCGCTGGGCGCGCTGGCGCGCGGCGCCGGCTGGCAGCCGGCGGCGGTGTGGACCGACGAGCGCAAATTTTTCTCGATCCAGGCCTTCACGCTCGGCGACAGCCCGGCCGCGCCCGCCAAGGTCTAACGCTGGCGAGGCGGCCTTTCCCAACCGTATTGCTTGCGCTAAGCACGTGGCCCGGCCTGTGACGGCTGGGCCGTGCGCGCTTTCGTACAGGTGAAATCTCATGAAGATTGTCGGGTTTGAAGCGAACAACGGTTTGCGGCTGGGCGTGGTCGAGGGCGACAGCGTCATCGATCTGCAGGCGGTGGACGCGAGTCTGCCGGCCGATCTTGGCGAGGTGCTGCGGCGGAGCAATGGCGATCTCAAGCCGATCGCCGATCTTGCCAAAAGCGCGCCCGCCACTGCGCGCCGTCCGCTTGCCGGTCTTAAATATGCGCTGCCGGTCGCGCGCCCCGGCAAGATCATCTGCCTCGGCCTCAATTATCTCGATCACGTCAAGGAAGGCCCGCAGAAAGACAACATCCCGAAATTCCAGTCGATCTTCTTCCGCATGCTATCGTCGCTCGCGCCTCATCTGCAGCCGCTGATACGGCCGAAGAAATCGATCCAGTTCGATTACGAAGGCGAGATGGTCGTGGTCATCGGCAAGCGCGCCAAGCACCTCACGCTGGAAAATGCCGCCGACTGCGTCGCCGGCTATTCGTGCGGCATGGAAGGCTCGATCCGCGAATATCAGCGCCACACCACGCAGTGGGGCATGGGCAAGAACTTCGATAATACCGGCAGCGTCGGCCCCTGGATGGTCACCGCCGACGAATTGCCGCGCGGCGGCAAGGGGCTCAAGATCGAAAGCCGGTTGAACGGCAAGGTGATGCAGTCGTCCAACACCGATAACTTCATGTTTCCGGTGGCGGAGTCGCTGGTTTATCTGACCGAAGGCATGACGCTGGAGCCGGGCGATATCCTGTTCACCGGCACGCCGTCCGGCGTCGGCCATGCGCGCAAGCCGGAGCCTGTGTGGATGAAGGCCGGCGATACCATCGAGGTCGAGGTCGAGGGCATCGGCGTTTTGCGCAATCCGATTGAAGACGAGAAGTGAACGAAACGCGGCCGGGCGCGTTGTTGTCGATATTTGGAGGAAGCTATGGCCGATCAATTAAAAGTCTTGGTGATTTGCGGCTCGCTGCGTAAAGGCTCTTTCAATCGTGCGCTGACGCGCGCTTTGCCTGGCCTGGCGCCGCCGGAAATGAAGCTCATCGACGCGCCGCCGCTCGGCGACTTTCCGCTCTACAACGCCGACGTCCAGGAAGCCTCCGGCTTTCCGCCGGCGGCCGAGAATCTTGCCACCGCTATTCGTGGCGCCGACGCCGTGCTGTTCGTGACGCCGGAATACAATTGGTCGATGCCGGGCGTGCTCAAGAACGCCATCGACTGGCTCTCGCGCATGAAGGATCAGCCGTTCAACGGCAAGCCGGTCGCGATCCAGTCCTGTTCGCAAGGTCCGCTCGGCGGCGCCCGCATGCAGTATCATTGGCGCATGTCGATGACGTTTCTCAATGCGTTCATCTTCGGCACGCCCGAAATCTTCGTAGGCCTCGCGCAGACCAAGTTCGACAAGGATACGCTTGAGCTTAAGGATCAGCCGACCAAGGACTTCGTCAAAACGCAGCTCGCGGCGTTTGCGAAATTTATCGAGAAGATGAAGCGCATTGATATATCGAACGTGGGCGACCGGAGATGGCCCATGTCATTGTCGGAGACGGAATTAAAGGCCTTCGAGGATTTTGAAAAAGCGGGCTGGGAACGGGCGGCCGATCCTTATCACCAGCATTGGGGCGGCCTGTCGCAGCAATCGGCGGAAGCTATGCTCGACGCGGCCAATGTTGGCAGAGGCTCGCGCGTTCTCGATATCGCCACAGGCGCGGGTTATGTCGCGGCGGCGGCCGCCAAACGTGGCGCCCGTGCAATCGGACTCGATTTTTCGGCCGCCCAGGTCGATCTCGCCAAAACGACCTATCCTGATGTTGAATTTCGCCAGGGCGACGCCGAGAATCTTGCCTTCGACGATGAGAGTTTCGATGCGGTCGTCATCGGTTTCGGTGTCAATCATCTGCCGCACCCGGAACAAGCTTTCATGCAGGCCGTACGCGTATTGCGAAGCGGTGGCGTGTTCGCTTTCACAGTTTGGGCCGCGCCCAAACCCGGCGAAGGGTTTGGTATCGTGCTCGGCGCCATCGACAAGCATGGCGATAAGAGCGTGACAATTGCCACCGGCGCCGCCTTATTTTCGCTTCGCTGACGCCGGCGAAGCGAGGCGCGTGTTCGCACAGGCGGGATTTGTCGATCCTGGCACGCGCGTCGTCGAGCAGTTCTGGCGGCACGACACGTCCGATCAGGTGTTCGATGCTTTCAACGAGGGCGCAGTGCGCGCGACCGCCATGCTGCGCGGCCAACCGGCGGCGGCACGGGAAAAGATTCGCGCGGCCGTGCGCGCCGAAGTCGAGCGCTTGCGGCAAGATGGAAAATATGTGGTGCCGGTGCCGGCGGCCTTGTCGTGGGGACGAAAGCCTTAGAGTGCGCGCGGTTACACCGCGCGTAGCCGACGCACGAAGGACGCGACCGCGTCGGCCGATCTCGTCCGGGCTGTCCTCCTGGATGAAATGCAACCCTTTCACCGTGACCTCGGTCTGGTTCGGCCAGCGGCGGCAAATCTCGCGCTGGCGGCCGGTGAGGATCGAGCCGGGATCGGCGTTGATGAACAGCTTGGGCACGTCGCTGAGGCGAGCCAGCCTGCGTAGCGCTCGACGGTTGCCACCACGTCGGCGGGTTCGCCATCGATCGGGATCATGCGCGGCCAGGTCAGCGTAGGGCGGCGATCCTCGCCGGGCTTGGCAAAGGGTGCGCGGTAGACCGCCATTTCCTCGTCGCGACAACTTGCGCATGACCGAACTAGGCAGCACGCGCTCGACGAACATGTTGTTGGTCAGGATCATGTCCTCGCCTTTGTCGGAGCGAAACCCCTGGAAGGCGCGGCGCGCGTTCTCCGGCCAATCGTCCAGGTCAGCGGCGAAACGATCGCTTCCATGTAGACGATGCCGGCGACACGATTGCGATTTTGCTCGGCCCAGTCGAATCCGAGCGCCGAGCCCCAATCGTGCAGCACCAACACGACCTTGTCGCCGAGCGCGAGTTGGTCCCACAGCGCGAACAGATAGTCGCGCTGTTCGGCGTAAGTGTAACGAGTGGGGCCGGAGTTCTCGAGCTTGTCGCTGTCCCCCATGCCGATCAGGTCGCAAGCGATCAATCGCCCGAGGCCCGCACAATGCGGCATCACGTTGCGCCAGAGATAAGACGAGGTCGGGTTGCCGTGCTGGAACACGATTGCATGGCCGCTGGCCAGCCTCGACATAGGCCATGCGCTTGCCGTTGACGGTGGCAAACTTTTTCGGCGCGAATGGCGCGGCGGAAATCGGCATTGTCTAACTGCCCTCCGCTCATTCCCGCGCAAGCGGGAATCAGGGTTATAGATTTTCAGCCGTCATCCGCCCTGGGCCCCGCTTTCGCGGGGACGAACGAAATGCTTTACCCCGCCGGCTGCGCCCGTTTCGGAAACAATTGCGGCCGCAGCTTCGGGTGCCCGGCCATGGTCTTGGGCGCATAGGGCGTCTCGGCGCCCAGTTCCTCGGCCGCGTGCCAGGCCCAGCGCGGATCCCAGATCGCCGCGCGCGCGAGACAAATGAGATCGGCCTTGCCGGAAGCGACGATGTCTTCCGCCTGCTGATAGCCGGCGATCAGGCCGACCGTCATGGTGGTGATGCCGCTTTCCTTTTTCACCTTCTCGGCGAAGGGCACCTGATAGCCAGGCGAGAGCGGAATCTTCTGCGCCGGCGACAGCCCGCCGGTGGACACGTCCATATAGTCCATGCCGCGTTTTTTCAGTTCCTTCGCCAGCACCACAGTTTCTTCCGGCGTCCAGCCGCCATCGACCCAGTCGGTGGCGGAGACGCGCATGCCGAGCGGCTTTTGCTCGGGCCAAACCTTGCGCACCGCCTCGTACATTTCGATGGCAAAGCGCATGCGGTTTTCCAGCGAGCCGCCATATTCATCGGTGCGCTTGTTGGTGATCGGCGACAGGAACTGATGCGTCAGATAGCCGTGCGCGCCGTGCAGCTCGATCACGTCGAAGCCGATGCGGTCGATGCGCTTCGCCGCCGACGCGAATTCACCGATGACGCGCTTGATGTCGTCCTTGGTCATGGCGTGCGGCATCGGCCAGCCGGTGTCGTAGGGGATGGCGGAGGGCGCTTCCGGCGTCCAGGCGTCGGGGCCTTCCAGGATCGGCTTGCCGCCGGCGGCCGGCGGCGTGGTCGGACCTTTGCGCCCCGCATGCGCCAATTGCACGCCGAGCTTGGCGACGCCGTATTGCCGGCAGAAATCGTAAACGCGCTTGAGCGCCTTCTCGTTGTCGTCGGAATACATGCCGGCGCATTTCGGCGAGATGCGGCCTTGCGGGTTGACGTCGGTCATCTCGGTCATCACCAGGCCGGCGGCGCCGAGCGACATATTGCCGAGATGCATCAGATGCCAATCATTGGCCGAGCCGTCGTTGGAATTGTACTGGCACATCGGCGACACCACGACGCGGTTCGGCAGTGTGAGACCGCGCATGGTGAGGGGAGAAAACAGGACGCTAGCCATTTGAAGGATTTCCTTTTGGTGCGGAGATGTGCGGAGGGCTCAACCGCCCATATGATAGGCGTGCATGGCAACGACCAGACAACAGATTGCCCAGAAGATGCAATATTCAACGCCGCCGATCACCCAGATCCAGCAGTTCTTGACCTTGTAGGTGGCGGCGGCCGCGACCAGCAGTGGATAAAGCCGATCGCGCCGGCATAGGCGGTGTAGATGCCGAGGATCAGACAGACCGCGAGCGCGGTCTCGATCGTGCCGGCAATATACATCCACGTCTTGGGCGGCTTGAACCCGGCGGCGACGAAGAAGTCGAGCGTCGCCGGCACGGTGATTTTGCCGACGATGTGCGGAATGAAGAAGGCGCCGCAGATGATGCGCAGGATGTTGAATTCGTTCAGCAGGTTAAATTTGTCGGCTAGCGACATGGCGGTCCCCCGGAGGCGGGGAAATTCGCACTAATCGGGCGCTGCGCCAAGGCCCCGCCTTGTGCCCCGCATCCAGGTCTTTATACACAAGCCGGTAGAAGAGGTTGCGAGCGGGAGAGGCGCAATGCCCAGGCTTGCGGAAAAAATCGCGATCGTCACCGGCGGCGCCAAGGGCATCGGCCGGCATTATTCGCAGGCGCTGGCCGCCGAAGGCGCGCGCGTGATGATCGCCGATATCGCCGACGGCAAGGAACTGGCCGAGGAAATCGCCGGCCGCCACGGCGCCAATTCGGTGGCAAGCGTGAAGTTCGACGTCAGCGACGAAAAACAGGTGAAGAGCCTGGTGGCGCAAACTATCGAGCGCTTCGGGCAGATCGACATCCTGGTCAACAATGCGGCGATTTATTCTTCGCTCAAGCCGCGCGATTTCAACGAATGGGACACCGACACCTGGGACCGCGTCATGGCGGTGAATGTGCGCGGGTCTTATCTGATGGTGCGCCATGTCGCGCCGCATATGATGGAGCGGCGCCGCGGCAAGATCATCAACATCGCCTCGGGCGCGCCCTACAAGGGCATCACGCGCATGCTGCCTTACGTCACCTCCAAAGGCGCGGTGCTGGCTTTGACGCGTTCGCTGTCGCGCGAGCTCGGCGACTACGGCATCGCAGTCAATTCGCTTTCGCCCGGCTATACGTTGAGCGACACCGGGCTCGAAAATACCGTCCATGTGGACGAGGCGCGCGTGCCCGGGCGTAATTCGCGCGCCTTTAAGCGCGACGCCTATCCGGAGGATCTGCTCGGCGCGCTGATATTTCTGGCCAGTAGCGACAGCGACTTCGTCACCGGCCAATCGCTGGTCGTGGACGGCGGGGCGGTCAATAACTAGCTAATAGCCATGCAAAGACGGCGGTTGCGGGCAACTTCCGGCCCGGGCCGAACTGCGCTATAAAGTTACAAATCAAACGATTGGCACGCGAAGGGAAACGCTCATGACCGGCGTCATCGTAACCGAACAGACAAAGCCCGGCTCCAAGCACAACGTGCAAGGCGCGCGGCAGGCTTATTACGACAAAATCGCCAAGTACCACATGACCCCGCTGTGGGAGGTGCTCAAGGACCTGGTGACGCCGGAGCCGCGCACCCAAATGCGGCCGACGCTGTGGAAGTTCGCCGACGTCAAGAAGCTGATGC
Organism: uncultured Alphaproteobacteria bacterium; assembly: GCA_963756805.1. Taxonomy (GTDB): domain Bacteria; phylum Pseudomonadota; class Alphaproteobacteria; order Rhizobiales; family Xanthobacteraceae; genus Pseudolabrys. Next base: position 60,779 of record CAVWPH010000012.1, read on the forward strand.
TGGAAGCCGGCGACGTGATCAGCGCGGAAGAAGCCGAGCGCCGCGTGCTGGTCCTGGAAAATCCCGGCCTGCCCGGCAAGTCGCGCATCACCAATTCGTTGTTCGCGGGCATTCAACTGATCATGCCGGGCGAAGTCGCCGACGTGCATCGCCATGTCTCCTCCGCCATCCGCTTCGTTCTCGACGGCGAGGGCGCCTATACCGCGGTCGAAGGCGAGAAGACCATGATGAAGCACGGCGACTTCATCATCACCGCCAATTGGGCGCCGCACGATCACGGCAATCCCGGCAAGCAGCCGGTGATGTGGCTCGACGTGCTCGACATGCCGACCATCAATCATTTCGAAACGTCGTTCGGCGAGCATTTCGACGAGAAGATGCAGAAAGCCAATCACGCCGACGGCAACTCGTTCGATCGCTATGCCTCCGGCGTTCTGCCGGACGGCGCGCCGATCCACCTCAACCGTTCGCCGGTGATCAATTATCCTTACGCCAAGATGCGGCCGATCCTGACGCGGCTTAAAGAAACCGGCGATATCGACAAGCGCCACGGCGCGCGCATGCGCTACGCCAATCCGATCAATGGCGGGCCGGTGCTGCCCACCATGGGCGCCAACCTCGCGCTGCTGCCCAAGGGCTTCAAAGGCGAGCCGTACCGCTCGACCGACGGCACCATCTTTGCAGTCGCCGAGGGCAACGGCACCACCATCATCGACGGCAAGCCGTTCGAATGGGGCGTCAACGACGTGTTCGTGGTGCCGCCATGGAAGAAGTATCACCACCACGCCTCCAGCGAAGCGGTGCTGTTTTCGATTTCCGATAAGCCGGCGCAGGAAGCGCTGGGCATCTGGCGGGAAGGGAACTAAGCGGCCGCTTACGCCGCCGCCAATCGCTTCGCTGAACGGGCCTGGATGTAATTGAACGCCAATACGACGACCGCGCCGCCAAGGCCTGCCCAATCGAGCAGGTCGGCGCCGGCAAATACATGCGGCGGGATCAGGATCGCTAGCGCCGCGGCGCCAAAGGCCAGCCGCAGCACAATCGTCATCGGACCGAAGGCAAAGCCGACAATGGCGGCTGTGCCGACGAATATGCCGAGCACGTTGCGCGTTAGATTCCACACGATCGACAGCCAGGTCCCGTTCATCAGCATGCTCGGTTCGGTGACGAACAAAAACGGGATGAAGAACGTGCTCCAGCCTACCACGACCGCGGTCCAGCCGGTGGTCCAGCCCGATACGCGCGCGATGTTGGCCGCCGCATAGGCCGCAATCGCCACCGGCGGCGTGATCATCGACAGCATTCCGAAATACATCACATACATATGCGCCGCCATTGGCGAGACGCCGAGCTTGACGATGGCCGGCGCCAGCAGTGAGGCGGTCAGTACATAGACGCTAACCGTCGGCATGCCCATGCCGAGGATGATGCTGATCAACGCGGTCAGCAGCAGGAGCACGAACAAATTCTCCCCGCTGATCGCAATCAGTTGCAGCGTGAGGCCGAACGAGATGCCGGATATATTGAGCGAGCCGACCACCATGCCGGCGGCGGCGCCGATCAGGATGATGTCGAGCGCGGCGCGGCCGGTATCGAGGATTGCGCGCAGCATCTGACCGACGGTGACGCGCTTGCCGCGATAACCGAAAGTAAGGCTGAGCACGACCAGCATGGCGGTCGAATAGATCGCCGCGCGCTCGATCGGAATCTTGAAATATTCCGGCCAGGTCAACGTCGCGATCAGGAACGCGATCGGGATCGGAAAATGCCAGCCCGATTTCACCACTTCGAGGAAGGGCGGAATGTTGTCGACCTTGACGGCGCCGATGCGGTGCTTGGCTGCCTCCAGATCGACATGGATGAACAGCGCGATGTAGTAGAGTAGCGCCGGGATCACCGCGGCCACCACCACCGCGCTGTATGGCACCTGCAGGAATTCGGCCATGATGAAGGCGGCCGCGCCCATCACCGGCGGCATCAATTGCCCGCCGGTAGAGCCGACCAATTCAATAGCGGCCGCGCGCGTTGGCGAAAATCCCGAGCGCGCCATCAGCGGAATGGTGACGATCCCGACCGCCATCACATTGCTCACCGCGGCGCCCGAGATCATGCCGAACAGCGCCGAGCCCACCACCGCAATTTTGGCGGCGCCGCCGCGGTAATTGCCCATCGCCGACATGGCAAGATCGGCGAAATAATTGGCGCCGCCGGTACGCCCTAGCACCTGGCCCATCAGCGTGAACGGCACCACGATCAGCACGGCGACGCCGAGGATCTGGCCGATCATGCCATTGGTGTCGAGACCGAGATAAACCAGCAGGCGTTCGAACGACACCGGCTTGGTGGCGAAATCGGCCGGCATATGCGGGCCGATGAAGACATAAGCCGAGATGATCAGGATGATAGCAACAAGCACGCCGCCGGCGGTGCGGCGCGTGGCTTCCAGCACCAGCAGAATGAGTATGGCGCTGCCGACAATGCCTTCCGTAGGCAGCAGCGCGATCGAATAGGTCAGCGGCTCGTAGCGCACTGCGATATAGCCGCAGATGCCGATCGCCAAGGCAGCGGCGGCCCAGCCGGCCCACTGGAATTTGAATTTCGCATTGATGAACGAAATTGCCAGACTCAAGCCCAGACACACCGCCAGCAATTGCTCGGTATAGAACGAAATACCGAAGAGCTTGCGCGGCACGTCGAGCACCCAGCCGACCACGCAGGCAAGCAGGATCGCCTGCAGGATATCGGTAGCACGCGTGACGGCGAGCGATGCGGCGGGTTGCGCCGCATCGGCCGTTGCATGCGGTTCGCTCACTTAACCGCCTTGGCTTCGATCTTGTGATCCTTGAAATATTTCAAGGCGCCGGGGTGGTAAGGGATGTCATATTGCTTATAGAGCGTCGCGGCGCTGAAATCGCGGAACGCCGGCAGCAAGCGTGACGAGTTCTGCTTTGTTGTTCTCCAACGTGTCGATCATCTTGTAGATGACCTCTTCCTTCACCTTGGAATTGGTGAAGATCATGTTGTCCCAAGCATAGACGCCCATGGCATGATCGACGCCGATAAAAAACGGCCCCGGCACGGCCGGGGATAAATAGCCTTGCGGAAGAATTGCCTTGGCCGCCGCCATGCCGCTCTCCGGAATTTCCAGTGCGCGGATGCCGCCGGTGGTGGCGTCGACTTCGCGCACCTTCGGCGCGCCGAAGGCGAAGAAGAACATGTCGGCGGCGCCGGAGGTGAAATCGTCAGCGCCGCGCACGACATTGGGCACCAGCACCGGGCTGACATCCTTCTCGGTCAGGCCGCCGGTTGCAAGGATCGCGCGCACCAGTGGATCGATAGTGCGCATGGCGGAGAATCCCATTACCACCTTCTTGCCTTTGAGATCGGCGATGGTCTTCATGGTGGTGTCCTTGCGCACCCAGAAGGCGCCGCGTAGGGCGTAGACCGAGCCGATCAGCCGCAGGTCGGGGCTGGTTTTGGCGGCGGCGGTCACCTCGAAAATGTTGGCGATGCCGAGATCGGATTCGCCGCGCGCTACTAGCGGGATCAGCGTGGTCTCGCCAGCCATCGGCTGAACCAGCACGTTGAAACCGCCCTTTTCCTTGAGCACCTTGGCGATGGCCGAGGCGCTGGTGTAGCTCAGCGTGCCGGGCTGCATGGTGGCGAGCCCGTAGGTCTGTGCCGCCGCTCCGCCTGCGCCGAGCGCGGCAGCGAGCAAGCCCGCCACCGCGGTCGGGCCGAATTTGGCTATTTTCGCTAGGATCGACATCGCATCAGCCTCCCATTTTCTGTCTATTTTTGTCTAAGTCCGTTCTTGAACTAATTTTTACACAAGACGGAAAGTAACGCGAGGCTAGGCGTTATAAATATAGCGGCAATAGCGGGGACGCCGCCCATCGGGAATTAAGCGGCCAATGGAGGATTCGATGCAGTTTGAACCACTCACAGCAGGCCACGGCTCGCTTACGGCTGTTCGCACGGGGCAGGGCCGCGATCTGGTCGTGCTGCATTCTCTGCTGACCGACCGCCACGCTTTCGATGCCGTACTGCCGGCGCTGGCCGCCAAGCATCGCGTCACGCTGATCAATCTGCCGGGTTTTCATGGCTCGCAAGCGCCGCTGCTGGCGCTGATGGACGCCTACGTCGCCACCATCGAGGACGGCTTTGACGAATTCCACATCGCCAAAGACGCGGTGCTGATGGGCAACGGGTTTGGCGGCACGGTGGCGCTCGCTTTTGCCCTCGCCCATCCCGAACGCATCTCTAAGCTCGTCCTTAGCGATGCCGCCGCCGGCTTTCCGCCTGAGGGGCGCAAGGCCTTCGAGGTGATGGCGCAAAAGGTCGCCGAGGCAGGGCTCGGCGCCATCGCCGAAATCGCCGCAAGCCGCGTGTTCTCGCCCGCCTATCTCGCGGCGCACGCCGAAAAGATCGAGGAACGAAAACAGGTTTTGCTTGCGATAGACCCCAAGGCGTTTCAGGCGGCCTGCAAGATTTTGCAGGAAGCCGATCTCACGACGGAACTGCATAAGTTGCGGGTGCCGACGCTGGTTGTGTGCGGCGAGTTCGATCAGGCCACGCCGCCGGCGCTTAACAAGCAGATCGCCGAGAAAGTTCCCGGCGCGGCTTACGTCGAATTGCCGGCTTGCGGCCATTGCCCGCCGCTGGAGCAGCCGGAACAGTTCATCGCGGCGATCAAAGATTTTGTCGGGTTGTAGTTATCGCCAATTCACTCCGGCGATCCCCCCTAGTCTGTCCTAAAAATGTCGTTCAGAATGGCACCTTGGGTATTAGGGGGACGGACGATGCTGAAGGGTCGAGTTGCATTAATTGGCTGCTTGGTAGCGCTGGTTTCGGCTTTTGCAATGCCCGCGCAGGCGGACGACGGGGAGTTATGGGGCGCGCTTGCGGCCGGGATGACGAACACGCGAGTGGCCGTCGGCACGGGGATAAAATTCGACACCAAGGCGGAGGCTGAAGCCGGTGCGCTGAAAGCCTGCCGCGAGCAAGGCGTGCCCGGCTGCAAGGTCGTCGATACATTTACCGGCTGCGGCTACATCACCACCGGCACAAACCAATCCGCCAGACGCGTCGGCTGGGGCTCAGGTCCATCGCCCGCCGCGGCGACGGCGTCATGCCGCAAGCGGGGCCTGAGCTGTACCAAGGAGCCGAAGGGCGGTTGCAATACGGTCGCAAACAGGTCCGGCGGCGGCCTGAGCGAAAAGTCCACCGGCTTGAGCGACAAGGGCAACGGCCTGCGAGAGGTGCCGAGTTCCTCACCGTCCGAAAATACCCATAACTTGGCGGGAAGATATTCGATGACGGGAACCAACCCGAATGGCAGCACCTATCACGGTTTGGTCACCATCTCGCGGGACGGCGATCTCTATGAATTCAATTGGCGGATTTCCAACGGCGACACGTTCCACGGCAAGGGCAGGCTGCGCGGCAGCACCATCTCGGTCGATTGGGGGCAGAAATATCCCGTCATCTATGATGTCGATTCCGACGGTAAGCTGCACGGCACCTGGTCCGACGGCAAGGCCAGCGAGGAATTGGTGCGCGACTGATCGGTGCGTCTAAGCCAGCGCCTTCATCACCGCGTTCGCAATTGCCGTCGTCCCGTCCTTGCCGCCATATTCCATCGGCTTGAGGCCGCTCGCGTAAGCCGCATCAACTGCGCGCTCGATGCGTAGAGCGGCCTCGGCAGCGGGCGGATGATCGTGTTTGTCGGCCAGCCAATCGAGCATCATGGCGGCCGACAAGATCATCGCCGTCGGATTGGCTTTTCCCTGGCCCATGATATCGGGCGCGGTGCCGTGGCAGGGCTGAAACACGGCGTGCTTGTCGCCGATATCGGCCGAGGGCGCGATGCCGAGCCCGCCGATCAGGCCGGCGGCCAAGTCCGAGAGAATATCGCCGAACATATTCTCCATCACCATCACGTCGAAATCCCACGGCTTTTTCACCATCATGGCGGCGCAGGCATCGACATAAAGGAAATCGGTTTTCACATCCGCGAATTTCACTTTACGCTCGGCGAAAATGTCGCGCTGCCAGTTAAAGGCTTTGAACACGTTGGCCTTGTCGACCAGCGTGAGCCTTCCGGGGCGGCCGCGCTTCTTTCGCCGCTCGGCGAGCTTCAGCGAAAAATCGAATAGCCGCTCAGTGGTCTTGCGCGTCACGACGAGCGTCTCGCGCGCTTCGTCATGTGTGGTCACGCCTTTGCCCATGGAGGCGAACAGGCCTTCGGTCGATTCGCGAATGAGCACGAAATCGATGCCGTGTTCCTGCGCTCCGACGATCGGGCTTGGCACGCCGCGAACCAGCCGTGCGGGGCGCACACCGGCATAGAGATCGAAAATAAAGCGCAGCTCCACCTGCGGCATGATTTCGGTGCTGTCGGGATAACGCACACTGGGTAATCCACATGCGCCGAGCAGAATGGCATCGGCATCGCCGCACAATTTGACGGTTTTTTCCGACATCGACTTGCCGGTGGCTTTGTATTCTTCCGCGCCGGCAGGCGCCTCAGAGAATCGAAATTTCAGGCTCGGCGTCGTCGCCTCGATGCGGCGCAGCACGTCGAGCGCGGGCGCCATCACCTCATGCCCGATGCCGTCGCCGGGCAGCACGGCAATATGGAAGGCGGTGTTGGCGGACATGGGTGAAATTTCCGGGTGGAGTTGCGGGCGCAGATGGGTAATGAATAGGTTGGCGCGCCAGAGCGCAAGAGAGCGCAAGGGAGCAAGGTATGCCTCGGTTTTCGGCTCATCTGGACTATCTTTTCACCGACCGTCCGCTACTGCAACGCATCGATGCCGCCGCCGCGGCCGGCTTTGCGGCGGTCGAGTGCCGCTTTCCGGAGGGCGTACCCGCCGATCAATTCAAGCGCGCGCTCGAGCGCAGCAACGTGCAAGCACTGGGGATTAATTCGCCGACGGGCGGCGAGGGCGAATTCGGATTTTGCGCCGTGCCCGGCCGTCAGGATGAGTGGAGAAAATCCTTCGCCGACGCGCTCGATTACGTTACCGCCGTCGGCGCAACGGCCATTCATTGCCTGGCCGGCAAGGTCGATCGGGCCGCGCGCGCCGAGGCGGAGACCGTGTTCGTCGACAACCTGAAACGCGCGGCCGATCTCGCGGCGGAACGCAACATCAAGCTCTATATCGAGCCCATCAACCCGGGCGACGTGCCGGGTTATTTTCTATATCAGGTGGAGCATGCGGCCGATGTTATCGCTAAGGTCGACCGGCCGAATTTGTGGCTGCAATACGATTTCTATCACGTGCAGATCGTCGGTGGCGATCTGATCAGGCGCTTTGAGAAGCACGCTAAGATCATCGGCCACGTCCAATGCTCGCAGGTGCCGGTGCGCCATGAACCCGATGACGACGGCGAAATCAACTATCCATTCGTCTTTTCCGAGGTTGACCGGCTTGGCTATAAGGGCTGGATCGGCGCCGAATATCGCCCGCGCGCGCGCACCGAAGACGGGCTCGGGTGGATGGCGAAATATCGTTAGGGGAGGACTTCATGCGCTTGCACGGAACTGTAGCGATCGTTACCGGCGGCGGCTCCGGCATGGGCGCGGCCATCGCCGAGACCTATGCCCGTGAGGGCGCCCATGTCGCGGTGGTCGACGTCGATGGCAAGGCGGCGAAAGCCGTGGCGGAAAAAATCGGTCATGCGGCAATCGCGCTGCCATGCGACGTCACCAAGCGTGCCGAGATCGACGCCGCGGTGGTGGAAACCGCGACAAAATTCGGCGGTCTCAACGTGCTCGTCAACAATGCCGGCGTCGCACATCTCAACAAGCCGGTGATGGACATCAGCGAAAAGGAATTCGATCGCGTTTTCGCGGTGAACGTGAAGGGCGTCTTCATGTTCACGCAAGCCGTGCTGCCGCTGATGCGCGGCAAAGGCGGTGTCATCATCAATATCGGCTCGACCGCGGGTCTGCGGCCGCGTCCCGGCCTCTCGGCCTATAACGCCACCAAGGGCGCGGTGCACAATTTGACCAAGACGATGGCGGTCGAGCTTGCGCCCGACAAGATTCGCGTCTGTGCCATTGCGCCGGTGGCGACCGATACGCCGCTTTTGCCGACGTTTCTGGGGCCGGCTCCCGGCATGCGCGAAAAATTCGTCGCCACCGTGCCGCTCGGGCGGCTGGCGGTGGCGCAGGACATCGCCGATGCGGCCCTGTTCCTCGCCTCGGACGAGGCCAAGTTCCTCACCGGCAACATCATGGAAGTGGATGGCGGACGCTGCGTTTGATAAGCCGGTAGCATGGTATTCGCCGGTTTTAACCATCAAACTTACTGAAAACCTTCGCTTTTTCGCTTTGCGCCGTGGCCCCCAGTTGCTAAATTCGGCGCATGTGGGGACGCAGCAAAAAAACCGAAGCCGAAAAGCCTGAGCCGCCGACCGCGCTCAAGGCTGCGGTGCGCGATGCGCGCATCGAGGCGGCCGAGCGTTCCGGCGTCGTGGTCGATTTGCGCGATGCCGAAGTGGCGCGGCTCGAATTGCTCAACGAGGCGCTCGATCCGCTGTTCAAGGACATCCCCGACAATGTCGAATTGTTCGACCGCGGCGTCAGCCGGGGCGACATCCCGCGGCTGTGGATCGACGTCATCGCGCATATCGAAATGGGCCGCGACAAGCGCCAATACCGTTTCGTGCAGGACACCCGCTATGGCCGTGCGGTGCTGGCGGAATCGCACGACGTGCCCGACATCGTTTACGAAGTTACTCGCTACGTCGCACGCAGGCTCGTCGAGCGCGAGCGCGCGCTTGCCGACGACACGCCGTTCGGCCAGGCCACCGCGCAAAAAATTCTGGAAAACGAACAGCGCCGCGGCCGTCTGCGCGCGATCCGCACTTTTGTCTATGGCGCCGTGCTCGCCGTCGCCGTGCTGGTCGCTTTGGCGCTGCTCAGCGCGCACCCTTAACCGATCAATTTCATCCGCTGCTGTTCGATGACGCCGCGCTCGCCGATGCCGCGCGATATCATTTCGCATTGCCAGCGGCCGGGCGCGCCGTCGATGGCGTAGAGATTGTAGGCGGCGGCATTTTTGGCTCCATGCGGCGCGGCGGATGCCGACGGCACGCCCACCGCCGGCACGCGCGTACCGTCCGGGCCTTCCAGCCAATTGAGCATGTGCAAGTGGTCATGGCCGTGCAGCAAAAGTTCGGCGCCGTGCGCCGCGATCACATTCTTGAGCTCAACCGCATCGACCAAGAAGTTTATGCCGCGCCGCCAAGCTCACCGGCGGGTGATGGATCATCACCACGCGGAAAATATTTTCGTGGCCCAGCTGTTCCAGCATCGCGGCCGCGGCGGCGAGCTGTTGTTCGCCCAGCCGGCCGGTGGCGAGAAATGGCGCGCTCGGTACCCCGCTCGATAACCCGATCAGTGCAACATTGCCGCGCCGGCGCAGATAGGGGAAACCGGCAACGCCGTCATCGCCGGTCATGTAGTCGCCCCATTCGCGCATCGCGATCGGCGCCGCTTGCGCGACATACATGTCGTGGTTGCCGAGGATTAAGCTCACGTCCTTGGGCGCGCCCAGACTTTCCAGCCACGCACGCCCGCGCGTGAATTCCTCTGGTAGAGCGATATTGGCAAGGTCGCCGGTGACCGCGATGTGATCGGGCTTTTGCGCCTTCAGGTCGGCGATGAGCGCGTCCAACACCGCCCGCTCGTGCACAAAGCGCCGCCCGCGCCGCCAGTTGATATAGCCGGTGATGCGCTTGTTGATGAGTTCGTACCAATGCGGCGCCGGCAGCGGCGCCAGATGCGGGTCCGACAGATGGGCGAGGGTGAACATCGCTGCCTCGCGCTAGCTCGTCACGAACTCCCGATCAAGATGCCGGCGATGAACACCAGCGCGCCGCCGAAGGCGATTTGGAAGGTGGCGGCGAGGAACGGGGTGTCCATGTAGCGGTAGCGGATATAAGAAATCGCCGCGAGCTCGATCACGACCACGCCGATCGATATCGCGGTTGCCGTCCAGAAATGCGGAATGAGATAGGGCAAGGTGTGACCGAGCCCGCCGATGGTGGTCATCAGTCCGCATACGGCGCCGCGCAGCCATGGCGTGCCGCGGCCGGTGAGCGAGCCGTCATCGGACAAAGCTTCGGCAAATCCCATGGAAATGCCGGCGCCGACCGACGCCGCCAGGCCGACCAGGAACGTCGCCCAGGTCTGATGGGTGGCAAAGGCCGCCGCGAACAGCGGCGCCAGCGTCGACACCGAGCCGTCCATCAGGCCGACAAGCCCCGGCTGCACGAATTGCAGCACGAACATGCGGCGCGCGGTCTCGTCTTCCTTTTCGCGCGCGCCCTTGGTGAGGATGGTCTGGCTGAGCTTGTGAGCGAGGCTCTCGTGGCCGGCTTCCGCTTCGGCAAGTTCGATCAGCAATTGCCGCATCGAGGCGTCACGCGCGCTTTCGGCGGCCTTGCGGTAATAGCGCTCGGCCTCGAACTCCATGTTCTCGGCGAACTTGCGCACGTCCTCAAGCCCGAGCGGGCGCGTCAGCCACAAGGGCTGCTTGGGATGCAGGAAGCCCTTCACGTCCTGGCGGCGGATCAGCGGCAGATATTCGCCGAACTTCTTGCGGTAGAGGTCGAACAGCATGGTGCGGTGATGCACCTCTTCCTCGGCCATCTCGTCGAATACTTTCGCCGAGGAGGGAAACGCCTCGCGCAGGCCTTCGGCGAAGCCACGGTAGATGCGGCTGTCCTCTTCCTCGTTGGTGATGGCCAGCGCCAGCACTTCCTGCTCGGTCAGGTCGGAAAATCGTTTCACGAAGCATCCTTTCGATAGCTGGCCTGCGACTTAAGCAATATATTAGAGCAATGCCAAAGTGTAAGGTCCACTTTGACGCCTTTCCCCACAATCGCTCATAACCCATTGCTGATACGTGCAATGGCGGAGACAAGCCGCCACTAAGATCAAAGAGGAATTCAATTGCAACGCCTGCGCCGCGCGCTTGAGCCGCTGATCCGGCCGGTGATCCATTTCTACTGGTGGTTCTCGCGCGGCGCGACCTTGGGCGCACGCGCCATGGTGATCGACGGCTCGGGCCGCGTCTTCCTGGTCAAGCATTCTTACGTGGCCGGCTGGCATCTGCCCGGCGGCGGCGTCGAGACCGGAGAGACCGCGCTGGAGGCGCTCACGCGCGAATTGGCCGAGGAAGGCAATATCCAGCTGGTGGGGACGCCGGTGCTGCACGGCCTGTTCTTCAACCGCCGCACCTCGCGGCGCGACCACGTGGCGCTCTACATCGTGCGCGACTTCCGCCAGGACGGAAAGCCCGTGCCCAATCATGAGATCGTCGAGCACGGCTTCTTTGCGCCCGGCGCGCTGCCTGAGGATACCGGCCGCGCCACGAGAGCCCGCATCGCCGAAGTCTTCAACGGCGCGCCGGTGAGCGAATTGTGGTGAGTTTGCTATAATGCGGGCGCCCGGTCAGGAGACGCATAATGCCGGTCAAAGATTGGCTGCCCGCCGCCGTAGGCGCCGCGGCCGCGGACCGCAAATTGAAATCCGGCGAGACGCTGTTCCGGCTCGGCGATAAGCCGGTCGGGCTCTACGAAGTCTTGAGCGGCCAGGTCCGGCTGTCGCGGGTGGACCGCGCGGGGCGCGAAACCATCCTCTTTGTCGCGGGCGGCGGCGAGACCATCGCCGAGGCCTCGTTGTTCTCAAGCGCCTATCATTGCGACGCCATCGCCAGCACTGATGCCGTAGTGCGCGTCTATCCCAAGTCCGCGGTATTGGCCGCCTTCGAGCGCAACCCGAAATCGGCGCAAGACTTTACCGCCACGCTCGCCCGCCAGGTAATGGGTCTGCGCACGAGCCTCGCACGCCGCAATATCCGCTCTGCCCGCGAACGCGTCCGTCATTTCCTCACCCTCAATGCCGGCGCCGACGGCCGCACGATCGACATTCGCGGCACGCTCAAAGATCTCGCTGCCGAACTTGGCCTTACCCACGAGGTGCTTTACCGCACGCTTGCCGCGCTTGAACGCACCGGCGAGATCAAGCGGGCCAAGCGAAAGATTACATTGGGTCGAAAAAAATAAAGGCTGCGGCCGAGCTGCCATCCCGACCGCAGCCGTTTTGTTAGATCGGGTCGCGCTGCATCATGCCGCCGCGCATCATCATCATCATGGGACCGCCCATCATGCCGCCGTTGCGCTTCATCATGGCGGTATGCAGTGCGGCCATGCCGCCGCGCACGAGCTCGCTGACTTCCGCCGCGTGCGCCTGCAACGCGGCGACCGTCTTGGCGTCGTCGGACGTTTGCACGACGGCGACGCCCTTGTCGGTCGTCTCATAACTGGTGCGGACCTTGTCCTTGTCGCGAAAAATCGCGTGCAGCGCATCGCTCTCGATCGGCAAGCCGGGATCGTCTCCGGCGGCGACGCGGCGGCCCATTTCGGCGACGTGCGTCTTGATCTGGGCGGCGAGCGCCGGGTCGTCCAATTCAGTCACGGTGCGAATGCCGTTCGGCAAATTGGTCACCTTACGCGTGATGCGGTCATGGTTGCCGAGCAAAGTGTGGATGACCTGCAGCTGCGACATGGTGGCTGCGTCATGGGCCATCCCCATCATGCCCCGCATCATTCCCATCCTCGGTGCCATCGCGTGCGGGCCGAATTGGCCGTGGCCCGGATGGCCATCCTGCGAGTGCGCGCTGAATGCGGAAAAGCCGACGCCAAAGGCCACGGCAAGCGCCGCGGCTCCAACGATCTTGGTTCGCGTTTTCATGAACGAGTTCCTTTGCTGGCGCTATCGCCCATGCAGCCATCCTGAACGAATACGGGTTATGGCAATATGATCCGGATCATATGGAGTTGTTGTGGGTTCGCCTAACAAGAGAGCCGGGGCATAACGTACCGCGCGACCGTGCCAGCGGGGACCCGCGCGCCAGCACAGAAAGCCAACCGATGTCGAAATTTCCCTGGAAGACCGCGCTCGCCGGCGTCACCATCCTCGCCGCCACCGTCTACGCCTTCGCCGCCCAGCTCGCGCCCGGGCAAGGCGGAATGCATGAGCAGATGATGCAGGGCGGCATGCACGCCCAAATGATGCAACACATGCAGGGCCAGAATCTGGCGCAGGCAATGCCCGGCGCTACCGGCATGCATGGCCATGGCGCGGCGATGAACGGCCAGCCGTTCGGTGCCGCCGGCGGTCCCACCATGCCGGGCCAGGACGCCTTCGGCGCCATCCAGGAAGTCGTCCAAATCCTGGAAGCGGACCCGGCGACCGACTGGTCGAAGGTCAATATCGCGGCCTTGCGCGAGCATCTCATCGACATGAACGAAGTGACGCTGCACGCCGCCGCCAACCAGCACATCGTCGACAACAGCCTTGTGATCGAGGTGACCGGCGAGGGCCGTACGCTCGCCGCTATCAAGCGCATGGTGCCGGCACATGTGCGCGTGCTGCAAAGTATGGGCTGGAACGCCAAGACCGCCGATCTGGCGAACGGCGTGACGCTCACGGTGACGGCCGCCGACGCGCCCGCGCTCACCAAGCTCAAGGCGCTCGGCTTCATTGGCATCATGGTGCAAGGCGGCCACCACCAGCCGCATCATCTGATGATGGCCAAGGGTCAATTCCCGATGCACTGAGTTTCGGTGCGGCGGCCATGGCGCCCGCGGATTTAAAGACGGCCTACCCCGGGGCCGCAGAAAACACGGGCGCTCATGCTTGCCTTGCGCGATACCTAAGCAAGCGCTGGTGCCCTTTTTCCCGTTTGATCTCGATCAATGCCGTCACATTCGCCCGGTGCAATATGTGAGAAACGGGGTGGAATAGGAGATGGTCATGCGGAAATATCTGGTTCTCACATGCGCAGTAGTTGCGGCCGTCGCGATCGGCAGCGTAGCGGTTTATGCCCAGCCTTACGGGCCGGGCATGATGAACGGCAATGGCCAGGGCTATGGCCCCGGCTACATGATGGGTCAGGGTCAGAATCAAGGCTACGGCCCGGGCTATATGAGAGGCCAAGGGCAGGGCCAAAATCAGGACGAGGATCAGAATCAGAATCAGGGCCAAGGTCAGGGCTACGGCCCCGGAAATATGCAGCAGGGCCAAGGTTACGGACCCGGCTGGATGATGGGTCAGGGCTATGGCCCCGGCATGATGCGGGGCAATGGTTATGGCCACGGCTGGATGATGAACGGTTACGGCCATGGACCCGGCATGATGTACGGGCAGGGCGCGCAAGCCTACGCCAGCCAAGGCGACCTGAAGCTCACCACCGATCAGGTCAAAAATTATCTCGCGCGGATGATCCGAAATCCGAACCTGACCGTCGGCGAGGTGCAGGAAAAAGACGCCGACACCATCGTGGCGAACGTCGTCACCAAGCAGGGCGGCTCATTGGTGCAGAAACTCGATTTCAACCGGCACACCGGTTACGTGCAAGCCGAGTAGTAAGCGTACGTAGTAGGTTGAGGCTTTGCCGCCCCGGGGCGTTTGTCCGGGGCGGCTTTTTTATTGGGCTAGCCGCGCGCGATCGTGCGGGGCGGCGAAATCGAGCTGCGGGCCCACCGGCACGATGCCGGTCGGGTTCACCTGGCGCTGGCTAAAATAGTAATGCCGCTTGATCTGCTCGAGGCTCACGGTTTCGGCCACGCCCGGCTGCTGATAGAGATCGCGCGTGTAGTTCGACAAATTCGCGATATTGGTAGATATGCCGCCAGTTGCACTTGAAGTGCGAATAATAGACGGCGTCGAAGCGGATCAGCGTGACGAACAGCCGCCAGTCGGCTTCGGTGATGACGGGGCCGGCGACATAGCGGCGCTGCGACAGGATCTGCTCGATCTCGTCGAGCGCGTCGAACACATTCCGGAACGCCAGTTCATAAGCCGCCTGTGCGGTGGCGAACCCAGCGCGATAGACGCCGTTGTTGATGTTTGAATAAACCAGATCGTTGATGCGGTCGATTTCGCCGCGCAGTTTTTCCGGATAGTAATCGGTGTGCACGTTGGTGAAGGCGTCAAACGCCGAGTTCAACATGCGGATGATTTCCGGCGACTCGTTGTTGACGATCGTCTTGCGCTTCTTGTCCCACAGCACCGGCACGCTGACGCGGCCGGAATATTTCGGATCGGTGAGCAGATAAATTTCCGACAGCTTGCTCTTGCCGTTGACGGCATCGCCGGTCGAGCCCTCGTCTTTGTTGAAGGTCCAGCCGTCTTTGAGCATGTCGGGCGAAACCACCGACATCGAGATGACGCTCTCCAGCGCTTTCAGTTTGCGGAAGATGATGGTGCGGTGGGCCCACGGGCAGGCGAGCGAGACATAAAGGTGATAGCGGCCGCTCTCGGCGGCAAAGCCGCCTTCGCCGGACAAGCCGGGCGAACCGTCGGGCGTGACCCAATTGCGGAAGCGGGGGGTGGGACGGACGAAGTGGCCGTCCTTGGTGCGCACGCCGTCCTGCTGCCAAACGCCGTCAACCAGAAGTCCCATAACGCAATCCTTTCGCTTTCGCCCCATTTAGGCAATCGCGGCTCAAAACGCCACCGGCGATGGACCGGAACCGGCCCAAGTGCTAATCGGCTCGCAGCATGAGCGAATTGGCCCTGACCATCCTGCCGGAAACGGCCGCCGACGCGCCGGCGATCGAGCGGCTGCACGAGCGCACTTTCGGCCCCGGCCGCTATGCGCGCAGCGCCTTCCGCATTCGTGAGGGCCGGGACCATGTGCTTAGCCTCTCCTTCACCGCCCGCACCGGCCCGCTGCTGGTCGGCTCGGTGCGCCTGACGCCGATCTGCATCGGCGAAACCAAGGCCTTGCTGCTGGGGCCGCTCACGGTCGAGCCGCCGTTTCGCGAGCGCGGCGTCGGCTCCGCGCTTGATCGAGCGCGCGCTCAAGGACGCCAAGGCCGCCGGGCACAAATTGGTGGTTCTGGTCGGTGACGAGCCCTATTACGCCAAGGCAGGCTTCAAGCGCATCCCTAAGGGTCAGGTGAAAATGCCCGGCCCGGTCGACCCGGCGCGGCTATTGGTGGCTGAATTAGCGGCAAATGCCTTCGACGGCGTCAGCGGCCTGATCCGGCCGGACTGGCCGGAGCACGGAGAAATAACCAGCGCGTAAAATTTATTTTTTCTGTGCGCAGGGGCCGGAGCGCTTGCCCGGGGCAAATGCGCGGGCGAGACTTGGCGCATGACGCGCGGCCCGCGCGCAATATGAAGCGAGTACTTCCATGAAAAAACTATCGGTCCTGGTCCTGGCGGCGGCGCTGTACGCCCCGCTGCCGGCGCAGGCTCAGCAGCTCGATCTCTCCACCGTCAAATGCAGCGAATTCGTCGCAAGCGACAAGCCCACCATCGGCCTGATCCTGATGTGGCTGGAAGGCTTCTACAGCGACAGCGACGCCAGTCCGATCGTCGACTTCGACAAGATGAAGCGGAACGGCGAAAATCTCGGCAAATATTGCGGCGAGAATCCCACCCACAGCATCATCACCGCGGCCGACGAAGTGCTGGAAAACTAGTCAGCGGCCTTCGCGCGCCCACGTCGCGGCAAGCGAGCCGATCAGCAGCAGCAGGCCGATCATGCCGGCGAATATCGGCAGTACGCCGATGCCGCGCACCACGCTGAGGTCGCGCATCTTCAGGCCGATCCAATCCTCGCCCTTGTAGGTGGTCGAGGTGCGCACCGCCACCACGCGCGGGATACTGAGCGAATTGCCGTTCGCGATGCGCCGCGCATCGCCGCCGGTCGCTTCCGCGATCGGGCGCAGCACATCGGGCGTGGAAGTCACCTCGGCGAACTCGCGCGGATTGGCGGGTCCCACATTGGCCAAGGCCGTGAGCTTGCCGTCGGTCGCGCGCCAGAGGCCGAGCTCATTGGCGGTGACGTGCTCGCGCCATTCGCCCGGCTGATCGGGTTTCAAGTCGAGCGTGCGCGTGGCGCCGGTCGGCGAGGTGAGCTTCACTTGGTTGACGGTGTCGGCCATGGTCTGGCGCTCGACGGTGATGTCGCGGCCGTGCACGACCAGGCGCAGCGCTTCTTCTTCCAATTGCGGCTGCTTCATCAGCCAATGCGATAACCGCCGCAGCAGATCGAGATGCGGGCCGCCGCCTTCAAAGCCGCGCGCCCACAGCCAGATTTGATCGGATAGCAGCAGCGCGACGCGGCCTTCGCCCTCATGCGCCAAAATCAAAAGCGGCTTGCCGTCGGGACCCTGCATCACGCTGGTGCCCTTGATCGCAGACCGAGTGTCGACCACGCGGAACCACTGGCTCCAGTGCGGCGGATCGGTTTGCGAGCCTTCGAGACCGCGCGTCACCGGATGGCGCTTGCCGGCCTCGGTGAGCTTGGGGCGGAACGGCTCCTCGGTGACCTGGCCGCTTGGCTCGGCCGGCAAGATCACGTCGAGCGGCGTACGCCAAATGCTGGTCGGGCTGGCGTAATCGGGGCCGGCGGCGATCAGCACGGCGCCGCCGTCGCGCACGTATTTCGTGATGTTGTCGAAATAGATCATCGGCAACACGCCTTGGCGCGCGTAGCGGTCAAAAATGATGAGCTGGAATTCCGAGATCTTCTGCTGGAACAGCTCGCGGGTCGGAAACGCAATCAGCGACAATTCGTTGATCGGCGTGCCGTCCTGCTTCTCGGGCGGGCGCAAAATCGTGAAATGCACGAGATCGACCGAGGCGTCGGACTTGAGCAGATTGCGCCAGGTGCGCTCACCGGCATGCGGCTCGCCCGACACCAGCAGCACGCGCAGCTTGTCGCGCACGCCGTCGATTGAGATGACCGCGCGATTATTGACTTGCGTGAGTTCGCCCGGCAGCGGCGAAGCCTCGATCTCTACGATATTGGGTCCGGCATGCGAGATCGGGATCTTGACCTGGATATCGGTGTGCACGGTGACGACGCGCTTTTCCAAGACTTCGCCGTCGCGCTGCACGATCACTTCGGCGGCGCCGACCTTGGCGCCCTGATCCTCGATGCGGAAACCAATGATCTGCGACTGGCCGACAATGCCAAAGCGCGGCGTCGTGGTGAGCACGACACGGCGGTCGATCTCGTCGGGCTGACCGGTGATCAGCGCGTGCACCGGCGCGGAAAATCCCAAAGCCGATGCGCTGTCCGGCACGTCATGCACGCGGCCATCGGTGATGAAAATGGCGCCGGCGACGCGATCGGGCGGAACGTCCGCGAGCGTGGACGACAACGCCGTGAACAGGCGGGTGCCGTCATGCTCGCCGTCGGCTTCGCTGGCATCGACCACGCGGACTTCCAGGCCTTTGATGTGCTTGAGCCGCTCGACCAGCGTGGCGCGCACTTGCTCGGTCTGCTTGGCGCGGTCGCCGAAATTCTGGCTCGGGCTTTTGTCGACGATGACGGCGGCGACCGAGGGGATCGGGTCGCGATCCTCGCGGGTGAGCGAGGGATTGGCGAGCGCCAGCACCAGCAATGCCAACGCCAGCGAGCGCAGCGCCGCACCACGGCTGCGCGCCAGCAACAGTGCGGCGGCAATCAAAGCGCATGCGCCAAACGCCGCCCACACCACATAAGCGGGCACCAAAGGAGCAAACGAGACGCCGAGATTGAACATGTCGTTCCTACTGTCCCAGCCGCTCGAGCAGCGCCGGGATATGCACCTGGTCGGCTTTGTAGTTGCCGGTGAGCGCGTACATCACGATGTTGACGCCGGCGCGGAAGGCCAAGTCGCGCTGGCGCGGCTCGCCCGGCACCAAGGGCAGCATCGGCTGGCCGTCGGGCCGCATGGCCCAGGCGCCGGCCATATCGTTGGACGTGATCAGGATCGATGACACGCCGTCGCCGGCGCGCGCCGGGCGATTGCTCTCGTCATCGGTTTCCGCCGGCAGCGCCTCGACCCAAAGCTGGCCGGAAGTGAAGCGGCCGGGGAAGTCGCGCAGCAAGAAGAAAGTCTTGGTCAGCACATGATCGTGCTGCACCGGCTCGAGCTCGGGTATGTCGAGCGAGGAGAGGATCGCGCGCAGCGCCACCATGCCGGGCGCGCGGTTTTCGCCGCCAAGGCCCGGGCGTGGCATCGACCGCGTCGCGCGTATCGAACAACACCGTGCCGCCGCCCTTCATGTAGGCATCGATGCGGTCGAGCGCGGTCTGCGACGGCTTGGGTTGCCCCGGCACCACCGCCCAGTAGATCAGCGGGAAGAAGGCAAGTTCGTCGCGCGCCGGATCAAGCCCCATCGGCTCGCCGGCTTCGAGCGCGGTGCGCTGGGCCATGAACAGCGAAAGTCCCTGCAATCCGGCTTTGGTGACGGCGTCGACTTCCGCATCGCCGGTGATGATGTAGGCCAGATGCGTTTGTTGCGTCGCCTTGATGGCGAAGTCCCGCTGCTGCGCGGTAAGCTGCGGCGGCTGTGCTTGTGCCTGTTTGGTTTGTGCCCGCGCCGGATCGGGCCACGCCAAGGCCGCGAGCGCAGCAATCGCGAGCAGTGCCGCGGCCGCGCGCCGGCGCATGCGCATGGCGCTGAAGCCGCCGGAAAGCCAGATCACCACCATCGCGTCGAGCATCAGCAGCGCCAGCGCGGCGAGGAATAGCGGGCCGCGCAAGTCGAGCGGTTCGCCGTGCCGGTAGATGTCGATGCGGGCGTTCAAGGGCGAGACATCGAGCGGCGCCGGGCGGTCGCTGGGCGTGAGCGTGTTGACCGCGACCAAGCCTTCCGGCGGCCCATAAAATCCGGGCGGATGATCGGCATTGGCGCGGCCGCTGAAATCGGCCGGGATCGGCCGCGCGGTCGGCGGCGGCACTGTAAAGGCGCCGAAGCCGTCGAGCACGCGCGTCGGCGGCACCGCCTGGCTGGTGGCGGAAGCGGTGCCGCCCGCAGTTCCGGCGGTTTCGTTGTCGGCGGTGGCGGTCGCGCCGGCCAGCGCGACGATGCGCTTGAGCATCTCGACGAAAGTGCCGGCCAACGGCAGATCCGACCAGCGCGTGTCGGCGGTCACGTGAAAGAGCACCAGCAGGCCCTTGCCGCGGCGTTGGGCGGTGACCAGCGGCGTGCCGTCGGCAAGCGTTGCCCAGGTGCGGTCGGTGAGTTGCGAATCCGGCTCCGCCAGCACCTGGCGGGTGACGGTGACGTCGGTCGGCACGACCATGCCGTTGAACGGACCGTCGCGCGAGAAGGCGGCAAGTTGTTGCGGCTTGTCCCAGCTCAAGCTGCCGCCGAGGATGCGGCCGCCGCGGCGCAGCTTCACCGGCACCAGATCGTCGTCGGTGCGGGCAAGATGCGGACCGGCGAAACGCACCAGCACGCCGCCATTATCGATCCATTTGTTGAGCCGCTCGCGTGCCTCGGCGACATTGCCGACATCGGCCAGGATCAGCATCGGCAGATGCTGGTCGAGGAAGCGCGTCACCGCCACTGCGGGCGATGTGCCTTCCGCCAGCCGCACATCGGCGAACGGATTGAGCGCGCGCGTCAGATAATAGCTCGCGCCCAAGAGCGGCTGCGAGCGGTCGGCGGTCGAGCCCGACACGACACCGACCGTGCGGCGGCGCCAGCGCTTGTCGAGCAGCTGCACGGCTCCGGCCGAACGATCGCCGACGATTTCAAGGCGCGCCACGTCGTTGCGAATCTCGACCGGCAGGTCGATCACCGCGTCGGCCTCGCGGCTGTTGGAAGCAAAGGAGTACGGCGCCTCGCCGAGCGGCAGGCCTTTAAGATCGATGGCGTTGACGATGCCGGCATCGCCGCCGCCGGTCTGCGCGCGCAAGACTTTCACGGTCAGCGCGCCGGCCGCGTTATCGGCGCCGGCCAGCGCATGGGCGATCGGCAAGCCGCCTTCGACGACGGTGATCGGGTGGCTGCCGATGACGCGCTTCAAGCCGGCGACGAATTCGCCGCCTTTGCCGAGATCGATGCCGTCCGACAGCCAGACCACCTCGACATCGGGCGCGCTTTCCAGGAAGCGGCCGATCAGCGGCAACGCCTCGGTGCGGTCGACACCTTGCGGCTTGGGCTTGAGCTGCTTGATCTGCACGCGCGCGGCGCCGGCCAATTGCAGCGAGATATTACGGCCGGTCTCCGACAGCGGCAGCACGGCGACGCCGCGGTTGTCGGCGTCGGCGCGCGCAATCAGTTCATCGGCGGTGCGCAGCCGCGCGTCCCACGAAGACGCCGCCGCCCAGCCGTCGTCGATCAGGATCAGCAGAGGCGCTGCGCGGCTGGCGGTGGCGAGCGGTGGATTCCACAACGGGCCTGCGGCGGCGATGATCAGCAGGCCGGCGAGCGTCAGCCGCAGCAAAGTCAGCCACCACGGCGTGCGCGCCGGCGTTTCTTCCTTGGGCGCGATCTCGAACAGCAAGCGCGTGGGCGGGAAATTGATGCGGCGCGGGCGCGGCGGCACCAGCCGCAACAGCCACCACAGCACCGGCAGGCTGAGCAGACCGAGCAGCACCAGCGGTTGGGCAAAGCCGAGCGGGATGGGACCGATCACGCCGCCCTCCCGGGATTGATCGGGCCGTGCCGGCTGCCAATGGTCGAGGACTGCATGTTGGCGCCCATGCGCGCATGCAGTACCAGCAGCAATTCGCTCGCCGGGCGGTCGGTGCGATGGATGGCGAAGCTCCAGCCGCGCAAATCGGTCTCGGCGCGGATCGCCGCGCGGTGGCGCGCGACCAGGCCTTGGTAGTCGTTGCGCCAGACCTCGGCGCGGCCGGCGGTGACGGACCCGCCGCCCTCCGGCTCGATGAATTCGACGCGGCCCGAATAAGGGAAGCTTTCCTCGGCCGGATCGACGATCTGCACCACATGGCCGTGCGCGCCGCTGGCGGAAAGCTGGCCAATGGTGTTCTGCACCTCGGCGATCGGGCTCCACAGGTCGGACAACACCACGATCTCCGACAGCGGCGAGGGCGCAAACGATGGCGGCAGGCTGGCGCGCTGCGAGGAATCGAGCAGGATCGCCTGCGCCATTTTCTCGATCACGTTGCGGTTGGCGGTCGGCCGCAACAGGCCCGGAATGCCGACGCGCTCGCCGCCCTGCACCAGCACTTCGGCCAGCGCAAAGGCCACAACAAGCGTGCGCTCGAGCTTGCTGTCGGTGACGAGCGGAGACGCAAACGCCATCGATGGCGAGCGGTCGGGCCAGATCCAGATGGTGTGCGAGGCTTCCCATTCGCGCTCGCGCACATAGAGATGATCGTCGCGCGCCGAGCGCCGCCAGTCGACGTTGGACGCGGGCTCGCCCGACATGAAGCGGCGATACTGCCAGAAATTCTCACCGGGACCGGCGCGGCGGCGGCCGTGCAGTCCGTGAATGACGGTGGTTGCGACCCGGCGCGCTTCCAGGATCAGCCGCGGCATGGCGTCGGCCAGCGTGCGGCCGCTACCGGTCGCTTGCCGTACTGCCGTGGACTCGATGTCGCTGAGCCTGGGCTCCGCCATCGTTTTATCCGATACGCGACTTCAGCCGCTTGACCACGTTGGGAATGGTTTCGCCTTCCGCGCGGGCGGCGAAGGTCAGCGCCATGCGGTGCTTGAGCACCGGTTCGGCCAATTCGAGCACGTCGTCGATCGAGGGCGCGAAGCGGCCGTCGAGCAAAGCGCGGGCGCGCACCGCCAGCATCAAAGCTTGGCTGGCGCGCGGGCCTGGGCCCCAGGAGATGAGCTTGCCGAGATCGCCGGCTTCGGGGCCGGGACGCGCCGAGCGCACCAGTTGAAGGATGGCCTCCACCACCAACTCGCCGACCGGCAGACGGCGCACCAGGCGCTGCGCTGCGATCAGGTCGTCGGCCGCCATCGCTTGTGTTGCGCGGGCGGCTTCCGCGCCGGTGGTGTCGAACAAAATTTTGCGCTCGGCCGCAAGATCGGGATAGTCGACGTCGACTTCCATCAAGAAGCGGTCGAGCTGGGCTTCGGGCAGCGGATAGGTGCCTTCCTGCTCGAGCGGGTTTTGCGTTGCCAGCACATGGAAGGGCCGCGGCAGATCGTGGCGGACGCCGGCGACGGTTACGTGCTGCTCCTGCATCGCCTGCAGCAGCGCGGATTGCGTGCGCGGCGAGGCGCGGTTGATCTCGTCGGCCATCAGCAATTGCGCAAACACCGGACCGGCGATGAAGCGGAAGTTGCGTTTGCCGCCCGGGCTTTCTTCCAGCACTTCGCTGCCGAGAATGTCGGACGGCATCAAATCGGGGGTGAACTGAATGCGCCGCCCGTCCATGCCGAGCACGGTGCTCATGGTATCGACCAGCTTGGTCTTGGCGAGGCCGGGCACGCCGACCAGCAGCGCATGGCCGCCGGACAACACGGTGATCAGCGCGTGCTCGACCACGGTATCCTGGCCGAAGATCACGGCGCCGATGGCGGCCTTGGCCGCTCGTACATGGGCGGAAGTCGAACTCGGCCGCATGCACGATCATGTCTTCCAGCTTTTCGAGGTTTTCACCGCTTGCAGCCGCCATGACTTTCGCTCCTTTCAGCGAGCGCTATCGGCCGTCCCGCCGCTGCGGCGGGTTGGCCACGATTGGGCTTCTTCTATGAGCATATGCAACAAACACACCAGACCGGCTTTCCATGCGCCGGCAGGCCCGAATCTGCCTCAACCTGCGGCCAAGCTTACGCTATCTTCCGCCACCGGTACGGGTGAGTCACAAAGTTGCGAACAGGCCAGAAGCGCCTGACAAACGTAAGGAAAACAATGGCGAAGGCAGGGCAGGGACCGGCGCTAGGCGGGCTGGAGGCGATTACCGCATCGCTGCCCCGCGAAAAAGGTAAGGGGTTGCCGCCGGTAGAACAGTGGAACCCGCCGTTTTGCGGCGATATCGACATGCGGATCGCCGCCGACGGCACCTGGTTCTATCAAAAGACGCCGATCGGGCGGCCTGCTTTGGTCAAGCTTTTCAGCGGGATACTCAAGCGCGAGGGCGACAAGTATTTCCTCGTCACCCCGGTTGAGAAGGTCGGTTTAATCGTCGAAGAAGCCCCCTTCCTCGCCGTCGAGCTTGCGACCGAGCATGGTCCAAGCGGGCAAGCTCTGAGCTTCCGCACCAATGCCGACGACTGGGTGACTGCCGGCCCCGGCCACGCGCTGCGCTTCGAGCAGCACGTTGCCACCGGAGGCCTGAAACCCTTCCTGCATGTGCGCCGCGATCTGTGGGCCAAGGTGACGCGGGCGCTGTTCTACGATCTGGTCGAACTCGGCGAGGAGCGCGACGTCGCCGGCAAGGCGATGTTCGGCGTAGCCTCTGGCGGGGATTTTTTCGCCATGGCGGAAGCAAGCGTTCTGCGGGAGTTCGCCTGATGGACGCGGTAACCGCGCTGCCGGCTGCGGAATTCTTCGCGCGCGTGCGCGAGCCGCCTCACGCTGCAAGTGCCGCCGGGCTCAACGATGCCAGCATCACGCCGGCGCGCGGCGATCACGACGCCGATCCGGTGATGAAGAAAGTCTCCGAGGTGCGGCCGATCCGCCCGGCCGCGGTGCTGGTGCCGGTCATCGACCACCCCGAACCGACGGTGCTGCTCACGCAGCGCGCGCAGCATTTGCCCGACCACGCCGGGCAGGTGTCGTTTCCCGGCGGCAAGATCGACAAGACCGATAATTCGCCGCTCGCTTCCGCCTTGCGCGAGGCCGACGAGGAGATCGGCCTTGAGCGCTCCTTTATCGAGCCGCTCGGCTATCTCGATTTGTACATGACCACGCTCGGCTATCGCATCGTGCCGGTGATCGCGCGCGTGAAGCCAGGCTTTGCGCTCAAACTCAACACCAGCGAGGTCGACGCCACCTTCGAAGTGCCGCTCGCGTATCTGATGGACCAGGCCAACGTGCAGCGCCATTCGCGCGACTGGCAGGGCATGACGCGGCACTACTACGCCATCACTTTCGGCGAGCATTACATCTGGGGCGTGACGGCGGGGATTCTGCGGAATTTATACGATAGGATTTATCGATGATCCGCCCGGCATTCACCGAAATCATCTTGTTCCTGGCGCCGTTCGTGCTCTACGCGGTGTTCCTGTGGGCGACCAAGGCCAACGTGATGGAGTGGCAATCCTGGCCGCTGCCGCGCATTGCTCTCGCTCGCCATCATCGCGATGGTGCTGATGATCGGCAGCTTCATCTATTTCGCGCATTTCTCCGGCGTGCCGCCGGGCACCACTTACGTGCCCGCGCATCTCGACGAGAACGGCAAATTCGTGCCGGCGCAGACCAAATGACCGTCGGCCGCACGGATCGCAAACTCACTAACGCGCCTTGGCTCATAGGCGGCGCGCTGCCGCGCCTGCTCGACGTGCTCGATCGCGACGGCGAAGAAGCGCGCGTGGTCGGCGGCGCGGTGCGCAATGCGCTGCTCGATATGCCGATTCATGAAATCGACGTTGCCACCACCGCGGTGCCGGAGGAGGTGGTGCGCCGCGTCACCGCCGCAGGCTTCAAGCCGGTGCCGACCGGCATCGAGCACGGCACCGTCACCGTGGTGATCGACAAGAATCCTTTCGAGGTGACCACGCTGCGCAAGGACATCGAGACCGATGGGCGCCATGCGAAAGTCGCCTTCGGCCGCGACTGGAAGGCGGACGCCGAGCGGCGCGATTTCACCATCAATGCGCTGTCCGTGACGCGCGATGCGACGGTCTACGATTATGTCGGCGGGCTTAACGATTTGGCGGCGCGCCGCGTGCGCTTCATCGGCGATCCGAAAAAGCGCATCGAGGAAGACTATTTGCGCATCTTGCGCTTTTTCCGTTTTCACGCCGCCTACGGCACGGCCGAACATCCGGACGCGGAAGGCCTTGCCGCCTGCATCGCCGGCCGCGACGGGCTCGACCAGTTGTCGCGCGAACGCGTGCGCATGGAGACGATCAAATTGCTGGTGGCGCCGCACGCGGTGCCGACGCTTGTGGCGATGACCGACGCAGGGCTGCTGCTGCGCGTGTTGGGAGGCGTCAGTTACCTGGCGAGCTTCGAGAACATGGCCAAGGCCGAAGCGGCCATCGGCGTTGCGGGCGATCCCGTGCGCCGGCTCGGCGCGCTCGGCGTCATGGTGGCGGAGGACGCCGAGCGGCTATGGCAGAAGCTGCGCCTCACCAATGCCGAGCACGAGCGGCTGGCCTCGATGGCGGAAGGCTGGCGGCGCATGTCGCGCGACCTGAGCGAAGGCAAGACGCGCGCGCTGCTCTACAAACTGGGGCCCGAGCATTTCACCGATCACGCGTTGCTGGCCTGGGCGCGTTCGGACGCGGGCGCCGCCGATACGGCATGGCACGCGCTCGCCACCTTGCCGCAGCGCTGGATCGCGCCGGTGTTTCCGCTCAAGGCCGCCGACTTCATCAAGCGCGGCGTCGAAAAAGGCCCGGCGCTGGGCGCGGCGCTCGCCGCGGCGGAAAAGGCCTGGATCGCGGCGGGGTTTCCTCTCGATGCAAGAGCGCTCGAAGCGATCGCGGATGCCGCGGCCGCATGACCATCCTTTCCGGCTTTGCCGACATTTCCCTCTGGCAGCTCGCGCTGGTCGCGGTTGTTGCCTTTATCGCTTCTTTGGTCGGCGGCGTGTCGGGCTATGGCACCGGCGCGCTGATGCCGCTGGTGCTGGTGCCGATGGTGGGCGCCGAACCGGTGGTGCCGATCATCGCCATCTCGGCGCTGTTCACTAATTCAAGCCGCGTCACCGCCTTTCTCAAATATGCCGACTGGCGGCGCGCCGGCATTGTGCTCGCCGGCGCGGTGCCGACCTGCGTGCTCGGCTCCTGGGGCTATACCCGGCTCACCAACACGGGCGCGGCGCTGGTGATCGGCACGATGCTCATTCTCAGCGTGCCGCTGCGGCGCCTGCTCAAGCGTCACGACGTCAAGGTCGGCGACCGCGGCTTGGCGGTCGGCGCAGTCGGCTACGGCGTCGTGGTCGGCGGCACCGCCGGATCGGGCGTGATCCTGCTCTCGCTGCTGATGGCGGCGGGCGTGCAAGGGGCGGGCGTCATCGCCACCGACGCCGCGATATCGATCGTCATCGGCATCGTGAAGACATCCGTGTTCGGGTTCGCCGGCGTGCTGAACGCGCAGGTGGTGGCCTTCGCATTGTTGATCGGGATCATCGCGCTGCCGGGCGCGTTTCTGGCGCGCGCCTTCGTCGAGCGCATGCCGCTGCATGTGCACACCGCGATTTTGGATGCGGTGGTCTTGATCGGCGGCGTGGTGATGGTGGTAGGCGCTTTACGCTGAGATCAAGGCCACTTCACCAGCGGCGGCATGGACGACAGGATCGACTCCACATTGCCGCCGGTCTTGAGCCCGAAAATCGTGCCGCGGTCGTAAAGCAAATTGAATTCCACGTAGCGGCCGCGGCGGATCAATTGCTCCTCGCGCTCGGCCTCGCTCCAGGGCGCGGCGAAGTTTTTCTTCACCAGCTCCGGATAGATTTTGCGGAAGGCGCGGCCGACGCTTTGCGTGAAGGCGAAGGTCTCGTCCCAATCGGTTTCCAGATAATCGTAGAAAATGCCGCCGATGCCGCGCGGCTCGTTGCGGTGCTTCAAGTGGAAATACTCGTCGCACCATTTTTTGTATTTCTCGTAAGGCGCGACTTTTGCATGCGCGTCGCAGGCAGCCTGCATGGCGGCGTGGAAGGCGATCGTGTCGGGGTCGCTTTGCGTGCGGCGCTTGTCGAGCACCGGCGTCAAATCGGCGCCGCCGCCGAACCAGGATTTCGAGGTCACGACAAATCTTGTGTTCATGTGCACCGCCGGCACATGCGGATTGTGCGGATGCGCGATCAGCGAAATGCCGGAGGCCCAGAAGTTGGGGTTGTCGGCCGCACCCGGGATTTCCTTGCGGAATTCCGGCGCGAACTCGCCATGCACGGTCGAGCAATGCACGCCGACTTTTTCGAATACGCGCCCGCGCATCAGCGCCATCACGCCGCCGCCGCCAGGTTTGCCGGAATGGTCGGTGCGGCTCCAGGGCGTGCGGATGAAACGGCCGGGCTTGCGTTCGGCAAGCGGTGCGGTTTTCGGCAGCGCGTCCTCGACCGCTTCGAGGTCCGCGCAAATATCGTCGCGCAGCGTCTCGAACCAGGCGCGCGCGCGGGTCTTGCGTTGTTCGATGTCGCTCGCTCATGGCGGCAATGCTATCACCGGCCAAATCCCCCCGTCTGCCTCAGCGCTTCGCCGGCCACCATCGCCACCGCGACCGCGATATTGAGCGAGCGCAGGCCTTTGGCGACGGGGATGCGCAGGCGGGTGTCGGCTGCCTGATGCACCGTCTCCGGCACGCCGGCGCTTTCGCGGCCGAACAGCAGCACCTGGTCCGGCTTGAAAGCGTGGTCGAGATAGCTGCGCTCGGCGGCGGTGGTCAGCAGCACCAGCTTAAGCCCTTCGCCCCGCCGCCAATCCTCGAAGGCCGCAAACGACCCATGCCGGGTGATCGCGACTTGGTCGAGATAGTCCATGCCGGCCCGGCGGAAGGCGCGGTCGGTGACCGGGAAGCCGGCCGGCTCGATGATATGGGCCTCCAGCCCCAAGCAGGCGCAAGTGCGCAGAATCGTGCCGGTGTTCTGGGGAATATCGGGCTCGTAAAGGGCGATCCGCATCGGCTTTGCCTGTGAATTTCCGAGGGCTAAATCGCTCTAGACGAACGGTTTATGCGACTTATGGGCGCTGCGCGGATAGCGGGCTTGCGCTATTACCGCAAGGGTGCCAATAAAACGCCACCGCAGCGCCGTTCCGCTCTCAGGGACTGCCGCAAGCGGTCCGCCCCGCCACCGCGGGACTTTATGTCCACGGTTCCAGCCGCGGGCGGATGACTAAGCCAGCCGGGGGAGAGGGCTCTAGACGTGACGACCGTGTCTTCGGCGGGGCATTCGCGCCGCGACTTTCTCTACATTGCCACCGGCGCCGTCGGCGCGGTGGGTGCGGCGGCGGCTTTGGTGCCGCTGATCGGGCAAATGAACCCGGACGCCTCCACGATCGCGGCGGGCGCGCCGGTCGACGTCGATCTCGCGCCGATCGCCGACGGACAAATCGTCAAGGTGTTCTGGCGCTCCAAGCCGATCTTCATTTTCCACCGCACCAAGAAAGAGATCGACGGAGGCCAAGAACGTCGACGTCGCCAGCCTGCCAGATCCTGAAACCGATGCGCGAGCGCACCAAGCCTGGCCACGAGCCGTGGCTGGTCGTCATCGGCATCTGCACCCATCTCGGCTGCATCCCGCTCGCCCACCAGGGCGAATATGACGGCTGGTTCTGTCCCTGCCACGGCTCGCAGTACGACACCGCCGGCCGTATCCGCAAAGGCCCGGCGCCAAAGAATCTCTATTTGCCGCCTTACGCTTTCCTCTCCGACACCAAGATCCGGATCGGCGAAGAATCCGTGAAGCCGGCTTGATTAGTAGAAGCTTTCCGAAGGTTAGATCATGAGCGGACACTCGACCTACCAGCCGCAAAACAAAGCTCTGCAATGGTTTGAAAAGCGGCTGCCGATCGGCGGGCTGGTGCATTCCTCGTTCGTGGCCTATCCGACGCCGCGCAACTTGAACTATTGGTGGACCTTCGGCGGCATTCTTTCGTTCATGCTCGGCGTGCAGATCATCACCGGCATCGTGCTGGCGATGCACTACACCCCGCATGTCGACTACGCCTTCAAGTCGATCGAAATGATCATGCGCGACGTCAACTACGGTTGGCTGCTGCGCTATCTGCACGCCAACGGCGCCGCCATGTTCTTCCTCGCCGTCTACATCCACATGTTCCGCGGCCTGTATTACGGCTCCTACAAGGAGCCGCGCGAGGTGCTGTGGATCCTCGGCGTCATTCTCTATCTGCTGATGATGGCGACCGGCTTCATGGGCTACGTGCTGGTCTGGGGCCAGATGAGCTTCTGGGCGGCGACCGTGATCACCAATCTGTTCTCCGCCATTCCCGGCGTCGGCGACACCATCGTCACCTGGCTGTGGGGCGGCTACGCCGTCGGCAATCCGACGCTCAACCGCTTCTATTCGCTGCACTACCTGCTGCCCTTCGTGATCGCCGGCGTGGTGGTGCTGCACATCTGGGCGCTGCACGTGTCGGGCCAGAACAATCCGGCCGGCATCGAACCGAAATCGGAACAGGACACCGTCGCGTTCACGCCTTATGCGACCGTCAAGGACGGTTTCATGATGGTGGTGTACTGCATTCTGTTTGCCTGGTTCGTGTTCTACATCCCGAACTATCTCGGCCATGCCGACAACTACATCCCGGCCAATCCGGCGGTGACGCCGTCGGAAATCGTGCCGGAATGGTATTACCTGCCGTTCTACGCGATCCTGCGCTCGATCCCGAACAAGCTGCTCGGCGTGATCGCGCTGTTCTCCTCGATCCTGGTCCTGGCCTTCCTGCCCTGGCTCGACACCTCGAAAGTGCGCTCGGCGCGCTACCGGCCGCTGTTCAAGCAGTTCTTCTGGCTGTTCGTGATCGCGGCGGTGGGCTTAGGCTGGCTCGGCTCCAAGCCGCCGGAAGGCATCTACGTGATCCTCTCGCGCGTCTTCACCTTCTACTACTTCGCGTTCTTCCTGATCGTCCTGCCGCTGCTCGGCTATTTCGAGAAAACCAAGCCGTTGCCGAATTCGATTTCGGAATCGGTTTTGGGTTCGAAAGCGTAAGGGACAGTCATGACCATGCAACGCACGTTTTCTGCTCTTGTCCTCGCCGCGTCGCTGACGGCGCTCGCCGCGCCCGCATCGGCGCAGCTATCCGAGCCGGTGCCGCCGCCGCAACTGAAGTGGTCGTTCGCGGGGCCGTTCGGAAAATATGACGAGGCCCAGCTGCAGCGCGGCTTCAAGATCTATCGCGAAGTCTGCTCCAACTGCCATTCGCTCGAAATGCTCTCGTTCCGCAATCTGGCCGACGCCGGCGGACCCGGTTTCAGCGAGGCGCAGGTCGCGCAGATTGCGTCCGAATACAAGATCAAGGACCTCGACGATCAGGGCAATCCGATCGAGCGTCCGGGCCGGCCGGCGGATCATTTCCCGCCGCCGTTCGCCAATGAACTCGCGGCCAAGGCCGCCAACGGCGGCACCGCGCCGCCCGACATGTCCACGCTCGCCAAGGCGCGCGGCTATTCGCGCGGCTTCCCCTGGTTCATTTTCGACGCGTTCACGCAGTACCAGGAGGAAGGGCCGGACTACATCGCGGCCATCGTCAAAGGTTACAAGGACCCGCCGCCGAAGGGCTTCACGCTGCCGGCAGGCGCGCACTACAACGAATATTTCCCCGGCCACGCCATCGCCATGCCGCCGCCGTTGCAGGCGGGCCAGGTGACCTTTGACGACGGCTCGCCGGCAACCATGGAGCAGTATTCGCAGGACATCGCGGCCTTCCTGACGTGGGCGGCCGAGCCGCATCTTGTGCAGCGCAAGCGCATCGGCTTCCAGGTGATGATCTTCCTGATCGTGCTGGCGGGCCTGATGTACTTCACCAAGAAGAAGGTGTGGTCGGCGGTGCATTGACCGCCGTGATCGTCATGCCCGGGCTTGACGCCGGGCATCCACGTTTCGTCGGCAACAACGTTTCGATCGCTTGCATGGATTGCCGGGTCAAGCCCGGCAATGACAGAGTGGGCGTATGACGAAATCAGTCCTCGGCATCATCGGCGGCTCCGGCATCTACGATCTGCCGGGGCTCAAAAACGCGCGCGAGGAGCGCATCAAGAGCCCGTGGGGCGAGCCGTCGGGGCCTTTGCGCATCGGCGAGATCGACGGGCTGCCGGTGGTGTTCCTGTCGCGCCACGACAAAGGCCATCGCCTGTCGCCGTCCGACATCAACTACCGCGCCAATATCGACGTCTTGAAGCGCGCCGGCGTCACCGATCTGGTGTCGCTGTCGGCCTGCGGCTCGTTCAAGGAGGATATGCCGCCGGGCACCTTCGTGCTGGTCGACCAGTTCGTCGACCGCACGCACAAGCGCGAGAGCTCGTTCTTCGGCAAAGGCATGGTCGCGCACGTGTCGATGGCGCACCCCATTTCGCCGCGCCTGAGCGCGCGCATCGGGGAAGCCGCGCTCAAGGAAGGCATCGAGCCGAAATTCGGCGGCACCTATGTGTGCATGGAAGGCCCGCAATTCTCCAGTTACGCCGAAAGCATGACCTACAAGACGCTCGGCTATTCGGTGATCGGCATGACCAACATGCCGGAGGCCAAGCTCGCGCGCGAAGCCGAGCTTTGCTACGCCTCGGTCGCCATGGTGACCGATTTCGACTGCTGGCATCCCGACCATGACGCGGTGACGGTGCAAGACATCATCAAGGTGCTCAACGACAATGCCGAGCGGGCCAAGCGCCTGGTGCTGCGGCTGGCGAAAGATTTTCCGCGCGAGCACGAGGCCTGTCCCATCGGCTCGGACCGCGCGCTCGACACCGCGCTGATCACCGCGCCGGAAGCGCGCGATCCTGAATTGCTCAAAAAACTCGACGCGGTGGCGGGAAGGGTGTTGAAATAAATTACATTCGACTTAAAGCTGCTTGCTAAAGTTTCTTGGACAACAACGGAGGAACCGATGCCCGAAGTCACCATCAATCTCGCCGCCGGCCGCAGCAACGAGCAGAAGAAGAACTTGATGCTCGAGATCACGCAAGCCGTCATGAAGAACTGCAACGTGCCCGCCGACGCCGTCGTCGTTCAGATCAACGAGGCGCAGCTCATCAACAAGATGAAGGGCGGCCAGACCTTCGAAGAGCGCTTGAAGAAGTAGCCGGAGGCTCGCAAGCGCCGTGCGTGTGGTCGACGTCGAGAAGCAGGCAGAGGAGGAATGGCGTCCCGGCGTGAGGACGCGGATGCTCGCCTCGACCGCGAATGGCGCGACGCAACTCTGCCTGTTCGAACAATGGTGCGAGCCGGGGCACGGTGCGCCCACCCATCTGCACGCGGTCGAGGAAGTGCTGCGCGTCATGGAAGGGCAGGCCGACGTGTGGATCGAAGACACCCACGTCACGCTGACCGCCGGGCAATTGGCGATCGTTCCCGCCGGCCGCAAGCACGGTTTTTCCAACAGCGGCACCACCACGCTGCACATCGCATCGACGCTTGCCTCGCCGGTGTTTGAGGCGGCTTACGATGACAAGCGCGAGACGCCGCGGCGCTGGCTACCGGTTAAGTGAGGATTAAATGACATCTCCCGCCCTCGAAAACGATCTCAAGGCCTCCATCCGCACGATCCCGGATTATCCCAAGCCCGGCATCATGTTCCGCGACATCACGACGCTGCTGGGCAATGCGCGCGCCTTCCGCCGCGCCGTGGACGAGCTGGTGCAGCCCTGGGCCGGCATGAAGATCGACAAGGTCGCCGGCATCGAGGCGCGCGGCTTCATCCTCGGCGGCGCGGTGGCGCATCAGGTGTCGGCCGGCTTCATCCCGATCCGCAAGAAGGGCAAGCTGCCGCACACCACGGTGCGCATCGCCTATTCGCTGGAATACGGACTGGACGAGATGGAGATGCACGAGGACGCGGTGAAAAAAGGCGAGCGCGTCGTCCTGGTGGACGATTTGATCGCCACCGGCGGCACGGCCGAAGGCGCGGTGAAGCTTCTGCGCCAGATGGGCGCCGAGGTCTTGGCCGCGTGTTTCGTCATCGATCTGCCGGAACTGGGCGGCGCCGCCAAGCTGCGCAAGATGGACGTGCCGGTGCGCACGCTCATTTCATTCGAGGGGCATTAGCGCGGGCGGTCTAGTTCTGCCGCGGTCCCCACGGGCCGGCGCCGCCAGGAACCGGCGCGCTTGGTTGCGCCGGTTCGCCCCAAGGCCCGGGCGCCTGCGTGCCGGGCGCAGGTCCCCAAGGACCGCCATCGCTGTCGCCTGCTTGCGCTTCGCCTTGTGCTTCGCCTTGCGCGGGCTCGCTGCCGAATGGTGCATGCGATGCAAGCGCCAGAGGCCCTGGATCGTGGCCGCCGGCGAATTTCACCAGCGCTTCCACGCGTTTCTCCACCGACGGGTGGGTGTCGAAAATATTGGAAAATCCCTCGCGCGGATTGTCGATGCACATTTCCATCACGGCGGAATTGGCGCTCGCGATTTCGCCGCGGCCCTCGATCTTGCGCAGTGCCGAGATCATGGCATCGGGGTTCTTGGTCAATTCGACGGAGCCTGCGTCGGCGAGATATTCGCGCTGGCGCGAAAGCGCGAAGCGGATGACGATGGATAAAATCCAGACCAGCGCGATCAAGGCGAGCGCGATGACGATGGCAACGCCGGCGCCGCCCTTGCGGTCGCCGTCGCCGCCCGAGCGCCTGCCGCCGCCCCAGAACATGTTCTGGAAGAAGATGCGGAACACCATTTCGCCGAAGAACGACAAGACGCCTGCGATCACCACCGCGATCACCAGCATGCGCACGTCGCCGTTGCGGATGTGGGTGAGTTCGTGGCCGAGGACGGCTTCGAGTCTCCTGGTCGTTGAGCGCATCGATCAGGCCTTGCGTGACGGTGATCGAATATTGTTTTTCATTGAGCCCGGTGGCGAAGGCATTGAGCGCCTGGTCGTCGGCGACGCGCAGCGTCGGCGTGGTGATGCCGCGCGAGATGCACAGATTTTCCAGGATATTATAAAGCCGCGGCTCTTCCTTGCGGCTGACCAGCCGCGCGCCCGTCACGGCATCGATCATCGATTGGTGGAAGCGATAGGCGATCAGGATCCAGATCACGGCGCCGACGGTCGCGAACGGTGCGGCTTTGACGAAATCGAAGACCGCGGCGTGGATGAGATAATCGAGCGGCGCGCGTCTGGCCATGAGCGCTTCGGCCAGCAGCGCGCCGGCGAACACCAGCACATAGACCAGAAAGAACAGGCCGATCAGCAGCGCGATCGAGCGGCGCTTGTTCGACTGGATATGCGTATAGAGACCGTAGGAGGCCATGAAATCCTGAACCTTGCAAGTCGCCATGAGCCGGGCTGCGTCCCGGCCGTCCACGCCTTACTTTGTAGCCAAGGCGCGGATGCCCGGCCCAAGGCCAGGCATGACGGGAAAAATCAGAACTTCACGCTCGGCGCTTGCTCGAGTTGCGCCCGCTGATCGCCGACGTCGAAGAACTCGCGCTGCGAGAAGCCGAACATGGCGGCGAACAGCGCCGCGGGGAATTGCTGGATGCCGGTGTTGTATTCCTGCACCGCGTTGTTGAAGAAGCGGCGCGAGGCTGCGAGCTTGTTCTCGATGTCGGAGAGATCCGACTGCAGCTGCTGGAAGTTCGCATTGGCTTTCAGGTTCGGATAATTTTCCGACAGCGCGAACAACTGGCGCAGTGCGCCGGACAACATGTTCTCGGCCGCCACCTTCTGCTCGACGCCGGGGGCGGCGATGGCGGCGTTGCGCGCCTTGACCACGGCTTCCAAGGTTCCCGCCTCGTGCGCGGCATAGCCCTTCACCGTCTCCACCAGATTGGGGATCAGGTCGTGGCGCTGCTTGAGCTGGACGTCGATGTCGGCGAAGGCCTGATTGGTCCTCTGCCGCATGGCGATGAGGCCGTTGTAGATGCTGATCGCCCAGATAACGATGACGACAATGACGCCAATGATGATCCAGCCGGTGGTGGTC
This sequence comes from uncultured Alphaproteobacteria bacterium, assembly GCA_963756805.1. Taxonomy (GTDB): domain Bacteria; phylum Pseudomonadota; class Alphaproteobacteria; order Rhizobiales; family Xanthobacteraceae; genus Pseudolabrys. The sequence continues at coordinate 96,283 of CAVWPH010000012.1, forward strand.
ATGGGGGCAGCTCCAAAAGGGGGCAAAGACGGGAATTGGACGGAACAAGCTTATCCTAGATGGGCAGCGCGCCGCTAACGGCAACCGGGTAGGGGTGCCGCGCGCAGGAAACTTTTATTTTGTCGCCGCTCGGAACCGGAAGGTTCACGGCTAACTGGCTGTGCGCCAATAAAAAAAGACCCCGAGCTTGCGCTCGGGGTCTTATCGCCAGACGGCTATTCGGGGGGTAAGGGGGGAGCCGCCCGGCTGAAACACACGACCCAATAACGCGACGGCCAGCCGTTGGTTCCTTAAGCTTGCGGCGATCACCTAGACGTTATCCACAAGGGGGCCGGCCCGCCTTTTGGCGGACACGATCCAGAGGTTCCATTCCGGCGCTGGGCTAAATCAAGCGGAGGGGGTGTCTGCATGAGTTCGGTGATGATCAAGTGCCCCAATACCGGCCGTTCGGTCTCGACCGAAATCGAGACCGAGCCGAGCGTGTTCCACAAGCTGCCAAAGGTGCCGGCGCGGATGGTCTGCCCGGCCTGCGGGCAGGAGCATGTGTTCATGACGAGTTCCGCCTGGCTCGCCGGCGAGCCGCGGATCGTGACGAACGGGGCAAGGCCGGAAGTCAGCGGTCGCTTAACCCGCTTCTTTGAACCGCACCGCCGCTTCCAGATCCACCGACACCAATTGCGACACGCCGCGCTCGGCCATGGTGACGCCGTAGAGCCTGCTCATGCGCGCCATGGTGATCGGGTTGTGCGTGATGATGACGAAGCGCGTATCGGTTGACCGGGTCATCTCGTCGAGCAGATCGCAGAAGCGCTCCACGTTGTGATCGTCGAGCGGGGCGTCCACTTCGTCCAGCACGCAGATCGGCGCCGGATTGGTGAGGAACACCGCAAAAATCAGCGCCAGCGCGGTGAGCGCCTGCTCGCCGCCCGAGAGCAGCGACAGCGTCGAAGGCTTCTTGCCCGGGGGCTTGGCCATGATCTCAAGGCCGGCCTCGAGCGGATCGTCGCTTTCGATCAATTGCAGTTCGGCCGTGCCGCCGCCGAACAGCTCCGTGAACAGATGCTGGAAGTGCTTGTTCACCAGTTGGAACGAGGCCAGCAGCCGCTCGCGCGCCTCGCGGTTGAGGCTCTGGATGCCGAGGCGCAGTTTCTTGATCGCCTCGACCAGATCGTCGCGCTCGGTGGTGAGCGAGGTGTGCTGGGTTTCGATGTCGCTGAGCTCTTCCTCGGCGCGCAAATTGACCGCACCCAGCCGCTCGCGCTCGCGCCGCAGCCGCTCCAGCCGCTCCTCGATCTCGGCCATATCCGGCAATTCCTCGCCGGCCTTCACGCCGGCCAATTCGGCGACGCCCGCAGGCTCGATCTCCAGCATGTCGCGGATTTCGCGGCCGATATCGGAAAGCCTGCGTTTGGCGCCCTCGAAGCGCTCCTCGGCGCGCGCCAGTTCCTCGCGCGCAGCGCTGGCCGCTTCCAAGGCGGCGCGGCCGTCGCGGTCGGCTTCGGCAAGCCGCGTCTCGGCCGCCTGCAAACGATCGGCGCAGGCGCGGCGGGCCGCTTCCGCGGTCTGAATTTCGCCGATCAGCGCCTGCCGCTTGCCGGCGAAAACCTGCGGCGCGTTTTCAAGCTCGGCGCGGTCGCGTTTGGCTTCGGCGATGCGTTGCTCAAGCGTTTTGATCTGGTTGCCGGCGCTCTCGCTCCGCTCGGCCCAGCCGGCTTTGTCGGTGGCGAGCGATGCCAGGCGCCGGTCGGCGAGTTCGGCCTCGCGCACGATCGCCTGCTGTTCGGCGCGCACCTCGGCAAGTTTTGAGCGCTTGCCGGCAATATCGTCGCGCACCGAAGCAAGCTTGCCCTCGAGATCGCCGGCGGGCGCCAACGCGCCCAGCGCGCGCTCGGCTTCGGCCTTGGCGCCGGTCGCCTCGTTACGGCTCGAAATCAGCCGGCTGCGCGCCTCGGTGAGGGCAGATAGCCGCGCCGCTTGCCGGTTGAGGTCACGCTCGCGCGCGCGCGTTTCGATTTCCGTGCTGCTGGCGGCATGGAAGGTCGCCTGCGCCGATTCCAGGGTGCGATGCTTTTCCGCGATCTCAGCGCGGGCGGCGCCGAGTTCGCCGTCGATTTCGGCGATACGGCTGCGATGCGCCAGGCGCTGAGCAGCGCCGGTCGGCGCGTGCGCCGCCGCAACGAAGCCGTCCCAGCGCCACAGGTCGCCCTCGCGCGACACCAGCCGCTGGCCGGCCTTGAGGGAGCCTGCAAGTTTTGCGGCCGCCGCGCGGTTGACCACGCCGATCTGTTTGAGACGGCGCGCGAGTTGCGCCGGCGCCTTGACGTAATCGGTGAGCGGCTCGGCGCCGGCGGGCAAGGCCGGATCGCTGGCGTCGGCTGCGACCGCGCTCCAATGCATCGGCGCCGAGGCGTCGACCGGTGCGTCGAGATCGTCGCCCAAGGCTGCGCCCAGCGCCTTCTCGTAACCCTTCTCGACCGACACATGGTCGATGACCGGCGGCCACAGATTGCGGGTCTCGAGCGCCAGCATTTTGCCGAGCGTCTTTGCCTCGGTTTCCAGCCGCTGCACGCGCTTTTCGGATTCGGCGAGGCTCGCGCGCGCGGCTTCGAGATCGGCGCGCGCATTGTTGTGCGCGGCTTCGGCGGCAATGGCGGCGGCTTCCGCTTCGGTGAGCGCGGCCTGCGTGCCTTCGACCGCGGCGGCGAGCGGGGCGTTATCGGCGCTTTTGAGCGTTGCAAGCTCGCGCTCGATGGCCTCGATCTCGCCGGCAACGCGGCTCACGCGCTCGGCCTGCTCGCGGGCGGCATTCTCGAAACGGCTGCGCTGGGCGGTCAGGTCGGCGAGCGCGGTGGTAACGTCGGAGAAAACCTTCTCGGCGGCGGCAAGCTCGCCGTCGGCTTCGGCGAGGCGCCGATCGACCCCGCTGCGGCGGCCGGCGCTTTCGCGCGTTTCTTTGCGGATGGTTTCTTCTTCGGCGGCGAGCTTGTCGAGCGCTGCCTGCGCGTCGGCGGCGAGTTTCTGCTCGCGCTCGATGTCGGCCGCGAATTGCTTGAGGCGCAGATCGAGTTCGGCGATGCGGTCCTTGGCGCGCTGCTCTTCGCGGTCGAGGTCCTGCTGGGCGACGTTAAGGCGATGCAGGGCGGCGCCCGCGCGCGCCTCGGCCTCGCGCAATTCCGGCAGCGCGGCTGCCGCCAGCGCCTGGCGTTTGGACGCTTCGGCTTCGGCGCCGGTGCGGTCGGCAACCGTTCGCACGCACAAATCCTTGGTGCGTTCGGCTTCGCTGACGTCGTTGGTCGCCGCGCTCCAGCGCAAATGATAGAGCGTTGCTTCCGCCTTGCGCACTTGCCCCGACACGGTGCGGTAGCGGATTGCCTGACGCGCTTGTTTCTTCAAACCGTCGATCTGGGCCGCCAACTGGCCGATCACGTCTTCCAGCCGCAGCAAATTGGTTTCTGCCGCCTTGAGCCGCAGTTCGGCCTCGTGGCGGCGGGCATGCAGGCCGGCGACGCCGGCGGCTTCTTCCAATACGCGGCGGCGCTGCTCGGGCTTGGCCTGGATGATCTCGCCGATGCGGCCCTGATGGACGAGGGCCGGCGAGCGCGCGCCGGTGGAGGCGTCGGCAAACACGATCTGCACGTCGCGGGCGCGCACTTCGCGGCCGTTGATGCGGTAGGTGGAGCCGGCCTCGCGCTCGATGCGGCGCGCGATATCGAGCGTATCCTGGTCGTTGAAGGCGGACGGCGCCGAGCGCTCGGCATTATCGATGGTGATGGCGACTTCGGCATTGTTGCGCGCGGGGCGCGAATTGGAGCCGGAGAAGATCACCTCGTCCATCGAGGAGGCGCGCATGGATTTGTAGGAGGACTCTCCCATCACCCAGCGCAGCGCCTCGACCAGATTGGACTTGCCGCAGCCGTTCGGCCCGACCACGCCGGTCAGCCCCGGCTCGATCAGGAAATCGGTCGGCTCGACGAACGACTTGAACCCGGTGAGGCGCAGCCGAGTGAGCTTCATGCGCGAGCTCCCGCAGGAACGCCCACTGATCGCGTCAGCTTGTGCATTGAGGTCAGCATTCCGTTCCGGGCTTGGCCCGGACAATCGCTAAGTGCCGCATTGGCCGGGAGAATGAATAGCCGCGGCCACTTGAGCAACAGCGTTGCGACGGACGACGGCGGTTTTCCAGACCTTTCGCCATGACAGAGGGCGAAATTAGGGCCGGAACGGCTTCAAACGGCATTCCGGCCAGGCCGAAAAGCCCTTATCAGCCCTTGAGATAGGGGTCGATTGCCTTGGACAATTCCTCGATCGACAGCGCGCCCACGTGCTGGGTGCCGTTGATGAAGAAAGTCGGCGTCGACTTGACCTTGAACTTGTCGATCGCGCGCTGGCGTATGCTTTCGATGCCTTCCAGGATCTTCTGATTCGACAGGCAATCGTCGAACGACTTCTCGGTGAAGCCGGTCTGCTTGGCGATGGCCAGCATCGGCGGGATCGGCTTTTCGACCGCCCATTGCTGCTGCTGGCGGAACAACGTGTCCACCATGGAGAAATATTTGCTCGAATCCGTCTCGCCGGAGCAGCGCGCCAGCATGAAGGCGGCCGCCGCCAATTGGTCGAGCGGGAATTCGCGGAAGATGTAGCGAACCTTGCCGGTGTCGATGTATTTCTTCTTGAGTTCCGGGAAGGTGACTTCCTGGAAATGCGCGCAGTGCGGGCAGGTCATCGAGGCATATTCGACGACGGTGACCGGCGCCTTTTCGGAGCCCATGGCCATGTCGGGCAGCGCTTCCGGCTTCATCAGCTCGGCGGCGGTGACGTCCTGCGCCATCGCGGAGCCGGCAAAGCGCGGCAGCGCCGAGGAACCGAGGAGGGCGATGGTCAGCGCCAGCGTGGCGCTGCCCTGGCAAAATTCACGGCGGGTGATCGGCAACTGAAACTCCGTGGGCTGAAAACCAAGCTTTACTCTGGCTTGTCGCTAGCTGGATAGCACAATTGTGGCAATGCCGCGCCGCCCTGCCAAGCCGCGGCAAAGGCTCAATTTTGCTTGATGGCGGCGCCCAGGCGGGCCAGCGCCTGGCGCAAGCTCTCATCCTCGATCTGAGGCAGACTTTCGGCGATGCGGGCGGTCGCTGCCGGATCGAGCGTTGGGGCTGCCTTGGCAGGCTCGGGACGGCGCAACGGGGCCTGGCGCAGGCCGATACGGCCGATCGCCTGCCAGCCGAAGAAGCGGTTGACCCGCTCCAGGATCACGGCCGAAAGGTGCTGGATTTCGATCGCGGCCGGGCCTTCCACCCGCAGCACCAAAGTGGCCGGTTCCGCCGCCGCCTCGCCCACCCCGCGCGGCCAGTTGATCTTGATCGGCTCGCTATGGGCGGCGATTTCCGTGCCCACAATGTCGGCCCAGCGGGCGATGATTTCGGTGGAGGCAAAGCCCTGGCGCTTGAGCACGTCGCTCAAGGTCGCGCCCGAGAACTCGGAAAGCGGCCGGGGAAAACTGCGCGCGGGCTTGCTCATATAGGGTGGCCTTGTGCCATCGTTGGCGCCATGAGCGTAGCAGTCAGACGCCGGCGCAGAAAGCGCATCGCGGTTTCCTTGTTGAAAGGCGCGGGCGACAAACTCGGTTCACCTCCCCCCTTGCGGGGGAGGTCGGCCGAGCCTAGCGAGCCGGGAGGGGGGTGCGTGGAAATCGCAAGTGAGAAAAGATACCCCCCTCCCTAACCCTCCCCCGCAAGGGGGGAGGGGACTTTCAGAGTACGCCGCGCCGCCAAATCCTGATGCACTTCTTGCCTGGTACGACCGCCACCGCAGGGTTTTGCCTTGGCGCGCGCGCAAGGGCGAGCGGGCGGACCCCTACCGGGTCTGGCTGTCGGAAATCATGCTGCAGCAGACCACGGTGAAGACGGTCGCGCCTTATTACGCCAAGTTTCTGGCCCGCTGGCCGGCGGTGGACAGCTCTCGCCAAAGCAAGTCTCGATGACGTGCTGCGCGCCTGGGCGGGGCTCGGCTATTACGCCCGCGCCCGAAATTTGCACGCCTGCGCCCGCGCCGTGGTTACGCGTCACGGCGGGATTTTTCCGAGCGACGTGGCGGGCTTACGCGCGCTGCCCGGCATCGGCGACTATACGGCGGCGGCCATTGCCGCGATCGCGTTCGATGGCGCGGCGGTGCCGGTGGACGGAAATGTCGAACGGGTGGTGACGCGCTTGTTCGCCGTCGAAGAAGCGCTGCCGGCGGCCAAGCCTGAGATCAAAAGGCTCGCCGCATTATTGCTGCCGCCGCGCCGGTCCGGCGATTTCGCGCAAAGCTTGATGGACCTTGGCGCGACCATCTGCTCGCCCAAGCGGCCGGCTTGCGCACTCTGCCCGTGGAACGATGTTTGCGCAGCGCATGCGCGCGGCGACCAGGAGACGTTTCCGCGCAAAGCCCCCAAACGCGAGGGCCGGTTGCGCAAAGGTGCTGCTTACGTCGTGCTGCGCGCCGATGGCCGCATGCTGTTGCGCAAGCGCCCGGAAAAAGGCTTGCTTGGCGCCATGACCGAAGTGCCGGGCAGCGAATGGGCGCATGATTTCGAGGTGGCTTCCGCGCTGCGTTCGGCGCCGCGCATCAAAAGCGCGAAATGGCGGCGCCTGCCCGGCGTGGTCAATCACGTCTTCACGCACTTCCCGCTCGAGCTTAATGTGTTCATCGCGCAGGTTGCGCGCGCGACACCCTCGCCGAAAGGCGCGCGCTGGGTGAAAGTTGCCGATCTCGCCGGCGAGGCCTTGCCCAATGTGATGCGCAAGGTCATTGCTCATGCGCTCAAGGACGATCACGGAGGGGTTAATGGCCGACGGCGGGCAGGTTGAAGCAAGCGGCTGGGCGCCGAGCCTGCGCTATCCCGATCCTTTGGTGCGCTCGCTCGATGCGCGCTTCGATAAATACCGGCTGCCGCTGGCGAGCGTCGAACGGCTCTATACCGGCGCGCGCTGGGGCGAAGGCCCGATCTGGTTTGGCGACGGGCGCTATCTGATCTGGAGCGACATTCCCAACAGCCGCATGCTGCGCTGGGACGAGACCAGCGGCGCGGTCAGCGTGTTCCGCCAGCCTTCGAATAACGCCAACGGCAATACCCGCGACCGCCAGGGCCGGCTGGTCACCTGCGAGCATCAGAGCCGCCGCGTCACCCGCACCGAATATGACGGCCGCATCACAGTGATCTGCGACCGCTTCGAGGGCAAACGGCTTAACTCGCCGAACGATGTGGTGGTGAAATCGGACGGCTCGATCTGGTTCACCGATCCGCGTTTCGGCATCCTCAGCGACTACGAAGGCGACATCGCCGAATCCGAATTGCCGATGAATGTCTACCGCGTGGACGGCAAATCCGGCGCGATGACGGTGGTGGCCGACGGCATCAATGCGCCGAACGGGTTGGCCTTCTCGCCCGACGAGAAAAAACTTTATATCGTTGAATCGCGCAGCCAGCCGCGCACTATTCTGAGCTACGACGTGGCGGCATCGGGCGACAAGATTTCCAACCGCAAACTTCTTATCGACAGCGGCCCGCAGGGCACGCCGGACGGCTTTCGCGTCGATATCGACGGCAATCTGTGGTGCGGCTGGGGCATGTCGGCCGAACTCGACGGCGTGCGCATTTTCTCAGCGCAAGGCGAACCGATCGGCCACATCACGCTGCCGGAGCGCTGCGCCAATCTTTGTTTCGGCGGCGCCAAACGCAACCGCCTGTTCATGGCGGCGTCGCATTCGCTTTATTCGCTTTACGTCAACACGCAAGGCGTGGCCGGCGGTTGACCGGCATCGCCAAAACCACGAAACGGGAGGCACTATGAATATCGAACGCAAGGAAGTCGGCGCCCGCATGAGCCAGGTCGTGGTTCACGGCGACACGGTCTATCTCGCCGGCGTTGTCGCGCGCGCCAACAAGGGCAAGAGCGTCACCGAGCAAACCAAGGAAATCGTCGATACCATCGACAAGCATCTGGCCTCGGTCGGCTCCAACAAGACCAAGCTTTTGTCGGCCAATATCTGGATCACCGACATGGCTAAGTTCGCCGAGATGAACGCGGTGTGGGACGCCTGGGTTTCGCCCGGTAACACGCCGGCGCGCGCCTGCGTCGAGGCCAAGCTCGCGGCGCCCGATTATACCGTCGAGATCATGGTGGTGGCGGGGAAATAGCATTCCGTCATGCCCGGCCGTGTGCCGGGCATCCACGTCTTTCCTTTAATAACCAAGGCGTGGATAGCATCGCAACTCGAGCCTGGTCGAGTTGCGCCCTTTAACTGCTTGAAGTCGGCTATAGCCGACTTCAAGTGACAAGCCCGGCCATGACGAGAAAACGCTTAGGAGATGCGGACCAATGCCATTCGATTTCACCTCGCTGGTCCCGGCCGGCTCGCCCGCGCCGGCCGTTAAATGGAAGCCGCCGGGGAAATACAACTTCACCTTCGGCAATAACGACCCGGACGGATTGGCCATCGAGGATCTGCAAGCCTCGCTGCAGACCGCGCTCACGCGCGAAGGCCGCAGGCTGTCGGACTATCGCCTGCATATGGGCCCGCATGGCTACAAGCCGCTGCGCGAATTCCTGGTGAAGAAGCTCAAGCACGACGCCGGCATCGAATGCAACGTCGACGACATCGTGTTGACGTCGGGCTCGCTGCAGGGGCTCGATCTCGTCAATGGCGCATTGCTCGCGAGCGGCGACACCGTCATCTGCGAAGAGGATTGTTACGAAGGCACGATCAATCGCTACACCCGAAAGGGCGTCAACATCGTTGCCATTCCGCTCGACAAAGGCGGCATGCGCATGGATGCGCTGGAGAAAGCGCTCGCCGATCTTAAGGCGCGCGGCGTGCGGCCGAAATACATCTACACAATCGCGACCGTGCAGAATCCGACGGCGACAATTCTCGACGAGGGCCGCCGCAAGAAGCTCATCGAACTGGCCGAAGCCTATGGCGTGCCGATCTTCGAGGACGACTGCTACGCGGATTTGACCTGGAGCGGGAAGCGCCCGCCGGCGCTCTACGCCATGAGCAAGACGCAGAATGTCATCCACATCGGCTCGTTTTCGAAGACGATCGCGCCGGCGCTGCGCGTCGGCTTCATCGTCGCGCCCTGGGCCATCATGTCGCACATTCTGGCGCTCAAGACCGACGCCGGTTCCGGCGGGCTCGAGCAGATGATGCTGGCCGAATATTGCGAAGCGCATTTTGCCGACCACGTGCCGCAATTGCGCAAACGCTTCCAGGCCAAGCTCGACACGTTGGTCGCGGCGCTTAACGAGCAATTCGGCACGGCGGCCGAGTTCGATTATCCGGCGGGCGGCATATTCCTCTGGGTCAAGCTGCCCGACAATGTCGATGCGATGAAGTTGCGCGAGGCGGCGCTTGCCGCCGGCGTCGTCATCAATCCGGGTCCGGAATGGTCGGTCAACAAGGCGCACAGCAAAAGCCGCATCAGGCTTTGCTTTGCCAGTCCGACGCATGAGGAGATCAGGCAAGGAATTGCTGTTCTGGCGGAAGTCTGCCGCAAGGAATTCGGCGTGCCCACGCGCAGCGCCAATGTCGAACGCAAGGTCAAGGCCTGAGCATGGCGACCCAGCCCGGAATTCTCGCGATCTTTAACAACGTCGCTCCCGGCCGCGAGGCGGAATTCGACGAATGGTTCCAGGGCGAGCATCTGATCGAGCGGCTGGCGGTTCCCGGCTTTCTGTTCGGGCGCCGCCACCAGGCGATCTCGGGCGCGTCGGCGTTTTTCAATTTCTATCTGGTCGAGTCGCCCGCGGTGCTCACCTCGAAGGTCTATCTCGCGCGGCTCGACGATCCGACGCCGATGACCAAGAAAATCATGTCGGGCGTCTTCCTCAATATGAGCCGCACGGTCTGCCACCGCACGCTGCGGCTCGGTCACTTCCGCGGCGCCTATACAGTCACGGTGCGCTTTGACGAGGCACCCGACCAAGCCGCACTCGCTGCGCTGCTGGAAAAGCTGGTGGCCGACACCAGCATCGCCGGCGGCGAAATCTGGATCGCGACTGATCCGGCCGGCCAGCCGGTGTCGATGGAAGAAAAACTGCGCGGCGGCGACAAGAAGATAAAGGCTGCGCTGCTGGTCGATACGCTGCGCCAGGCCGATGCCGAGGCGCTCGGCGCGCGCCTGTCGAAAGAATTTCCCGGCGCGCAGGTCGGCGTGTTCCGCGTGCTGTGCCATATCGGCCGCGGGGATTTGTGAATGCAATCGCTGCTGCCGCTCGCCGAAAAAATCGCCGCGCGCTCTGATCGCCCGCAAGGAAACAATCGCCATTGCCGAATCCTCGACCGGCGGGCTGATCGCTGCGGCATTGCTCAGCGTTCCCGGCGCCTCGGCCTATTTCCTCGGCGGCGCGGTGGTCTATACGAAAACGTCGCGCGCAGCGCTCCTGGGTATTACCGATGCGGAAATGTCCGGCATGCGGGCATCAACGGAAGGCTACGCGCTGCTGTGCGCGCGCCGCATGCGCGAAAAGAACGGCGCGACCTGGGGCCTGGGCGAAACCGGGGCGACGGGTCCTACCGGCAACCGCTATGGCGACAAAGCCGGCCATAGCTGCATCGCGGTGGTGGGGCCGGCGATCGAACGCGCGATCACGCTGGAAACCGGCAGCGCCGACCGGCGGGCGAACATGGATGCGTTCGCCAAGCGGGCGCTGGAACTGCTATTGGAAGATATACCGGCCTGAAGGTGAAGCGGACTTAAGCGTCGGCTTCCGCGCGAACGATAGCGCGCAGCTCGTCGATCAGCCTGAGGCCCTTCGGCGTCTCGACATGCCAGAAGGTCCAGCCGTTGCAGGCATCGAGCCCTTGCGCGAGCGCGCCCATCTTGTGGATCGAGCCGACCTGGCCGCCGAGCGATACCGCGCCGTCGGCGCGCACCAGCGCCTTATGACGCTTCTTGGCGTCCACCAGTTTGACGCCGGGCGTAACCAGTCCGCGTTCGATCAGCGCCGAGAACGGCACGCGCGGCGCTTCGCGCGCGGTGACGTAAGGCGCCAGCGCCGGCGCTTCCATGAGTTCGGTTGCGGCGATGCGCTTTTCGGCGGCCTTGGCGTAACCGCCGTCGCGCTCGCAGCCGACAAAGCGGCGGCCGAGTTTTTTCGCCACCGCGCCGGTGGTGCCGGTGCCGCAGAACGGGTCGAGCACCAGATCGTCGAGCCGCGAGCTTGAAAGGATCACGCGCGCCAGCAGCGCTTCCGGCTTCTGCGTCGGATGCAGCTTCTTGCCGTCGCGGCCTTTCAGGCGTTCCTCGCCGGTGCACAGCGCCAGCGTCCAATCGGAGCGCACTTGCACGTCTTCGTTGCCGGCTTTCAGCGTCTCGTAATTGAAGGTGTAGCCTTTGGCCTGCGCGTCGCGCGAGGCCCAGATCATGGTCTCATGCGCGTTGGTGAAACGGCGGCCGCGGAAATTCGGCATCGGGTTGGACTTGCGCCAGATCACGTCATTGAGGATCCAGAAGCCCATGTCCTGCATGATGGCGCCGACGCGGAAAATATTGTGGTAGGAGCCGATCACCCAGATGGTGGCGGCCGGCTTCATCACCCGGCGGCAGGCTTGCAGCCAGCCTTTGGTGAATTCGTCATAGGCCGCAAAGCTGGCGAACTTGTCCCAGTCGTCGGTGACCGCATCGACGTGGGAATCGTCCGGGCGCTTGAGATCGTTGGCCAGTTGGAGATTGTAAGGCGGGTCGGCGAACACTAGATCGACGGAACCAGCCGGCAGCTTCGCCATTTCGGCGACGCAGTCGCCGAGTAAAACTCGGTGATGTGGGGTGGAGCTTGAAACTCCACGGGGCGCCCGTGAGGGCGCCCCGCGACGCGACACAACCATGACTCAGAACTCTGACTCAGGCGACGCGGTCGGCGACGCGGGACCTACAACCGACAGGCCGCCAATATGGATGCTCAAGGTGAAGAAACGGTTTATGGAAACGAGCTTCCAAGTGGGCAAATTCTGCCTATTGTACCGAGGCTTAGCGGTACAATCGAAGGCTCGCGGAGAGCCTTGAATTGGACGTGAAGCGCCCGTTCGGCAATGATCATGCGGCCAATTGGGAGGAGTTTGAAATGCGTTGGGAAGACTTTCGCCGCAGTGACAATGTCGAGGACGATCGCGAGGGCGGCGGCGGCTTTTCCGCCGGCAGCGGCGGCGGGCTCGGCATCGGCACGCTCATCGTGCTCGGCCTGATCGGCTGGGCGACCGGCATCAACCCGAGCATCCTGATCGGCGGCGCGGAAATGGTGAAGCGCGGCACGTCGGAATACCAGCAGCAAAACCGGCCGGCGCCGCGCAAAGGCGCGCCCGCCGACAGCACCGGCCAATTCGTTGCCGCCGTGCTTGGCAATACCGAAGACGTTTGGGGCGATATTTTCCGCGGCATGGGCCGGCAATACAGCCCCGCGCCGATCCGCCTTTATCGCGGCGGCGAGAGGGGCGGCTGCGGCATGGCGCAAGCGGCGATGGGACCGTTCTATTGCCCGAGCGACAAGCACATCTATCTCGACACTTCGTTCTTCCGCGACATCCAGGATCGTTTTCATGGCTGCAGCGGCAAAGCGTGCGAATTCGCCGAGGCCTATGTGATCGCGCACGAGGTCGGCCATCACGTACAGGATCTGCTGGGCATCCTGCCGAAGGCGCAAACGGCGCAACGCGCCGCCGGCAGCAAGGGCGCGGCGAACGCGATCCAGGTGCGGGTGGAATTGCAGGCCGATTGCTACGCCGGCGTTTGGGCGAACCATTCCAACCAGCGCTGGAAGACGATCGAGCCGGGCGATGCGGAGGCGGCGTTGCAGACCGCCTCGGCGATCGGCGATGACCGGCTGCAGCAGCAATCGCGCGGCTATGTGGTGCCCGACGCCTTCACCCACGGCTCATCGGCGATGCGCCAGCGCTGGTTCTCGATCGGCCTCAAGCAGGGAACTATTGCGGCCTGCGATACGTTCTCGGCGGCGACGCTTTAAAGCAGTTGTTGTAGTCGATATCGCTATCTGCTATCAGCTAAGTTGTTCCGGGCTTCGACAACCGCCCGGTCAACTGCTCAGCAGTCAAGAGTTGTCTCGCTCCGATCCGGAGGTGAGACATGTCTTGCGGCAGCAGTACCTGCAACCCGACCATTCAAATCAGCTTTACGCGTGACCTTGGCACGGCCACGCGCCCGTCATGGCTACTCGCGCCTTATCGCGCGATTGGCCCGGATGTTCGAAAATGCGCGACGACGGCAAGTCTGGATCGCGTTTGAGAAAGTCCGCCAGCGCCGTATTTTGCTGGAACTCGACGATCGGCTGTTAGCCGACATCGGCATTACGCGCGAGCAGGCCGTCCAGGAGGCGCAAAAGCGCTTCTGGGAATAGGCCGGCGGCCAGCGCATCGCGGTTGGCATTGGCGCGAAATGGGTCTTATCCTGCGCCGGACAGGACAACTATGCCCGGCATCGACGAGACCAGACAATTCGTGGCGCTGAAAATCGCGGTGCTCACCGTGTCCGACACGCGTGAGCTTGCCGACGACAAATCCGGCAACACGCTGGTCGAGCGCATCCGCGCCGCCGGCCACATTCTGGCCGAACGCTCGATCGTCAAGGACGAGGTCGATGCCATCCGCCGGCGCGTGAAAGACTGGATCGAGGACAAGTTCATCGACGTGGTCATCACCACCGGCGGCACCGGCTTTACCGGCCGCGACGTGACGCCGGAGGCGGTCGAGCCGCTGTTCGAAAAGAAGATGGACGGCTTTGCGACCATGTTCTTGCTGGTGAGCGAGAAGAAGATCGGCACCTCGGCGATCCAGACGCGCGCCACCGCCGGCGTCGCCAACGCGACCTATGTTTTCTGCCTGCCCGGCTCGCCCGGCGCCTGCAAGGATGCCTGGGACGAGATCCTCGTGCACCAGCTCGACTACCGTTATCGGCCGTGCAATTTCGTGGAGATATTGCCGCGGCTCGACGAGCATTTGCGGCGGGGGAAGGCTAAAGGCGCGACGGCGTAGCAATTTTCCGTCATGGCCGGGCTTGTCCCGGCCATCTACGCCTTTCCGTACCGATAAGAATTTAAGACGTGGATGCCCGGCGACAAGCGCCGGGCATGACGAATGAATGTTCGGTGCAGACAGAATTTACAACTCCAAATCCCAAAACTCCGCCACCACGTTCTTGCTCCAGCTTTTGCGCTTTTCGCTGCCGGTGAGTTTGAAGCCGGCGTTCTCGTAGATGTGGCGGGCGGCCTTGAGGATGCTGTGCGTCCACAGCGTGATCTTCTTGTAGCCGGCCTGGCGCGCGAAGGTGACGCATTCGTCCACCAGACGTGCGCCCAGCCCTAAGCCGCGCCCCTTCGGGTCGACCAGCAACAGCCGCAGCCGCGCGACATTGGCCTTGTCGTCCACCAGCATGACGCAGCCGACATTCTCGCCGTTCAATTCGGCGATCCAGCAGCGCTCGCGTTTGCGATTAAAATTATTGGCGAAATCAGCGACGATCTGCGCGCACAGGCCCTCGAACGGTTCGATCCAGCCATATTCGCTGCCGTAGAGCTCGGCGTGGCGGGAAACGATCCAGCCGAAATCGCCGGGCTTGGGATCGCGCAAAATGTAATTGGCTTTCGGCTTGGCGCGCTTGGTCTTGGGCGCGGGCTTGCCGTCCAGCAGCGTTTCGATCTCGGTCATGGCCGCCACCAGCCGCGCCTGCTGGGCAGGGCCAAGCTTGCCGAGCATGGCGCCGGTGTCGCGCTGCGAGCGCTGTTCGTGCGGCGTGAAGGTGCGCCGCCCCTGCGCGGTCAAAGCCAGCAGGCTTTGGCGCGCGTCCTGGGCCGAGGCCTTGCGCGATATCAGTCCCCGTTTCTCGAAATTGCGCAGCACGCGCGACAAGTAGCCGGCGTCGAGATCGAGCGCGCGGCCGATATCGCTGGCGGTGCGCGTGCCAAGTTTGCCGGCTTGCGAGAGTTCGTAGAGCACGCGCATTTCGCCCAGCGAGTAGGGGCTGTCGAGATAAGTTTTGCGCAGCACGCCGATCTGCCGCGTGTAGAAGCGGTTGAAGCGGCGCGCGGCGGCGATGCGCTCAGGGCTTGCGGCACTCATGCCTGGCAAATTCGGGCAATTAGTTGACTAAGTCAAGTATATCGCTTCACCCTCCGTGCCGGGGGGAGGTGAGGAAAGCCTCAGCGCGGCTGCGCGGCTCCCGTCGGCAGCATGGCGATCCGCCGCCGCCCGAGCAGGCGCAGCAAGGCGGCTTCCGCGTCGGCGCCGCCGGGATGGCCGCCGAGGCCGTCATAGAAACTGCGCGCGATCAGCAGGCCCTGCTCCGGCCTGGCGCCGCCGCCAAGCGTCACGCGCAGCAGCGCGATCAGTTCGGCCAAGCCCGGGCGCAATAAATCGCCGATGCCGGGCGGGCGGAACACCGCGGCGCGGCCGCCGCCGCCAAAGCACTCGGCCATGGCGATGAAATGCTCGGCGGCATTGACCCAGGCCGGCTCCGGCACGCAGCCGGCGCGCAGGAACAACAGCCAGGGTGCGTGGGTGCTTTGCGCCGCCGCCTTGAGGCGCTCGCCCAATGGTTTGGCCGAGGTCATGAAGCGGCACCCGGCTACCTCGGCCACTTCCGCGGTGGCGTCGCTCGAGCCCGCATCGGTCACCACCACCTCGCCCAACAGGCCGGCGGCGACCCCCGGCACCAAGGCCGCAAGGGTCGGCACCAGCGTGCGCTCCGATTCGTGGGTCGAAATGATCGCGCTCAGCATGGAACCGCGGCCCGTATTGGTTGGTTTCCCACCATATCATGTGAGATTCGGCCTTAGCCCCACGAGATCGGGCCCCGAAATGCTCAAATTGTGGGCGTGCCCAGGGTCAAACTGGAGAAGCCAGGAGGGCTTGGCGAATGTCTTCTCGCGCAGGCATTTCAGCCGATTTTTACGGCCAGTTTTGGGTCTCAGAACGTCCAAGAAGCCCAGCAAAACGTGCACAAAGTCGAATTTTGATTTCAAACGTAACTAAATCGGAACTGAAGGCAAAAAAAGCCGCGGCTAACTTGAAAACTGTTCTTGTTATGTTCACATACGCTCGCTAGGATAAAACCATGGCTCGATCATCCGCAGCCTTGAGACGCCCGCCGGAAAAGGAGCTGCCCTCCACGCCGGCGGGCGTCTATGTCGACGACGCCACCGAACTGCTCGGCGTGGTGGTCGAGCATGAGCGCCGGCGCGGGCGAGGGGCCCAGAGCAACGCCTCCGGCCGCTACGAGCCGCTGGCCCGCATCGCCTTCGACGACGGCTGGCGCTCGCTCGACGAGCTGCCGCCGTTCAAGACCCAGGTCACGGTCGACGCCACCCGCAAGGTCATTACCCGCAACGAGTCGCCCGATATCGGCTTCGACCGCTCGATCAATCCCTATCGCGGCTGCGAGCACGGCTGCGTCTACTGTTTTGCCCGCCCGACCCACGCTTATTTGGGCCTGTCGCCCGGGCTCGACTTCGAATCCAAGCTGTTCGTGAAGCCGGAGGCGGCCGAGCTTCTGCAAAAGGAACTGGCGGCGCCCGGCTATTCGCCCAAGGTGATCGCCATCGGCACCAATACCGACCCCTATCAGCCGATCGAGCGGCGCTACAAAGTCATGCGCCGCATTCTGGAAGTGCTCGACCGCGCCGGCCACCCGGTCGGCATCGTCACCAAGTCGGCGCTGGTGCTGCGCGACCTCGACATCCTGGCGCGCATGGCCGAGCGCAACCTCGCCAAGGTCGCGCTGTCGGTGACCACGCTCGATCCGGAACTGGCGCGCAAGATGGAGCCGCGCGCGGCAACGCCCATGCGCCGCCTGGAGACGCTGCGGCGTCTTGTTCAGGTCGGCGTGCCGGCGACCGTGATGGTGGCGCCGGTGATCCCGGCGCTCAACGACATGGAGATCGAGCGCATTCTTGAAGCGGCGCACGCCGCCGGCGTGAAGGAAGCGGGCTACGTGCTGCTGCGCCTGCCGCTGGAGGTGCGCGACCTGTTCCGCGAATGGCTGATGGCGAATTATCCCGACCGCTGCCGCCACGTGTTCAAGCTGATCCGCGACATGCGCGGCGGCAAGGATTACGACTCCACCTGGGGCAAGCGCATGAAAGGCACCGGGCCTTATGCCTGGATGATCGGGCGGCGTTTCGAGATGGCTTGCGAGAAGCTGGGCTTCAACGAGAACAAACTTTCGCTCTCGCACGGCGCATTTCCGCGCGCCCAAGGCGGACAGCGGGCAGCTGAGCCTGTTCTAATTTCAGTCATCCACACGCAAAGCACACTCCGCATTGACTTGAACGCCACGAGGGGCATTGCTTGCCCATCATGGCCCGCAAGCCAAAGCCCGTCCTCACGCCTGCCGCTCAACGAGCCGATCTTGCGCCCGACCTTCCGGCGCGAGCGGCGCGCGCTCAACAATGGGATCTGGCCGGTAGCGGGCTGCGACGAGGCGGGCAGGGGGCCGCTGGCAGGTCCCGTGGTGGCCGCAGCCGTTGTGCTCGACCCCGATCGAATCCCGCGCGGGCTTAACGATTCGAAAAAGCTCGACGCCGCCGAACGCGAAAAGCTGTACGAGAAAATCTGCGCCACGCGCGCAAGTGTCGGTCGCCTTCGGCTCGACCCAGCGCATCGACCGCGACAATATCTTGCGCGCTTCGCTCTGGGCGCTGGCGCGCGCGGTCAAGGCGCTGCCCGTTCGCCCGCAACTCGTATTCGTCGACGGCAACCAGAAGATCGATGTCGAATGCGACTGCCAGACGGTGGTCTCGGGCGATGCACTGGTGCTCTCGGTTGCGGCCGCCTCCATCGTCGCCAAGGTGACCCGCGACCGGCTGATGGCGCGGCTTGGGCTCGAATTCCCCGGCTACGGCTTCGAGCGCCATATGGGCTATTGCGTGCCGGAGCATTTCGCCGCATTGGCGCGCCTGGGCCCGACCATCCACCACCGCAGATCCTTTGCGCCGGTGGCGGCAAAGCTTGCCGCCCTGAACGGCGGTTTGGGCGAGGTGAGCGAGGAAGCCTTGGCGGCGTTGTTGCCTCTTTAGCCCGCCTTCTCTATCTCTCGCGTCTCTCTCGATCTCTCTCCTCGCAAGCGAGGAGTGGGGATACACAGATCCTCGCGCGCCGGTCGACCCCCCCGGGGAGGGATAAAGAAATGGGCCAATGCATTACGTCTCCCTGATCATCGAATTCCTGCGCGGGCGTCCGACGGCGGTGTTCTGGACCGTCGCGCTCAGCCAAGCAGCGCTTTGGACCTTGCTGCCGGCGCTGTTCTACAGCGCGCCGCCGGGCGAAGTGCCGTTGCTGCTGGCGATCGGGCATGAATTCGTGCTCGGCAGCTATCTCGGGCCGCCGCTGGCGTTCTGGGCGGGCGAAATCGCGTTCCGTTTTGCCGGCGCCTTCGGGCTCTATGCGCTGGCGCAGGCCTGCATCGTTTTGACCTATTGGGCGGTGTTCGCGCTCGGCCGCGAAATCGTCGGCACCCGCCATGCGGTGCTTAGCGTTCTGCTGATGGTCGGCATCGCCGCTTTCACGGTGCCGAGCCCGAGCTTCGGGCCGGCGGTGATGGCGGCGCCGCTTTGGGCTTTGGCGCTGCTGCACTACTGGCGCGCGGCGGGGCTTGGCCAGCGCGGCTACTGGTTTCTGCTCGCGCTCGATCTCGGTCTGTTGTTGCTGGCGAGCTATGTCGGCCTGATCCTGGTCGTTTTGCTCGCTCTATTCACGCTCGCGACCGCGCGCGGGCGGCGCGCGCTCATCCATCCCGAGCCGTGGATTTCGGTGCTGCCGTTGTTGATCGTGATTTTTCCGCATCTGGCCTGGCTCGAAGGCGCGCGCAATCTCGTCATCGCAAATTTCAACGAGAGCGGCGCCGGTTTCGGGAGCCTCAAGTCCGGCGAATGGCTGGTTGCTGTCGCTGCTCACCACGCATCTCGGGCTTGTTCTGCTGGTGGCGCTGGCGAGCGGCTGGCAACGCCGGCGGCGGCACGACAGCGCGCCTGAGATCGACCGCAGTCCGGTCGAACGGCTGGCGCGCGCCTATGTCTATTTCCTCGCGCTGGCGCCGGCGCTGATCGCGATCGTCATCGTCTTTGTCAGCGGCCGGCTCGGCCCGTTCGAGCGCATCGCGCCGCTGGTGGTGCTGTCGGGCTTGGCGGTCGTGGTCGCCGGCGGCGACCAAATCATGCTGTTTCGCGAACGCATGGCCTCGTTCACGTGGCTCGGCCTGCTGGTGGCGCCGCCGGTGCTCGTCGTTCTCTCCATCGTCGCGCTGCCGTGGACGTTGGGCACCGATCTGCGCATCGCGCAGCCGGCCAATACCGAAGGCCGCTTCTTTGCGGATAATTTCCAGCGCCGCACCGGCAAGCCGTTGAGCTATGTCACCGGCGACGAAAGGCTGGCGCCGCTGATCGCGCTGGCTGCGCCGTCCCGCCCGCATGTCTATTTCGACTGGGCGCCCGAGCGCAGCCCGTGGGCGAACCCCGCCGATATCCGCAAAGACGGCGGCTTGCTGGTTTGGCCGGCCGACACCGCAGGCGCGCCGCCGGCCACACTCAAGCAGCAATTTCCCGAGATGGTCGATGGAAGTGCCGCGCTCCTTTGCGCGTCCGGTGCAAGGCGTGATGCCGCTGATCAAGCTCGGCTGGTCGATGATGCGGCCGGCGGCGGCGCCCTAGCCGGCGATCAGTGGTAGCTCTCGCCTTCGCGCACTTTGCCGCGGAACAGCCAATAGACGAAGGCGATATAGCCGAGGATCATCGGCAGCAGCACCAGCGTGCCGAGCAGCATGAAGATCTGGCTCGCCGGCGCCGCCGCGGTGTCCCATACGGTGAGCGAGGGCGGCACCAGATAGGGGAAGTTGGAAATCACCAGGCCGAGATAGCCGAGCAGAAAAAGCGCGATCGCCGCCAGGAACGGCGGCACTTCGCGGCCTTTTCCGAGCCAGCGCCAGAGCATGAAGGCAACGAATGCGGTCACCGCCGGCACCGGCCATAGAAACATAGAAATTCGGCAGCGAGAACCAGCGCGCGCTGATGCGCGGCTGCGCCAGCGGCGTCCATATGCTGACCACGGCCATAAAGGCGAGAACGATCAGCAGCATCGTCTTGGCTTGGGCGCGGGCGCGCACGGCGACCGGTCCTTCCGTCTTCATCGTCAGCCAGGTCGCGCCGAGCAGCCCGTAACCGGCAATCATCGCCAGCCCGCACAGCAGGCAAAACGGCGTCGCCCAATCGAGCGGCCCGCCGGCATAGGCGCCGTCCTTGACCGGAACGCCCTGGATCAGTCCGCCGAGAATGACGCCTTGCGACAACGCGGCCAGTCCCGATCCGATGGTGAAGGCAAAATCGAGCCAGGTCTTGCTGCGCGAGACGGTGCGGAATTCAAACGCGATGCCGCGGAACACCAGCGCCAGCAGCATCACGATCACCGGCAGATAGAGCGCCGGCATGATCACCGCATAGGCGCGCGGGAAGGCCACCCACAGGCCGCCGCCGCCGAGCACCAGCCAGGTCTCGTTGCCGTCCCAGAATGGCGCCACCGTGCGCATCATCTGATCGCGCTCGCTTTCGCTGCGCGCGAACGGAAACAAAATCCCGATGCCGAGATCGAAGCCGTCGAGGATGACATACATGGCGACGGCGGTGCCGATCAGGCCGGCCCAGATCACGGGCAGATACCATTCCATGGCGCTAACCCTCGTGCGCGGCGGAGATCGGGGTGCTCAAGTATTTCCCTCCCTCTTTCGCTTCCAGACTATCGACGCCTTTGGCGATCAGGCGGTTGATGTAATAAATGCCGAACGAGAACACGGTGCCGTAGGCGAGCACGAACAGCACCAGCGTCACCGCGATGCTTGCGCCCGGCACCGGCGAACTGGCGTCGGCGGTGCGCAGAATATGTTCGACGATCCAGGGCTGGCGTCCGCTCTCGCTCACCACCCAGCCGGAAATCACCGCCACGAAGCCGACCCACCAGCATTGCGACATGATGCGCAAATACCAGCGCGTCTCGAACAGCGTGCCGCGCCACCACAGGAAGGCGCCATAAAGTGCTGCGCCGATCATGAAGACGCCGAGTGCCAGCATGATGCGGAAGGCGAAGAACACGATCTTCACCGGCGGCCGCTCATTGGGCGGCACGCTGTTGAGGCCCTGGAACAGGCCATGGATGCGGTGAGTGATGATGAGGGATGCGGCGTTGGGAATCGAAATCGCATAACGATTGACGCCGGCTTTCTCGTCCGGCCAGGCGAAGATGTGGAAATCTGCCGGCTTGGAGCCGTCCCAATGCGCCTCCATGGCCGCGATCTTGATCGGCTGATACTTGAGCGTATTGAGCCCGTGCTGGTCGCCGATGATGAGCTGAAGCGGCGCCAGGATTACCGTTAGACCGATCGCCATGCGCAGCATGGTGCGGCCGGCCTCGATCTGGCGGCCGGCAAGCAGAAAGCGCGCACCCACTGCCAGCACCACGAAGCCGGTGGTCAGATAGGCGGCATTGAGCATATGCGCGAAACGGTAGGGGAAACTCGGATTGAAGATGAGCCGCTAGCCAATCTTTCGGAAAGGCAACGCCGTTCTCGAGCTCGTAGCCGGCCGGCGTCTGCATCCAGCTATTGGCCGACAGAATCCAGAACGCCGAAGACGCCGTGCCGATGGCGACGATCGCGCCCGACATGACGTAGAGCCAGGGCGGCACTTTGTTGAAGCCGAACAGCAAGACGCCGAGGAAGGTCGCCTCCAGGAAAAAGGCGGAGAGCACTTCGTAGCCGATCAATGGGCCGACCACGTTGCCGACCACGACGGAGAAGCGGCTCCAATTCAGGCCGAACTCGTAAGACATCACGATGCCGGAGACCACGCCCATCGCAAATGAGACGGCAAAGATCCTGGTCCAGAACTGCATCAACCGGTGATAGCGCTCCTCGCCCGAGCGCACCCAGAGCACGCCGAGCGTGGCGATATAGGCCGACAAGCCGATCGTGAAGGTCGGGAAGATGATGTGGAATGTAATGGTGAAGGCGAACTGCAAACGGGCCAGCAGAACAGGATCAAAATCCATAAACGGTCTCCGGCAACTCAACCCCCGCTGCATTATAATCCCAACCGTGACGGCATTTCGAGCCGGGGTCGTGCCAGCCCTGCGATAAAAGGAAGCGGATCGGACGGCGGTATCCACAGCCTCCTGGCGTGCCGCTCTGCCATGCCGGCCTTGCCCGCGATAAGGTGACGGACCGGGGAAGCCAATCGAGGGGGTTGAGATGGTCAAGCGGGCAAAGGGCAGCTCTGCGCAGGCGCGAGCATCGGCGAACGAACCGCAGATCGTCACGGTTCTCAATGAATATTTCGGGCTAAAGGCGCAGGGCACCAACATTCGCACCGAATTCGTTGCGGGTGTGACCACGTTCCTGACCATGGTCTACATCGTGTTCGTCAACCCGATCATCCTCAGCAAGGCCGGCATGGATCCGGGCGCGGTGTTCGTCGCCACCTGTATCGCTGCGGCGGTGAGCACCTTCGTGATGGCGTTCTACGCCAATTACCCGATCGCGCTGGCGCCCGGCATGGGCATCAACGCCTTCTTCGCCTTCACCGTGGTGCTGACCTACAAATATACTTGGCAGCAGGGCCTGGCGGCGGTGTTCTGCTCCGGCGTGATATTCTTCCTGATCTCGATCTTCCGTATCCGGCAATACGTGATCGACTCGATCCCGCATAACCTGAAGCTCGCCACGTCGGCCGGCGTCGGGCTGTTCCTCGCCATCATCGCGCTCGAGGAAGCCAAAGTCGTCGTGGCGCAGCCGGCGACGCTGGTCACGCTCGGCGACCTGAAGAACCCGACGGCGATCCTGATGCTGCTCGGCTTCGTCCTGATCGCGGGGCTGAACTACCGCCGCATCCTCGGCGGCACGCTGATCGGCATCCTCGCCGTCACCGTGATCGGCCTGCCGCTGGGACTGGCGCAGTTCAAGGGCGTCGTCTCGATGCCGCCGTCGCTGGCGCCCACCTTCCTGCAGCTCGACTTCTCGCGCATGTTCGAGACGACGTTCCTGATCGTGGTGTTCTCCATCCTGTTCGTGGACGTGTTCGACAATGCCGGCACGCTGATCGGCGTCACCCATCGCACCGGGCTCATGAAAAAAGGCAAGCTCGCGCGCATGAAGCAGGCGCTGATCTCCGACAGTTTCGCCGCCATGTTCGGCGCGGTGATCGGCACCTCGACCACCACCAGCTATATCGAAAGCGCGGCCGGCGTATCCGCCGGCGGACGCACCGGCCTGACCGCGGCCTTCGTCGGCGTCTTCTTCTTGCTGACGCTGCTGTTTGCGCCGCTGGCGGGCACCATCCCCGCCTACGCGTCGGCTGCGGCGCTGCTCTACG
This sequence comes from uncultured Alphaproteobacteria bacterium, assembly GCA_963756805.1. Lineage (GTDB taxonomy): Bacteria > Pseudomonadota > Alphaproteobacteria > Rhizobiales > Xanthobacteraceae > Pseudolabrys. Next base: position 119,676 of record CAVWPH010000012.1, read on the forward strand.
TTGCTTGCGTGATGGCGCGCGGGCTTCGCCGAGATCGAGTGGGACGACATCACCGAATACGCGCCGGCGGTGGTGACCGCGATCACCATGCCGCTGACCTATTCGATCGCCACCGGCATCGGGCTCGGCTTCATCACTTATGCACTCAGCAAGCTGATCGCCGGCAAGATCCAGGAAGCGGCGCCGGCGGTGATCGTGCTGGCGGTGCTGTTCGCCATCAAGTTCGCGGTGACGGGGTAACCCATGCCGGTCCTGTTCGGCTTCAATGAACTGGCGGCGCTGCCGGTGGAGCACATCAGCGACAAGATCAGCCGCCGTGTGCTCGCCGGCAAGCAGGGCATGATGGTGTGGTGGACCATGAAGGCCGGCGCGCATGCCGCAGCCCACAAGCATCCGCACGAGCAGATTGTATGGATGCTCAAGGGGCGCATGGATTTCCGCATCGGCGAAGAGCGCCGTAGCATGGTGGCCGGCGACGTGGCGGTGATCCCGTCCGGCGTCGAGCACGAAGGCTTCTTTCCCGAGGACACCGAGGTGGTCGATATATTCGCGCCGCCGCGCGAGGATTTCATCGTCGGCGGCACGCCGCCTTACATGAAGGAGGGTTAAGCCGAGCCCAACGCCTTCTTGATCGCCAAAAAATCGCGCCAGGCGAAACGCTTTTGCAGCGGGCTGCGCAGCAGGAACGCCGGGTGGAAAGTCGGCATCGCCTTGATCTCGCGCTTGCCGGTGTCGAAGGTGAACCAGCGCCCGCGCGTCTTGGTGATGCCTTCCTTGATGCCGAGCAGCGTCTGCGCCGACGGGCCGCCCAGGCAGACCAGGATGTCGGGATCGGCGAGTTCGATCTGGCGCAGCAGGAACGGCAGGCAGATTTGCGACTCCTGCGGCGTCGGCGTGCGGTTGCCGGGCGGACGCCAGGGCACGATGTTGGCGATGTAGACCGAGGTGCGGTCGAGGCCGATCGCCGCCAGCATGCGGTCGAGTAGTTTCCCCGAACGGCCGACGAAGGGCAGGCCTTCGATGTCCTCGTCGCGGCCGGGCGCTTCGCCGACGAACATCACTTTGGCGTCCGGATTGCCGTCGGCGAACACCAGTTGGGTGGCGGTGGCTTTGAGCGCGCAGCCGTCGAATTTGTCGAGAATGGCGCGCAGCTCGTCCAAGGTCTTGGCGCTTTTGGCCGACTTCGCGCGCGGATATGGCGGCCTCGTCCGGAGCTTGTGGGGCTGCGGGCGTGGCGCGGCCCTTGATCTCGAGATCGGGCGGCATCGCGACCGGCTGCGCACGGGCGGCGGGCTTTGCCGCCGGCGTCTCGGCCGCGAAACGGTCCACAGGCTCCTCGCCGAGCAGCGCATCGACGCCGGCTTCCCGATAGAAGTCGAGCAGGTCGTTGAGCGGCTTGTCGCGGCTGGGCGTCATTCTTGCAGTCTAGCATGGCAAGCGGCGCGATTGCCCCCGCTGTGCAAAAGTGGAATATCGGACGCCAGGAGACCTTCATGGCTGACCTGCCTGCCCGCCAAGACCTTCCCGCTCGCGAAGCGATGGAATTCGACGTGGTGATTGTCGGCGCCGGGCCGGCGGGCTTGGCCGCGGCCATCCGCCTCAAGCAGATCAATGCCGATATTTCCGTGGTGGTGGTCGAGAAGGGCTCCGAGGTCGGCGCGCATATTCTCTCCGGCGCGGTGATCGATCCGGTCGGTCTCGACAAACTGCTGCCCGAATGGCGCTCGGAAGAAACGCCGATCAAGACCGCGGTCACCGACGACCGCTTTTATTGGCTGAGCGAAACGAGCGCGCTGCGGCTGCCGAATTTCATGATGCCGCCGCTGATGAGCAATCACGGCAACTTCATCGTCTCGCTCGGCAATGTCTGCCGCTGGCTCGCCAGCAAAGCCGAGGCGCTGGGGATCGAAATCTATCCGGGCTTTGCGGCGACGGAAGTCCTGTTCGACGGCAATGGCGCGGTCGCCGGCATCGCCACCGGCGACATGGGCGTGGCAAAGAACGGCGACGCCGAAGGATTCATTCACCCGCGGCATGGAGTTGCGCGCCAAATACACGCTGTTCGCGGAAGGCGCGCGCGGCAATCTCGGCAAGCAACTGATCGCGAAATTCGGACTGGGCGAGGGGCGCGAGCCGCAGAAATTCGGTCTCGGCCTGAAAGAACTTTGGCAAGTCGCGCCCGAGAAACATCGCAAGGGGCTGGTGCAGCATTCCTTCGGCTGGCCGCTCGACAATCGCACCGGCGGCGGCTCGTTCCTTTATCACCTCGACGACAATCTGGTGTCGGTCGGCTTCGTGATGCATCTCAATTATGCCAATCCGTATTTGTCGCCGTTCGAGGAATTCCAGCGCTTCAAGACGCACAAACTGGTGCGCGATACTTTCGCCGGCGGCAAACGGCTCGGCTATGGCGCGCGCGCGCTGACCGAAGGCGGCTACCAGTCGGTGCCCAAGCTTGATTTTCCCCGGCGGCGCGCTGATCGGCTGCAATGCCGGCTTCATGAACGTGCCGCGCATCAAGGGCAGCCATAACGCGATGCTCTCCGGCATGTTTGCCGCGGAGGCGGCGGGCGCGGCGTTAGGCGCCGGACGCAGCCACGACGAGCTTTCGGATTACGAGAGCGCCTGGCGCGGCTCGGCCATCGGCAAGGATTTGTGGAAGGTGCGCAACGCCAAGCCGCTGTGGTCGAAATTCGGGACGCTTCATTGGAATTGCGCTGGGCGGGCTCGATATGTGGACCAGCACGCTTGGATTTTCGCTGTTCGGCACGCTCAAGCACGGCAAGCCGGATTACGCCAGCCTCAAGCCCGCTGCCGAATGCGCGCCCGTTGTCTATCCCAGACCGGATGGCACGCTCACCTTCGATCGGCTGTCGTCGGTGTTCCTCTCCAACACCAATCACGAAGAAGACCAGCCGGTTCATCTGCATGTGGCGAACATGCCGCTGCAGAAGTCTTCGGAACACGACGTCTTCGCCGGTCCCTCGTCGCGTTATTGTCCGGCCGGGGTCTATGAATGGATCGAGGAGGCGGGGTCGCCTAAATTTGTCATCAACGCGCAGAATTGCGTCCACTGCAAAACCTGCGACATCAAAGACCCGAATCAGAACATTACCTGGGTTCCGCCCGAGGGCGGCGGGGGCCCGAATTACTCGAACATGTGAAGCCGGAAGGCCTGTCCCGGCCACGATGCTGCCCATATCGGGGCCTTCAAACACCAGACAGCGCGCCCTCAACAGCGGCTGTTGCGGGGGCGGCGCAAAAAGGCCATTCTCGGCATAATACCTCGGCGGTATGCGCGCTTTTCGCAATCAACCGCCTTATTGGAGCGTCGCCAGTGAATTCAACGAGCCTTTCCCGGTGCGTGCTCCGCACCGCGCTTGCCGCGTTTATCGTAGGCCTCCCGATCGAACTTGTCCGCGCAAGCCCCGACGGCTCAGGACCTCTACGGCGTGACCGCGTCCGGCAGTTATCTCGCCGCCCGCCACGCCGGCCAGCAGCGCGACGCGGGCGCGGCCGCCGCCTATTACAACGCCGCCCTCAAGAAAGACCCGAAAAACGGCGAACTGCTCGACCGCACCTTCCTGTCGCTGCTGGTCGATGGTGACGTTGAAGAATCCCAGAAATTCGCCGAGCGCGTCGTGCAAGTCGACAAGGACGATCGCGTCGCCCGGCTGGTGATGGGCGTGCACGCTCTCAAGCACAAGCAATATGCCGCCGCCCGCCGCGACCTGGCCAAATCGGTGCGCGGGCCGATCACCGATCTGACCGCCACTTTGCTTTCAGGCTGGAGCATTTATGCGACCAGCGGCGCCAAAGAGGCGGTGGCCGCGATCGACAAGCTGGCCGGGCCCGATTGGTACGCGATCTTCAAAGATCTGCACGCCGGCATGATCTACGACCTCGCCGGCAACAAAAAGGAAGCCGGAAAACGGCTCGAGCATGCCTACAAGCTCGACCCCTCCGCGCTGCGCGTGGTCCAGGCCTATGGCAGCTGGGCATCGCGCAACGAGTTGCCGAAGCAGGCGCTCGATATTTTCGAGGCGTTCGACAAAGTGGTCCCGCGCCATCCGCTGGTGCAGGAGGCGATGGAGAAGCTCAAGCGCGGCGAGAAATTGCCGCTGCTGGTGACGACCCCGCAAGCCGGCGGCGCCGAAGCGCTTTACGGGCTCGGCGCCTCGCTCGGCCGCCGCGGTGGCGAGGACTTGGGTCTGGTCTATCTGCAGCTTTCGCTCTACCTGGCGCCCGGCCATCCGCTGGCGCTGCTCTCGCTCGCCGATCTTTATGAATCGGTGAAGAAGCCGGCGCTGGCGATCAAGGCCTATGAGCGCATCCCGGAAAATTCGCCGTTGCATCGCAATGCCGCAATCCAGATGGCGGCCAATCTCGATTCGCTCGACAAGCCGGAAGAGGCGCAGAAGCATCTTGAGGCGCTGATCAAGGAACATCCGGAAGATATCGAAGCGATCATGGCGCTCGGCAATGTGCTGCGCGGCCACAAGAAGTTCGCCGAATGCGCCGACGTCTATTCCAAGGCGGTCGCCACGCTCGCGCATCCGGAAAAGGCGAATTGGGTGGTCTTCTATTTCCGCGGCATCTGCTACGAGCGCTCGCATCAGTGGCCGAAGTCGGAAGCCGATCTGAAAAAGGCGCTCGAACTGTTCCCCGAGCAGCCGCACGTGCTCAATTATCTCGGCTATTCCTGGGTCGATCAGGGGGAGCACCTTGATCAGGGCATGGACATGATCAAGCGCGCCGTGCAGCAGCGGCCGGACGACGGCTATATCGTCGACTCGCTCGGCTGGGCCTATTTCCGCATCGGCAATTACCCGGAAGCGGTGAAGAACCTCGAGCGCGCGATCGAACTCAAGCCGGAAGATCCCACCATCAACGATCATCTCGGCGACGCCTATTGGCGCGTCGGCCGCGTGCTGGAAGCCCGCTTCCAATGGGCGCATGCGCGCGACCTCAAGCCCGACCCGGAAGACCTGCCCAAGATCGAAGAGAAGCTCAAGAACGGGCTGCCCGACGAAACGTCCTCGCAGGCCAAGGCCGGAAAAAAGACCGGCAATGGCGGCTGACTTTTCGCTGTCCTGCCCGGCCATGACAATCTAGCGCCAGGACAATCTAGCGCCATGGCAATCGGAAACGCCCCCGCGTGAGCGCGCTCATTGAAACGGCTCCCGCCAAGATCAATCTGACCTTGCGCGTGGCGGGCCGGCGCGCCGACGGCTATCATTTGCTTGAAAGCCTGGTGGCCTTCGCCGATCTCGCCGATACGCTGACGCTTGAACCCGGCAATGCCACCTCGCTCGATATTTCCGGGCCGTTCGCGCAAAGTTGCGGGCCTTCCGCCGACAATCTGGTGCTCAAGGCGGTCAATGCGCTGCGCGGTGCGTTGCCCGCTTTAAAGACCGGGCGTTTTTCGCTTGAGAAGAAACTTCCCGTCGCAGCCGGCATCGGCGGCGGCTCGGCCGATGCAGCGGCGGCATTGCGGCTGCTCGCGCGCCTGAACAAACTCGCTCTCGACGATCCGCGCCTGTTGTCGGTCGCGCTTGCGGTTGGCGCCGATGTGCCGGTGTGTCTTGCCTCGCGCGCGCGCATCATGCGCGGCGTCGGCGAGCAATTATCGGAGCCGCTCGATTTGCCGAAGCTTCCGGCGTTGCTGGTCAATCCGGGCGTACCGTTGGGGACGCGCGAGGTGTTCTCAGCCCTTGCCGCCAGCCAATACGGCAAGGACGAACTTGGCCGTGTGCCGAGCGGCCACGATGCCCTGATCGCCTTTCTTGAAATTCACGGCAACGATCTCACCAAGGCAGCGATCGCCTGCGCGCCGGTGATCGCCGATGTGCTGGCAGCGCTGGGGGCGTTGTCGGGCGTGCGGCTCGCCCGCATGTCGGGATCGGGGCCGACTTGCTTTGCGCTTTTCGCGACGGCCCAAGAAGCGGCGGCAGCCGGACGGCAACTCGCCGCGACGCATAAAAATTGGTGGGTGCAGCCGGCGACGCTTGGCTAGGCGAGACTTAGCGCCAAGCCGCCGCCCTTGAAAATACCGGAATTACCGGGGACGGTGGCCCGGCTGGCGCTTTGCCCATAGGCAGTCCGTGGAGATGAACATGAAACTCGGTTGGCTGATCATTGCGCTTGGGACGCTTGCGGTTGTTGCGGCAGCGCCTGCCGACGCGCGGCAACGGCACAAGGCCAAGCTGCATTGCATCGACCGGCCGGTCGCATTCTCCTGGTCTGGATTTTTATTCAATCCGAAGCCGCGTCCGAACGGCTGCGCGCCGGCGGTCTATGAATTCGGCGAATATGTCGGGCAGGACCCCGATCCCAATATTCGTTTCCAGCTTAAGCGCGATCCGCGCACCGGCTACATAAACAATAACATGCACTGATGGGCGTTCGCGGCCTTGAGGAATTCGCGGTGCGCTAATGCGCGCGCGCGATGCAGAAGGCGACTGCTTCTTCCAGCGCCGTCTTGATCTCGGATGACGGCACCAGCGCCAGCGCATCGGTGGCAATGGCGCCGTAGTGACGGGCGCGGCCGACCGTATCTTCAATGGCGTGGTGCTTCGCCATCAGCGAGATCGCGGTATCGAGATCGCCGTTGTTGATTTCGCCTTCGCCGAGCGTGCGATTCCAGAAGGCGCGCTCGCTCTCCGAGCCGCGCCGGAACGACAGCACCACCGGCAGCGTGATCTTTCCCTCGCGGAAATCGTCGCCCACGCTTTTGCCTAGTTTGGCGGACTTGCCGCCGTAATCGAGCGCGTCGTCCACAAGCTGGAAGGCGATGCCGAGATTCATGCCGAACGAGCGGCAGGCGGCCTGTTCGGCCTTCTCGCGCGCGGCCAGCGCCGGGCCGACCTGGCAGGCGGCGGCGAAAAGCTCGGCGGTCTTGGCGCGGATCACCGCCAGATATTCGTCTTCGTTGGTGGCGGTGTTCTTGGCGGCGCCTAGCTGCATCACTTCGCCTTCGGCGATTACGGCTGCGGCCGACGAGAGAATATCGAGCGCGTGCAGATTGCCGACTTCCACCATCATCTTGAAGGCCTGGCCGAGCAGGAAGTCCCCGACCAGCACGCTTGCTTCATTGCCCCACAACATACGGGCGGCAAGCTTGCCGCGGCGCATGTCGCTTTCGTCCACCACGTCGTCGTGCAGCAGCGTCGCCGTGTGCATGAACTCGACCGCGGCGGCGAGCTTGATATGGCCGTCGCCCGGATAGCCGCACAATTTGGCCATGGCGAGCGTGAGCATCGGCCGCAGCCGCTTGCCGCCCGAGGAGATCAGGTGGTTGGCGACCTCCGGAATCATGGCGACTTCCGAGCCGGTGCGCGCCAGGATGGCCGCGTTGACTCGCTCCAGGTCCGGTGCCACGAGTTCGGCAAGGCGATCGAGCGAGACCGCCTTCGGACTTTCGAATGGGACGACAACGGCCAAAACGGCTACTCCGGACGACAAAGACAGCCCAGCATAGAAACGCTATGCTGAGCGGGCAAGTGCGCTAGGGCGTCCCGGTCAATACGATTTGACTGGACCGCGCCGGAATAAAGGTTGCAGGACGGCCATGGCGGTACCGCGTTGCTTTGAAGGCGTTGCGACCGCGATGGTTGCAGGGGGCCTAAGCCCCTATGGGCAGGGGTGAGCGATTGCGCGAAATCGTGCGCACCAACGATACGGTCCTGGTTTCGGCGATCGGCGCGCTGCTCGACGGCGCCCGCATTCCGCACATGGTGCTCGACCAGAATATGAGCGTGCTGGAAGGCTCGCTCGGCATCCTGCCGCGCCGCGTGCTGGTGGCCGAGGAAAACGCCGTTGCCGCGCGCCGCGTTCTCACCGATGCAGGCCTCGCGCACGAGCTGCGCCCCGATGGGCGCTGAACGCGTCATTGCCGGTACCAGCGTTGATGCCGTTCTTGGCGGAAGGCTGCGCCTGCGCCAGCCGCTCTCCGGTCATCGCGTCGGCCACGATGCCATTTTGCTCGCCGCCGCAACGGGCGGACGCGCCGGCGAGCATGCGGTCGATCTCGGCGCCGGCGTCGGCGGTGCCGGCTTGGCGCTGGCCGTGCGTGTCGATGGCCTCAACGTCACGCTGGTCGAGATCGACAAGAATCTTTGCGCCTTGGCGGCCGAGAATGCGCGGCTCAACCGGCTCGATGCGCGCGTGACCGCGATTGCCTGCGACGCCGAGGATGGCGCGGCGCTTGCCGCCGCCGGGCTTTCAGCCGCCAGCGCCGACCGCGTGCTGATGAACCCGCCATTTCACGATGCGAGCCGCGCCAACCTGTCGCCCGATCCGCTGCGCCGTCTGGCGCATGCGGCCGCGCCCGGCCTGTTGCAGCGCTGGACCGATAGCGCGGCGCGGCTGCTCAAGCCGCAAGGCGTGCTGACGCTGATCTGGCGAGCGGATGGCTTGGCCGACGTGCTGGCCGCGCTCAAAACGGAATTCGGCAGTATCGGAATACTGCCGGTGCTTCCGCGCGAAGGAGTTCCGGCGATCCGCGTGCTGGTGCGCGCAACCAAAGGCGGCACGGCCGCGCCCGTAAATTATGCCGCGCTCGTGCTCAATGACGCGCATGGCCATCCGACCGCAGCGGCCGAGGCGGTGCTGCGTGGTGGCGAAACTCTGAGCGTTAACGAATGGTAAAAGCTAGGCGGTCTGCCTAGGATTTGCGCCGTCCCGGCACGAATTCGCGCCAGTGCCGGCGGACAAGCTGTCGCCGCATCTGGCCCAGTCTCTCGTCATTGAGATGCGAAAGCCCAATAACGGCGGCAATTAGCATCAATAAAATGGTCAACTTGGGATCCATCCGTCCGCCTCTCTTTAAGCCGCCACGACAGGGTGGCTTACCCTGCAGAGCAAAAAGCATTCCAAACTTAAAAAAGGTACAATTTAGGGCGATGAGGCGGCGGCAAGGCGGCAGCGAACCGCGCAAGCGCCTTTGACTTCGACAATCATGATTGCGTAACTGCATTTTTATGGCCGCGGTGAGAGAATTTATGACCGATCTATTCAAACGCCTGCTTGCTCCCTTGCGCTTCCTGGTGCCCAAGCGCTTTCGCGCCGACATCCCGGTGGTGCCCGTGGTGCGGCTGTCGGGCGTCATCGGCGTGGTCTCGCCGCTGCGGCCGGGCCTGATGCTGTCCACCACCGCGCGTTCGCTGGAGCGCGCCTTCGCGGTTCCGCATGCGCGCGCGGTGGCGCTGTTGATCAATTCGCCCGGCGGCTCGCCCGCCCAGTCGCATCTGATTTTCCGCCGCATCCGGCAACTGGCCGAGGAAAAGAAATTGCCGGTCATCGCCTTCATCGAGGATGTCGGCGCCTCGGGCGGCTACATGCTGGCTTGCGCCGGCGACGAGATCGTCTGCGATCAATACTCGATCGTCGGCTCGATCGGCGTGGTCGGCGGCTCGTTCGGTTTTCCCAAGCTGATGGAAAAGCTCGGCATCGAGCGCAGGCTCTATACCTCGGGCGAACACAAGGCGACGCTCGATCCATTCCTGCCGGAGAAGGCCGACGACGTGAAACGTCTCAAGGCGCTGCAAAAGGACATCCACCAGCATTTCATTGCGCTGGTGAAGGATCGCCGTGGCGCGAAACTCAAGGGCAACGACAAGACGCTGTTCTCGGGCGAATTCTGGATCGCGCAAGCCGCGATCGACCTCGGGCTTGCCGACCGCATCGGCGATCTGCGTTCTTATTTGCGCCAGCGCTTCGGCGAGAAGGTGCGCACGCCGCTGATCGCCGCCGAACGCAGCCTATTCGGCCGCCGGGTGCAGGGCATCAGCGCGCTCGAGGCGCTTGGCGCAGCAAAGCGGCTTGGCCGACGATCTGATTTCCGCCCTGGAAACCCGCGCGCTGTGGTCGCGCTACGGGATGTGAGTCGAAGCGCTGCCATTAACAATCGGTAAGCCGCGAATTCGCCTTGTTTAAGATCGATTATCAGCATCGTCGCATTCGATGAGGTGCCGTCATGCCGCCGATCCTGCTCTCGCCGCTGGTGAAATGGACGCTCGCCGCCGCCGGCGGCGCCATGCTCGTGCATTGGGTGGTGAAGGAAGTGCGCCGCATCAACGATGAGCTCGACGCCGCCAAGCGCGTGCCCGTCAGCGATCGCACGCCGCGCCCGACTTTGCGGCGCGATCCCGTGACCGGCGAATATCGCCTTTAAACGGCGCGTCCCTGATCGCTTGACCCTCTATTAGGCCGCCGATAGGGTCGGCCAGCTTTCCCGTTCAAGCAAATCATATTTGACGCCATGGCTGACGCCGATCTGCTCGCCAGGGACCGCTCGCGTCAATCGAGCCTCGATCCCACGCGCTCGTTCCAAGGCCTCATTCTGACTCTGCAGCAGTATTGGGCGGACTGGGGCTGCGTGATCCTGCAGCCCTACGACATGGAAGTGGGGGCGGGGACTTTCCATCCGGCCACCACTTTGCGCGCGCTCGGTCCTAAGCCCTGGAACGCGGCCTACGTGCAGCCTTCGCGCCGGCCCAAGGACGGCCGCTACGGCGAGAACCCGAACCGGCTGCAGCACTATTACCAATTCCAGGTGATCCTTAAGCCGTCGCCTCCCGACATCCAGGAGCTTTATCTCAATTCGCTGAAGGCGATCGGCATCGACTCGAAGCTGCACGACATTCGTTTTGTCGAGGACGATTGGGAGTCGCCCACGCTCGGCGCCTGGGGCTTGGGCTGGGAATGCTGGTGCGACGGCATGGAAGTCTCGCAGTTCACTTATTTCCAGCAGGTCGCCGGCTTTGAATGTTCGCCGGTGTCGGGCGAACTCACTTACGGGCTCGAGCGCCTCGCCATGTATGTGCAAGGCGTCGACAACGTCTACAACCTCAACTTCAACGGCCGCACCGACGACAAGAAGGTGATGTACGGCGATGTGTTCCTGCAAGCCGAGCAGGAATATTCGCGGCATAATTTCGAATTCGCCGACACCGCCATGCTGTTCGAGCAGTTCAAGATGGCGGAAGCCGCCTGCAAAAAATATATCGAGGCCGGATGGGCTGACGGCAAGAAGGCGCGCCATTTGATGGCGCTGCCGGCCTACGACCAATGCATCAAGGCCAGCCACGTGTTCAATCTGCTCGACGCCCGCGGCGTGATCTCGGTCACCGAGCGGCAAAGTTATATTCTTCGCGTGCGCGAACTGGCGAAAGCCTGCGGTGAAGCCTGGCTCGCCACCGAAGGCGGCGGGGCGAAACCATGAGCGACCCTGAAATCGGCGGGCGCGCGCCAATCCCGGTCGAGGTCACGGCCGGCGAGACCTATTGGTGGTGCGCCTGTGGCCGCTCCAAAAATCAGCCGTTTTGCGACGGCTCGCACGCCATCACGGATTTCGAGCCGATCGAATACACGGCAGAGAAAACCGGCAAGCTTTTCTTCTGCACCTGCAAGCGCTCGGCCAAAAAGCCGCTCTGCGACGGCACCCATAAGACGCTATAATTGAACCTTCCGCCGCTGGGAGGCGACAAACACCCATGGTGCTCTGGATCATCCTGTTCGCCGCCGTGGCGGTGAGCCTCTATGCGATCATCGCCTTCAACCGGCTGGTGCGTGCGCGCCAGATGGCGAACGAGGCGTGGAGCGGCATCGACGTCCAGCTCAAGCGGCGCTCAGACCTCATCCCCAATCTGGTGCAAATCGTCAAAGGCTACGCGGCGCATGAGCGCTCGGTGCTTGAAGAAGTGACGCAATTGCGCGGCGCCGCCCGCGCGCTGCCGGCCGACGACGTCGCCAGCCGCGCGCAAGCCGAAGGCGCCTTGTCGGCTGCGCTCGGCAAGCTTATTGCGCTGGCCGAGAACTATCCGGACCTCAAGGCGAGCGGGAATTTCCTCGAGTTGCAGCGCGACCTCAGCAACGTGGAGAACGAACTGCAAATGGCGCGCCGCTATTACAATGGCTCGGTGCGCAATTTGAATACGCTGGTGCAGTCGTTCCCGAGCAATCTGATCGCCGGGCTTTGCGGTTTTGGCGAGCGCGCTTTCTTCGAAGTGTCGGACGAAAGCGATCGCGCCGTGCCGCAGGTAACGCTCGCCCCGGCGCAATCCCCGCAATGACCGCGCGCTTTGTCGCACGCATTAAATCCGCGGCGCTGGCGGGACTGGCGTTATGGCTCTTGGCGTGTGCCGGCGCGTCCGCCGCCGAAGTCATCCATTCTTTCGATTCAACCGTCGAGGTCGCCAAGGACGGCACGCTCACCGTCATCGAGACCATCAAAGTGCGGGCGGAAGGCAACGCTATCCGGCACGGCATCTTTCGCGCCTTTCCGCTGACCTTCACCGATAAAGACGGAAAGCTGCGCGAGGTCTCGCTCGACATCATCAGCATTTCGCGTGACGGCCGCGCGGAGCCCTATCACACCGAGCGCAATCACGGCGTCATCCGCATCTATGCCGGCAGCAAAGATACGTTCGTTTCGCGCGGCGATCACGTTTACGTCTATCGCTATAGCACCGGACGCCAGATCCGCTGGTTCGACGGCAAGCCCGAGCTCAACTGGAACGTCACCGGAAACTTCTGGAACTTCCCCATCACCCACGCGGTCTATCACCTGCATCTTGCCGATGGCGCAAAGCCCGAGCGCTGGACCGCCTTCACCGGCCGGGTCGGCGAGCGCGGCCAAGACTGGTCGGGGCTTATCGATGGCGCCGGCGTGCTCACCGTCGACACCACGCGCCGGCTAGGGCCAGGCGAAGGGCTCACGGTGGTGGCTGCAATTCCCGCCGGCGCGGTCGATCCGCCGAGCCCGAGCACGCTGCTGTGGTGGCAATTCCTCGACAACCGCGCCTGGATCATCGGCGGGATCGGCTTCGCCATCGTGCTGGTCTATTACATGGCGGCCTGGAGCGCGGTCGGCCGCGATCCCAAAGCCGGCGTCATCATTCCGCTATTTCACCCGCCCGAAGGCATTTCGCCGGCGCTGGCCAACTACATCAACAATTGGGGCTTAGGACGCGAGAAGTGGCGCGCCTTCACCGCGGCCGCGCTCTCGCTCGCCGTGCGCGGCCTGCTGACATTCGACCAGCACGGCAAGACGCTGACCTTGCAATCGACCGGCAAGCAGCCCGCCGGCGGCTTTGCCAGTTTGCCGCCGGGCGAGGGCGCGATCTTCTCCTGGGTCAATGTGGGCGGACGCGTCAATATCGACAGCGGCAACGGCGAATCCGTCGCCAAGGTCGGGGAAAGCTTCACCACCAGCATCGAAAGCGAAAACCGCAATCGCTTTTTCCGCCGCAACATCGCCTATGTCGCCGTAGGCGCTGTCATGACCGCGCTGGTCGTGTTCGGCGTGATCGCCTATGGCGGGTTGGAGGACAAAGACCTTTCCATCATGTTCGCGCTCGGCTTTGGCGGGATCGTGATCGGCATGTTCGTGGTGCCGTTCGTGCAGGCGCTGTTTGGCGGCGTCAAATTCGAGAACTTGGTGCGCATCGTGATGTCGCTCGCGTTCATGGCCGTCTTTATCTCGATCTTCTCGAATTTCGCCCGAACGATTTTTCCGGCCGGCTTGGGCGACGCGATGCCGGTGTTGCGCGCCTATCTCGCGGACTATCCGTTTCCATTCGTGATGGTCTCGGCCTTCGCTTTGCTCAACGGGCTGTTCATTTTTCTGATGAAGGCGCCGACCGCGCTCGGCCGCCCGATCATGGATCAACTCGCCGGCTTCAAGCTCTATCTGGAAACGGCGGAAGCCGACCGCCTCAACATGCAGGCGCCCGAGATCACCGCCGCAGCGCTTCGAGGCGCTGCTGCCTTACGCGGTCGCGCTCGACGTGGAGAAGCCGTGGTCGGCGGCCTTTGCGGCGGCGCTGCGCCGCGCCCATCCGGGCGATGCCGACCCGATGTCGCATTACCAGCCGGCCTGGGGCAGCAGCGGCATGAACTGGTCGGGCTCGGATTTCAGCAGTTCGGTCGCCTCCAGCGTATCGAGCGTCAGCAGCGCCTTTGCCAGCGCCGTGCCGGCCTCGTCCAGCTCGTCGGGCTTTAGCGGCGGTGGCGGCGGCTCGGGCGGCGGCGGCGGTGGAGGCGGCGGGGGCGGTTGGTAGCGCGTGATCCCGAAAAGTGGGTACCGGTTTTCGGAAAAGATCACGCGCCAAAAACAAAAGGCCGCTCCAATCGTGACATCGGCCAGCGGCCTTGCTAGGCAGGCGGCGCGCAACACCGCAATCGCAGCTTTGGTCCCATGCCCGATCTTCTGCTCGAATTCCTGTCGGAGGAAATCCCCGCGCGCATGCAGGCGCGCGCGGCCGAGGATTTGCGCAAGCTCGTCACCGACCGGCTGGTGGCGGCAGGGCTCACTTATGAGGGCGCCAAGGCATACGTCACGCCACGCCGCCTGACGCTGTCGGTGCATGGGGTGCTGGCGCGGCAACCGGACGTGAAGGAAGAGCGTAAAGGTCCCAAAGTCGGCGCGCCCGAGCAGGCCATCGCGGGGTTCTTACGCGCGGCGGGCTTGAAGTCGATCAATGAGGCCAAGGTGCAGGCCGACAAGAAGGGCGACTTCTACGTCGCGCTGACTGAGAAGCAGGGCAGGCCGGCGATCGAAGTGATCGCGGAGATGATCTCCCGCAGTGGTGCGCGACTTTCCCCTGGCCGAAGTCGATGCGCTGGGGCGCGCAATCGGCAAGTCCAGGCTCCTTGTCGTGGGTGCGGCCGCTGCATTCGGTGCTGGCGACATTCGGGCCGGAGACGGAAGAGCCAGAAATAGTTCCGATTCGATATCGATGGCATCAAAGCCGGCGACGAAACGCGCGGCCATCGCTTCATGGCGCCGAGCGTCATCAAAGTGCGCCGCTTCGACGACTACGTGACAAAGCTCACCGCCGCCAAAGTGATGCTCGATCCGGCGCGCCGCGCCGAGACCATTTTGGCCGACGCCAAGAATTTGGCTTTCGCGCAAGGCTACGAGCTGATCGAGGACGCCGGGTTGCTGGCCGAAGTCGCCGGTCTGGTCGAATGGCCGGTGACGCTGATGGGCGAATTCGACAAGGCGTTCCTCGCGATCCCCGGCGAAGTCATCCGCGCCACCATCCGCAACAACCAGAAATGCTTCGTGCTGCGCGATCCGGCGACCGCCAAGCTGGTCAACAAATTCATCCTCGTCGCCAATGAAGAGGCGAGCGACGGCGGCAAGGCGATCGTCGCCGGCAATGAGCGCGTGATCCGCGCGCGGCTTTCCGACGCCAAGTTTTTCTACGAGACCGATCTCAAGACCAAGCTTGAAGCCCGGCTGCCGAAATTCGAGCAGATCGTGTTTCATGAGAAACTGGGCACGCAAGGCCGAGCGCATCGCGCGCATCACGGCGCTGGCCAAGGAACTGGCGCCGCTGGTCAAAGCCGATCCGAAAAAAGCCGAGCGCGCGGCGCTTTTGTGCAAGACCGATTTGCTCACCGACGTGGTCGGCGAATTCCCCGAGCTGCAAGGCCTCATGGGCCGCTATTACGCCGAGGCGCAGGGCGAGGACGAAGCGGTCGCCCATGCCTGCGAGGATCACTACAAGCCGAAGGGGCCGGACGATCTGGTGCCCGCCGATCCGGTGTCGATTGCGGTGGCGCTTGCCGACAAGATCGACACGCTGGTCGGCTTCTGGGCGATCGACGAGAAGCCGACCGGGAGCAAAGGACCCCTATGCGCTGCGTCGAGCGGCGTTGGGCGTCATCCGAATTGTCATCGACAACAAATTGCGTTTGTCGGTTGCCAAAATCGCTAAAGCACATTTTGGCGTCATGGCCGGGCTTGTCCCGGCCATCCACGCCTTGAAGAAGAAACGTGGATGCCCGGCACAAGGCCGGGCATGACGGCGGAGAGCTTGATTTGCTGTCCTTTTTCGCCGACCGCCTCAAAGTCCAATTGCGCGAGCAGGGCGCCCGCCACGATCTCGTGGATGCCGTGTTTGCCCTTGAAGGCCAGGACGATCTGCTGCTGATCGTCCACCGCGTCGAAGCCTTGGGCAAATTCCTCGACACCGACGACGGCAAAAACCTGCTGGCCGGCGTCAAGCGCGCGTCCAATATCCTGCGTATCGAGGAAAAGAAGGACAAGCGCGAATACACCGGCGCGCCGGACGCCAAGCGCTACGAGCTTGCTGAGGAAAAGGCGCTTGCGGCCGCCATCGACGCCGCCAAAAAGGAAGCAACCGCCGCCGTCGCCAAGGAAGACTTCGCCGCCGCCATGAGCGCCATGGCAAAGTTGCGCCCCAAAGTGGACGCGTTTTTCGAAAAGGTGACGGTCAACGTGGACGACGGCGCTTTACGCGAAAACCGCCTCAAGCTGCTCAACGAAATTCGCGAGGCCACCCGCGCGGTGGCGGATTTCTCGCGCATTGAGGGATAGGCCCTCCCCGGGCGGGGAGGGCTCCATCGCAATAGTTACACGCCTTTGAGCAGATTGCCGGCGGCCAGCACGATATAGGCCGCGATCGCGAACCAGAATTGATTCGGCGCTCAAAAATTGGACGACGGCGAAGTGTCCGATCAGCGCCAGAACGAAGAGCGCGACGGAGATATAGAAGGTCATGTGCATCGGTGCGCTTAATCTCAAGCCGCTATTACGCCTAGCCATTGGACAGCCCCTGTTTTTTGATTGGAAAGGACGGGGATTCACGCATCAAGTGTGTTGAGAGTCAATTGGCGTTCGGCCGTTTTCTGAGGGCGTGATAGTGTTTATGTTGGGCGTGAAACCAATCCTTCGCTCAACCGTTGCACCCCCGAACCCACCATAGGAGAGGCAAACATGGTCATCAGCATCGCTCATCTGCAGCCCATCGTCGCATTGATCGCCGGCATTCTCATTCTGCTCATCCCGCGCCTGCTCAACTTCATTGTCGCGGCCTATCTGATCGTGGTCGGCGTGCTCGGCCTTTGGCCGGGCCTGTTGCACTGAAATGCGGGCTTGCGCGGCCCGCGCCGGACGTGTTTCTAGGGGCCAGCGTCCACTCCTGAATTCGAATTTCGGTCCATGGCCAAACGGACATCGCGCGCCAGCGCCAAGCTGAAAAAACAAGCGGTGCGAAAGGCTTCGCCGAAGAAGCCGAAGGCCGCCGCGCGCCCGGTCCAAAAGGCCAGCAAAGGCAAATGGGTCTATGCGTTTGGCGGCGGCCGCGCCGAGGGCAAGGCCTCCATGCGCAATCTCTTGGGCGGCAAGGGCTCGGGGCTGGCCGAAATGGCCAATCTCGGCCTTCCCGTTCCGCCCGGCTTCACCATCACCACCGAGGTCTGCACTTTTTACTACGCCAACGACAAGCGCTACCCGAAAGAGCTTCGCGCGCAGGTCGACAAGGCCTTGGCGCAGGTCGGCCGCATCACCGGCAAAACCTTCGGCGATATGGCGAACCCGCTTTTGGTGTCGGTGCGCTCCGGCGCGCGCGCCTCCATGCCCGGCATGATGGACACCGTGCTCAATCTCGGCCTCAACGACAAAACCGTCGAGGCGCTGGCCAAGAAATCCGGCGACCGGCGCTTCGCCTATGACAGCTACCGGCGCTTCATCACCATGTATTCCGACGTGGTGCTGGGCGTCGGCCACGAGCATTTCGAGGAGCTGCTCGATCATCACAAGGAGCGCCAGGGCTATTCGCTCGACACGGATCTGACCGCCGACGACTGGGCCGCTTTGGTCGAGCGCTACAAGAAGCGTCTGCAGGAGCAGCGCGGCGAGCCGTTCCCGCAGGACCCGCACGAGCAGTTGTGGGGCGCGATCGGCGCGGTGTTCGGCTCCTGGATGAACCAGCGCGCCATCACCTACCGCCGCCTGAACAATCTGCCCGAGAGCTGGGGCACCGCGATCAACGTGCAGGCCATGGTGTTCGGCAATATGGGCGACACGTCGGCGACCGGCGTCGCCTTCACGCGCAACCCTTCGACCGGCGAGAAGAAACTCTACGGCGAATTCCTCATCAACGCGCAAGGCGAGGACGTGGTCGCCGGCATCCGCACGCCGCAGGAGATCAGCGAGGCCGCGCGCAAGGAAGCCAGCTCCGACAAGCCGTCGATGGAAAAGACGCTGCCCAAGGCCTATGCCGAACTCACGCGCATCTACAATGTGCTCGAGCGGCATTACCGCGACATGCAGGACATGGAGTTCACGGTCGAGCAGGGCAAGCTGTGGATGCTGCAAACCCGCAACGGCAAGCGCACCGCCAAGGCCGCGCTGCGCATTGCGGTCGAGCTTGCCAACGAGGGCCTGATCACCAAGAGCGAAGCGGTGCTGCGCATCGAGCCGCTCTCGCTCGACCAGTTGCTGCATCCGACCATCGATCCGCGCGCGCATCGCCGCATCGTCGCCACCGGATTGCCGGCCTCGCCCGGCGCTGCCTCCGGCGAAATCGTGTTCTCGTCGGATGAGGCGGCGCAACTCAAGGCCGACGGCAAGAAAGTCATTCTGGTGCGGGTGGAAACCTCGCCGGAAGACATTCACGGCATGCACGCAGCCGAAGGCATTCTCACCACCCGCGGCGGCATGACCTCGCACGCGGCGGTCGTTGCGCGCGGCATGGGCAAGCCCTGTGTTTCCGGCGCGGGTATCGCTGCGCGTCGATTACGCCGCCGGCACCATGACCGCCGGCGGGCAGACGTTCAAAAAAGGCGAGCACATCACCGTGGACGGCTCCACCGGCCAAGTGCTGGCCGGCAAGGTCGAGATGATCGAGCCGCAAATGTCGGGTGAATTCGCCACGCTGATCGGCTGGGCCGACAAAGTGCGCAAACTCGGCGTGCGCGCCAATGCCGATACGCCCAACGACGCCAAGGCCGCCGTGCGCTTCGGCGCCGAAGGCATCGGGCTCTGCCGCACCGAGCACATGTTTTTCGACGAGGCCCGCATCCAGGCGGTGCGCGAGATGATCCTTGCCGACGACGAGAAATCCCGCCGCGTTGCGTTGGCCAAGCTCTTGCCGATGCAGCGCAACGATTTCGTCGAGCTGTTCGAGATCATGGGCGCGCGGCCCGTGACCATCCGTCTGCTCGACCCGCCGCTGCATGAATTTCTGCCGCATGGCGAGGAAGAAATCGCCGAAGTCGCCGCCGCCATGGGCGCCGATCCGAAAAAGCTCGCCGGCCGCGCCAATGAGCTGGCCGAGTTCAATCCCATGCTCGGCTTCCGCGGCTGCCGCATCGCCATCGCCTATCCGGAAGTAGCCGAGATGCAGGCGCGCGCGATTTTCGAGGCGGCGGTCGCGGTCGAAAAACGCACCGGCAAAAAGGTCAAGCCCGAGGTCATGGTGCCGCTGATCGCAACCAAGGCCGAATTCGATCTGGTCAAGGCGCGCATCGATGCCATGGCGCAAGCGGTCGAAAAAGAAACCGGCGCCAAACTCGATTACGATGTCGGCACCATGATCGAATTGCCGCGCGCCTGCCTGATGGCCGGCGAGATCGCGCAAACGGCTGAATTTTTCTCGTTCGGCACCAACGATCTCACGCAAACCACGTTCGGCATTTCGCGCGACGACGCCGCGAGTTTCCTCGGCATCTATACCGCGCGCGGCATCTTGCCGGCCGATCCGTTTGTCTCGATCGACCAGCAGGGCGTCGGCGAATTGGTGCGCATCGGCGTCGAGCGCGGCCGCAAGGTGCGCCCGAAGCTCAAAGTCGGCATTTGCGGCGAACACGGCGGCGATCCGGCCTCGGTCGCTTTCTGCCACGAGGTCAAGCTCGATTACGTGTCGTGCTCGCCGTTCCGCGTGCCGATTGCGCGGCTGGCCGCGGCGCAAGCCGCGCTCGGCAAGACGGCGGCGAGCCTGGCTTAGCTAGACCGCGACTTTCTTCAGGAAATCCTCGACCTCAAGCCGCAAGTTGGCGACCGCGCTTTCCACCGTCTCGGAAGCGTCGCGCACCACTTGCGCCGAGGAGCGCGTCTCGGTGGCCGCGCCCGCGACCTCGCCCAGCACCGCCACCACATGCCCGGTGCCGTCGGCGGCGCTGGCGACATTGTGCGAAATCTCGCCGGTCGCCGCGTTCTGCTCCTCCACCGACGCCGCGACCGCGGAGGTGTATTGATTGATCTCCTGCATGCGCGCTGCGATCTGGCGGATCGCCTCGACCGCGCCGGAGGTCGAGTTCTGCACCGCCAGAATATGGCTGGCGATTTCTTCCGTGGCTTTGGCGGTCTGCACCGCCAGCGATTTCACTTCGGAGGCAACCACCGCGAAACCTTTGCCGGCCTCGCCGGCGCGGGCGGCTTCGATGGTGGCGTTGAGCGCAAGCAGATTGGTTTGCCCTGCGATGTTGCGGATCAGCTTGACCACGTCGCCGATTTTCTGCGCGCCCGAGGCAAGCCCTGCGATCTCGCCGTCGGTGGCGCGCGCCTCGCCGGTCGCCAGGGCGACGATGTCGCTGGTATGGGTGAGCTGGCGGCTGATCTCGGCGATCGAGTGCGAAAGTTCGTCGGCGGCCACCGCCGCGGTTTCCACGTTGGTGGAGGCTTCGTTGAAGGCGTGCACGGCGCTCTCGGCGCGCTGCGACGTCTGATCGGAGGAGCCAAACAGCGCGCTTGCGGTCGAGCGCATGGCGGTCGCGCTGGCGCTCACGCTGGACAAAAGCTTTTCCACCAGCGGCCGGAACGAGCCGATCGCGGCGTCGGTGGACGCGCGGCGTTGCTCGTGGTCGCGGCTGGCGCTGCGTTCTTCTTCGGCGCGGCGCTGCTCGGTGACATCCTCGTGGGTGGAGACCCAGCCGCCGCTCGAAAGCGGCTCGTTCTTGGCGAGCACGATGCGGCCGTCGCTGGCCTGCACGTAAACCTGCGTGCTCTGCGCCTTTGCTGATGTTGTCGAGGATATGCCGGCAATAGGCATCGACGTCGCCGGAGAATAAGCCGGTGTCCTTGCGGTGTTCGATCAATTGCTTGAGCGAAAGACCTGGCGCGCACGATCTGCGGCGACAGGCTGTACATGTCGATGTAGCGGCGATTGACCAGGACGATGCGGCCTTGCGCGTCGAACATGCACAGGCCTTGCGACATGTTGTCGACCGCGGTCGACAGCCGGCGGTTTTGCGCATCCGTGCGCCGGTGCAGCACGGCGACCAGCGCCAGCGCCATGATGGCAAGGCCGGTCAGCAGGGCCACATGGCCGGTGACGGCCGACAAAAGAATGGAAAAATGCATGCCCGGACCGGGTTACGACTTTGAGCCGCGATATTGGCCGGGAGCGATTGCGATATGGTTAACATTTGTTTCCGATTGGCTCGCCGCGGCGTGCGGTCGGGCGCGCGGTTAACAGGTTCGCAAGGTTAAGCAGCCCATAACAAAACGTGTTGCATTGCCGCCGCCACGGCAGGCCGGCCGGTATGCGTTGGCGTTTTCGGGTGTCGCGTGAGCGTACAAACAGTGAGTTCGCGGAGGCGGCGGAAGTTTGCGCCGGTCGGCGTCGGTGCGCTGTTGCTCGCGCTATTGCCGAGCCAGATCGGCTATCAGGATCTCGGTGCGCTGCTGGCGCACCAGCCGGCGGTCGCCGCGCGCTGGCACAAGCACCTGATCGCTTCGCCTTTCGGCACCATCCACGCCGCCATGTTCAGCCTGCCGCGCCCGCTCGGCACCGCGATCCCGCATCCGCCGCTTTATGCGCTGGCGAATTTCGATCCGCATGACATCACCGGTTCGATCGGCGCCGAGCCGCTCGGCGACGCGAACGCGCCGTTGCAGTTTCCGAGCGTCAATCGCAAGGGAAAGCACGACTCGTTGATCTCGCGCTCGCGGGCGCCGCTGCCGCCGTTGCCGCCGGCCTTGCCGGTTGAGCCGATGCCGCAGGCGCAAGCCGATGCTCCGCTCAAACCCGAAGAGAACGCCCGCCGCTTCGAGCCGTATTCCGATTACGAATTCGCCGCCGCGCCCGACATCGATGTGCCCGGCGCCGGATCAGCCATCGATCAGTTTGGAAAAGCCCGCGCCATCGCAAGACGGAGGCACGGAGGCCGGTCAGGTTTACTTCGGCGCCAAGCCGATGGCGCCCGAGCAAGAGCAGCTCGCGCCCTGGGCGCCAGGTCAGGCGCCGGTGGTAATGGCTTCACGCGCGGCCGGCGATCGCGATCTCAAGACAGTCGGCGGTCGCGCCGATGGGCACCGGAGAAAACACCTCCGGCGAATCCATCGCCAAGAAAGGCGAAGTCACCGGCGTCGATGCGCGCCCCAAATCGCCGGCCGAGCGGCTGGCGCTCACCGGCGCGCCATTGCGCCAAAGCGGAAAAGTGTCTCGCCAACGCCGTCTATTTCGAAGCGCGCGGAGAATCCGTGCGCGGGCAGATTGCGGTCGCGCAAGTGGTGATGAACCGGGTGTTCTCGCCGTTTTATCCGAACGATGTCTGCGGCGTGGTCTACCAGAACTCGCACCGCCATCTCGCCTGCCAATTCACCTTCGCCTGCGACGGCATTCCCGGACGTCGTCACCGAGCCCGATGCCTGGGCGCGCGCCTATCACATCGCGCACGACATGCTGGGCGGCAAGCTATGGATGCCGCAGGTGGCCAAGGCCACGCATTACCACGCCTATTGGGTGCACCCCGATTGGGTCAACGAGATGAAGAAAATCTACAAGCTCGGCGTGCACACGTTCTACCGCCCGCGCGCCTGGGGCGACGGCTCGGATGAGCCGACCTGGGGCGATGCCAAGGCGACCGAACTGGAAGCCGCTAAAGAAGACAAAGGAATTGCCCGTGAGCCACAGCAGCGAATGGCTGCGCTCCGAGGAAGGGCAAGCTTTTACGCGGCAAAACGCCCGCAAATAGCGCTTCCACGCTTTCAGCCATGCGCCGTGCAAATGGCTATGATCACGAATATTCGTTTGGGTAGGGGCATGCCTGCCCTATATATGAGCCCGGCTTATTCGCAGACCCCGCATCGATCAGGGTCTTTGATCTAACGCTCAGGGCGATGTTCAAAATGTCAGTGCCATCGACGGCTGGAAAATCCACAACGGCAAGCGCCTGGCGCTCGCCCATGGTGATGATCATTTGCGGCTGCCTGATCGGCGCCATCGGCTTCGGCCCGCGCGCCGCGCTCGGCCTGTTCCTGACGCCGATGTCGGCCGCCAATAGCTGGAGCCGCGAGGTATTCTCGCTGGCGCTGGCCATCCAGGTGATCGTCTGGGGCACCGCGCAGCCTTTCGTCGGCGCCATCGCCGACCGCTTCGGCACCTTGCGCGTGCTCTCGGCCGGCGCCGTGCTTTATTGCATCGGGCTGTCGCTGATGGCCTATTCGACCACGCCCGCCGCGCTCGATCTCACCGCCGGCGTGATTACCGGCCTCGGCATTGCCGGCTCCTCGTTCACGCTTGTGATCGCCGCCTTCAGCAAGTTGATGCCGCCGCATATGCGCTCGCTGGCCTTCGGCGCCGGCACCGCCGCCGGCTCCTTCGGGCAATTTTTGTTCTCGCCGCTGGCGGTCGGTTTCATCGAGTGGTTCGGCTGGCAACATGCGCTGGTCGTGTTCGGCTTCATCACGCTGTCGGTCATTCCGCTCGCCTTCGCGGTGCGCACGCCGCCGATGGACATGGGCAGCAAGCATGAGGCCAGCAAGCAATCGCTGCGCCACGCGCTGGTGGAAGCCTTCGGCCATCGCTCTTACGTTCTACTGGTGCTCGGCTTCTTCACCTGCGGCTTCCAGCTGCTGTTCATCACCGTGCATTTGCCGGCTTATCTCGTCGACCGCGGACTGTCGGTCGACGCCGGCGCCTGGACGCTCGGCACCATCGGCCTGTTCAACATCATCGGCTCGATCACCGCCGGCTGGCTCGGCGACCGCATGCCCAAGCGCTATTTGCTCTCGATCATCTACATGCTGCGCTCGCTCGCCGTGGTCGTATTCATCACTTTGCCGGTGACCAATACCTCGGCCATCGTTTTCGGCGCATCGATGGGCCTGCTGTGGCTCTCCACCGTGCCGCCGACCTCGGGCCTGGTGGCGCTGATGTTCGGCACCCGCTGGATGGCGACGCTGTTCGGCTTTGCCTTCTTCAGCCACCAGGTGGGCGGCTTCCTCGGCGTCTGGCTCGGCGGTCTTCTGTATACGACCACCGGCTCCTACAACGTGGTGTGGTGGCTCTCGGTCGCGCTCGGCGTCATCTCGGCGATCATCAATGTGCCGATCATCGAGCAGCCGATCGAACGGCTGGCGCCGATCCCGGCCACCTGAGCGCTTGCTTCGCCGCCGCCGCCCCGCGTAAAAAGCCTTCTGGCTCAGCAGCGAGGTTCGGCGTGGCATCATTCAAAGCAATCGTGATCGAAAAAGCCGACAGCGGCACCAAGGCCGCGCTCGCCGATTTCGACGAAGCCAATCTGATGGACGGCGACGTTACGGTCGCGGTCGACTATTCCACGCTCAATTACAAAGACGGGCTCGCCATCACCGGCAAGGCGCCGGTGGTGCGCCGCTTTCCCATGATCGCCGGGGTCGATTTCGCCGGCACCGTGGAAGCGTCCACCCATTCGGCCTGGAAGCCGGGCGACAAGGTCATCCTCAACGGCTGGGGCTGCGGCGAGACCCATCTCGGCGGCTATGCCGGCAAGGCGCGCGTGAAGGGCGACTGGCTGGTGCGGCTGCCGGCCAGCATGAGCACGCGCGAGGCCATGGCGATTGGCACTGCGGGCTACACGGCCATGCTGGCGGTGATGGCGCTCGAGCGCCACGGGCTGAAACCCGACAGCGGGCCGGTGGCGGTGACGGGTGCTGCCGGCGGGGTCGGCTCGGTCGCCATCGCGATTTTGGCCAAGCGCGGCTTTACCGTTCATGCGGTCACCGGGCGCAGCAACGAGGCCGATTATCTCAAGGGCCTGGGCGCGGCCGAG
The DNA here is from genome assembly GCA_963756805.1 of uncultured Alphaproteobacteria bacterium. Classification (GTDB taxonomy): domain Bacteria; phylum Pseudomonadota; class Alphaproteobacteria; order Rhizobiales; family Xanthobacteraceae; genus Pseudolabrys. Next base: position 144,468 of record CAVWPH010000012.1, read on the forward strand.
ATCATCGAACGCAAGGACCTTGCCGGGCCGGCCAAGCCCCTGGCCAAGGAGCGCTGGGCCGGCGCCGTCGATTCGGTCGGTTCCACGACTTTGGCCAACCTCTTGTCGATGACCCGCTATGGCGGGGCGGTAGCGGCCTGCGGGCTGGCGGGCGGTATGGACCTGCCGACGACGGTTGCCCCCTTCATTCTTCGCGCGGTGTGTCTTTACGGCATCGATTCCGTGATGTGCCCCCTGCCAATGCGGCAGGAAGCGTGGAAAAGGCTGGAAAACGGCCTGGACCGCCAAAAACTTGCCTCGATTACCCGGGAAATAGGCTTGTCAGAGGTTTTGAGCGTGGCGCCGCAGATCCTGGCCGGCCAGGTCCGCGGCCGGATCGTGGTCAAAACCAGGTAAACTCGTTCAGGATTTAGCGACGAAAGCCGGGCATAGTCGGACAGCCTTGAAAGACAGGCCTTGGCTTTTGTAAACCAGTTGCGTCAGTCGGAGTAACGGGGATGGTGCGCGGGGTTGCGTTTCTGATTGGCCTGTTGGCCACACTGCCGGCCATGGCTGGCGAAATGTCAGCGGAAGAAGCCCGCCGTTTCGTGATCGGCAAGCTGTTCACCTACACCTGTTTCGAAGGCACGCGCGGCCAAGGCCGCGTGCATGCCGACGGCTCGGTCGTCGGCTCCATCCAGCTCCAGGGCGCCGGCCGCATGCGCTATGCCGCGCTGCCGCCCGGCACGTTGCGGGTGAAAGGCGAATCCGTCTGCGCCTCGCTGCGCGGCCTGCCGATGGAGCCGTGTTTCAATCTGGTAAAGCTCAACGACGATAGCTTCCGCGGTTCGATCTCGGGGCTAGGCTTTGCCTATTGCGAGTTCACCCGCGCCGGCCACGCCGTGGTCGCGCACCGCGTTCAGCACAACACGCGTCCGCTGCGCCTGCGGCCCTCGCTCACCGCCGAAAACGAATAATCACCGCATCAGCGTGACCGGCCGTTCGCGGGCGTATCACCGCGCACATATCAATGGCCGTAGCCGATAGCGGTCGCGGTGGAATGCCCTTCGCGGCGCGGCAGTACAGCGGCGCCAAGCCAGAAGTCCTCCAGCGTCCGTACGATCGCGCGGTAGGCCGTCAAATCGTGCGGTTTGACCAAGTAGCAGTTGGCGCCGAGATGGTAACAACTGGTGATATCTTTTTCCGAATCCGAAGACGAAAGCACGACGACTGGAATGCGGCGCAGCTCGTCGTGGGTCTTGATCACGGCCAGAACGTGACGGCCGTCTTTGCGGGGCAAATTGAGGTCGAGGAGAATGAGCGTCGGCCGCCCTGTCCCCGACCAGCTTCCCTCGCCGTCGAGGAATTCAAGGGCTTCGATGCCATCTTTAGCGACCGATAATTTTATTTCGAATTGGTTCATAGCGAGCATGTCGCGGGTCAGTTCGATATCGGCCTCGTTGTCCTCGACCAGCAGGACGTGGATGGTATTCATGGTGCGGTATCTCTTTTCGTTGGTAGGGTGAAGTAGAACGTCGATCCCTTTTCCGGTTCGGAGTCGAACCAGATGCGGCCGCCGTGCCGCTCGACGATCTTCTTGCTGATGGCGAGCCCGATTCCGCTGCCGGAATATTGGCCGCGCTCGTGCAGGCGCTGAAACATTTGAAATATCCGCTCGCCGTATTCCTTGTCGATCCCAATCCCGTTGTCTTCGACGCGAAACAGCCAACTGCCGTTGCTTTTTTTGGCGCCGATGCGGATGCGCGGCGCGCGGTCGCCGTGAAATTTCAGCGCGTTTCCGATCAGGTTTTGAAATACCTGCGCCAGCTGTACTCCGTCGGCGGTCACTGCCGGCAACTTTTCACATATGATCTCGGCGCGGCTTTCCTCAATCGCGGCCGTGAGGTTGTCGAGGGCATTTTTCAGCACGATCTCGGATTTGATCGGCGCCGGCACGTTGCCTTGCGTGTCGACGCGCGAATAGGCCAGCAGATCCTTGATGAGCTGCCGCATGCGCTTGGCGCCGTCGAGCGCGAATTTTATATATTTTTGCGACTTTTCGTCGACCGTGTCCTTGTAATGCTCGGACAAAAGTTCGGTGTAGGTCGCGACCATGCGCAACGGCTCTTGCAGGTCGTGCGAGGCGACATAGGCGAACTGCGCCAAGTCTTCATTTGAACGAAGGAGTTCTTCGCTGCGCTTGGCAAGCGCCTGCTGGTCTTTTATTCTTCTCGGAATTGTCGCGAGCGACCTTCGCCGCGCCGACGATGGTCCCATCCCGTGACTTGATGGGAAAGACACTGAGCGAAACGTCGACCCGATGGCCGTCTTTGGCGATGCGGACAGTATCTTGGACGTTGACCTTCTTGCCCTTGCCGATTTGATCCAAGATTTCTCGGACTTCGGCGCGCAATTCGTCGGGAACGATAATATCGATGTTCTGCCCAATCGCTTCTTGCGCGCTATAGCCGAAGAGGTGTTCGGCCGCGGCATTCCAGCTTGTTATCGTGCCATCGAGGGTTTTGGTCACGATGGCGTCGACGCTCGATTCGACGACGGCGATGAGCAGCTGCTCACGTTCTGAAAATTGCTGAAGCGCGGCTCCGGGCGGTTCGCGCTTCTCGGAAAGAATCTGGCCGGGCATCTCGCCGTCCTATTGTCAGCGCCGGGTTTGAATCGTTGCGCGGCCCGTGTCGGGCCGTCAAATGCCGACTAAGTTTGAAGACTGATTCTAGACGTCGAGTTGTGAATGAAGATCGTTATAGAAATACTTCATTGTAACGACATCAAAATACCTATCGATGAAAACGCAGCGAGCGACGGTATGCGGCGGCATGATCGCCGGCACGACCGGTACGATCATGCCTTTGCCGGAAAAATCATGCACGTCGTCGTGGCGTGCGCGTAGAGTTTGCCGTCGCGGTCTTTCAGATCGCCTTCCGACGTCGCCACCGTGCGCCCGCGATGGATGATGCGGCCTTCCGCGCGCACCGGGCCGGTGTCCTTGCTCATTCCGCGGACGAAATTGAGCTTGAGCTCCAGCGTGGTCCAGGCCTCGCCTTTGGTCAGTGTCGAGAAGATCGCGCAGCCGAGCGCCGAATCGAGCAGGGTCGCGGCAAAGCCGCCATGCACGGTGCCGATCGGATTGTAGTGGCGAAACTCCGGGATGCCTTCGAAGGCCGCGCGGCCTTTCTCGGCCTCGATCAAATGAAAGCCGAGTAATTCGCTCATCGGTGGATTGGGCACGCTGCCGTCGATGATGGCCTTGAGGAAGCCGAGCCCGTCATAGGACTTGAGAATTTCCGGCGTCACCACGCCATATTTCTTGTCGGTCACGCTGCCCCCCGCGCAAAAAATCAGTCTAGCCAATATCGAGCCGGAACGGATGGCCTTCCATGGCGGCGTCGCCCGGGCCGATGGTCTCGATGGCTTGCACCATGCGGCCGTCGCGCTTGAGCAGGCCATCGGCGATGGCGATGATGCGCGCATTCGGCTGCGCCGTGCGCGAGGCATTGCGGATGGCCCAGGCGATCTCGCGCTCGTCGCGTGCCGGGTTGAGCGCGCAGGCGGCCACAAAAGCGCCGGCGGTCGAGCGGCTGATGCCGGCAAAGCAATGCACCACCATGGGCGCGGCGCGATCCCAAGTGCCGACGAACTCGATCAGCCGTTCGATATGGGTGGTGTCGGGCGCGACAAAGCCGTCGATCGGAAACGCGATATCGTCGACGTTGAGCACGAGATGGTTCTGCCGGTCGATATGGCCCGGCAGCACAACCTGCTCGCTGTGCTTGAGAAGGGTGACGATATGGCGCGCGCCGGTCTCATCGACGGTGGCGTTAAGGCGGGCGAGTGAACAGACGTGGATCATGGCGGCAGGGAACGTGAAGGGTTTGTCATATCTATGACGATGCGCGTGAAATGAAAAGCGTCAGTCTCGCATGAGTTTGGCGAAGCGCTCCTTAAAGCGCGCCTCCGCCGTGCCGGCCGGCCAAGGCGTGAGATAGTCGCGCTCTAGCGAAGCGGAGAATTTCGGCGGCGGCCCAAAGAATTTGCGCGCTTCCGCGGCCTCGAAACCGGCGAGCTTGGTGGCTTCGAGATAAGCCGCCGAGCGGTCGGCCGCCTTGATCAGATTGCGCAAGGTGTCGGGCAACTTCACCGGCAGGCCGAAGCGCAGATGGATGGCGGCGAGCAGGCGATGTTCGACCGCCTTGTAGCTGTCGCCGATCACCGCCTTGAACGGCGAGATCATGTCGCCGATGACGTATTCCGGCGCATCGTGCAGCAACACCGCGCAGCGGCCGGCGGCATCGAGCCGCGGCACTTTCGCGCGCGCCAGCGCCTCGACCAGCAGCGCGTGCTGGGCGACCGAATAGATGTGGCTGCCCTTGGTCTGCCCGTTCCAGCGCGCGACGCGGGCAAGCCCGTGCGCGATGTCCTCGATCTCGATGTCGAGCGGCGAGGGGTCGAGCAGATCGAGCCTGCGCCCCGACAACATGCGCTGCCAGGCGCGCGCCGATTTCTTGGCCGTGCCGCCTTGCTCATTTGCGTTTTGCGAGCTTGGCGCAAGCCGCATGCCGGTGGCAGGTCACCAGATGGTCGTTGACCATGCCGACCGCCTGCATGAAGGCGTAGACGATGGTCGGGCCGACGAATTTGAAGCCGTGGCCCAGAAGCTCCTTGGACATCGCGCGCGATTGCGGCGTTTCGGTCGGTGTGCGCGAACGATTGCTAATTTTGTGGTCGATCGGCTTGCCGCCGACGTGCTTCCACAGCATGTCCGAAAATCCCGGTCCGCTTTCCATGATCTTGAGGAAGGCGCGCGCCGAGCCGACGGTGCCTTCGATCTTGGCGCGGTTGCGCACGATGCCGGCATCTTTCATCAGGCTTTCGACTTTGCGTTTCGGGTAGCGCGCGATTTTTTCCGGATCGAAATCGCTGAAGGCGCTGCGGAAATTGTCGCGCTTGCGCAAAATGGTGATCCACGAAAGCCCGGCCTGGAAGCCGTCGAGAATGAGTTTTTCGAACAGCGCGCGGTCATCGTATTCCGGCACGCCCCATTCCTCGTCGTGGTAGGCGACGTAAAGCGGATCAAGCTTGGGCCAAGGGCAGCGCTGCAGGCCGTCGGGATGGAGAACCGCGCTCACGATTTTTCACGCCTCGCCCGGCCAGGGAAACTTCGCCCATGACGGCTTCACAAGTTTCACCGGCATGTTGCCGCACATGAGCGGCGTGCCTTCGGCAATCGCTTCCGCCACCCGGTCGAGCCGCAACAGCGCAAGCCCGCGGCCTTTGGCGGCGGTGCCCAGCGTGCCGACTTGTTTCTCGCCCGCCATCACCGGCAGGCCGTCGATAGCGACGAATTCCTCGAAGGCGATCGGCAGGATGCGGCTGCGCGCACTCGAACGATGCTCGACGCGCGACACCACTTCCTGTCCGATGTAACAGCCTTTGTCGAAATCCACGCCTTCGAGCTGGTCCATGTCGGCTTCGTGCGGGAAGGTGCCGAAATACGCAAAGTCCTCGCCGCCGCGCGGAATGCCGAGCGCGATGCGATGTGCCTCATAGGCGGCCGCATCGACGAGCGTTGCGCCGAGCGCCGCGGCGGCCTCCGCCGCAAGTTCCGGCGGCATGATGCTGCGCGTGCCCAACGCGGCAAGCCGCGGATCGGGATAAGACAGCCCGTCCTCGCTCAATGCCGTGCCGTCCCAGACCGCCATCACCCCGAGCGCCGGCGAGAGGTCCTCGATCGTCAGCTTGGCGCGCAGTTTGTAGAAATTGAGCTTCTCGACCAGCATGGGCGCCAGCGCCTTCGGGCAGTCGAGGAAGAAGCCGCCGCCGTCCTCGGGCTCGGCTTCGGCCATGATGAAATCGACGATGATCTTGCCTTGCGGCGTGAGCAGCGCGGCATAGCGCGCGCTGCCGGGGGCGACCTTGGCCATGTCGTTGGTCACCAGGCCATTGAGGAAGCGCCGGGTGTCGTCGCCGGAAATCTTGACCACGCCACGGTCGGGAAGAAGCGCTGCCTGCATGTCGGTTCTTTCTATCTCGGGCTAGTCTCTTGTTAGCACTCTTGCCAGAACTCTCGCCGGAACGTAAGCGCTGTTGCGCGGAGTTCAATTCATGGCGGAAACCTACGATCTGATCCTCAAGGGCGGCACCGTCGTCAACCAGGACGGCGAAGCCCTGCGCGATCTCGGCATCAAAGCAGGGCGCTTTGCGGCCATCGGCGACCTGGCGCGCAGCCAAGCCGGCGAGATGATCGACTGCCGCGGCCTGCATTTGCTGCCCGGGGTGATCGACAGCCACGTGCATTTCCGCGAACCGGGCCTCACCCACAAGGAGGACCTGGAGAGCGGCTCGCGCGGGGCGGTGCTGGGCGGCGTTACAGCCATTTTTGACATGCCGAACACCGATCCCTTGACCACCACGGCTGAAGCGGTCTCCGACAAAGTCAAACGCGCCCATCACCGCATGCATTGCGACTTCGCCTTCTATGTCGGCGCCACGCGCGAGAACACTAAGGACCTCGGGACGCTGGAATTGCTGCCCGGCGTTGCCGGTGTGAAGGTGTTCATGGGCTCCTCCACCGGCTCGCTGCTGATCGAGGACGACGAGGGCGTGCGCGCGGTGCTCAAAAGCATCCGCCGCCGTGCCGCTTTCCATTCCGAGGACGAATACCGTCTGCGCGAGCGCATGAACTTGCGCGTGGAAGGGGATGCGCGCTCGCACCCGGTCTGGCGCGATGCGACGGCGGCATTGATGTGCACCCAGCGGCTGGTCAAGCTCGCGCGCGAGACCGGCAAGCGCGTCCATGTGCTGCACGTCACCACCAAAGAAGAGGCCGCCTACCTCGCAGAGCACAAGGACGTCGCCAGCGCGGAGGCAACGCCCGCGCATCTCACGCTCGAAGCCCCATTATGCTACGAGCAACTCGGCACTCTCGCCCAGCTCAATCCGCCGGTTCGCGACAAGGCCCATCGCGAAGGCCTGTGGAATGGCATCGCGCAAGGGGTCATCGATAGCATCGGCTCCGATCATTCCCCGCACACGCGCGAGGAAAAAGCGCAGCCATATCCTAAAAGCCATTCCGGCATGACCGGCGTACAGACGCTGGTTCCCATCATGCTCGATCACGTTAATGCCGGCCGGCTTTCGCTTTTGCGATTTGTCGACCTCACCAGCGCGGGGCCGGCGCGCCTGTTCGGCATTGCCGCCAAGGGCCGCATCGCCGCAGGCTACGACGCCGATCTGACGGTGGTCGATCTCAAGCGGCGGCAGACCATCACCGACGAATGGGTCGCCTCGCGCGCCGGCTGGACGCCCTATAACGGCGTCACCGTCACCGGCTGGCCGGTTGGCACTTTGGTGCGGGGGCGCAAGGTGATGTGGGAAGGCAAGCTGACCACGCCGGCGCAGGGCGAACGCGTGCGGTTCCTCGAAACGCTCGCAAGTTAGGGAATTTGAATGGGCGGCGGCTGGTATGCTCCCGGGTTGCAGCCTTTTCAGCCGCCTTCGAGTTTTCCCCAGGCTTTTTACGCAGATCTGTGCTGTGGAATTGCATTGCTGGCGCGACTGTTTATCAACGGTATCGCAGCACCCCTCGTCCTGCGGATTCTCGCCGGAACGCGGAGGGCAGGGATCATGAGCGACGACCTGGTTTCGCTCCGTATGCTGGTGGTAGCGGCCGGGCGGCCGCACCAGGATCTGTGGCGGCAGGCGGCCGGCTTGGCCACGGTTCCGATCGAATTCATGACCGCGGATGCGGCCGCCGCAGCCATTCCTCTCTGCAAGCGCGGCCTCGATATTTGCGTCGTCGACTCAGACTTGGCCGGTCCCGACAAGGCCGCCGTCATCAAGACCGCGCGCTCGCTCAAACCGGGACCGCTGATATTCATGTCGGCGCCGCGCGGAACGGCGCGCGTCGATGCCATCGACGGTCTGTTGGCGAGGCCCGCCAATATCGATGAAGCGCGCAAAAGGGTCGAGACCTGCGTGCGCGCCAAACTCCCCACCCGCGTGCTGATCGTCGACGATTCCGGCACCATGCGCAGCATCGTGCGCAAGATCCTGTCAGCCAGCCGGTTTGCCTTGAATGTGGAAGAGGCGTCGGAAGGCCTTGCCGCGCTCGAGCAGTTGCGCGCCGGCAAGTTCGAATTGGTCTTCCTCGACTACAACATGCCGGGTCTCAACGGCTTCGAGACTTTGTCGGAGATCAAGCGCGAAATTCCGAACGTGGCGGTGGTGATGATGACCTCGACGCTCGATAACGCCATCGCCGACCGCGCGCATGCATCGGGCGCGGTGGCTTTTCTGAAAAAGCCGTTCTACCCGGCCGACGTTGACGCCGTGATCGAGCGTCACTACGGCCTGCATATGCCGATCTGAGGTTTTCGGAGTTTAGAAAGCGCTCGCGCCGGCGGCTATTGCCGCGACTGGTCGAGCGAGAATTCGCCGTTGCGGATGCGCACGCCGAGGCCTTCGGCGAAGGTGGCGGCGGCTTCCTCGCCATAGGTGGTGACGAATTCGGCGAAGGCTGCGAACAGGCAGGCTTGCGCCAGGCAGTCGCCGTCGATGCCTTCCAGGCGGGCTTCGGCCCAGGCTTCTTGCAGGTAGCCCAGCGCCACGCGCTTTTGCTCGTGGTCAGGCACCGGCTCGTGCGCGTGCGTGGATCGACCCGCTGTGGTCATTTTCACCCTCGTCCCGGAGCGTCCGATCAAGGACACTCGTCCTAAATCCCGAGCGGGACGTTAGCATGCGGGGGGAGGCGTCCAACCCCGCAACTGGGGGAAAGGTTAATTGCGGCGGGCCTAATTGGCGTATCGCGCCGTGATTTCGCGGGCGATCTTGGCGCCCTCGTCGAGATAGCGGCGAATTGCCAGGTCGGCGGCCGGCGTGCAGGTGCGATAAGTCTGCTGGAAACCGCGGTAACCACGATTGAAACCGGCAACGATCTTGCGCCGCCGCTCGCCCTCGGTCGCTTCCGTGTCGATCAGCGCCTGCATCTGGTCACGCCATTTCTGCCCTTCATTGGCGCCGCACACCGCCCGCAAATAATGCAGCGCGCCGAGGATCTCGGCCAGCCGTTGCAGGTCGCCGTCGAATGGCGCGACGGGTTCGGCCGCGCGCGCCGGCAGCGCCAGGCACAAAAGGATTGCGCCGGCGGCGAGCAAACGCGTTTTGGGTTCTGCGGCTATTCATGGACGCTTGATATGCCCTTGCTCTAAGGCAACCGCAAGGCGGGTGAATTAAGCCTTATGGCCGATCAGCGCGAAGGCCGAGGCGACGATCTCGGCGAGCCCATCGGTGGTGCGAAGGCCGGAAAGTTCGGCGGGCGCAAGCCACTTTGCATCGTCGAGTTCTTCGTTAAGCACCGGCTCGCCGGCAATCCAGCGCGCGGCAAAGCTTAGAATCACGAAATGCCGTTCGACGGCGTCTTGCGCGTCGCGCACGATCACTTCGCGATGGCCGGCCAGTGCCACCGGCTCGATGGTGAGCTGTGTTTCCTCGCGCACCTCGCGCGTGACCGCTTCGAACAGCGTCTCGCCGGTTTCAACGGCGCCGCCGGGCAACGTGTAGAGATTGAGCGCCGGCTTACGGGCACGCCGCACCACCAGAACCTTGCCGTCGCGGATGATGGCCGCGCTGACCGCGAGAAAAGGACGTTGTGGATAGGTGCGCGGATCGTTCAAGCAACTTTTCCATGGCGCATGATCCCTCGGGTCAAGCGCCCGAGGGCATGCTTGTCCGAAAACCGGTTCCCATCCCCGATCGGGGTCGAGGACATGCTTTTCGGGATCATGCGCTGTTCTTCATCAGCCCGTCGACCACCGCTTGCGGCGCGGCGGAAAGCCCGGCGCTGTCTTCGCCGTTGATCACCGCGCCGGCGCGCGCGACCAGCGGCTTGAGCCAGGCGGCGGCGTGGCCGGCAAGACTGCCCGCAGCTTCCGTGGGCAGACCGGCATTCATGGCGGCACGGGTTGCTTCCAGCATGGCGGTCATGGTGCCGGCCAAGGCATCCAGACTATCGCGCGGACCGGTGTCGGCTGCTTCATAAGCTTCGATCGCCAGTTCGCGGCCCTTGAAGCGCGACGCCTCGAAGTGCTCGCGATAGCTCATCGGCCGCCAGTCGAGGAAATCGGCGAGGCAGTCGGGCGAAGCCGACATCATTTCGAGCAGCATGATCGCTTCATTGAAGTGATTGAGATAGTCGGTGGCAAGGCCGGTCGCCGGATTGATATTGGCGTCGGCCAGCCGCGCCTCGGCCGCGTCCACGGGGAAGGGCCAGTCGTCCGCCGCTTGCACTGCGTCGACGCAATCCTGATATTTCATCGCAAGCCCTGCCGCCCCATTCCACCCGCTGCTATTGTTAAATATGGGCGGTTAAGGCGTGATTAAGCCGAAAGAAGCCGGATTTAATACGATGTGTGGCCGTTACACCGTAACTTCTGCGCCGGAAGCGATCCGGGCGCTGTTTCGTTACCCCGAGCAGCCCAATTTTCCGCCGCGCTATAACGTGGCGCCGACACAGCCAATTCCTATTGTGCGTCTGGTGAATGGTGAGCGGCATTTCGCGTTGGTGCGCTGGGGCTTGTTGCCGTCCTGGGTCAAGGATCCGAAAAGCTTCACGCTGCTGATCAACGCGCGCGGGGAATCCGCCGCCGAGAAGCCGGCCTTCCGCGCGGCGATGAAGCGGCGGCGCTGTCTGATCCCGGCCGACGGCTTTTACGAATGGCAAAAGGCGGGCGAGCGCAAGCGGCCGTTTTACGTGCACGCGAAATCGGGCAAGCCGCTGGCATTCGCAGGCCTGTGGGAGACCTGGACCGGACCGAACGGCGAAGAACTCGAGACCGGCACCATCGTCACCACCGCCGCCAACAAGACGCTGGCGCCGATCCATGGCCGCATGCCGGTGATCGTGCCGCCGGACGGTTTTGATCTTTGGCTCGATACCGCGAATGTGGACGCAAAGACCGCGGCCGCGCTGATTGCGCCGGCGCCGGAAAATCTGCTGGAAGCTTTCGAGATTTCCACCGCGGTCAACCGCGTGGCGAACGACAATCCCAAACTGATCGAGCCGGTGGCGGAGGGCGCAGCAGATGCAGCGCCGGCAAAGCCCGCGGCCAAAAAGGCGCCCGCCAAGCGCGGGAAGAAGGACGACAAGCAGGGTGCGTTATTCTAGGGCGCGCACTCAAGAATTGGACGTATGTCCGATCTCGCCCGAAAGCGGACGAATTTTTTCGGTGCTGCGAATGTCCGTTAAGTGCCAATAGCGTGCATTTGGTTTGAGTTGAAAGAACCCGCCTGTTGGCGGCGATCTTCACCCCGGAGGCATCTTGTCAAATTTCGGAATCGAATTGAGGTCGTTGACCCACTCCAGTTGTGAGCGGACGAAAAACTGTCGGCGCGGCACTAATTCATTGCGTTGACGCAGTGCGCCGACCCGGAGGTTGTAAGCCTTTGGATCATCACCGGCCGAGGTCGAATAGATCGCTGTGCCGCAGCGCGGGCAAAATGCTTGCGGGCGGATCGCTCCGCTGTCGGCTGTTTTCCGATATATTGCTGGCTCGCCCGACAGCAGCACGAACGTGCCAGGCTGCGTCATAACGACCGCTCGCAACGGAGCACCGCTCATCATTTGACAATCGGTGCAGTTGCAGATCGTCGTCGTTGCAGGATCGGCTTCAGCTTCAAACGAAACATAGCCACAGTGGCAACGCCCATCGATTTTCATGACACTAAGTCTCCGAGGATTAATATGGCGTTCCCTCTGGAACATCTGTGAGGATCGTAACCGCTCTCTAAACCGGCTGGTAGGTCCGCTTCGGGCGAAAAGCAGGACGCGTTGTTTTAGCTACGGCGTCGGCTCGCGGCCGTCGAGCCATTTGGCCAGCACCGCGCGCGGCTGATCGAAATAGCCGAGCGCTGTGTAGAAGCCCTGCACCGCTTTATTGTCCGGCCGCACCATCAGCATGACCTTGACGATGCCGCGCGCGGCCAGCCATTGCTCGGCGGCTTGCGTGATCGTGCGGCCATGGCCGCGGCCTTGCAGGTCGGGATCGACGGCGAGGTAATAGAACCAGCCGCGATGGCCGTCGTGCCCGGCCATCACCGCGGCGACGATTTTTTCACCCTCGCGCCCGACCAGCAACGTCGCATTGGCGCCGCTGCGCGCCAGCGCAATATCGGCGCGCGGCATCGTTCCAGGGCCGGGTCAGGCCGCAGCGCGTCCACAGCGAAACGATGGCGTCGATATCGCCGTCGGTGGCGGTGCTGATCGCGAGGCTCGCCATACGGGCGCTACAGAACTTTGCCGGGATTGAGGATGCCGTTGGGATCGAGCGTGCGCTTCAAGGCACGCATCAAATCGAGCGCCACCGGGTCCTTGTAGAGATGCAAAATGTCGCGCTTCATGACGCCGACGCCGTGCTCGGCCGAAATCGAGCCGCCGAATTTCTTGACCACCGCGAACACCACGGCGTTGACCTCGTCCCAGCGCGCCAGGAATTTTTCTTTGTCCATGCCGGCGGGCTGCATGACGTTGTAGTGGATATTGCCGTCGCCGGCATGCCCGAACGGCAGCGTGCGCGCGCCCGGGATGAGCTTTGCCACCGCCGCATCGGCCTGCGCGATGAAATCGGGCACGGCCGCGACCGGCACCGAGACGTCGTGCTTGATGGAGGCGCCGATATGGCGCTGCACCTCGCCGAACATTTCGCGGATGCGCCAGAACGCCTTGGCCTGCTCGAGGCTGTCGGCGATGGTGGCGTCGAGCACCAGCCCCTTGTCGTGGCCGTCGCTCAGAATTTCCTCCAGCACGCCGCGCAAACCGTCGCGCGCCTGCGAGGAGAGTTCGATCAGCACGTACCAGGGATAGGGCTTGGCGAGCGGATCGCGGCTGGCCGCGTCGTACTTGACCACGGCTTCGATGCCGGCGCGCGCCATCAATTCAAACGAAGTGACGCCGCCCGATGAGCGCTCGGTGGCGATGCCGAGCAGGTCGATCGCGGCCTGCGGCGAGGGTACGCCGGCGTAGGCCGTCTCCACCGAGCGCGGCCGCGGCACCAGCCGCAACACCGCCGCCGTGATGATGCCAAGCGTGCCTTCGGCGCCGATGAACAGATTCTTCAGGTCGTAGCCGGTGTTGTTCTTCTTGAGCTTGTTGAGATCGTGCAGCACGCGTCCGTCGGCCAGCACCACTTCAAGTCCGAGCGCATGCGAGCGTGCGATGCCGTGCGCGATGGCCGCGACCCCGCCGGCATTGGTGGAAAGATTGCCGCCGATGGTGCAGGTGCCTTCCGAGGGCAGCAATTGCGGATAAAGCCGGTCGGCCGCGGCCGCCGCTTCGCGCGCGCGCTGCAAGGTGACGCCGGCTTCCACCGTCAGGGTGTTGGAGACGGGATCGACCTCGCGCACTTTGTCGAGGCGGGTGAGCGACAGCACGATCTCGCCGCTGAAGGGAATTTGTCCGCCGACCAGGCCGGTATTGCCGCCCTGCGGCACGATGGCCGTCTTGGTTTCGTTGGCGAGCTTGAGGATCGCGGAAACTTCCTCGACCGAACCCGGCCGCAGCACCACAGGCGTCACCCCGTGATAGAGGTCGCGCATCTCGACCAGATAGGATTTCTGCACGGCCGGATCGGTGACCGCGTATTTCGCTCCGACAATCGAAACGAAACGCGCCAGCAGTTCGGGCGACAGCGTGGCCTTGGGCGGATGCTTGCTTTGCAGGTTCATTGCGGCACTCTTGCTTTGGGCGCGGCGGCGCGCTGGAGGCGGTCGTTGATGGCCTCGCCCAGGCCTTCATGCGGCACGCGCATCACCGCGATGGTCTTGATGCCGGAAGCATCGAGCGCGCGCAAATGGGAAAACAGATTGGCTGCCGCCTCCACCAGGTCGCCGCGCGGCGATAGATTAAGCGTTACGCCGGCGCCGGCGGGCGCGCTGCCGAAGGCCAGCAACGCTTCGCCGGCTTCCGCCGCGCCGGCATCGAGGCGCAATCGCGCCTTGGGCGCGTAATGCGAGGCCAGCATGCCGGGCGCAATGATTTCAAGTTTTTGCGGCGCGTCGTCGGCGAGCGGCGCGTCCAGCAAAGCAAAACCCAGCACGCGTTCGATGTCGTCGCGCGCCACCCCGCCGGGCCGCAGCAAAGCCGGCTGGTCGAGACAGGCGACGATGGTCGATTCAACGCCGACCGGGCAGGGGCCGGCATCGATCACCATGTCGATGCGGCCGCGCAAATCGGCCAGCACATGCGCGGCGCTGGTCGGCGATACATGGCCGGATCTATTTGCGGATGGCGCCACGATCGGCCCCTTGAAGGCCTCGATCAGCGCGCGCGCGCTTTCGTGCGCCGGCACGCGCAAGCGCCACCGTGTCGAGACCGGCGAGCGCCAAATCGGCGACGCGGCAGCCGGGCAGCTTGGGCACGACAAGCGTCAGCGGTCCCGGCCAGAACGCCGCCGCGAGCTTTTCGGCATTGGCGTCGAAGCGGCCGAGCGCACGCGCCGCTTCGAGCGAAGCCACATGCGCGATCAGCGGATTGAAAGCGGGGCGCCCCTTGGCGGCATAAAGCCTGGCCACCGCCTCGCCGTTGCCGGCATCGGCGCCCAGCCCGTAGACCGTCTCGGTCGCAAAGGCGACCAGCCCGCCTTGGCGCAGGCAGCGCGCCGCAGCCTCTATGGCGTCGGGGGAGGCCTGCATCGTGCGTGTTCCAGGCTCGGCGGTCATGATTGGCGTCAACCTTGCAGCTTTTAGGCTGCCGGGGTTATAAGGCCGCCCACTGTCGGAGTGTAGCGCAGTCTGGTAGCGCACCTCGTTCGGGACGAGGGGGTCGCAGGTTCAAATCCTGCCACTCCGACCATTTATATCAGGGATTTCAGGGCAATCGCAGCCGCCTGGCCCGCCCCTCAAGCCGAAATCGGAAAACCCGCAGCATGAGCCACATCGAGGCGGCAGCGTAGGTGCGTTTAGGCCGCTGTGCCGGGGATGGCTGCGCCTAAGCGGGCCGCCGCGGGCTCCTCGCCCGGCGCGCGCGGCGCAAGGCTTGCGCCTTCGGCAAGCTCGGCCTGCCAGCTCGCCAGATGATCGGCGCGCGGAAGATCGACGTAGAAGATCGTGCCGCCGCCGGGCGCGTCATCGAACCCGATCTGGCCGTTCATGCGCATGATGATTTGCCGCACGATGCTCAGCCCAAGGCCGGTGCCGGCCTGATGGTTCGCATTGCCGATTTCGGCCTGCGCGAATTTCTCGAAAACCCGCGGCCTGAAATCAACCGGAATGCCGGGGCCTTGATCGCGCACGGTGATGTGCGCACTGTCTTCCCGGTTTTCGATCGCAATGACGATTTCTTTGCCGGGCGGCGAGAACTTGAGCGCGTTCGAAATCAGGTTGGTGATGACCTGGACGAAGCGATCGGGATCGACCTGAATGTCGAAAGCATCCAGTGAAGCGTCGAGCCGGATCCGCACGCCATAGCCGTCGGCAATGGCACTGATTGACCTCGATCGCTTTCTCCGTCAACGCGCAGGCGTCGCATCGTTGAAAGTTGAATGCCATCAGCCCGGATTCGAGTTTCTTGATGTCGAGGATGTCGTTGACCAGCCGCACCAGGCGCTGGCAATTCTCATAGGCAATCGTAACCAGGCGCGTGGCCGGGGCAGGCAGGACGCCGGCGCCGCCGCCGGTCAGGAGGCCGAGCGAGCCGGCAATCGATGTCATCGGCGTGCGCAATTCGTGGCTCACCGTGGACACGAATTCGTCCTGCAATCGTTCCAGCCGCTTGCGTTCGCTGATATCGATGATGGCGCAGAGCACCATCGTCTCGATTGCCGGTGCGGATAGGGCTGAGACCGACTTCGATCGCAAATTCGGTGCCGTCTTTGTGCCGGCCGTTGAAGTCGCGCCGCGCTCCCATATGGCGGGCATCGGGATGCTTCATGAATCCGGTGCGCAGACCGGCGTGCCTGCCGCGTAATTTCTCAGGCAGCAGAATATCGACCGATTGGCCGAGCAGTTCGTCGCGCTCATAGCCGAACAGACGCTCGATTTCGCGGTTGACCATCACAATGACGCCGGTGCCGCTCACGGCCAATATGCCGCCGGGACAGGCCTCGACCGCCAAACGGAAGAGCTCGGGGTTCACGCCGCTGGCGGGCGCGGCTGCGCCATCCGGCGACGCCGCCAATCCCGGCATCTTCACACGTGAGTGACGATATTCCCCGGAATCATTTGACTCGACGCGACGCCGTCCTGGCGTACCGAAAAACCGGACGTCTGGGTTTGGACGCGCAGTGAATCGAGCACGAACAGCCGTATCGCCGAAGACAGATTGCTCTGCTGGCGCGCTTTGTCGATGGTCGTAATCATGTTCGACAATGTCATGTGCTTGCCATGCGCAATGTCTTTGAGCCCGCGCCAGAAGGCGTCTTCGAGACTGACGCTGGTCTTATGTCCACCGATAACGATGGAGCGCTTGACGATTGGGGATTTCATTTATGTTTCCTTTTTGTCTGTCATGCGCCCAGATCGCAGACCGGCCTTCGCGCCAATGACTGCAGAGCGCACGCTAAATAGATGTCCAACGCCAACGCGTAGATTTAGATCGGCCATGGTCCCGGAGCAGCTATTCTTGCCGCCAATGCCGGACACGAAAATCGTCTTGCGCAAAGTTTTCACGCGCGCGCAACGATACGTCGATCGATTTCAACGATGCGAATATGACACGAATGGCGGTAATGTTCTGTACAATGCGGCACGGTCCAAAATGAAACTCATCAGGTAGCATCGTGCAGTAATCAATTGCACATGTATCCGCACACCATTGTGTGGGACCTGACTACCGGCGCCGAAACGCTTTCGTTACGACGTTTAAGATTGCGGGTGAGCGTCTCGCGGGTGAGCGGCTTGCGGCTGGTCGTGCAGAATCAGATTCAACAGCGAATTGTTGACTTTGATTTTTCCGTTGTATTCGATGTAGCCCAGCTTGCGAAATTTGTTCATGAACTGGTTGATGCGCGAGCGCGTGGTGCCGACCATGTTGGCCAGCATTTCCTGATTCATCGGCACGCCGATCTCGTTGGATTGGCTGCCGAGGCCGGCATTTGCCAGCATCAGGAGAATTCGCGCCAGGCGTTTTTCGCTTGAATTGAACAGTTGATCGACCAAATCCGCCTGCAGTTTTTGGTTTCGATGCAGGATGAAGGTTATCAACAGCGTCGGCAAATGCGGGGTCGCTGGCGAGCGCGCGGCTGACCATTTCCCTGTCAAACCGTGACGATTTCGCTGGTGCTGGTGGTCGTTATCGTCGACCCGCGCAGCAAATGGCCATCCATGCAGCCTTCGCCGAAGAAATCGCCGGGACCGAGAATTGTGATCACGGCTTCTTTGCCGAAATCGGAAACGATGGTGACCTTGACGCTGCCGCTCGCGATGTAGAAAAGCGCGTCGGACGGGTCGCCTTGGCTATAGATAATTTTTCGGTCTTCGAATTTTGTAACGCCGCCGCCGCCATGCTTGGCGATGAAGGCGCGATAGTCGAATGTTGGATCCTGCGTCATGACACAATGCCTTCCCCAGCTGACATCATGCTCATTTCAGCGCTCGACGATGTGTTGCCTCCGAGCTTGATTTACCCAGATGGATTGCGGTGCTTTGCAGTCAATATATCCACAAGCGAATGTATTCGACAACCAGTCGGTGTAAATTGCAACTTTACGCACGTAAATATTGCGAGCGCTCGGCTGGGCGATGTACAAAATTGAACAGCGCGCGCCGCGGTGGAAAAGTCTTTGCGTTTCAAGATGTTCGCGCACGGGAATCCGCGGCGTCTGACGGTTCTAGAATATATCCGGTTACCATTTTTGTTTTGACCTGCGCGCTTTCCGGTAACGCGGTGTAGAAAATTTTTTCACGCATCGTTCATGCCGCCATGTCAGGTTTCAGGTGCGAATTTTCAGAGGGAAAATTTCGCTTACGTTCCTCAGACGACTGCGGCCATCGGCCGCGCGTCATTTCAGGTAAGGAGTTCGCATGAATGGCTACCGGATACTGCTGGTCGACGATGAACCGGACATCCGCGAGGTCGCGCAATTGTCGCTCGCGCTCGATCCGGCCATAACGACGAAGAGCTGCGCCAGTGGGCAGGATGCGCTGGCGCAAGCCGCCGACGTGGAAACCCGACGTCATCCTCATGGACATGATGATGCCGGTGATGGATGGCGCCGAAACGCTCTCCCGCCTGCGCGGGAACGAGCATACCGCCGCCATCCCAGTGATCTTCATGACCGCGCGCGCGCAAACGAGCGAAGTCGAACATTTCATCTCGCTTGGCGCTGCCGGCGTGATCCCCAAGCCGTTTGACCCGTTGACGCTGGCGGCCTCGGTGCGGGCCTATCTGCCTGCCGGGTAACGGCGTCTAACATCGCCGGGCCAGGCGGGGTTTTTAGGCCGTATTCGCCCGCAGATACCCTCGTAATAGCGAGCCGTTTGGCGTCCCGGAACACGGGGCATCAATGCCCTTGTGCGAGGCCGCGGCACCCGCGTACGCTTGCCCCACTGGGGCAATTAATCGCCACCCAAAGCTGTGTTTAAAAACAAGCCCGGACGCGGCGAGCGCCGGGCATGAGGAGAGAAGCGCCATGAAGAGTTCGATCAAGACGTTAGGTTTGGGCCTTGGCTTGGCTTTGAGCCTGTCACTGACCGCAGGCAGCGCCTCGGCGGAAGACCTGAAAATGATGACCGGCCCGCAAGGCGGGTCGTGGGTGCCGCTCGGCGGCCAACTCAAGGACATGTGGGAAAAGGCCATTCCCGGCCTTTCGGTGCAGAGCATGCCCGGCGCCGGCATCGCCAATGTGCGCGGCGTCGACGAAGGCAAGGCCGACATCGGCTTCGGCAATTCGATCTCGACCGTGGACGGGGTCGCCGGCAAGCCGCCGTTCACCAAGCCGACGACCAATGTCTGCAACATCGCCACGCTCTATCCGCAATATTATCAGCTGGTCGTCCCCGCCGATGCCGGCATCAATACGATCGCCGATCTCAAGGGCAAGTCGCTCACCACCCAGCAGCGCGGCAATACCGGCGAACAGATCACGCGCCAGCTTCTGGAAGTGAACGGGCTTGAGTACAAGGACATGAAGGTGAGCTTCGTCGGCTATTCCGACTCGGTGAACCAGATGAAGGACGGCCACGCGGTTGCGTTTGGCCTTGGCACCCAGGTGCCGGCCGGCGCCATCATGGATCTGGCCGCCTCGCGTCCGATCAAGCTGCTCGATCAGGAGTCGAGCTATGCCGGCATGAAGAAGCTCAATCCCGGCTACACGCCCTTGATCGTTCCGAAGGGCAGCTATCCGGGCCAGGAAAAGGACGTGCACGTGGTCGGCTATGCCACGCATATCTTCGTGTCGTGCAAGCTGCCGGCTGCTGAGGTCTACACCATGACCAAGACGCTGGTCGGCAACACCAACACGCTGGCGAGCATCGCCAAGGCCATCGGCCATCAGAAGATGGCCGATCTCGCCACCGACATCGGCGTGCCGTTCCATCCCGGCGCCGCCAAGTTCTACAAGGAGAACGGCATCACCGTGGTGTCGAAATAATCAAAACGATGCCGGCGCGGATACTCAATCTGCGCCGGCATCGCATTTAACGTTTGGCCGGCGGGGCGGTCGCATTCCATGAATTTCAAAATCGAAACCGGTTATCGCGGCATCGTACGGCTGGCCACGATCGGCATCTCCGTCGTCATGGTGCTCTACCACATGTGGGCCATCGGCTTCGGCTCACCCGAGGCGGTGTACTTCCGCGGCACGCATCTTTTGTTCGCGATGGTGCTCACCTTCCTGATTTTTCGCGTCACCGGCAAAGGCGAGGACGCCCCGAGCCTCGCCGACTATGTGCTGCTGGTGCTGGGCGCTATTGCCGATCCTCTATCTGTTCGTCAACTACGACTACATCGTCAACCGCATCTTCTACGTCGACGATCTGACGACGATGGACAAGATCATGGGCGCGATGATGGTCGTCACGGTGCTGGAGGCGACGCGCCGCGTGCTCGGCTGGGCCATGCCGATCACAGCGATTGCGTTTCTTGTCTACGGCCTGTTCATCGCGCGGCTTGAGCCGCAACGCCTGCTCGACCAGCTTTACATGACAACGGAAGGCATCTTCGGCATCCCGCTGTCGGTGTCGGCGACCTACGTGGTCATCTTCGTGGTGTTCGGCACCTTCATGGAGCGCACCGGCACCGGACAATTGTTCATGGATTTCGCCACCGGCCTGACCGGCCACCATACCGGCGGGCCGGGCAAGGTGGCGGTGATCTCCTCCAGCCTGTTCGGCACCATTTCCGGCAGCGCGGTCGCCAACGTGATGGTCACCGGGCAGATCAGCATTCCGCTGATGAAGCGCACCGGTTTCCGGCCCGAATTCGCCGGCGCGGTCGAAGCCGTGGCCTCGACCGGCGGGCAGATCATGCCGCCGATCATGGGGGCTGCCGCTTTCGTGATGGCGGAATTCCTCGGCGTTCCCTACGGCCAGGTGGTGATCTGGTCGATCATCCCGGCGCTGCTTTATTACATCGCCTGCTTCTCGGCGGTGCATTTCGAAGCCAAGCGCCTGGGGCTCGCCGGCCTGCCGCGCTCCGAACTGCCCAATCTTGGCGTGGTGCTGCGCACCAACGGTCATCTGTTCATCCCGGTCGCCGCCATTCTGGTGGTGATGTATTCCGGCTTCAGCGCGCCGCTGGCGGCGCTCGCCGGCACGCTCGCTTGTTTCCCGGTGGCGGCGCTGCGCAAGTCGACCCGCGTCAACGTCACGATGGACAATCTGATTGGCGCCATGGTGGACGGCGCGCGCAATACAATTCCCGTAGCTCTTGCCTGCGCTTCCGCCGGCATCGTGGTCGGCGTGGTGACGCTGTCCGGCCTCGGCATTGTTTTCACGCAATTCGTCGTGCATCTCTCCAAGGACATGCTGCTGCCGGCGCTGATGCTGACCATGGTGGCCGGCATCGTGCTCGGCATGGGCATCCCGACCACGCCGGCCTACATCATCATGACCGCGTTGCTGGTGCCGGCCATCGTCAAGCTCGGCGTCATCGTGCCGGCCGCGCATATGTTTGCGTTCTATTTCGCGATCCTGTCGGCGATCACGCCGCCGGTGGCGCTCGCGGTCTTTGCGGCTTGCGGCATCGCCAAATCCGATCTGTGGGCGACCGGCATGGCGGCGGTCAAAATCGGCGCCACCGGCTTTATTGTGCCGTTCATGTTCGTCTATGAACCTTCGCTGCTGATGATCGGCGATTGGCCGACGGTGCTCACCAGCTCGGTCTCGGCGATCATCGGCGTGGTGCTGTTTGCCGGCGGCTTGCATGGCTACCTGATCACCGCCACAAATTATTGGCAGCGCCCGCTGCTGGTGATCGCAGGGCTGTTGCTGATCAAGCCCGGCATCGAAAGCGATTTGATCGGCGCGGCTATTGCGGCCGTTGTGGTCGCTACCCAAGTGATGGCCAGGCGAGCCCTTGCCAAGATCGAGACCGCGGCGGAATGACCACACGTAAACGTCCCGAGGAGCTGCGCAGCTCCCGCTGGCTCGGCGCCGACGACCTGCGTTCGTTCGGCCACCGCGCGCGCTTCCGCCAAGGCGGGTTCGATGCGCCCGACTGGGTCGGCAAGCCGGTGATCGGCATCGTCAATACCTGGAGCGACATCAATTTCTGCCACACCCATCTGCGCGCCCGCGCCGAAGACGTAAAACGCGGCGTGCTGCTGGGCGGCGGCTTCCCGATCGAATTGCCGGCCATGTCGCTGGCCGAACCCTTCGTGAAGCCCTCCACCATGCTCTATCGCAATCTGCTGGCGATGGAGACCGAGGAGCTGTTGCGCAGCCATCCGATCGACGGCGCGGTGCTGCTCGGCGGCTGCGACAAGACCACGCCCGGTCTGTTGATGGGCGCGATCAGCATGGGCGTGCCGACGATCTACGTGCCGGCCGGCCCGCAGCTGCGCGGTAACTGGCACGGACAGACGCTTGGTTCGGGCTCGGATGCCTGGAAATACTGGGACGAAAAGCGCGCCGGCCGCATCACCAAGGAGCAGTGGGACGAAATCGAAGGCGGCATCGCGCGCACCTTCGGCACCTGCATGGTGATGGGCACGGCCTCCACCATGATGGCGATCACCGAGACGCTCGGCCTCTCATTGCCGGGCGCCTCCTCGATCCCGGCAGCCGATTCCGCGCATCCGCGCATGTGCGGCAATTCCGGCCGCCGCATCGTCGACATGGTGTGGGAGGATCTCACGCCGAAAAAACTGCTGACGCCCGCCGCCTTCGACAATGCCATCCGCGTGCACATGGCCATGGGCGGCTCGACCAATGCCATCATCCATGTGGTGGCGATGGCGCGCCGCGCCGGCATACCGCTCGACATGAAGCGCTTCGACGAATTGTCGCGCGAGGTGCCGGTGCTCGCCAATGTGCGCCCGTCCGGCGAATTCCTGATGGAAGACTTCTATTATGCCGGCGGCCTGCCGGCGCTGATGGCGCAGCTTGGCAAAAAGCTCGATCTGTCCTGCATGACCGTCACCGGCAAATCGCTTGGCGAGAACATCAAGGGCGCCGCGGTCTACAAGCCCGAGGTCATCCACTCGCTGGATAATCCGATATCGCGCTCCGAGGCCATGGCCGTGCTCACCGGCAATCTCGCGCCGCAAGGCTGCGTGATCAAGCCGTCGGCGGCCGAGCCGCGGCTGTTGAAGCACCGCGGCAAGGCCATCGCCTTCGAGGACTACAACCACATGGCGCGCGAGATCGACCGCGACGATCTCGACGTCACCGCCGACCATATTCTGGTGCTCAAGAACGGCGGCCCCAAAGGCGGCCCCGGCATGCCGGAATGGGGCATGCTGCCGATCCCGAAAAAACTGCTCAAGGCCGGCGTCAAGGACATGCTGCGCATTTCCGACGCGCGCATGAGCGGCACCAGCTACGGCGCCTGTATTTTGCACGTTGCGCCGGAAAGCTTTGTCGGCGGACCGCTCGCCTTCGTGCAGACCGGCGACGAGATCGAGGTCGACGTGCCGGCGCGCCGCATCCATCTGCATGTCAGCGACGCCGAACTCGCCCGCCGCCGCGCCGCCTGGAAACAGCCGGCCCCGCGTTACCCGCGCGGCTATGGCGCGCTTTATTCCGCGCATATCGGGCAGGCCGACTCAGGCTGCGACTTTGATTTTCTGGCGCCGCTCGGCGCGGTGCCCGAGCCGGAAATTCATTAGCGCTTAAACACGCCGCCGCGCGCAGCCACAATCCAATAGGCCAGCCAGCACAGTTAAAGTGTCGGAACCAGCGCGTGGACGAAGGAACTCATGGCCGGCAATCTGGTGCCGAACCCTGGCAAAACAAGCGCGCGCTGCGTTACGGCTGATTGTTCCAGAAATTCGCCGCAGCCGAAGCGGTGGCGCCGCCGATCACGCAAGGCAGGCCGGCGGCCGTGACGCTGGCAACCGCCGCCGCGATACAGCCGGCCGCGATCGTGCTCTGCCCGATATAGCCCCACCACGACACATCGCGCTTGTAGGCCGGGCCCTTGCGTTGCAATTCGGCGACGGCGGCCACCGCCTGTTTGCGAATGCGCGCGACATCGGCGGTTTCGGCGGCGTCGATGATCTCGTTGAGCGCGGCGACGGTCTTCTTCGGCTGGTTGCGCGCATGGCTCGAACTGCGCAGCATGTCGAGCAGCACGCGGTCGTGCGATGCGTTACTGGCGAGGGTAAATTTCGCCATGCTGCCGATGGTCAAGCGGTCGGTGTCGTCGTGATCGTCCGACCAGGGCAGCAAAGCGACGATGTGCATGATCGGGCCGTAGCTGGCGGTCGCGAAATAATAGCCCCACAGAATGTCGAGCACTTCCGAGCTCGGCTCCAGCGAATGCTTGCGGCGCTCCTCGTCGGAGACTTTGTGCAGCTTGAAATGGTCGCGGAAGCGCTCGAAGCCGGACGGCGCCGGCGTGATCGCCAGCTGATCGAGGGTGGGGAGCTCGCCCATCACATATTTCTCGATCATCACGCGCCGGTCCGGCATGCGGCCGGCGAATTCGCGCAGCAGTTCTTTCCAGTTCGGCAGGCCGGAATAAGCGACCGCCCGCACGATGAACCAGTGGTCTTCCGGGCGCATCTCAAGCGCCTTGCCGATGAATTCGCGCGCTTGCGCCGGATGCGAGCCCAGGATGCCGGCGAAAAAGCCGATATAGGCGCTGCTGCTGCTCGGGCTCGTTGAAGACGCCGATCTTGCTCAAAGCGCGCATCACCGCCGGCACGTATTGCGGCTCGGGCTTGTGGCGATAGGCGCTGATCCAGTTGAGGCCGGCGGCGGCGCTCGTGATGTCGGGCGCGCGCGGCAAGCTTTGCGCTTGCGACACGAAAAACAGGGCGGTGAGCCCGGCAATCAGGCAGCGCATGTCCCCTCCGCATCCGCAAGCTGGCGCCGGTGAAAGGCCAAGCGCAGCCGCTACTCCCCCCAAAGAAGTAGCGCAACCAGAGCAAGCACCTGCGACATTTTCGTGGGCGGTGTTAGGCAAAGTCGTGGCGAGGTAAACGCGCTTTGTGGCCGCTGCGCCCCTTCGCCCCTGTATCAAATTGGGAAAATCATTGACGAAAGCGCCCGGCTGCGGGCATTTGCTCATTCAAATGGCCGACGACATTCCCTTCGACAAATCGCTCGATCTTGCGCCCGACCGGGTGGACGAGGTGATGCCGGGCGTGCGCCGCGTGATGGCGAACAATCCGGGGCCGTTCACCTTCAAGGGCACGCTCAGCTACATCATCGGCAAGGGCAAGGTCGCCATTGTCGATCCCGGCCCCGACGACCCGGCGCATATTGCCGCCTTGCTCGATGCCGTGCGCAACGAAACCGTGACGCATATTTTCGTCACCCATACGCATCGCGACCATTCGCCGGCGGTGCCGGCGATCAAGCGCGCCACCGGCGCCACCGTTTATGCCGAGGGCCCGCATCGCGCCGCGCGGGCTCTGCATATCGGCGAGCATAATCCGCTCGATGCCTCGGCCGACCGCGACTTCCGCCCCGACGTGGCGCTCAAAGACGGCGAGGTGGTGAGTGGCGACGGCTGGAGCATCGAGGGCGTGACCACGCCCGGCCACACCGCCAACCACATGGCGTTTGCTTTCAAGGAAAAGAACCTGCTGTTTGCCGGCGATCATGTGATGGGCTGGGCGACGTCGATCGTTGCCCCGCCCGACGGCGCCATGAGCGATTACATGGCCTCGCTCGACAAACTCAGAAAGCGCAAGGAAACGGTCTATCTGCCCGGCCATGGCCCGGCGATCACCGACGCGCCGCGTTTTGTGAATTATTACATCCTGCACCGCAAGGCGCGCGAAGCCTCGATCCTGCACCGGCTGGCAAAAGGCGAAACCGACATCGCCTCAATCGTGCGCGCGATCTATATCGGCATCGACCCGCGGCTCACCGGCGCCGCCGGTCTGTCGGTGCTGGCGCATCTGGAGGACATGGTGGCGCGCGGCGAGGTTAAGACCGACGGCACGCCGGCGATCGACGGCGTTTACCGCTTGGGCTGAGGCTTTTTCGGCGGTGGCGCCGGCTTCTTCGGCTCCGGCCGCGGCTCGGACGCTGCACCCGCGGCATCGTCGAGGTCGGATAACAGCGCGCGCACGCGCTTGGCATTGGCGCCGAAGTCGTGCAATCCGAAGCGCGAGGCCGAGCGGACATCGACGCGCGAGCCGCTGCCAAGCGCGCTGACGCGGATCACCACGTCGTCGCGAAAGCCCATGATCAGCGTGCGCGCGGTCGCCTCAATCGAGCCTTCGCGCCGCGCCGGCGACGGCGGGCGGGCATCGACCACCTGCCATTTGCGCTTGGTCACCAGCGCCAGCGCCAGATCGTAAACCGCCTTCGGCGGCGCATCGACTTCGAGCGGCAATATGTCGGGATAGCCCTCTTTCTGCAGGCGCGCGGCTTTGGCGCCCGGATAGGCGTCGGTGCCGCGCGGGCGCAGGCGCGCCAGCACGTCGAAGCGCGGCGGGTTCACCGTGTCGGTGGTGATGTCGGCGATCATCGGCAGCTTGCTGGCGCGATAAGCGAGATAGCCCGGATAGGCCAAAAGCAGCAGCCCGAGGAAAATGGCCAGGACCGAATAGCGCAAGCCGCTCAGGCCCTGCCGCCAGATCGGGATGAAGGAGGCCAAGGCGAGCAAAATGGCGAGCGCGGCAAATATAAGCGCGCCGCCGAAGGTGGCGAGCGCCGGCACGATCTCCAGCACGCCGGAGCGCACGATGAGGATCGACATCACGACCACGGCGAGCGAAAACAGCGCCAGCCGGCCGGACCAGGCCGCGAGCTTGGATACCGGTTCCTCGACGTAGGGGCGTCGCGCCATTCACTTAACTCCGTGCAAATCCGTATTCGATGCGCGCGCCCGCCGGGGCCGCTTGTGGGCTGAAGGGATAATGCGGAAGCGCGCGCGCAAGCAATCGCGCCGTTGCGGTTTCGCCTTAATTCGAGGGGTTATCGGCGCCGCATGCGTCTGCCGATTGTCCGGCGCAGCGCGTCGCGGTCGACCTTGCCGGTGCGCCCGGTCGGCAGTTCCGCGCCGAAGTGATAGACGTCCGGCCGCTTGAATTTCTCCAGCCGTTCGGAAAGCCAGTGCCGCAGCTCCTTTTCGTCGAGCGATTGGCCGGCGCGCGGCACGATCAGCACGTGAATGCGCTCGCCGGTGACTTCGTCGGCGACGCCGACGGTGAGGGCTGCGGCCACGGCCGGATGCTGCGCGATGACGCCGTCGAGTTCGAGCGGCGAGATTTTGGTGCCCGCCCGCATGATGAGGTCCTTGTTGCGGCCGACCAGTTCCACCGTGCCGTCGTCGCGAATACGCGCCAGATCGCCGGTGCGGAAGTAATCGCCGGCGAAAGCCTGTTGCGTCAGATCGTCCCGGTCGAGATAGCCGTTCATGATGAAGGGCGTGCGGATTTGCAGTTCGCCGGCTTCGCCAACGGGCAGCCTCGCGGCCTTGCGCGTCGGCGATACGGAAACTTTCGCTCTTCGAGATGCGGCCGATGCCGCCGATGAAAGGTTCGTTTGGTTTGGTGGCCAGAAAGAAATCGGAACTGGCGGTTTCGGTCAGCCCATAAATATCGACGATCGCAGCCTTGGGCAGCAATTCGCGAATGCGCTGTCCCAGCGCCGGATTGAACGGCTCGCCGCCGGTATGGATGGTGTTGAGCGCGATGCGGCCGAGCAGCGGCGCCATCGCGCTTGCGTCCGCCGCCAATATCCGGCGCAGCATGGTCGGAACGAAGGCCGCATCCGTGATGCGGCGCTCGGCGAGATCGGCTAATGCGGCGAGGGGATCGAAACGCTGACACATGAACACGCTGCCGCCCTTGAGCAATGTGAGCAGCGTGAACCAGATGCCGAACACGAAAGTGATCTGCAACACCAGCAGGCCGCGCGTATCGGGCGAGAACTTAAGCACGCTGTCGATTTCCATGAGCTTGCGGGCAAACGCCGAATGCCCCAGCACCACGCCTTTGGGCGCGCCGGTCGAGCCCGAGGTGAAAATGACGATGGCCGCGCCTTTCAGCATCGGCCGCGCCGGCGGCGGCTGGCTGCTTAAAACGGCCGCCGTGCCGTCTTCCGCGATCGTCAGGCGGGCGCCGGTCGCGGCGCGCGTGGCTTCGGTTGCCGCCGCCGGGGCGTTGCGGGCAACGGGCACCACGACCCCGCCGGCGGCCCAGACACCGAGGAAGGCGGCAAAGTCGCGCGGTGCATTGGCGACCGGCACCAGCACCGGTTCGTCGGCCGCTAAATTTTGTTCGCGCAAGGCCTGCGCCGTCTTGCGCGCCGCCGCCGCAAGCTCGCCGTAGCTTAAGGTGTGTTGCGCGTCTTCCAGCGCCATGGCGGCGGGCGAACGCTCGCAGGCCGAAAACAGCAGCGCGTCTAATCGTTCGGTCATTTTTGCGCGAAGCGCGCGTCGCGCCAGGCAATCGCCGCGCGCAGGCCGTCCTTGCGCGCGATGTCCATGAACTGGCGCTTGTCGGCGCTGCCTTCGCCCTCGATGCCGAGATCGATCGCCAGCGCTTCTTCCAGCGCTTTGGTGAAGCCCATGATCTCGAACGTGCGGTTGATGGCGCGTTTGGTCTCTTGCACCAGATCGGGATCGATGACGGCGATGTGGCGCGCCAGCGCCATGGCCGACGTCATCACTTCACTCGCGGGCACGACGCGGTTGATCAAGCCGATGTCGAGCGCCTCGCGCGCGGGAATCCGGTCGGCGCCGGTCAATAGAATTTCCTTGGCGCGTTTGGGGCCGACCAGCCAGGGCAGGATCATCACCACGATGCCGGCGCCGAATTTCAATTCCGGCTCGCCGAAAATGGCGTCCTCGGCGGCGATCGTCATGTCGCAGGACAGCGCCAGCTCGCAGCCGCCGGCGAGACAATAGCCGCTGACCGCCGCGATGGTCGGCTTCTTCAGCGACCAAAAGCGGGTAACGGCGGCAAAATCGCGGCGCAAAATTTCGCGCCATTGTTCGGTGCCGGAAGGCTGCGCCTCCATCTGTTCTTTGAGATCGAAGCCGGAGGAGAAATTTCCGCCGGCGCCGGTGACGACCAGCGCGCGCAGGCTCGCGTCATTTTCGACTCGTATCGAGCGCCGCCTGCAATTCGCCCAGCATCTGCTTGTTGATGGCGTTCAACCGCCCGGGCCGGTTGAGCGTGAGCACCGCCACCGCGCCGTCGGTTTTCAGCTCGATGGTCTGGAAGGCCGCAGTCATGCAGGATTACGCCCCAACTTGAGGACATGAAGGCTAGCAAGCGGGGCTGCGCCGAACAATGCGAGCGATGCCGGGCAGGGCGCCGGCGCTAGTTTTTCACCCCAAGCAGCTCGACATCGAACATCAGCGTGGCGTGCGGCGGGATGACGCCGCCGCCGGCGCCGCGTTCGCCATAGCCGAGCGCGGGCGGAATGATCAGCGTGCGTTTTCCCCCGACTTTCATGGTGGCGACGCCTTCGTCCCAGCCCTTGATGACGCGGCCTTGGCCGATCGGAAATTCGAACGGCTCGCCGCGGTCAACGGAAGAGTCGAACTTCTTGCCCTTGATGCCGTTCACATAGAGCCAGCCGGTGTAATGCATGACGCAAGTCTGCCCGCGCTTGGGCGACGCGCCGGTGCCGACTTTCGAGTCCGTGATTTTCAATCCCGATGCTGTGGTCATGGTTTTCCCGGCGGTCTGGGCCGCGGCTGGAGTGAAGGGGCCGGCGGCGACGAGAGCGCTCAATCCGGCAATGAGCGCCAATGCCGCAAGGGCACCGGCACGAGGCAAAGTCCGCATTTTAATCTCCTGATAAGCGCCTGGCTTCACTCCGCCGCCTGCACGTTCGGCAGCCGGTAATCCTTGAACTGCTGGCGCAGCGTCAGCTTCTGGATTTTCCCCGTGGCGGTGTGCGGGATTTCTTCGACAAAGGCAACGTCGTCCGGCATCCACCATTTGGCGATCTTGCCCTGCATGAAGCCGAGGATGTCTTCCTTGTGGCGGTCTCGCCTTTTTTAAGGACGATAACCAGCAGCGGCCGCTCGTCCCATTTCGGATGGTGCACGCCGATGACGGCAGCTTCCGCCACTTTCGGATGGCCGACCGCGAGGTTTTCCAGATCGATGGAGGAAATCCATTCGCCGCCCGATTTGATCACGTCCTTGGACCGATCCGTGATCTGCATGTAGCCGTATTGATCGATGGTCGCGACATCGCCGGTGTCGAACCAGCCGTCCTTCTCGAACACCTCGCCGCCTTGCACCTTGTAATAGCTCTTGGCGACCGCCGGCCCGCGCACTTTCAGGCGGCCGAAAGTCTTGCCGTCCCAAGGCAGCGACTTGCCGGCATCGTCGGTGATTTTCATTTCGACGCCGAACGGCGGGTGGCCGGCCTTCTGCTGCACGTCGAGCTTGGCCTCGCCGGTTAGCCCCGCGTATTCCGGTTTCATGGTGCAGAGCGAGCCGAGCGGGCTCATCTCGGTCATGCCCCAGGCGTGGATGACATCGACGCCGTAGACATCCTGGAAAGTCTTGGCCATGGCGCGCGGGCAGGCCGAGCCGCCGATCACCACGCGCGTCAAGTCGGGCAGCTTGCCGCCGGTCTTTTCCAGGTCTTGCAGCAGCATCAGCCAGACGGTCGGCACCGCGGCGGTGAAGCTGACTTTATATTTGGTGAGCAATTCGTAGATCGAGGGCCCGTCCATCTTGGCGCCCGGCAGCACCAGCGTGGCGCCGACCATCGGCGTCGAAAACGCGAGCGACCAGCCATTGGCGTGGAACATCGGCACCACCGGCATGCAAACATCGCGCGCGGATAGGTTCTTGGAATCCGGCAGCGACGCCATGAAGGCGTGCAGCACGTTGGAGCGGTGCGAATAGACCACGCCCTTGGGATCGCCGGTGGTGCCCGAGGTGTAGCACATGCCGGCGGCGGTGTTCTCGTCGAACGACCGCCATTGGAAATCGCCGTCGACCTCGCCGATCCAGTCCTCGTAGGCGACCGCGTTTTTCAGCGTGGTCTTGGGCATGTGCTTGGCGTCGGTGAGCACGATGTATTTTTCGATTGCCGGTAAGCTTGTCGGCGATCTTTTCCAAGCAGCGGCACGAAAGTGAGATCGACAAACATCATGCGGTCGCCGGCGTGATTGACGATCCACACGATCTGATCGGGGAACAGGCGCGGATTGACGGTGTGATAGACCGCGCCGATGCCGAGGATGCCGTACCAGGCTTCCAGGTGTCGCCAGGTGTTCCAGGCCAGCGTGCCGACGCGGTCGCCGAGCTTGATGCCGTCCTTCTCCAGCCGCTGCGCCACTTTCAGGGCGCGCGCGCGGATCGAGGCGTAATTGGTCTCGACAATCGGCCCTTCCACCGAACGGGTAATGACCTTGCGCTCGCCATGGTAGGTGGCGGCGTGGTCGATGATGCGATGGCACAGCAGCGGCCAGTCCTGCATCTGCCCGAGCATGGCATTCCCCTCCTAGTTTCATGGGCGCATGATCTTGTCCGAAAACCGGTACCCACTCTTCGGGATCATGCGCGTCGAAAAACGCTTTTTGGACCGGCCCCTCGCCAGCCGGCTCTTAAAGTAGCGGGCGCAACGGATGAAGCAATGGCCTCGTGATCTTGTATAAATGCCGCAATCGGGGACGGAACATCGCCGCCATGAGGCTGATTTTCGCGCTTGCGCCGCTCATCGCCTTGGGGTGCGGACTGGGCTGCGGTCTTGCTGTGGCGCAAGAGGTCCCGCTGCCGCGCCCGCGGCCGCCGATCTGGGCCGTGCCACATTCCTTTGCGGAAGCCGCCGCCGCGGCCGGGCCCAATTTCGATGCCGCCGCCATGACGAGTGCGCCGACCGACTGCGACAAGCGCCTGGCAGGCATAGCCTCGACCGTTGCGCTGCCGCGGCTGATCGGGCCGGGCGAATGCGGCGGTCCCGACATGGTCAGGCTCGAGGCGGTGTTGATGCCGGACAAAAGCCGCGTCGCCATCAAGCCTTCGGCGGTGCTGCGTTGCGAGATGGCGGAGTCGGTGTCTTCCTGGGTGCGCGACGAAGCGGGCCCGCGCGTCGCCAAATTGGGTAGCGCGCTGACGCTCGATCGAGAATTACGATTCTTTCGAATGCCGCGGCCGCAACCGCGTGTTCGGAGCCAAGCTTTCCGAACACGGCAAGGGTAACGCCATCGACCTGCGCGCGCTTCATCTCGCCGACGGCCGCCGCATCGAGCTCACCGATGTGAACGCCGACAAGCCGCTGCGCGAGGATTTGCGCGACAGCGTCTGCCACCGTTTCACCACCGTGCTCGGGCCAGGCTCCGACCGCTACCACGAGAGCCACATCCATCTCGACGTCATTGAGCGCGGCAAGGGCTATCGCATCTGCCAGTGGGATGTGCGCGAACCGCCGCCGCCAATCCCGCTGCCGCGTCCGCGCCCGGCACTCGCCGATGCCCGTTAATCATTCCCGGAAACTATGGGGCCTGGTCCATTGTCGATTCACAATTCCAGGCTAGTTGTTGCGCCATGACCATCGGCTCGCCCAGCGAACTTATGCCGCCGCAGCCCGCAGCCCACAAGCTGACCCGGCGCGGCCTGATCAAAGGCGGCCTCGGCCTCACGGCTTTGGGCGGGCTGGTAATGCCCTCGACCGCCGCCTATGCCGCGCATGAGGCGGCGCATGACCTGATCGTCACCCGTTACGCGCCCGTGCCGCCGAACTGGCCGGCCGGTAAGCGCCTGAGCGTCACCGTCATCGCCGATTTGCATGCCGGCGGTCCCAATATGGGCGCTGCGCGCGTGGCGCAGGTTGTCGATGCCGCCAATGCGTTGGGTTCGGATCTGGTGGTGGTGCTGGGCGACTTTTTTGCAACGCATCGCTTCGTCACCGAGATAGTGCCGCATGCTGTCTGGGCCGCTGAGCTTGCCCGGCTGAAAGCGCCGCTCGGCGTGCATGCGATTCTGGGCAATCACGACTGGTGGTACGACGTCGATGGCGTGCGTAACGCCTTGGCCAAAGTGCGCATCCCGCTGATGGAAAATAACGCCGTGCTGCTGGGCGATGCGGGCAATCGCTTTTGGCTGGCGGGGTTGGGCGATCAGCTTGCGCTGGTGCGCGGGCCCGGCCGGTTCGAAGGCGTCGACGATCTGCCCGGCACTTTGAAACGCGTCACCACCAACGACCCGGTGATCCTGCTGGTGCACGAGCCCGATATTTTCACGAACGTGCCGGGGAGCGTCGCGCTCACGCTTGCCGGCCACACCCATGGCGGACAGATCGTGCTGCCGTTCGTCCCGCCGCTCTGGGCGCCGTCGCAATATGGCGCGCGCTTTGCCTATGGCCACATCGTCGAGCGCGGCCGGCACATGATAGTGTCAGGCGGGCTCGGCTGCTCGAAGGTGCCGCTGCGCCTCGGCGTGCCGCCGGAAATCCTGCGCATCGATCTCGGCGCCTGAAAACAAAAACGGCGCCGTTTCCGGCGCCGTCATGTTAGCGAAAATCAACTTTTAAGCTCAGTGCGGTGCCACCGTCGTGGCCGCCGCGACCCGCGGGTTGTTCGGCGAGTCGCCTTGGTGCGGCGCCAGCACCACGACGATGGTGCCCGACTTGACCCGCTTGTACAGGTCGATGACGTCCTCGTTGGTCATGCGGATGCAGCCCGAGGAAATCGCCTGGCCGATATATTCCGGCTGGTTGGTGCCGTGAATGCGGTAGAGCGTGTCCTTGTTGCCCTCGAACAAATACATGGCGCGCGCGCCCATCGGATTTTGCGGACCCGGACCGACATAGTCCGGCACGTCCATGCGCTTCTTGATTTCGGCGGTCGGCGTCCAGGACGGCCACTCGGTCATGCGGCCGACTTTGGCCACGCCCGACCAGGCCAGCGCTTCTTCGCCGACGGTGACGCCGTAGCGGATCGCCTTGTGATCCGGCAGCACGTAATAGAGATAGCGCGCATCGGAATCGATCAGGATCGAACCGGGCATCTCCTTGCGGTGATATTCGACGATGTGGCGCTTATAGGGTTCGGGGATCGCCGCCGGCGCATAGGGCGCCGCCGCCAGCAACTTCTTGTCGCGCGGGGTCAAGTTGGCTTCCGACGCCGGCTCGATGGTGGACTGCATGCAGCCGCCGAGCAAAACGCCGACGCCTAAGAGCGCAAAAAACAAACCCCGTGCCGCCATTTCATCCTCTTTCCCAGGCGCACCGTTCGGGCGCCCACGTGCCAAACTGTTCAAGCTGCAATTAACCGAAAAACCAGCGCGATAGCTATGATTTCCGGCCTGTCCACAAGCAGCTTGTCGAAAACTGTTGCTCGAATGCCGCACCCGACTTTAGGCGGGGACCGGCCGCCGCAGCGGCCTAAAAACGACACTGCCGTCAAGACCTTAACGGACGGTTTACCATACCGGCCGGCATAATCGGGCTTGCCGGCGCACAAGATTGGGCGGTGCCGGGCAAATGTCACACTAGGATACGATTACCTGCGCAATTTTGCCCCAGTCGGCGGCCACAGAAGCGCCCGAGGACGACACCAAGGACGGATGGAGAGTAAGGACTATGGAAGCGACACGG
The DNA here is from genome assembly GCA_963756805.1 of uncultured Alphaproteobacteria bacterium. Taxonomy (GTDB): domain Bacteria; phylum Pseudomonadota; class Alphaproteobacteria; order Rhizobiales; family Xanthobacteraceae; genus Pseudolabrys. The sequence goes on from CAVWPH010000012.1 coordinate 178,586, forward strand.
GCGACGGAGCAAAGCCAAGACTCCCAGCGCAACTTCACCAGACTAGACGAACGCTACGGCAAGATCGGCATTTCGGCGGTGGCCGGCGCGGTCCGCCACAAGGGCGAACAGCTAAAGCCGAACCAGACCCGCTTCATCCCGCAAGATAGCGACTGACGACTGCGGCTGAAACGGCGTCCCCCGGCGTAGTGGCCGGGTTCTAAAGCCACCTTCGCATCACCGTTATGGCGGCGTGCCAAGACAATTATGTCTTGCGCTCGCCCGCGCGTTCGGGCCATTGAAAGTGGTCTGAATAACGGTGGTTTGCATGCTTACGGTCTACGTCCCGCGCGGCACATCGCTCGAGCGCTCCCCGGTCGAAACCGGCGAAGCGCCGTCGGAAGCGGCGGTGTGGATCGACATGATGTCGCCGACCGTCCAGGAAGACAAACTGGTCGAAAAGCTGCTCGGCATCGCGGTGCCGACGCGCGAGGAGATGCAGGAGATCGAGGTTTCCAGCAGGCTCTATGTCGAAAACGACGCGCGCTACATGACCGCGACGCTGATGTGTCAGTCCGACAGCGCGACGCCCAAGACCACGCCGGTCACCTTCATTCTGTCGGGCCACAAGCTCACCACCGTGCGCTACGACGAGCCGCGCCCCTTCGCCATCGTCGAGAATAAGCTTGCGCGCAGCTCGCCAACCAAGGTGACGGGCGAGAGCGTGCTGATGGATCTGCTCGACGCGGTGATCGACCGTTCCGCCGACATCCTGGAGCGCATCGGCGCCGAGATCGACCAGATCTCGCATTCGATTTTCGAGCCGGACGACGAAATGGCCCCGCCGTCCTACAACGACGTGCTCAAGGCGCTCGGCCGCAAAGGCGACCTCACCTCGAAAGTGCGCGAGAGCCTGGTCTCGATCGGCCGGCTGCTGCTGTTCTTGCACCACGAGGCCGAAGGCCTGAAATGGAGCAAGGATGTGCGCGCGCAATTGCAGTCGATGCAACGCGACGTGATTTCGCTCACCGACCACGCCAGCTATCTCTCGGGCAAAATCACCTTCCTGCTCGACGCCATGCTCGGCGTGGTCAACATCCAGCAGAACAACATCATCAAGATATTCTCGATCGCGGCGGTCATCTTCATGCCGCCGACGCTGGTCGCTTCGGTCTACGGCATGAATTTCCATCACGGCATGATCGAACTCGACTGGGACTACGGCTACCCCTACGCGCTGGTGCTGATGGTGATCGCGGCCGTGGTGCCGCTGCTGGTGTTTAAGTGGAAGAAGTGGCTGTAAAGAGGGTCCGTCCTCGCGACAAATGCGGAGGCTCACGAATGAAACGGCTTTTTGTCGCGGCCATGCTGGCCGGCATATCCTTCAATTCCGCACAGGCCGCCGACCTGGACTGCATTAGCACCACGTTCAATGCACTTTCTCCCAACGACAAGGTGTGCGTTAGCGTATTCGAGGATCCGCAGGTGCCCGGCATCGTGTGTCACATTTCGCAGGCGAGAAAAGGCGGATGGGGCCAGCCATTTGGTTTAAACGAGGACCCATCAAATTTTTCCGTCTCGTGCAGACAAATCGGCCCGGTCAATGTTGACCTATCAAAACTAAGTCATAAGGAAGAAATTTTTAGCCAGAAAACGAGCATTTTTTTCAAGACAACGCGTATTTATCGCCTGGTTGATAAACCGCGGAACACGCTCGTCTACGTCGCCATCAGTACCAAGATCGTCAATGGCTCGCCGGCGAATGCGATCAGCACCGTTCCGATCATGCAATGGCCGCACTGACGTAGTTCCCGGCGCGTGGTTGGGACGAGCCTCTCGCTACTTCGGAGGCGGAGCCGGCGTAAGGCCGTGGCGGCGCATGATCTCCATCATCTTCGCTCGATCGGGCAGACCGCCGGCTGCGGCATTGGCGACCTCAAAAACCTCGCGGAAATACTGTGGACCGATCGCCGCCGGTGTAATTACGCAAAGTGCCTTCGCGTCTTTGCTTCCGTTGTTGTCGAACCGATGAATGGCGCCGCGCGGAATGCATAGCGCCTGGCCCGGCCCAACATCGATTGGCTTGCCGTCGACAGTCCAGGTCAACGTTCCGTCGATGCCGTAGATCGTCTCTTCGTAGTGGTTATGGCTATGCGCCGGAGCTTGAAGGCGCTGCGCGGCAGGAACCATGAGCTCGAAGGCCGCGACGCTGCCATTCGAATTGTCCGCGGTCAGTAAGAACCGGACTTCGAGTTGCCCGCCGCGAAGGATTTCATTGGCAGGATTGACGCGGAGATCGGCGGCCTCTTGCAGCATGGACGGCTCCCATGGTAAACGGCATTGACTGCTTACTGTAAATGCAGTTTACTGGAGATGTCAATGCCGTCGGCGGTAAAAATTGCATCGACTAGGACGCAAGATCTGCTCATTGGCGCATTGCTCCGGGTTCCTGCGCAAGCCATCCACCGCCGCATCATCAAGGAACTCAATGCAGCCGGGTTTGATGAACTGCGCGTACCGCATATGGCTGTGTTGAATTTTCCGGGTCCGGATGGGGTTCGCCCGGGGACTCTTGCCGAGCGCGCCGGCATGAGCAAACAGGCGATGAACCAGCTGCTCCGCAGCCTCGAAGGCTTCGGTTATATCGTCCGTTCCGATGTGCCGGATGAGGGCAGCGCGCGCATTATTCGCTTTACCAAACGTGGCCGCGCCGCATTCTTGAAAATCGTCGATATTCTCCGTGACATCGAGCGTGAATGGAGCAACGAGTTGGGAGCAAAGCGTTTTGCCCAGCTCAAGGAGTTGCTTGTTCTCGTCTGGGAAAGCCCGCTGGTTCGCTAGCCTGCGGAGCGGGCCCGCGATCGGGCTGGGTCAACAAAGTCTCTTGACTTTAATCCTACATATGGACTATATTCCGCCCTGTCCGGTTCAGCTGAGGGCGTCATCTAGAGGCGTCTAAATGATGGGATCGGATGTGGCGCCCGCGGGCAGGTTTCGCAAACCTGCTTCCGGGAGGCCCTGGCCAGCCGTCCGCTCCAACTACGTGGGGCTGCCTTGAATGGCTGGACGAGGCGGGAAGCGAGGGGAGGCGGAAGCCACCCCGCTAGGGGGCGTGAAGAGCGCCCCGCTAAGCCGCCCGGAAGTACGGCGCCAGGGACAAAAAACGCCGCGATGGCGCGCCGGAAGGCGCCGTGTACGGGAAACCGTGCACGCACTTAAGGAAGGTTGCGCCGATCGGCGCGCCGTCCCCCTCGGTTTTGCCGAGGGACGAAAGCTTGTCCCCGCGAAGGCGGGGAGGAAGACGGCGTATCCCGCGCCGCAAAGAATAGGGGCGATGACGCTTGCCTTGCGCGATACCTAAGCAAGCGCGGCGCGCGCTGCGTTGGCTAATTGAAAATTGAATCAGTGAGGCGAGGGCGCTCACACATGCTGCCCGCCATTGATATGAATTTCGGCGCCGTTCACATAAGAACTCGTCTCCGTGCACAGCACGTAAATGATCTTGGCCACTTCGTCAGGCGTGCCCAGGCGCTGCATCGGAATCTCCTGAACGATCTTGTCCGTGCCGGGCGACAAAATCGCGGTGTCGATTTCGCCCGGCGCAATCGCATTGACGCGAATGCCGAGGCGGCCGAAGTCGCTGGCCATTTCACGGGTGAGGGAAGCGAGCGCCGCCTTCGATGTCGCGTAAGCAGCACCGGCGAACGGATGCACGTGCGAGCCGGCAATCGACGTGACGTTCACCACCGAGCCTTGCACTTTCTTAAGTTCCTCGACGAGGCCGCGCGCCAGCATGATCGGCGCAAAGAAGTTCACCTGGAACACGTGGTGCCAGACCTCGATGGTGGTATCGAGCGAGCCGAGCCGCTTGCCACCTTCGGCCTTAGGGCTGATCGCCGCGTTGTTGACCAGCGCGTGCAGCTCGCGGTGTTCCAGCCGGCGTTTGATCTCCTCGATGGCCGCGAGCGTATTGGCGGCGTCGGAGAGATCGACCTGGATGTGATCTTCGGGACCGGCATCCCACGGGCAATTTTCCGGGAACGGATGGCGCGAACACGTGATCACGCGCCAGCCGGCGGCCGAGAAGCGCTTGACGGTCGCATGCCCAATGCCGCGGCTTGCTCCGGTGAGGAGCAGCGTGCGGCGTGGCTGGTTGGACGTGTGTCGATCGTCGGCATAAGGTCTTCGATCTCACTTACGGATAAAGCCGCGTCTTCACCCACGGTGCGTCGATCTTCTCGCGCGTGAACACGATGCGGTCATGCAGGCGGAACGGCCGGTCGTGCCAGAATTCGATCGAACGCGGCAGCAGCCGGTAACCCGACCAATAAGGCGGCCGCGGCACAGTGCCGATGGCGTATTTGGCGGCGTAGAGCGCCACCGCTTTTTCGAACGCCAGCCGGCTTTCCAGCGGCGAGGATTGCTTGCTGGCCCAGGCGCCGATTTGGGCCTGCTTGGGACGGGTGGCGAAATAGGCGTCGGCCTCCTCGGGCGTCACTTTCTCGATGTCGCCGCGCAGGCGGATCTGGCGGTTGAGCGATTTCCAATGAAATACCATCGCCGCCAGCGGATGGGCGTCCAATTCCTGCCCTTTTTGGCTGTCCATGTTGGTATAGAAGACGAATCCGCGGTTATCGACGCCTTTGAGCAGCACCATACGGGCGTTGGGTAGGCCTTCGGCATCGACCGTCGCCAGCGTCATGGCGGTCGGATCGCGCGGTTCGGACGCGGCGGCCTCCTTCAGCCAGGCGTCAAACAGGCGAAAAGGTTCATCGGCGGCCGTGAAATCACCAGTCGTTAACCAACTTGGGTGTTCAATCGGGGCTGTATCGGACATCTCTCGGAGTACTCGCTTGGCCGGTGCGTATAACCAGTTTCAATGGCGCCTTTATAATGGAGTTGCGCCGTCGCGCCTATGGCGCGGAGCGGCCCTTGGCGGGGCCTTGGCGCTGGCTATGGCCTGCGGCGGCTGCAGCATGTCCTACCAGCTCGACAGCCTGTTCGGCAAAACCGACAAGTCCGACAACACCGGTTCGATCACGCCGCCGCCCGGCACCACGGAAGTCGGCAAATTGCCGCCCGACCACGATCTTGCTTTCACCAAAGCGGCCGTCACCAAGGTGCTCAACCGCGACGATAAATACGCCAGCCAGACCTGGGAAAATCCAAGTTCGGGCGCGCGCGGCACGGTGACCCCGATCGCATCCGCCTATACCCAAGGCGGGCAGACCTGCCGCGATTTCCTGGCGAGTTACGTCAACGGCAGCGCGCAATCCTGGATGCAGGGCGAAGCCTGCCAGCAGGAAAAGGGCGTCTGGCAAGTGCGCTCGCTCAAGCCCTGGAAGCGCTCGTAACGGCGCTAGGCTGCGTTGCATCCGGGCCGTTTGAACCCCACATTGTGATATTGGAATCGCCGGCATTGCACCGGCGGGAGCTTTTTCACGGGAGTGTTGACGGATGCGCGACCCCTACGAGATTTTGGGGGTATCGAAGGGTGCGGGCGAAAGCGATATCAAGAGCGCCTACCGGCGGCTCGCCAAGAAGCTGCATCCCGACGCCAACAAGCACGATCCCAAGGCCGCCTCGCGCTTTGCCGAGCTTAACGCCGCCTATGAAATCGTCGGCGACGACAAGAAGCGCAAAGCTTTCGACAACGGCGAGATCGACGCCGAGGGCAAGCCGCGCTTCCGCGGCTACGAAGGCTTTGGCGCGCAGCCGGGAGGTGGCGGCGGCGGTTTCAATCCCGGCCGCGGCGCCCATTTCGAACAATTCAGCTACGGCCCCGACGGCTTCGAACGTGGCGGTGCCGGTGGTGGCGCCGGCGGTTTCGAAGATATTTTGCGCGGCATGTTCGGCGGCGGGGCCCGCGCGCCAGCGCGGCGGCCGTTTCGGCGCGCAATTCGAGCCGGAGGAATTCGGCGTCCCCGGCCACGGGGCAGGATCTGCACGCAGCCCTCACCATCACGTTGCCGGAAGCGGCCAAGGGCGTCAAAACGCGCGTGCATCTGCCGACCGGCAAAGATGTCGAAGTCAAAATTCCAGCAGGCCTGGCCAGCGGCCAGCAGATCCGCCTCAAGGGGCAGGGGTGGCCGAGCGCCACGGGCAAAGCCGGCGATGCGCTCATCACCGTCAATGTCGCGCCGCATCCGCTGTTCACGCCGGACGGCAGCGATCTGCGGCTCGATCTGCCGGTCACGCTTTATGAGGCAGCGCTCGGCGGCAAAGTGCGGGTGCCGACGCTTGATGGGGCGGTCGAATTGGCGATTCCTCCCGGCACCAATTCCGGACGCACGTTTCGCCTCAAGGGCAAGGGCCTCAAGGCCAAGAGCGGCGCCGGCGATCTGCTCGCCACCGTGCGCATCATGCTGCCCGAGCGCCGGATGAAGAGTTCAAAGAATTGATGAAGAAATGGCGCGACAAGCAACGCCTACGATCCGCGCAAGGATCTGGAGTAGGTCCCTCTCCCCGCAAGCGGGGAGAGGTGACTGGGTTTACGACTTCTTCGAACCGCTCTTGTCGACCTGGTCGTAGATCATCTTGGTGATCGTCTCGAGCCGGTCGCGATCGGCCGGCCCGCTCACCACGAAGGCGCGCTGGTCGTCCACCCAATAAATCGCGGCGAAGCGGTTTTTCGCCTTGAAGCGCAGCGCGGTTTCCTGCGTTTGCGTGGCGGCCTTGGCGCAATAGACCGTGAAGCGTTCGCCGGTCGGGCCTTCATACATATAGAGCGCGGCTGCTTCGCCGGTCGGTCCCGGCAACAGCCTGCCGCCGACCAGCTTGAGACCGGCCGCCTGCAAATCGGGAATGTTCTGCTGGTAGCCGAGCCGCTTGGTCAGCCATTGCGTCATGTGGGCGCGCTCCGAGCCCGGCACTTCGACCGGGTGGCGGACTTCGACCACGTAAAGCTTGTGGGCTTCGATGGCGTCGGCGGTGTAAGTGTCGAAGCTGCTGGGCGCGGCAATCGATGCGCCGTGCGCCATCCAGCCTACGGTGCCGCCGAGCACGAAGGTAATGGTCGCCGCCGCTGCCGCCATCGCCATCCACGAGCGTCCGGCGGCGCGATCCTTCCGCATCACTTGCTCGAGCTTGAGGCGGGCCGGCACCGGCTCTTGCGCCACCGCGCCATAGCGCGCGCGGATGGCCTCGGCCTGCGCCTGCCAAGACGGCAACCTGGGCAGCCTGCTCGGGGTTGGCGGCCAGCCAGTTGGCAACGGCCTCCTTGCGGTCGGCGGGCAATTCGCCGTCCACATAAGCGTGCAACTCATCCTCGGTTACGGGGGAATTGCGGTCGTTCATGACTTCACCTTGGCTTTCATATTTCATTTCACACGGCGCAGCGCGGGGCGCTCGCCGTCGAGATAGGATTTGATCTGCACGCGCGCACGCGCCAAACGCGACATCACGGTACCGATGGGCACGCCTTGCACCTCCGCGACTTCGCGGTAGGAGAGCCCTTCCAGCACCACCAGCAGCAAAGCGTTGCGCTGGTCCTCCACCAGCGTTGCCAGCGCGCGTTCGATGTCGCGCCCGCCAGCTTCCGGTCCGGCAAGATCGGGCGCGTCGTTGTCCTCCAGCGGCGAGTGCTGCGGCCGCCGCGCCAGCGAGCGCAGCCGGTTGCGGTTAAGGTTGGTGAGGATCGTGTACAGCCAGCTGCGCACGTCGCCACCAAGGAACAGGTGCTCCGAGCGCAGCGCCCGCACCAGCGTGTCCTGCACCAGGTCGTCGGCGATGTCGGAATCCCGCGTCAGCGCCCGCGCGTAGCGGCGCAGCGCCGGGATCGTCGCCTCAACGTTCTGCCCGAACGTCGCCAAACAAGTTGCTCCCTATTAAAACCGCATGCCGGGTTAAGCCTCGCGCGTCCGTTGCCAACGCCCGCTCCCGTCCGGCAATTCGAACGCCTCGATCATGGAAAGAAACCCCTCAAACAGCATCATATTCCCGAAATCGAATTGAATTACCAAGGCAAACGCGCCGACCGGCCGCATTGCTTGCTGACCCCAAAACCCTATGCCACAAGAACCTTGGCGACCGCGAGACGGCCGGCGTTTACCGGCAGAACGGACAGTTTAATGCCGGAAAATGCAGGCCTCATGCATGGCAAACGCGGCCTGATCATGGGCGTTGCCAACAACCGCTCGATCGCCTGGGGAATAGCAAGAGCCTGCCGGGATCACGGCGCCGAGCTGGCATTCACCTACCAAGGCGATGCGCTCAAAAAGCGCGTCGACCCGCTGGCGGCGGAGGTGGGCGGCCTGGTGGTCGGCCATTGCGACGTCACCGATCCGGCCACGCTCGATGCGGTTTTCGCCGCCGTCGAAAAAGCCTGGGGCTCGCTCGATTTTCTGGTGCACGCCATCGCCTTTTCCGACAAGGATCAGCTCGATGGCCGCTATGTCGACACAACGGAGGACAATTTCACCAAGACCATGCAGGTGAGCTGCTACTCGTTCACCGCGGTCGCCCAGCGCGCCGAGAAGCTGATGACCAATGGCGGCTCGATGCTCACGCTCACCTATTACGGCGCCGAGAAATGGATGCCGCATTACAACGTGATGGGGCTGGCCAAGGCCGCGCTCGAATCCTCGGTGCGCTATCTCGCCGCCGATCTCGGCGTCAAGAATATCCGCGTCAACGCGATCTCGGCCGGGCCGCTCAAGACGTTGGCTGCCTCCGGCATCGGCGATTTCCGCTATATCCTGAAGTGGAACGAATACAACACGCCGCTTCGCCGCAACATCACCTTGGACGATGTCGGCAAGGCCGGCGTATTTTTTCTCTCAGATTTGTCAAGCGGCGTGACCGGCGAAATACAACACGTCGATGCCGGCTACCACGTCGTCGGCATCAAGCACCCCGACGCGCCCGATTTGGCGGTGGGCAAGCTGGAAGATTAGCGGCGATGCGGCCGCGCCCGACGATCTATTACATCCGGCACGGCGAGACCGACTGGAACGTCGAGGGCCGTTTGCAAGGCCGCCGCGACGTGCCGCTCAATGCGCGTGGCCGCGAACAGGCCACCCATTGCGGCGGTGTGCTACGCGATTTGTTCGAGCGCGAGGGCATAGCGCCGATGAGCCTCGATTACGTTTCGAGCCCGCTCGGCCGCGCGCGCACAACCATGGAATTGCTGCGCACGGCGATGGGCCTTGCCGCCGACGGTTACAAAGTCGACCCGCAGCTCGCCGAAATCGCGTTTGGCGAATGGGAGGGCTTCACCATCGCGCAGCTGCATGAGCGCGATTCCGCCCGCATCGCGCAGCGCGAGCACGACAAATGGCATTTCCTGCCGCCGGGCGGTGAAAGCTACGAAATGGTCTCGGCCCGCATGCGCGGCTGGTACGAGAGCCTGACGCGCGAGACGGTGGTCGTCGCTCATGGTGGCACCGCGCGCGGGCTTATTGCTCATCTCGGCATCGCCAAGCCCGCGGCCGCGCCTTTGCTCGATATCGCACAAGGGGTGGTTTATGTGTTCGAGGGCGAAAAGCTGACGCGGTATGCTTAAGTTGTCATGGCCGGGCTTGTCCCGGCCATCCACGTCTTGTTTTCCGGAAGCAAGGCGTGGATGCCCAGCATAAAGCCGGGCATGACGGCGGAGAGGCCATCGATTTGACCACCGCTAGGCTTGCGGGTTACCTCTCTGGCAACCCGTGGATCATCCATGTCATTCAATACCTTCGGCCATATGTTCCGGTTCACCAGCTTCGGCGAAAGCCATGGGGCGGCGATCGGCTGCGTGGTCGACGGCTGCCCGCCGCGCATTCCGCTGACGCCTGAGGACATCCAGGTCTATCTCGACAAGCGCCGGCCGGGGCAGTCGCGCTTCACCACGCAGCGCCAGGAGCCGGACGCGGTCAAGATCATGTCCGGCGTCTTCACCGGCGATGACGGCAAGCAGGTGACGACCGGCACGCCGATCATGCTGCTGATCGAGAATGTCGATCAGCGCTCGAAGGATTATTCCGACATCAAGGACAAATACCGGCCCGGCCACGCCGGCTACACCTACGATGTCAAATACGGCATCACCGATTATCGCGGCGGCGGGCGCGCTTCCGCGCGCGAAACCGCGGCGCGGGTCGCTGCCGGCGCGGTGGCGCGTAAGATCGTGCCCGGGCTCTCCGTGCGCGGTGCTTTGGTGCAGATGGGACCGCACAAAATCGATCGCGCGCGCTGGGACTGGAACGAGGTTGCCAAAAATCCGTTCTTCTGTCCGGACGCCAAGCAGGCGAAATTCTTCGAAGAGTATCTCGATGGCGTGCGCAAGGCCGGTTCGTCCTGCGGCGCGGTGATCGAAGTCGTTGCCGACGGCGTGCCGGCCGGTTTCGGCGCGCCGGTCTATGCCAAGCTCGATGCCGATTTGGCCTCCGCGCTCATGGGCATCAACGCGGTCAAGGGCGTGGAAATCGGTGACGGTTTTGCCACCGCCGCCATGAGCGGCGAGGACAATGCCGACGAGATGAGGATGGGGAACGCCAACAAGCCGGTGTTCCTCTCGAACCATGCCGGCGGCATTCTCGGCGGCATCGCGACCGGGCAGCAGGTGGTTGCGCGTTTCGCGGTCAAGCCGACCTCGTCGATTTTGACGCCGCGCAAGACCGTCGACCGTTACGGAAACGACACGGACGTGTCGACCAAAGGCCGCCACGATCCTTGCGTCGGCATTCGCGCCGTTCCCATTGGCGAGGCCATGGTGGCATGCGTGCTGGCCGATCACTATCTGATGCATCGCGGCCAGATGGGCGAGGGAACAGCCTGGCCGTTCAAAGCGTGACGGCGTTCGAGGTCAAGCAAAGTGTCCGATAGCCACAGCCGCGTCGATGCCGCGATCAAGGCCTTTGCCAAAGGCGAGATCGTTGTGGTCACCGATGACGACGACCGCGAGAACGAGGGCGACCTGTTCGTCGCGGCTTCCCTTTGCACGCCGGAAAAGATGGCCTTCATCATCCGCAATACATCCGGAATCGTCTGCGCGCCGCTCGGCGCGGAGCAGGCGCGCAAGCTGCATCTCGATCCGATGGTGGCGAAAAACGACGCGCCGCTCGGCACAGCTTTCACCGTCACCGTTGACGTCAAACACGGTCTGACCACCGGCATCTCGGCTGAGGAGCGTTGCAATACCGTGCGCGCGCTCGCCAACGACAACAGCGGCGCATCCGATTTTGTGCGCCCCGGCCACGTGTTTCCGCTTATCGCGCGCGAAGGCGGCGTGCTGATGCGATCCGGTCACACCGAAGCCTGCATCGATCTTTGCCGCCTGGCCAAGCTTCCGCCGGTCGGCGTGCTGTCGGAAATGACCAACGACGACGGTACCGTGATGCGCGGGCCGCAGGTCGCGGCCTTCGCCGCCAAACATAAATTCGCGCAGGTCTCGATCGCCGAATTGATCGCCTATCGCCAGACCCGCGACAAACTGGTGGAGCGCGTGGCTGAATTCCAGGTCGCGTCGCCGATTGGGCCGCTCACCGGTTATGCGTATGTGACGCCGTTCGACAGCGTGCATCATATGGCCTTCGTCTATGGCGGCGTCGGCGACGGCAAAAATGTGCCGGCGCGGCTGCACCGTGCCGATGTGATCGGCGACGTGTTCGGCGGCGCCAAAACGATCAACGCCGCGCTTAAAAGGTTCAAGGCGGAAGGCCGCGGCGTCATCGTCTATTTGCGCGACGGCACTGCCGGCGTGCCGATCGCCGACATCCCGCACGAAGGCGACACCGGAACCGATGCCGTACGCTCCAAGCAGTGGCGCGAGATCGGACTGGGCGCGCAAATCCTCAAAGACCTCGGCATTTCCTCGATCCGGCTGCTGGCTTCCAGCAAGCGCACCTATGTCGGGCTGGGCGGATTCGGCATCGAGATTGTGGATACCGAAGCGCTGGAAAGCTGAGCGCGCACTGATAGCCTTTTTTTTGCCCCGGCTCTGTGCCAGCATTTGTTTATGGGGCGACGTGGAACCACTTTCGCCATCGCCGGTGCGCTAGCCGCCGGCGCCTTTGCGCTGGCAGCCATTTCGTTGGCGGCATTGGCCGCGCCGCATCCGCGATTTGCCGACAAGAGCCCCGGCGCCATCCCGGTCGATGTCGAGCTGGTGATCGCGGTCGACGTTTCCTATTCGATGGACCCGGACGAGCAGGCGCTGCAACGCGAGGGTTACATCATGGCGCTGACCTCGCGCGAATTCATGCAGGCGCTGCGCGAGGGCGCCAACGGCAAGGTCGCCATCACTTATTTCGAATGGGCCGGAGAGTTCGACCAGAAGATCGTCATGCCATGGCGGCTGATCGAGGGGCCGGAGTCGGCCGACGCCGTCGCCGCCGAAATCGCGCGCGCGCCCTATCGGCGCGCCTCACGCACCTCGATTTCCGGCGGCCTACGTTTTGCCAAGACCTTGTTCGACACCAGCGGCTATCGCGGCTTGCGCCGCGTGATCGACGTGTCGGGCGACGGCGCCAATAATGCGGGGCCGCTGGTGGTGCCGACACGCGACGATGTGCTGGCCGCCGGCATCACCATCAACGGGCTTCCGATCATGCTCAATCGCCCCAATGTCGGCACCATGGATATCGAAAATCTCGATGTCTATTACGAGGATTGCGTGATCGGCGGTGCGGGCGCCTTCGTGGTGCCGATCCGCGAACGCGCAAAATTCATCGAGGCAACGCGCACCAAATTGATTCTTGAAGTCGCCGGGCGCCAGCCCGAGGCTCGCGTGGTGCCGGCTTCGGCGCAGGCGCCACGCATTTCCTGCACCATCGGCGAGAAGCGCTGGCAGGAACGCTGGGGCACCGGCGGTTTCGATTTCCGATAAGCTTTTTTTATTTGCGCATGATCTTATCCGAAAACCGGTACCCATTCCCGATCAAAGTCGAGGACATGCTTTTCGGGATCATGCGCTAACGGATAAATTTCGCCACGATCTCGACGTGGAACGAATAGCGGAACTGGTCGATGGCCGTGACCTCGCGAGTTTATAGCCGCCGGCGACCAAGATCGCGGCATCGCGCGCAAAGGTATTGGCTTCGCACGACACCGCAACGATCGTCTTCACATTGCTTTTGGCAAGTTCTTGCGACTGCGCCTCGGCGCCCTGGCGCGGCGGATCGAACACCACCGCATCATAGGCTTTGAGTTCGGCGGCCATGAAGGGGCGGCGGAACAGATCGCGCGTCTGGGCTTCGACCGGCTTCAGGCCGCTCGTGTTCGCCGCCGCGCGCTTGAGCGCCTCAATGGCGGTAGCTTCGCTGTCGGCGGCGGCAACGCGTGCATTCTCGGCCAGTCGCAGGGCAAACGTGCCAATGCCGGCGAACAAGTCGGCGACGCGCTTGGCGCCGCCCACGTGCTCAAGCACAAGCCGCGCCAGCACGGCTTCGCCTTCCGCCGTCGCTTGCAAGAAAGCACCCGGCGGCAGCGGCACATCGCAGCGGCCGACTTTGAGCATCGGCTGCGCGCTTTGCGTCACCAGTTCGCCGTGGCGGGTGATGCGCACGAGTTTGTGCGTTTCGGCCACGCGCGCCAGCGCGGTCATGAGCCGGGAGCGTGATCGGGCCGGAGCCGCGCACGTCCACGTCCATGCCGCCGTCGGTTGCGGTGAACTGGATGTCGAGCGGCTTGTTGGCGGGTTTAAGCACTTCGGCGATGGCCCAGGCGGCACGAATCGCGCCGTCGAGACCGGGCGCCAAAATCGGGCAGCGGTCGATGGCGACGATGTGATGGGCGCGCGGGGCGGTGAAGCCGACTTCCAGAATATCTTTGTCGCCGCGCCGCGCGTGCAGCACCGCGCGCCGGCGGCCCTGGCCATGGGCGTCGATGATGACTTCGTCCACTGGCGCGATCAGCCCGGCATGGCTGAGCGCTTCCACCACCAGCGAGCGCTTCCACAGATGATATTCGGCAAGCGACCAGTGCTGCATGGCGCAGCCGCCGCAGGCGCCGAAATGCTTGCAGATCGGCGCGACGCGTTCGTGGCTCGGTTTGTCGACATGGACGAGATGGCGGCGGTCCGGGTGGCCGGCGACCGGCTCGACCGTCACCGTCTCGCCCGCCAACGCATAGGGCACGAACACCGGGCCGGTCGCCGTATCGGCGACGCCGTCGCCGCGATGGCCGATGCGGTTGAATCGTGAGCTGCTCAGTCACGTCGTGGCGCCCAGCAAAAATTCCGCATTGCCGTCGCCGCCGGCGATGGGTGAGGGGATGACGCCGATGACGCGCCAGCCGAGCGAGGCAACGAAAGCTGCGATATCGTCGCAGACCGCGGCGTGAATTTTTTCGTCGCGCACAATGCCTCGCTTGAGCTGGCGCGCGTCCGGCCTCGAATTGCGGCTTGATCAGCGCAACAAGTTGCGCAGGAAGCTTTCGCCAGCGCAAGCGCCGCGGGCAAAACCAGCTTGAGCGAAATGAAGCTGACATCGATGACGATCAAGTCCGGCGATGTAGCGAGGCGGGCAGGGGAGAATGTGCGGATGTCGGTTTCCTCAAGCGAAACGACTTCGGGACGGCGGCGCAGCAATTCATGCAATTGCCCGCGTCCCACATCGATCGCGTAGAGATGTTTGGCGCCGCGTTCCAGCAGCACTTGCGTGAAGCCGCCGGTGGAGGCGCCGACGTCGAGGCAAACACGGCCGTGCGGATCGAAGCCGAAATGATCGAGCGCCGCCGCGAGCTTCAATCCGCCACGCGACACGTAAGGGTGCGCCGGCGTCGCGCGCAAATCCGCATTCGCCGCGATCGTCTCCGACGCCTTGCGCACGGTGACTTTGTTCGCGATGACCAGGCCGGCCGCAATTGCGGCCTGCGCCTTGGCGCGGCTGTCGAATAGGCCGCGCTCGACCAGCAGGCGATCGGCGCGTTGGCGTGGGACTTTTTTCATGACGCCGCTCGTGGTCCGTCACCCTGACGTGGCGGCGAAAGGCCGCCCGCGGAGGATGACCGAGAAAGTTAGCAGCGCGGAAATCTTAAGCCAGCTTCACCGTCTCGGCGGCGGCGTCCTTGCCCAGCGCCTCGAACACGCGTGCGACGATGCCTTTGGCGTCGAGCCCGGCGGTCGCATACATGGCGTTGGGCGAATCCTGGTCGATGAAGATGTCGGGCAGCACCATGCAGCGGACCTTCAGTCCGCTGTCGATCGCGCCGCTGTCGGCCAGCGCCTGCAGCACGTAGGAGCCAAAGCCGCCGATCGAGCCTTCCTCGATGGTGACCAGCACCTCGTGCTCGCGCGCGAGCCGCAGCAGCAGGTCGGTGTCGAGCGGCTTGGCAAAGCGCGCATCGGCTACGGTGGTCGACAAGCCCGAGCGCCGCCAATTCGTCGGCGGCTTTGAGGCATTCGCCCAGCCGCGCGCCGAACGAGAGGATCGCCACTTTGTGGCCCTCGCGCACGATGCGGCCTTTGCCGATTTCGAGCGGCTTGCCTTCCAGCGGCATCGGCACGCCCAGGCCTTCGCCGCGCGGATAGCGCAGGGCGCTCGGCCGGTCGTCGATGGCGACTTGCGTCGCCACCATGTGCACGAGGTCGGCCTCATCGGCCGCCGCCATAATGACGAAACCGGGCAGGCAGCCGAGATAGGCGACATCGAAAGAGCCGGCATGGGTCGGGCCGTCGGCGCCGACCAGACCAGCGCGGTCCATGGCGAAACGCACGGGCAGCCGCTGCACGGCGATGTCGTGCACCACCTGGTCGTAGCCGCGTTGCAGGAAGGTCGAATAGATGGTGGCGAAGGGCTTGTAACCTTCGGTCGCCAGGCCGCCGCAGAAGGTGACCGCGTGCTGCTCGGCGATGCCGACGTCGAAGCAGCGGTTGGGGAATTCCTTGGCGAACAGATCGAGCCCGGTGCCGGACGGCATCGCCGCGGTGACGGCGACGATCTTGTCGTCCTTGCGCGCTTCTTTGATGAGGCTTTCGGCGAACACCTTGGTGTATTGCGGCGCGTTCGATTTCGACTTCATCTGCGCGCCGGTGGCGACGTCGAACTTGACCACGCCGTGATATTTGTCGGCGGATTTCTCCGCCGGCGCGTAGCCTTTGCCCTTCTGCGTGACCACGTGCACCAGGATCGGGCCGTTTTCCGCGTCGCGCACGTTGCGCAGAACGGGCAGCAGGTGATCGAGATTATGGCCGTCGATCGGGCCGACATAATAGAAGCCGAGCTCGTCGAACAGCGTGCCGCCGGCCATGAAGCCGCGGGTGAATTCCTCGACCCGCTTGGCCTTGGTCTCGAAGAATTTCGGCAGCCGGCTCGCGAGCTGTTTGCCGATGTCGCGCACCGTCCGATAAGTCTTGCCGGAATAAAGCCGCGCCAAATAAGCCGACATGGCGCCGACCGGCGGCGCAATCGACATGTCATTGTCGTTGAGAATGACGATCAGCCGCGAATCCATGGCGCCGGCATTGTTCATCGCCTCATAGGCCATGCCCGCCGACATGGCGCCGTCGCCGATCACCGCGATGACGTTATTCTTTTCGCCTTTGAGATCGCGCGCCACCGCCATGCCGAGCCCAGCCGAGATCGACGTGGAGGAGTGGGCAGCGCCGAACGGATCGTATTCGCTCTCGGCGCGCTTGGTGAAGCCGGACAAGCCCGCCGCCCTGGCGGATGGTGCGGATGCGGTCGCGCCGGCCGGTGAGAATCTTGTGCGGATAAGCCTGATGGCCGACATCCCAGATCAGCCGGTCGGTCGGCGTGTCGAAGATATGGTGGAGCGCGACGGTCAATTCGACCACGCCAAGCCCCGCGCCGAGATGGCCGCCGGTCTTGGCGACGGCGTCGATGGTCTCGGTGCGCAATTCATCGGCCAGCTGGCGCAGCTGTTCCGCCGACAGGTTCTTCGTGTCGCTGGGAAGCTTGATGCGATCGAGCAGGGGGGTCTTGGACGCTTCGGGCAAAAGCAACTCCACGAGGGTTTACGACTAATGGGCGGAGACCCGGATCGGTTCCCGCAAAACCCGAAAGGCTTACACCAAATTCGCAGCCCCAAGCAATTCAACAGGCGGTTACAGCGCCACATCCAGGCGCGATTTTCGGCCCAATTTTCGCGATAAATGGCGGTGGGCCGGACCGCAACGGTCCACAGTTTGCCGCGTTTGGCGGCCGGCATCGGGGTTGTGCGGTCGCGCCCGTACGGCCGCTAATCCACGTCGAGCGGCTCGCTGCCGGTGGGCTTGCCCTGGGCATCGAGGGTGATCTTCTCGACGCGCGCTTCGGCCTGGCGCAGCAGCTCCTCGCAGCGCTTTTTAAGCGCCTCGCCGCGCTCATAGATCGCCACCAATTCCTCGAGCGGCACCTTGCCTTCCTCCAGCCGCTTGACGATCGATTCCAATTCCTCGATCGCCCGCTCGAAGGGCAATTTCTTGATGTCGGCGTTGCTGGATTCGGCCATCGATCGATCTCACGCTCAATTCGTGGGGTGCATCCTAGTCGCTCCCGGGCCTTTTAAGATAGAGGGAGCGGGATCAAGCGCCAGCGGGTAATATAACGCGCATGTCCGATCTCAACGGCAAAATCGTCCTCATCACGGGTGCCGCCGGCGCCGTCGGCGCAGCCGTTGCGGCCGCGGTCAAGCAGGCGCCGGCGGCAGCGCGATTGCCTCCGATCTTGCGGCCGGCGGCGGCATCGATCTTGCGCTCGACGTCACCGACGGAAGCCGACTTGGCAGCGCGCCGCGGCCGAGATCGAGCGCCAGCATGGCCGGCTCGACGGGCTGGTGAATGCCGCCGGCATTGTCGCGCTCGGCAGCGTCGAGCAGCTCGACTTCGCCAGCTGGCGGCGCGTGCTCAGCGTCAATCTCGACGGCACTTTCCTCGGCTGCAAATATTCGATGCCGCTTGCTGCGCAAGAACGGCGGCGCGATCGTCAATTTGTCGTCGGTGTCGGGTCTCGTCGGCGGGCATAATCTCGCCGCCTACAATGCGTCGAAAGGCGGCGTGTCGCTGCTCACCAAATCGGTGGCGCTGCATGGCGCGCGGCTCAAGCCGCCGGTGCGCTGCAATGCTTTGTGTCCGGCCTTCCTGGAAGGGCCGATGGTGGATTTCACCGTCAAGTCCGCGCGCAACCCGGACACGGCGCGGCAGAAAATGGCCGCAGGCCATTCCGCTCGGCCGCCTGGGCACGCCGGCCGAGGTCGCAAGCTTTTGCGTCTATCTATTGTCTGACGAAGCCGCGTTTATTACCGGCGCCAATCTGCCGATCGATGGCGGGCTGACGGCCTTAACCCCGCATCAACGCGGTGACATGGGCCGCGGTCGAGCGCGCGAGCGCCTGCAGGTCGTAGCCGCCTTCCAGCATCGAGACGATGCGGCCTTGCGCGGATGTGTCCGCGATCTCCATCAGCTTTCTGGTGACCCAGGTGTAATCGGCTTCCACCAGATTGAGATTGGCGAGCGGATCGCGGGTATGGGCATCGAAACCGGCCGAGATCACCAGGAAGTCCGGCTTGAATTCGCGCAGGCGCGGCAGGATCACGCTCTCAAAAGCTTCGCGGAAGGCATCGCCGCCGTCGCCCGCGCGCAACGGCGCATTGACGATGGTGTTGTGCTCGCCGCGTTCGCTGATGGCGCCGGTGCCGGGATAAAGCGGCATCTCGTGGGTCGAGCAATACATGACGGATTTGTCGGCCCAGAAAATATCCTGCGAGCCGTTGCCGTGGTGCACGTCGAAATCGACGATCGCCGCGCGCTCGACGTCGTAGCGGTCCTGCGCGTAGCGCGCAGCGATTGCCGCATTGTTGAACAGGCAAAAGCCCATCGGCCTTGCCGTCTCGGCGTGATGGCCGGGCGGGCGCACGGCGACAAAGGCATTCGCCGCCTTCTGGTTCATCACCTCGTCCACCGCCCGCATGGCGCCGCCGGCGCCGCGCAGCGCCGCCTCGAAACTGCCCGGCGACATCGAGGTGTCGGCATCGATCTGCACCATGCCTTCGGACGGCGAGGCGCCGCGGATCGCCTCGACGTATTCCATCGGGTGGGCGAGCGCGACGATTTCGAGCGGCGCCAGCGGCGCTTGCTCGCGCGCCAGCAAATGGAAGCGTTCGTCCGCCAGCGCCTCTTCGATGGCGCGCAAGCGGTCCGGCCGCTCGGGATGGCCGGGCGGGGTTACGTGATCGAGGCAGGCGGGGTGGGAGAGCAGGAGCGTGGACATTATTAGGTTCTAACGCGGCACGCAGGTCATGCGCAAATGTCGCGTCTATTTTATTGCCTTGAGGCTGACGCCCTTCGGCGGCGGCATATTGTCCGGCACGAAGAAATCCACCTGCAAGGGCTTGCTCGGATCGACGCGGTATTGATCGAAATCGGTGATGCCTTCGCCGGCCAGGAACGTGTCGTCGATCAGAAAGTTCCCGGTGAAGCTTTTCGGCTTCTGGAAGATGCGCCAGGCCGCATCCGCCAAAATCTCCGGCTTGCGCGACATCTGCATCACGGTCTCGCCGCCGAGCAGGTTCTTGATCGCGGCGGTCGCAATCGTCGTGCGCGGCCACAGCGCATTGACCGCAACGCGCCCGCGCAATTCACCGGCGAGCCCCAGCACCACCTGGCTCATGCCGAATTTCGCCATCGTGTAAGCCGTGTGCGGGGCGAACCATTTTTCCGCCATGTCGAGCGGCGGCGACAGCATCAAAATGTGCGGGTTCGCCGATTTTTCCAGATAGGGGATGGCGTATTTTGAAACAACAAAGGTGCCGCGCGTATTAATCTGGTGCATGAGATCGAAGCGGCGCATGTCGGTCTGCGCGACCGGCGTGAGCTGGATGGCGCTGGCATTGTTGACCACGATATCGATGCCGCCGAATTTTTCCGCCGTTGCGTCGATCGCGGCCTTCACGGTGGCCTCATCGCGCACGTCCACGGCGAGAGGGAGTGCACGGCCACCGGCTTTTTCGATAGCCGCGGCGGCTGAGTGGATGGTGCCTTCGAGCTTGGGATGCGGTTCCACCGTCTTGGCGGCGATGGCGATATTGGCGCCGTCGGCGGCGGCCTTGAGCGCGATCGCAAGACCAATGCCGCGCGAGCCGCCGGTGATGAACAGAGTTTTACCCTTCAGCGACATGGCGCGCCTCCCGGTCTATTTCTTTTTGGTCATGAAGGCTTCGAAAGCCGCGCGCGCTTCCGCCGATTGCAGGCGGGTTTTAAACAATGCGGCCTCTTCGTCGATGCGCGCGATGATCTCTTCGCGCGAGCCGCGCATCAACCGGCGCGCGGCCATTACACCTTGCGGCGGCAAGGCAGCGATCTCGTGCGCCACCTTCAGCGCTTCGATCTCGACCTTGTTCGGGTCGGTGACCGTGTTGACGAGACCGGCGGCTTTCGCCGCCTCCGCATCCAACGGCCGGCCCATCACCAGCAGCGAGAATGCCCGCGCCTGGCCCATCAGCCTTGGCGCGATCAGGCTGGAGGCAAATTCCGGAACCAAGCCGAGGCCGACGAAGGGCGTTACAAAACGTGCTTCGCTGCTCGCCACCACGTGATCGCAATGCATCAGCATGGTGGTGCCGATACCGACCGCGTTGCCTTGAACGGCGGCAACAACCGGCAATTCATTGCGCGCCAGCGCATACATAAACCGCATCACCGGCGCCGATAGGCCGGCGCCTTCGCGCACCATGGTCTGGAAATCGGCGATATCGTTGCCGGCGCAGAAGACATCCGGCGCGCCGCCAATCAGCAGGCAGCGCAGCGCCGAGTTTTTCGCGGCGCTCTCGATGGCCGCCGCCATGGCGTCATACATTTCAAATGTGAGCGCGTTCTTCTTGTCCGGGCGGTTCATCCGCACTGTGCGGACCGGCCCATCATCGGTCACGATGACGAGGCTGCTCATTCGGCCAAGACCGCGGCCGCCTGCGTAATGCTCTCCGCGCCTTCAGTCACGCTGCGCTCGAGCCCGAGGCCTGCACCGCGATGTTCTCGGCAAAGAAACGCGCCAGCGCCGTGCGCGCCGCGCCGTCGCCATTGCGCAATGCAATGAGCGCTTGCCCTGCGAGCATGCAGCCGCCGGCGGCATTGCCGAATAGCCGCAGATAGGGCGTGGCGCCGGCGAGCGCCGCATCGGAGCCCTTCTGCGCCAACAGCCATTGCGTGGCGCGGTCGAGCGAGTCCACCGCTTCACCTAAACGCGCCGCGGTCTCGCCAAAGGCCGGCGCATTGCTGGCGGCGACCTGCTTCACCGTCCCGCGCAACTCGTCGAGATAGATCGCGACCGTCTTGCCGCCTTCGAGCGGCACTTTGCGCGCCACCAGATCGAGCGCCTGGATGCCGTTGGTGCCTTCATAGATCGAGGCTATGCGCGCGTCGCGGAAATGCTGGGCAGCGCCGGTTTCCTCGATATAGCCCATGCCGCCATGCACCTGCACGCCGAGCGAGGCCACTTCAATGCCAATGTCGGTGGAGAAAGCTTTGGCGATGGGCGTGAGCAGCGAAGCGCGCTCATGCGCGACCTTGCGCGCGGCCTCGGTCTTGGCCAGCAGCGAGCGATCGATGGCAACGCCAGTGGCGTAGCAGATCGCGCGCGCAGCGCCGGTGAGTGCGCGCATGGTGAGCAGCATGCGCTTGACGTCGGGATAATGAATGATGGCGCCGCCGGCGCCCTGCTTGCGGTCGCGCGCATAAGCCGTGGCCTGCTGCGTTGCGCGTTCGGCGATGGCCACGCCCTGCAGGCCGACCGCCAACCGCGCGCGGTTCATCATCGTGAACATAGAGGCCATGCCTTTATGTTCTTCGCCGATGAGGAAGCCGACCGCGCCGCCTTTGTCGCCGTAGACCATGGTGCAGGTGGGCGAGGCATGGATGCCAAGCTTGTGCTCGACCGAATGCGCGCGCACGTCGTTGCGCGTGCCGTCCGGCATGAATTTCGGAATTAGAAAGAGCGAAATTCCCTTGATGCCTGCCGGTGCATCGGGCAAGCGCGCCAGCACGAAGTGGATGATGTTGTCGGTTAAGTCGTGCTCGCCGTAGGTAATGAAGATCTTGGAGCCGGTGATGCGGTAGCTGCCGTCGCCGGCGCGCACGGCCTTGGTGCGCAGCGCGCCCACATCCGAGCCGGCCTGCGGCTCGGTCAGCTGCATGGTGCCCATCCATTCGCCGCTGATGAGCTTTTCGAGATAGCGCTGCTTCAACTCCTCGCTGCCGTCGTTGGCCAGCGCATCGACCGCGGCCATGGTCAGCACCGGCCCGATGCCGAAAGCCATGGAGGCCGAATTCCACATCTCGACGCAGGCCGCGTTCAGCGCGTGCGGCAGCTCCTGGCCGCCCCATGCGGCGGGCGACGCCAGCCCATTCCAGCCGGCGGCGGCCCAGGCGGTATAGGCTTCCTTCCAGCCCGGCGGCGTGGTGACCACGCCGTCCTTGAACGGCGTGCCGAATTTGTCGCCCACGCTATTGAGCGGCGCGATCACCTCGGTGGCAAAGCGGCCGGCTTCGGCCAGCACGCTGTCGACCGTCTCCTCGTCGAGTTCGCCGTATAGCCCTTCAGCCAGCGCGGCTTTCAGGCCAGCGGCATGTTTGAGGGCGAAAGCGATGTCGGCAATAGGCGCGCGGTAGCTCATAAACCCCAATGTAGCTGGGGCCGGGCGGCGGTCAACGCGCAGCCCGGCGCGCCGGTGTATATATGAATGGCCGGGCGTTGATCGGGCAGGGCGCCGCCGCTATGGTCGCGCCCGCGATGCGGCGAAACCGTCGGCGTTCGGCGCTGTTGCATCTCCGGTCAGGTCTTTTTCGGTCAGAGTTTGGGGCGTAGCCAAGCGGTAAGGCAGCGGATTTTGATTCCGCCATTCGGAGGTTCGATTCCTCCCGCCCCAGCC
>CAVWPH010000013.1:0-51237 GCA_963756805.1 uncultured Alphaproteobacteria bacterium
CCGACACCGAAACTCCGAAATCGGGGGACGGAAGTCCCTCCGACGTGCGCCCCGTCTCCATCACCGAGGAGATGAAGCGCTCGTATCTCGATTACGCCATGAGCGTGATCGTGTCGCGCGCGTTGCCCGACGTGCGCGACGGCCTGAAGCCGGTGCACCGGCGCATCCTGCATTCGATGAACGAGCAGGGCCATACGCCCGACAAGAAATACGTCAAATCGGCGCGCGTGGTCGGCGACGTGATGGGCAAATATCACCCGCACGGCGACCAGGCGATCTACGACGCGCTGGTGCGCATGGCGCAGGATTTCTCCATGCGCCTGCAACTGATCGACGGGCAGGGCAATTTCGGTTCGGTCGACGGCGATCCCGCCGCGGCCATGCGCTACACCGAGTGCCGGCTGGCCAAGCCCGCGATGTCGCTGCTCGACGACATCGACAAGGACACCGTCGACTTCCAGGCAAACTATGACGGCAATGAGCGCGAGCCGGTGGTGCTGCCGGCGCGCTTTCCCAATTTGCTGGTCAACGGCGCCGGCGGCATCGCCGTCGGCATGGCGACCAATATCCCGCCGCACAATCTCGGCGAACTGATCGATGCCTGCATCGCGCTGATCGGCGACCCGGCGCTTACCATCGACGACCTGATCAAAATCGTGCCGGGCCCGGATTTCCCGACCGGCGGCATCATCCTCGGCCGCGCCGGCATCCGCTCGGCTTATCGAGACCGGCCGCGGCTCGATCATCATGCGCGGCAAGGTCGCCTTCGAGACCATCCGCAAAGAGCGCGAAGCGATCATCATTTCGGAAATTCCGTATCAGGTGAACAAGGCGTCGATGGTCGAGCGCATCGCCGAACTGGTGCGCGACAAGAAGATCGACGGCATTTCCGATTTGCGCGACGAGAGCGACCGCGACGGCTATCGCGTGGTGATCGAGCTCAAGCGCGACGCCGAGCGCGACGTGGTGCTTGAACCAGCTCTATCGCTTCACGCCGCTGCAATCCTCGTTCGGCGCCAACATGGTCGCGCTCGACGGCGGCCGCCCGCTGCTGCTGAACTTAAAGGACATGCTGACCGCCTTCATCGCCTTCCGCGAGGAAGTCGTGTCGCGGCGCACCAAGTTCCTGCTCACCAAGGCGCGCGACCGCGCCCATGTGTTGGTGGGCCTCGCCATCGCCGTCGCCAATATCGACGAAGTGATCAAGCTGATCCGCGCCGCCAAGGATCCCAACGAAGCGCGCGAGCAATTGATGGGCGCGCGAATGGCCGGCCAAGGACATGGCGTCGATGGTGACGCTGATCGACGATCCGCGCCACAAAGTGTCGCCCAAGGGCACCACCAAGCTGTCGGCCGAGCAGGCCAAGGCCATCCTCGATCTGCGCCTGCAACGCCTGACCGCGTTAGGCCGCGACGAGATCAAGGAAGAGCTCGACAAGCTCGCCGCCGAGATCGCCGACTATCTCGAAATTCTGCGCTCGCGCGCGCGCATCCAGTCGATCATCAAGGACGAGCTGGCCGCGGTCAAGAAGGAATTCGCCACGCCGCGCCGCACCGTGATCGCCGAGCAGGAAGCCGAAGTCGACGACGAGGACCTGATCCAGCGCGAGGACATGGTCGTGACCGTCTCGCATCTGGGCTACATCAAGCGCGTGCCGCTTTCGACCTATCGCGCGCAAAAGCGCGGCGGCAAAGGCCGCGGCGGCATGCAGGTGCGCGAGGAGGATTTCGTCTCGCGGCTGTTCGTGGCCACGACCCATGCGCCGGTGCTGTTCTTCTCGTCCGCAGGCCAAGTCTACAAGGAAAAAGTCTGGCGGCTGCCGCTGGCGGCGCCGCAGGCGCGCGGCAAGGCGCTGATCAACATTCTGCCGCTCGATCCGGGCGAGACCATCACCACCATCATGCCGCTGCCCGAGGACGAGAGCACCTGGGGCCAGCTCGACGTGATGTTTGCCACCACCAAGGGCAATGTGCGGCGAAACAAGCTGTCCGACTTCGAGAAGATCAGGCCGTCCGGCATCATCGCCATGAAGCTCGATGCCGACGACGCCATCGTCGATGTGCAGATCTGCACCGAAAAAGACGACGTGCTGCTCACCGCCGACGGCGGGCAATGCATCCGTTTCGCCGTGCCGGAAGTGCGCGTGTTCTCGGGCCGCACCTCGGACGGCGTGCGCGGCATCGCGCTCGCCAAAGGCGACAAGGTGATCTCGATGACGATTTTGCGCCATGTCGAGGTCACCGCCGAGGAGCGCGCGCGCCTATCACAAGCGCGCCAGCGCCATTCGCCGCGGCGTCAATGGCGAGGAGGAGGCCGGAGCCGACGCCGAGGAGGCAGTCGACAGTGCGATCGAGCTTGGCGAGAAGCGCTATGTGGAATTGTCGGCGGCCGAACAATTCGTTTTGACGGTTGCCGACCGCGGCTTCGGCAAGCGCTCGTAGTTCTTACGAGTACCGCACCACCGGCCGCGGCGGCAAAGGCATCGTGGCGATGTCGCTGACGCCCAAGACCGGGCGCATCGTCGCCTCGTTCCCGGTCGAGGAGAGCGACCAGATCATGCTGGTGACCGACCAGGGCAAGCTGATCCGCACGCCGGTCGCCGGCATCCGCATCGCCGGGCGCTCGACGCAAGGCGTGATCGTGCTCGATACGGCGGACGACGAGAAGGTTGTGTCGGTCGAGCGGCTGAGCGAGGACGAAGGCGAGTAGCCGCTGCACCGGAAAGCGATGAACTGGCATCTGTTCTCCGCCTTCCTGCTGATCACGTCGTGCTGTTCTTGACGCCGGGGCCGATCGTAACCCTCATCATCGCGACGGCGGCGCGCAGCGGCACGCGCGCGGCGTTGCATGCGGTGGCCGGTGCTACCTCGGGCAATGCGCTGCTTCTTGTCTGCATTTCCTTCGGTCTCGGCTGGATCTTGAAAACGTCGGCGGAGATTTTCGATTATCTGCGCTGGGCGGGCGCGGCTTATTTGGTCTGGCTCGGCATCCAGGCCTGGCGCAATGCCGGCACGCCGGTGGCGGCCGCGCCGAGCCCCGGCCACGTGCATGCCTGGCGCGGCTTTATCGTCGCGATGACCAACCCCAAGTCGATCGCTTTCTTCACGGCGTTCCTGCCGCAATTCATCGATCCCGCTTTGCCGGTCGAGCGGCAATTGCTGGTGATGTGCGTGTGCTCGGTGACGCTGGGTGGCCTACTCGACTGCGGCTGGGCGGTCGCCGCCGGGCTTGGCCGCGCCTGGTTCGTCAAGCCCAAGCACAACCGGTTGCTCGGACGCCTGTCGGGACTGGTGCTGATCGGCGGCGGCATTTGGCTGTCGCTGGCGCGCCGTCCGGGGTGAGGGCGCACGCGGCCGGCTTCTCCTGGGACACGTTTTCGCATGCAGAAAGATCGCCTCGCGGCGGTCTTTCTGATTCCAGATGGCATGTTTTGCGACCGCGGCTTGGGCGGATTACTTCGTGCCGCCGTTTTCTTTGCAGTTCTTAATATTGTTCACGTAGGTTCCGCTCTTGCAAAGCTTCTTGTTGGCTTTCGCCTGACCGCCGCCGAATGCTGCCGAAGCTGCCGTTGGCGCCGCGACGATGGCGAAGGCCGCGATTGCGGCGACGAGAAGTGCAGCTGCGTAGCTTTTTCATTTTGGATTACCACCGAAGGCGCCCCCTTAGACGTAAGCCAGTGGATTTACACGACGTTCCCCAGATTGGATTTTGCCAAGGGCATCGACGCGAAGTCTCCGCCCTCACACACACATTGTGGCGCTAATTGAGGGGCCTGCACAGGCCCACCGGTCGCGAGCCGGCGTCTTAGTTCGCCGCGAGCCGCTCGGAGGTGACCAGGCGGATTTTCTGGTTGCCGAATTGGGTGCCGACGCAGCGCAGATACGGCCAGGGGCGCTGGGCGCAAGCGGTCATGGCGAGTTCGGCGGGCTTGGCGATCGGGCCGGCGTCGACCTTGGCGGCAGGCGCCGACATCACCGTAAAGACGGCGGCAACGGCTGCGGATACGGCGATGGCGGAGATGGATTTCAGCATGGTAGCCCCCTGTTTTTCGCGTCCTGGGGGTTAGTCGCGATAGGCCTGAAAGCGGTTCAAAGCCTCCGGGACCGGCCTTGCGGGGGGCAAATACCCGGGCTAGACCCCGCCTTATGCCGCGAACAGCCCTCTATGCGGGGTCTTTCGACCCGGTCACCAACGGCCATTTGGACGTGGTGCGCCATGCCGTGCGGCTGGCCGATAAATTGGTGATCGCCATCGGCGTGCACCCCGGCAAGGCGCCGATGTTTTCGCATGATGAGCGGTTGGCGATGCTGGTCGAAACCTGCGGGCCGATTGCCCGTGACGCCAAATGCGATTTCGACTGCATCACATTTTCCGGGCTGGTGGTGAAGGCTGCAAAAGACGCCGGCGCCACCATCCTGATCCGGGGCCTGCGCGACGCCAGCGATTTCGATTACGAAATGCAAATGGCCGGCATGAACGAGACCATGGCCCCCGACGTGCAAAGCGTGTTCCTGCCGGCATCTCCAATGGTGCGCCCGATCACGGCCACATTGGTGCGCCAGATCGCGGGCATGGGCGGTGACGTTTCAGCCTTCGTGCCGGCGAGCGTGGCGGCGCGGCTGAAATCGAAATCCGCTAAGAAGTAATTCCGGGAGATAAAATGATCCGCATCGCTTTTGTCGTGGCCGCGCTTTTTGGCGTTGCCTTTGCCGTGCCAGCGTCGGCCCAAAACGCCAAGCTTGCCAATCCGGCTGCCCTCACCGAGAAGGCGCCCGCGGTCTACAAGGCCCAGTTCGACACCAGCAAAGGCGTGTTCGTCGTCGAAGTGCATCGCGACTGGGCGCCCAACGGCGCCGACCGTTTCTACAATTTGGTCAAGAACGGGTTCTTCGACGATGTGCGCTTCTTCCGCGTCATGGCCGGTTTCATGGTGCAGTTCGGCATTCACGGCGACCCGGCCGTTATGGCGCCCTGGCGCGTGGCGCGCATCCGCGACGACGCGGTGAAACAAAGCAACACGCGCGGCATGATGACTTTCGCCACCTCCGGTCCCAATTCGCGCACGACCCAAGTATTCATCAACTTCGCCGACAATTCCAATCTCGATGCCATGGGCTTTGCGCCGTTCGGCAAGGTGATTTCGGGCATGAACGTGGTCGATGCGCTTTACAGCGGGTATGGCGAGGGCGCGCCCAGCGGCCGCGGCCCCGATCAGGGCCGGCTGCAGGCGGAGGGCAATGCTTATCTTGCCAAGAGTTTCCCGCGCATGGACTACGTCAAGAAAGCCACCATCGCGCACTGAGGCGCGCGCGGAATCGCCCGCGAAACATTTCGAAAGGAACCGTCATGGCCAAACCGGAAGACACGCTCACGCTCGAAACCACCAAAGGCAAAGTGGTGATCGCCATGCGGCCCGATCTGGCGCCCGGCCATGTCGCGCGCATCAAGGAGCTGGTGAAAGAGGGCTTCTACGACGGCATCGTGTTCCATCGCGTCATCGACGGCTTCATGGCGCAGACCGGCTGCCCGCAGGGCACCGGCACCGGCGGCTCCGGCACAAAGCTCAAGGCCGAATTCAACAAGGAGCCGCATGTGCGCGGTACGGTGTCGATGGCGCGCGCGGCCAACCCGGATTCCGGCGACAGCCAGTTTTTCATCTGCTTCGACGACGCCGGCTTCCTCGACGGGCAATACACCGCCTGGGGCAAGGTGATCGAGGGCATGGACAACGTCGACAAGATCAAGAAGGGCGAGCCGGTGAGCAACCCGGACAAGATCGTCAAGGCGACGATGGGGGCGTAAAGAGCCTAGGCGATGTCGTCGCGCCGCTGCCACAACGTATCGCGCCGGCGCCAGATGGCGTAGGCGACCAGGATGAAGGTCGCGGCGGCGCCGGTGTCCGTGACGGCGGTGAAGAACTCGTAGTCGCGCCCGAGAGCGCCGAACGCCACGGTTGCTAAACCTACTCCGATACCCGCCACCATAAACGGGCCGAAGCGCAGAATGTCGTTGCGCGCGCGGATGGTCAGATGAAGAAAATAGGCGACGATGACGGACGCCAGCAAAGCCGTTGACGCACTCATGACACGCAACCCCTACGCAACACGGCGGGACGCTTGGACTTGGGCCGATCTTTAGACTTGGGCCATCATGGCCCCGACCGGCTAACGCCGCCTTACTGTCCGCAATTCAATTAGAACATCGGGTGTTCCGCCCGGAAAGCCCGATTTTGGCCCTTCTGGGCAGCCAGCGTGATTGCCTGGCCCGGCCTGGGGTGGCACTGAAGGCCCATGCGCACTGACCTGTTCGACTTCGACCTGCCGGCCGACCGCATCGCCTTGCGCCCGGTTACCCCGCGCGACGCGGCGCGGCTTCTGGTGGTCGGGCCGGGCGGGGCGCTGGAAGACCGCAAAATCGCCGATCTGCCGGACCTGCTACAGCCCGGCGACGCGCTGGTGGTCAACGACAGCAAGGTGATCGCGGCCCGGCTCAAGGGCCGGCGCATCGGGCGGGGCGATACCGAGCCCGCGATCGAGGCAACCCTGCACAAGCGCCTGGATGGCTCGCATTGGCGGGCCTTCATCCTGGGCGCCAAGAAGGTCCAGGCCGGCGATACCCTGCGTTTTGGTACCGAAGGGCGGGTGTGCTTCCTGGGCGAACTCGATGCTCAAGTTTCACTAAAAGATGAAGGAGGCGAGGTAACCCTTTCATTTTCCTTCCATGGTCCGGTTCTCGACCAGGCCATAGCCGAGCGCGGTGATATGCCTTTGCCGCCCTATATCGCCTCCCGCAGGCCTCCCGACGACCAGGACCGGGCCGATTACCAGACGCTGTTTGCCTAGCCCGAAGGTTCGGTCGCGGCGCCCACCGCGGGGCTGCATTTCACGCCCAAATTGCTGGCCGGGCTCAGCGAGCGCGGCATTTCCGTGCACAAAGTGACCCTGCATGTGGGCGCCGGCACCTTCCTGCCGGTCAAATCCGACGATACCGAAGGCCACAAGATGCACGCCGAATTCGGCAGCGTGAGCGCCGAGGTGGCCGAAGCCCTTAATGCGGTGCGGGCCAAGGCTGGGCGCATCGTTGCGGTGGGTTCGACCGCGCTGCGGCTCCTGGAAAGTGCTGCGGACCAGGACGGAAAGCTGCACGCGTTTTCCGGCGAGACCTCGATTTTCATCACGCCCGGCTACAAGTTCCGCGCCGCCGACCTGATGCTGACCAATTTCCATTTGCCGCGCTCTACGCTGTTCATGCTGGTGGCGGCCTTCAGCGGCCTCGATGTCATGAAACGCGCCTATGCGCATGCCATCAAAACCGGCTATCGCTTCTACTCCTACGGCGATGCGTGTTTGCTGCATCCGCAGCAACAATGAGGAGGGGCACATGGCGGCGGGCGACCGGTTGGGACGAATAGTGTTTCGCAATACCGAGGAAAGCAGCCAGGAGATCAGCGTCGATCTGATTTTTGTCGGGCCGCAGCCCAAGGGCGGCATCGAATATTACGGGCTCTGGCAGGACCGCCACGAGGACGTGCGCTGTCCCTTCACGCTCAGCCCCGACGGCCACGTCGATTTCGGCACCGGCTATGACGAGGCCGACCGCTATTACGAGACGGATATGCTGGAAAAGGAAATGTCGGTCGGCCAGCGCATCGCTTGGAAATACGAAGACGACGTAGCCGAATTCGCCGTCATCAGCATGACGCCTTTGATCTGATGAAGTTTTCGTTTCGCCTGATCGCGGCCGATGGTGGCGCGCGCCGCGGCGAAATTATCACCCCGCATGGCGCGGTGCAGACGCCGGCGTTCATGCCGGTGGGAACGCAGGCGACCGTGAAGGGGATCGAGCCGGAGGCGGTCGCCGCCACCGGGGCCGAGATCGTGCTCGGCAATACCTATCATCTGATGCTGCGCCCGGGCGCCGAGCGCATCGCAGCACTTGGCGGCCTGCACAAATTCATGAACTGGCCGCGTGCGATCCTGACCGACTCCGGCGGCTTCCAGGTGATGTCGCTGTCGGACTTACGCAAGGTCGACGAAAAAGGCGTCACGTTCCGTTCGCATCTCGACGGCGCCATGGTCGAGCTTTCGCCCGAACGCGCCATCGAGATCCAGGCGCTGCTCGGCGCCGACATCTCCATGCAGCTCGACGAATGTTTGCGGCTGCCTGCGAGCGTGGCCGAGATCAAGCGGGCGATGGATTTGTCGATTGCCTGGGGCGAGCGCTCGAAACGCGCTTTCGAGGCGCGCGCGCGCGAGGGCTACGCGTTGTTCGGCATCGTGCAGGGCGGCGACGACATGGCTTTGCGTACTGAGAGCGCGCGCAAGCTCGTGGACATCGGCTTTGACGGCTATGCCATCGGCGGTCTGGCGGTGGGCGAGCCGCAGGATGTGATGCTGAAAATCGTCGAGGAGACCACGCCGGCGCTGCCGGCGACGCATCCGCGCTATCTGATGGGCGTGGGCACGCCGGAAGATCTGCTGGAAGCGGTCGCGCGCGGCATCGACATGTTCGACTGCGTGCTGCCGACCCGCAATGGCCGCCACGGCATGGCGTTCACGCGGTTCGGCGCCATCAATCTGTCCAACGCACGCCACGCCAATGATCCGCGCCCGCTTGATGAGGAAAGCGCGCATCCGGCCGCGCGCAATTATTCGCGCGCTTATCTGCATCACCTCACCAAAGCCAACGAGATCCTCGGCCAGGTGCTGCTCTCGACCATCAATCTCGCCTACTATCAGGTGCTGATGGCCGGCATGCGCGCGGCAATCGAGGCAAAGCGCTTCGAGGAATTCCGCGCCGCCACCCGGGCACAATGGGCGCAAGGCGATTTGCCGGCGGTGTGAACGCAATGGCCTTGAAACCCGACTTTCCCGCTGGCCGCCGCAAGCCGCGATTTCAATTGCCGCCGGGCAGCTTGCGATGCGCATTGCCACGTGTTCGGGCCTGCGGCGAAATTCCCTTACGCGCCCAATCGCCGTTACACGCCGGACGACGCGCCGAAGGAAATGTTGCGAGCGCTGCACGCGCATCTTGGCGTTACGCGCGCGGTGATCGTGCAGGCGAGCTGCCACGGGACCGACAACGCGGCGATGCTCGATTGCATCGCGTCGGACCCGCAAGCGCTATCGCGGCGTCGCCATTGTCGACGACAGTTTCGGCGACAAGGATTTCGACAAACTCCACGCCGGCGGCGTTCGTGGCGTGCGCTTCAATTTCGTCAAGCATCTGGGCGGCGCGCCCGACATGGCCGTCTTCAGCCGCGTGATCGATCGCATCAAAGGGCGCGGCTGGCACGTGGTGCTGCATCTCGATGCGCCGGATATCATTCCGCTGTCGGACACGATCCGGAAGCTGCCGCTGCCCTTTGTGATCGATCATATGGGCCGCGTTCCCGCAGCCGCTGGCGTCGATCAACCGCCGCTGCGGGCGCTGATCGAGCTTTCACGGCCTTGAAAACTGCTGGATCAAAGTTGCCGGCGCCGAGCGTATTTCCATGCCGCCTTATACCGCCGCGGTGCCGATTGCGCGGGCTCTAATGGAGGCCGCGCCCGAGCGCGTGCTGTGGGGCACCGATTTTCCGCATCCCAACGCTACCCACGAGGCGGACGAGGCCGATCTGGTCGACCTGGTGCCGCAATATGCGCCCGATGCGCTGGCGCAAAAGCGCCTGTTGGTGGACAATCCCGCCAGGCTTTACGGTTTCGATCCATAAGAAAATCGTGAGAGGAAACGACCATGACCCAGGCGCGAATTGATTTTGCGCGGCGTCTAATGCTGCCGGCCATCGCGGCGCTGCTGCTGGGGTTCATCCCGGCAGCGCCTGCGCAGGCCAAATGGCCGGACAAGCCGGTCAGGATCATTCTTGCCATTTGGCGCCGGCGGTGTCGCCGACGTCACCGCGCGCATTATGGCCGATCGGCTCGATAAGAAATTCGGCCAGCGCTTTGTGATCGAGAACATGCCGGGTCCCGGCGGCATCAATGCCGCGCGCGCGGTGGTGAATGCGGTTCCCGACGGTTACACCATGGGCTTTATCACCAACGGCACGGCGATCAGCGTCGCCGCGTTCAAGAAATTGCCGTTCGATCCAGTGACGCAATTCGAGATGATCTCAGGCCTCGGCCGCTTCAATTTGCTGTTCGCGGTCGATGCAAAGTCAAAATACAAGACGCTTGAGGATTTCATCGCGGACGCCAAAGCCAGTCCCGGCAAGCTTAATATCGGCACCATCGCCGTCGGCGGCACGCAAAACCTCGGCGCCGAATTGTTCAAGTCGCTGGCCGACGTCAATGTTGTGATCGTGCCGTACAAGAATTCGCCCGATATCGTGGTCGCGCTGTTGCGCAACGACGTGCAGATGCTGGTCGAGTTCCCGGCCGCCGTCAGCGGCCAGGTGGCGGCCGGCAAGCTGCGCGTGCTGGCCTCGTCCGGCACTGCGCGCGAGGCGTCGATGCCGGATGTGCCGACGGCGGCGCAGGCCGGCGTCAAAGGTTACGAAGTGGCGTCCTGGAACGGCGTGTTCGCGCCCAAGGGCACGCCCAAGGAGATCATCGACGCCATGGGGCAGGCGATGCACGAGGTGCTGGCCATGCCCGACCTGAAGGAGCAATACGCCAAGCTCGGTGTCGAGGCGCATGCCAGTTCGCCGGACGAGTTGATGAGCCTGCTCAAGAACGACATCACGAAGTGGAATGCCGTGATCGACAAAGCGGGCATCCCGCGCAAATAGCCAATGGCCGGTCTGCAATGACGAAGAAGCTTTCGGTCGCCGTTGTCGGCGCCGGCATGGGCGGGTTGGCGGTGGCCGCGACCTTGCGCCAAGCCGGCATCGATGTCGCGGTCTACGAGCAGGCCACGCAATTCGGCCGCATCGGCGCCGGCATCCAGATGATGCCGAATTCGATGAAGGTGCTGCGCGGTATCGGCGTCGAGGATCGCTTGCGGCAAGTGGCCTTCGCGCCGTTCTCGCATTTGAACCGCATCGGCGACAGCGGCGAGATCACGCGCGAATTGCCGATGCCGGAAAATCTTTATGGCGCGCCTTATCTTTGCATGCACCGCGCCGATCTGCACGGCGCGCTTGCCTCTGCTGTGCCGGCGGAAATCGTGCATCTCGGCAAGAAATTGATCGGCCTCGATCAGAAAGCCGGGCAAGTGACGCTGTCTTTCGCAGGACGGCAGCAGCGCGCAAGCCGACGCCGTGATCGGCGCCGACGGCGTGCATTCGCTGGTGCGCGACATCATCGTGGGGCCGGACGCGCCGATCCACAAAGGCCGCATCGCCTATCGCGCGGTATTTCCGGCAGCGCTCATGGGCGGCTTCGACATCGGGCCGTCGCGCACCAAATGGTGGGGCGAGGACCGCCACATCGTGATTTATTACACCACCAAGGCCAAGAGCGAGGTCTACTTCGTCACCAGCGTGCCGGAGGAGGCCGGCTGGGTGACGCGCGAATCCTGGTCGGCCAAAGGCGACGTCAAGGAATTGCGCGCGGCCTATGACGGATTCCATGCCGACGTGCGCAAGGTGCTGGGCGCCTGCCCGGATTGCCACAAATGGGCGATCCTGGAACGCGAGCCGTTGCCGCGCTGGAGCGACGGCCGCGTGGCGCTGCTCGGCGATGCCGCGCATCCGATGACGCCTTATATGGCGCAGGGCGCGGCCACCTCGATCGAAGATGCCGCCATCCTGGCGCGCTGTCTTGCCGAGGTGAGGGGCGACGACATCGAAGGTGCGTTCAAGCGCTACGAGGCGCACCGCAAGCCGCGCACCTCGGTGGTGCAGGCGATTTCGCAGCGCCAATACCTGGATGCGGGGCGGCAGCGACAGCGACACAAGCTGGCTCTACGGCTATGACGCCTGGAACGCACCCCTCGACGAGCCGGCCGCGCATCCGGCGGCAAAGGCTGCGTAACAACCCGCCGCTTAGGTCGGATATTACCTATTGCAATTTCGGTGGCAGGCTCGATGATGGATGCCATTGATAGCTGAGGCGTCGTACCAAGGGGGACGAGATGAAGAAGATTGTTATGCTGGCGATTGTTGCAGCGGTTGCCGCGCTGCCGGCTGCGGCCATGGCGAAGAAGGCCAAAGTCGAGAAACAGCAAACTTTTGCCGAGCTCAATGACCCGGGGATCCGCCTGGTGAAGGCCGGGCTGCCAATGATCCTGCCGACCGTCTTGATGCCGGTTTATTTCAAAATGCAGGAAGACGAAGCCAAGAAGGCCAAGAAAGCCAAGAAGCACTAAGCGGCCGGCTTGAGCTACGGCCCGCCATAGAGCCAGGCGATGCCGTCGTAAGCTTGTTCCGTGGTGCGGCCGCCGACGGCCATGTCGCGCAGCTCGGCGGTGACGCCGCGCGCGTGATAGAACTCGCCATAAACGCGCGCCATCACTTGCGTGCGCGCGGTGCGCAAATAACGTTCCTGCTGGTAGGCCTTGAACGCCGCCGGCAGATCGTTCGGGGAGCTTGCGACTTTCTCCGCCAGGATAACCGCGTCCTCGGTCGCCATGCAGGCGCCTTGCGCCAGATATTGCAGCATCGGGTGCGCGGCATCGCCCAGCAGCGTGATGCGGCCCTTGGTCCAGTCCTTCACCGGCTCGCGGTCGCATAGCACCCACATGCGCCAGGTGTTGATGCGCTCGAGCATGCGCGTGACCTGCGGCACCTGCATTTTGAAGTGTTCCCACATCACGTCCTTGGCGCCTTCCGCGTTCCAGCCTTCCTCGTAATGGTCGGAATGAAACACCGCGACGAGATTATAAAGTTCGGCCCGGCGCAGCGGGTAATGCACGAAGTGCGTGCGCGGGCCCGCCCACAAAATCACGTCGGGCCGCCACAAATCTTCGGGCACCTCCTCGCGCTTGAGCACGGCGCGATAGGCGATGTGGCCGGAGACGCGCGGGGCGCCGTCGCCGACGATTGTTTCGCGAATTTTCGACCACATGCCGTCGCAGGCGATCAGCGCGCAGCCTTCGGCGCGTTCGCCGTTTTCCAGCGTAACCGTGACGTGGTCGCCGTGGTCGTCGAACCGATCCACGCGCCGGCTGTTTTCCAGCGTGATCAGGTTGCTCGATTGGCAGGCTTTGAGGAACGTGCCGTGGATGTCGGCGCGGTGCGTGACGGCGTAAGGCTGGCCGCCGAAGCGGGCGGAGAATTCCGGCCCGAGCGGAATGCGGGCGATCAGTTTGCCGGTGAGCGCGTCGCGCATTTCCTGCGCCGGCGGGCGATGGGCGTCGGCGAGGATTTCATCCTTGAGGCCGATTTTTTCCAGCACGCGGAAAATATTGGGGCCGAGCTGGATGCCGGCGCCAAGCTCGCGGAATTCGGCCGACTGCTCGAACACACGCACCGGGAAACCTTGCCGCGCCAGCGCATAGGCCGTGACCAGGCCGCCGATGCCGCCGCCGGAGATCAGAAACGGCGCCGTGCCGCCATTCGTCTTTGCCATGAGCCTTATGTCCCGGCGTTAAGTTCACTCGGCGCAAAGTCTAAGACGCCGATGGGCCTAACGCCAAGTCTGCAGAATGAAGTCCGCAAAATGAACGCCATGCGGGCAACGAAAAACCCGCCGGTTGCGCCACCGGCGGGTCATTCGTTTCGTATGCCCGCCGCAATGAGCGGCGGACGGGACGATTACTTCGTCAACTGGCCGCGGATTTCGCCGCCTTTGTTGGCTGCGGTGTGGACGTTGACGTACATGTCACCATCCATCAGCGCCTTGGCCTGGGCGTCGGTCAGCGTGGCCGAGCCTGCCAGCGGGCTGGTGGCGGGCGCGATCGGAACCATCACGCCGGCGTTCTTGCCGGCAGGCGCGGGCCCGTGGAAATGGGCGGCGGTGGCCGGACCGGTCAGGCCGCTATAGGTGCCCTTCCAGGTCAGTTTCTTGCTGTCGGTATCGTAGGTCGCCGTTACCTCGCCCTTGCCGGCGGTGGTATTGGCGGGGACCTCGCTCTTGCCGCTGAGTTCGGCTTTGAAATTCATCATCGCCGCCATGGACGGCGAGGCAAAAGCCAGCGCCGCGGCGCAGGCGAGCGCGGCCAAACTGGACCGCAAAATCGTGGATGTCATGTTTGCTCCTCCTTGGAATAAGGCCTGAATGCAGCCTTTATGCAAACACCGGAGCCTAGCACCTATTCCCGGAAAATGCGCTTCAATCGAGCGTGAGCGGGATCGAGGTCGAGGAGGGCTTGCCGCAGGCGTCACATTCCCAATGGTGGCGGATTTCCCCGCCATCGACGAATTCGGACACGACCGGGGCCACCATCACGTCGCCGCAATGCGGGCAGCGCGTGGGCGAGGCAAAGCTGCGCATGGCGGCGGACGGCGCGCGTTGGGCATGCAGATGCATGTCTCGGCCTCCCGAAGTCGTCCTTACCCTGGCGACTAGCTACTGGCGCATCGTGGCGAGGAAGAGACGCTTGGGTGAATTTGTAGTGGCCGCCAGAGTAAAGTTTAGTGACACAAAACGACAGGCGACCAAGATTTCGACGATTTCGTTAAAAGGCGACATGTGAAATTGGTGAGCGCGCCGGGACTCGAACCCGGGACCACTTGATTAAAAGTCAAGTGCTCTACCAGCTGAGCTACGCGCCCTTTAGCTTTGCGCATGATCTTATCCGAAAACCGGTATCCATCCCCGATCAAGTCGAGGACATGCTTTTCGGGATCATGCGCCAAACGGGGGTTTACGGGCGCGCTCTTGCCCGGTCAATAGGCGCCTTTCGCACCTTTGTTAAACTCGCGCTTGAGGCCCGCCAATTTGCTACACTCGCGGGGACAGCAAGGAACCCCATCATGCCGATCGTCAATCGCGTCGCCGACCTGCAAAACGAGATCGCCGAATGGCGGCACGATCTGCATGCCCATCCCGAGCTGCTCTATGACGTGCATCGCACCGCGGCAAGCGTCGCCGAAAAACTCAAAGCCTTCGGCTGCGACGAGGTGGTGCCGGGCTTAGGGCGCACCGGCGTGGTCGGCGTCATCAAGGGCCGCAAGGGCAAGTCCGACAAGGTTATCGGCATGCGCGCCGACATGGATGCGCTGCCGATCGAGGAGGCGACCGGCCTGCCGTATACATCGACGGTGCCCGGCAAAATGCACGCCTGCGGCCATGACGGCCACACCGCCATGCTGCTGGGCGCCGCGCGCTATCTCGCCGAGACGCGCAATTTCGCCGGCACCGCGGTGGTGATCTTCCAGCCGGCGGAAGAGGGCGGCGCCGGCGGCAAGGCCATGGTCGATGACGGCATGATGGAGCGCTTCGGCATCGGCGAGGTCTACGGCATGCATAATTTCCCCGGCATGCCGGTCGGGCAATTCTCGATCCGGCCGGGCCCGATCATGGCGGCGGCCGACTACATTTCAATCGAGATCGAAGGCAAGGGCGCGCACGCCGCGCGTCCGCATTTCGGCATCGACAGCGTGCTGGTGGGATCGCAGATCATCAACAATCTGCAATCGATCGTGTCGCGCAATGTCGATCCGCTCGAATCCGCGGTGGTGTCGATCTGCGTGTTTCATGCCGGCAACGCCGACAACGTCATTCCGCAGACCGCCAAATTGAGCGGCACCGCGCGCAGTCTGACGGCGAAGGTGCAGGACCTGTTGGAAAAGCGGGTCGTCGAGATCGTCAAAGGCACCGCCGAGCTCTACGGCGCCAAGGTGAACGTGAAATACCGGCGCGGCTATCCGGTGCTCAAGAACCACCCGGCGCAGACCGATTTCGCGGCCTCGGTTGCGGGCGAGATCGCGGGCAAGGACAAGGTCGATACCGACATGGCGCCGGTGATGGGGGCGGAGGATTTCTCCTACATGCTCAACGCGCGGCCGGGCGCCTTCATTTTTGTCGGCAATGGCGACAGCGCGGGCTCCATCACCCGGCTTATAATTTCAACGACGACGCCATTCCCTTTGGCACGTCGTATTGGGTGAAGCTGGTGGAGACGTCGCTCGCCGGCTGAAGTTCGAGGCCCTTGGCAGCGTTTTTAAAAATTGGCACAATGCAGAAGGGGCGCTTGCACGAATGCTGCCGACTGCAGCATCCGTGGATTCATCGGGTGGAGGGTCAATGCCTTCGCATCAATCAAAGGACATGTCCCGTCAGCGGACAGCAAAGTCGAATACTGCCGCGCTTGTTTTGGCCGGATTGGCGGCTCTGACGCTTATTGCGATTCCGACCATGGCTTCGGCGGGTAGCAAGAACACCCGCACGCACGCCAATAGCGGATTTGCCTGAGCGGAAAACACGTGAAGAATATGAACAAGTGCAAAGAAAATGGCGGCAAAAAATAAGCCGCGTCCGATTTGGCAAAAACCAACTGCACAATTTCGGAATGGCCGCCGCGAGGCGGCCTTTCTTTTTGTGTGCGGTGAGTGTTACGGCACCAGTTCGGTGCGTTCTGTAACCGGCGCGGGCGCCGTCACCTTGGCGATCGCCGTTGGCCGTTTCGGCAGCAGTTCGACGACGCGCGTCTCAATCGCCCGCCAGGTGGCGAATTCGTTCAGCTTGGTGCGCTCGAACACCGCGAGGCCGACCGCCGCCAGGAACGGCAGGCTCTGGATCACCAGCACGTCGGCGAAGATGTAGATCTCGCGGATTTCCTTGACGTTGGTGATGACGAGCACCAGCGCGCCGAGATTGAGCAGCCCGGCCAGGATTGCTTCCCAGAAGGCGTGGAAATCCGTCGAGCGGCGCAAGCCGCCTTTCGAGGTGCGCACGAAGGGCAGGTGGTCCTTGATCAGGCCGAATGAAACCGCGCGCGCCACCGTCCATTGCACCGACATGGCGGCGCATACCGAGCCGAGGAGCTGGCCTTTGCCCATGCGCACGCGCAGCCGGTAGAGGGTGACGAAATGCGCCATCGACACGACGAAACTGGCGATAATCGGCACGGTGAGAATCCGGTCGGGCACGGCGATGTCGAGGAAGGCAACCGCCGGCACCCAGAGGATGTTGAGAATGGCGACCACGACGCCGATGCTTTCGGCGCCCAGCCAATTGAGCCAGCCGAGCGCGAACTCGCGCTTCTGGTCCCGCGTCAGGCGGCTCGCGCCTGGCAGGAAACGGCGCCAGTGCTTCTTGAAGATCTGGAATCCGCCGTAGGCCCAGCGGTGACGCTGTTTCTTGTAGGCTTCGAAACTATCCGGCAGCAGGCCGTGGCCGTAGCGGCGGTTGGTGTAATGCGCGCGCCAGCCGTTCTCGAGCAGCGTCAGGCCGAGATCGGTGTCCTCGCAAATGGTGTCGCTCGACCAGCCGCCGACCGATTCAAGCGCGCTGCGCCGGATCAGGCACATGGTGCCGTGCACGATGATGGCGTTGGCTTCGTTCCGCTGCACCATGCCGATGTCGAAGAAGCCGGCATATTCGCCGTTCATGGCGAGATGCATGACGCTGCGTTCGCCGTCGCGGTGATCCTGCGGCGCCTGCACCAGGCCAACGGTTGCATCCGCAAATACCGGCGTGAGGTCCCGCAGCCAATCCGGATGCACGACGTAATCGGCATCGATGATGCCGATCACTTCGGCGTCGGCCGCGGTGTGCACGATGGCCAAGCGCAGCGCGCCGGCCTTGAAGCCTGCGAGGTCGTCGGCGCGCACGAACTTGAAGCGCTCGCCCAATGTGCGGCAATGGGCCTCGATCGGCTCCCACAACGCTGGGTCCGGCGTGTTGTTGATCACCACAATGCATTCGAAATTCGGATAGTTCAGACGCGAGACCGCATCGAGCGTCTGAATCAACATCTCCGGCGGCTCGCGATAGGCCGGGATATGGATCGAGACTTTCGGCGAGATGGTTTCCGGCACCAGCGGCGGCGCGCCGATCAAGCGCTGCGGCTTGCGGCCGAAGGCAATCGCGGCAAGCTCTTCGATGCGCGCGAGCGCGATCACGATCAGCGGGATCAGCAAGATAGTGCCGAGCCCGAGCGCAAAGGCTGCGCCCGGCACGAAATAATGTCCGTTCCAATAGCCGAACACCGCGGACGACCAGGCGCCGACAATGTTGGCTGCGCCCGCCAGCATCGCGATCTGCGGCAACGAATCCGGGCGCATCTTGAGGATCGGCAGCGACAGCAGCACGCTCACCAGCAGCGCGATGACGGCGAGCCGCCAGTGATCGGGATCGGTGATCGGACCGGTCCATGCAAACTTGGGACTGCGCGAGGCGTCGAGCATGCCCCAATAGGGGCCGACGCCGCCTTCGAAAATCTTCCAGGGCTGATCGATGGCTTCGACGATGTTGTAGTCGATGCCATAGGTTTCGGCGCGCGAGATGAAATCGCGCAGCACTTGCGCCTGCTCGAGCCGGCCCGGGACCGCGGCTTTGAGATTATAGCCGGCGCTCGGCCAGCCGAACTCGGCGATCACGATGCGCTTGCCCGGATAGGCGCGGCGCAGCTTGTCGTAAATCAAGATGGCCTGGTCGACGCTTTGTTCGGCGGAGAAGCCTTCCCAATAGGGCAGGATGTGAGCGGCGATATAGTCGACCGACGACACCAGTTCGGGGTGCTCGATCCACACGTGCCAGATTTCACCGGTGGTCACCGGCACGCTGGTCTGCCGCTTGACCTGCTGGATCATCTTGATCAGATCGCCGACCGTTTGGTCGCCGCGATAGATCGTTTCGTTGCCGACAAAAATGCCGTTGATGTTGCTGTGGCGGTGGGCGAGGTCGATGACCGAGCGGATTTCGCGCTCGTTACGGTCCTGGTGCTTGTCGATCCAAGCGCCGACCGTCACCCGCAGGCCGAATTCCGAGGCAATGCCCGGCACCAGTTCGACGCCGCCGGTGGCTGAATAGGTGCGCACCGCCCGGGTGAGCGGGGCCAATTGCTTGAGGTCGGCGCGGATTTGGGCGGCCTGGGCGATGCCGCCTTCGTCAGGATGGGTGGAGGAGGCAAATGGGCGCGTAGGACACGCTGGCGAGCGGGCCTTCGACGTCGGGGGCGCTCAGCTTTGTCTGCGTGAGGGCCCACAATCCCGCATGCACGCACGCCACGAGGGCGACGACGGCAGCGACGGTGCGCATAACTTCAAAACCAAGTGGGGCAGGAGGGCAGACCCTTGAACCCGTCCCCTGGGCTCCGCTTACGCTCGATCTGCAACGATAGATCGTAGCGCGGCATCGGTCTGAAATTCAAGTAATGGCCGGACATGGCAAATCCTAGGCAGACGCATGGCGCCCATAAGAATTTCTTTCGCGGGGAAATAACGCGGCTAGCGCGAAGTCGTTCCGCTCGGAGCGGCAGGCGGCTGGACGGCCTCAGCCGGGGTCAAAGCCGGATTGAGCCAGCAGGCATGGACCCGGCCGTTCAGGCTTTCCTGGGCTTTCGGGTCGATATGGCCCTGGCGGACCAGGCAGCGAAAAGCGGCCTGGATATGGGAGGAAGGGCAGCCGAAACGGTCGTAAAGGTCGAGGTGGCGGAAGGCGGTATCGAGGTCGTCCCGCCACATCAGGCTGACCACCCGGCGGCCCAGCCAGACGCATTCCGGGTTGCCGGCGGGCCCAGTGAGGAGGCGCGCGGCCTCGGCGATCTCGTTGATACTCTTCTGGGTTTCCTTGGCGGTATCGGGCGCCTTTTTCTGCTGGTCGGGCGGAGCGACATTGCCGCTTTGCGCGAAGGCTGCGGTTGCGAAGAAACCGCAGCACAGCAACACACAAAACCACACAGAAGTGACGCAACGCAGTAGTGAACGCCATTGTCCCGCCGATATTGATTGAGGCCGCCCGCCCGCTGACTGGTCTGGAGTGAGACCGGAATGGGACGCTATTACGGCGTTCGCAGCCGGCCGCTCGATTTCCTATCTTAGTAACGCTGGTCCCCACGAAACCCGTCGTTTTGGACGGCATGCCCACCCTAAGACTTTGTCCCGACTTTGCATCCTGAATTGATCAAAGACTTGGCCCGGCAACAAGACTTGGCCCGAACGGCCCGGTTTTGTCCAGCAGTTCGCGGTAGCGTGCTTAAAAGCTCAAGC
Source organism: uncultured Alphaproteobacteria bacterium (assembly GCA_963756805.1). Classification (GTDB taxonomy): domain Bacteria; phylum Pseudomonadota; class Alphaproteobacteria; order Rhizobiales; family Xanthobacteraceae; genus Pseudolabrys. The sequence continues at coordinate 19,980 of CAVWPH010000013.1, forward strand.
CTTTTGCTTTAAGCGCCAAGTCTTTTGCTCAAAGCGGGACGCCTTGGCAGGCGCCGGGACGCCCTATAAGCCGGGGGTGCAATTCCGCCCCCTGGGTTACCCCGATGCGCATTGGATTAGCCTGCCTCGCTCTGTCGGCGGTCGTTATCGCCGGGGTCTGGCTCTGGCTGGGCGATCCGGTACGGATGCCGCATTCCCCGCTCCAGCCCGGTGAAAAGCTCTATTGCCTGTCCTATGCCCCGTTCCGGGGCCATCAGACCCCGCTCGACCCCACCACCCAAATATCAGCCGCCCAGATCGAGGAGGATTTGACCCGGCTCTCCAAGATTACCGATTGCGTGCGCACCTATTCGGTCGATTACGGCCTCGACCAGATCGCCGGGATTGCCGCCCGCCACAAAATGAAGGTGCTGCAGGGGCTCTGGCTGTCAGATCACCCGGAGAAGAACCGCTACCAGATCGAGACCGCGGTCGCGATCGCCAACCGCTATCCCGATACGGTGCGGGCGGTGGTGGTGGGCAACGAGGTGCTGCTGCGCGGCGACATGGCGGCGACCGACCTCGCCAACACCATCCGCAAGGTCAAGGCGCGGGTGCGCGTGCCGGTGACCTATGCCGATGTCTGGGAGTACTGGCTGCGTTTCGGCGAGGTGGCGGCGGCGGTCGATTTCATCACCATCCATATCCTGCCCTATTGGGAGGATTTCCCGATTCCCGCGCGAAACGCCGCCGCCCACGTGGAGGCGATCCGCGGCAAGGTGGCGGTGGCGTTTCCCGGCAAGGAAGTGATTATCGGCGAAGTCGGCTGGCCGAGCGCGGGCCGTATGCGCGAGGGTGCGCTGCCGTCACGCGCAAACCAGGCGCGCGTGATCCAGGACGTGCTGGCGTTGGCGAAGCGCGAAAACTTCCGCGTCAATGTGATCGAAGCCTTCGATGCGCCGTGGAAGCGCGCGCTTGAAGGCACCGTCGGCGGCCATTGGGGCTTGCTGGATGATGCGACCCGCGAACCGAAATTCGTCTGGGGCCAGCCGGTATCCAATCATCCGCTCTGGCCATGGCAGGCGGCGGGCGGGATCTTGTTTGCGTGCGTTATTGTCGGCGCTGGGATTGCCGGCCGCCGCCACGCGCCGCTGCTGGCTTGGCTTGGCGTAACGGTGAACGCCATGGTCGGCGGCGTCTTGATCGGCTGGACGATTGAGAATGTGCCGATTGAATCGCTTGGCATCGCCGGATGGTTGCGCGGCTCGGTGCTGGCCGCGATTGCTTTGGTGACGCCGCCGCTGCTGAGCGCCGCGCTCACGCGCGCAACGCCGATCCCAAGATTTTCGCGCATCTTAGGCCCTGTCAGCGATCGCATCCGCGATCCTCTCGCGATTGCCGTCGGCTTAACGCTGATCGCCTGCATGCTGCTGGCGCTGTTGACCGCGCTTGGCCTGGTATTCGATCCGCGCTACCGGGATTTTCCGTTCGCGCCGCTCACCGCCAGCGTCGTGCCGTTTTTGTTGCACAGCTTGATGATGCCGCGCCCTGCGGGCGCGCGCGGCGCCGCCGAATTGGCCGGCGCAGGGCTTTTGGTTTTGTCGGTGATCTATATCGTGCCGGACGAGGGGCTGGCGAACTGGCAATCGCTCTGGCTGTGCGGCGCACTGCTGGCGCTGGCACTTATTCTGGCTCGGGTGCGCGACGCGCGAGGCTGAGCACCAGCAAGCCTGCGGCCAGCGCCGATAGCGCGATGTTATAGAGCACGATCCCCAAGCAGGTGATGCTGAGCGCGATCGCGAACAGCACCAGCGATGGCCGCAGCAGATTGAGCCCTGCGACCACCAGCGCGGCCCAGCCGAATACCGAGTTCGTGAACAGTACAATGACGATGTGGCGCGAGAAGCAGAGCCATGTGTCGAGCCCTGCGCTACAGGCCAAGCCCACGGTCGACTGCTCGACGGCGAGATAGCGCATATAGAGCGCATAGCCGATCGAGGCAAAACCAACGATCAGCAGCCAATTGGTCGCGCGCGCGGTCGGGCTGAACAGTCTCATCTTGTGGGGACGTTAGGCCGAACGTCAGCGTTGCGCCAGATTTTCGCCGTTGAATTTTGTCGGCCGGCAGGGGGTGCGCGCCGCGGCGAAGCGCGCGCAAAATGCACCGCATCGGCCACCGTCGGCAGCGGGCCGGCCACCAGCCGGAACGCTGGGTGACGCGGGCGCTGGTCTTGCACTGCGATCGGATGCAGTCCGCTGAGCAGCGGGCCGTAATTGGCTTTCACTGCGGCCCAACGCTGGCGCAGTTGATCGAGCGTGAGCGGCATTGCCGAGATCGACGCCGTATTCCATTTTTGGTGTTGGCTCGGGCGCGGGCACAATTGCGGGCGCAGGCTCCGGCTTGACGATCGGGATGGTAGCGACACGCGTTGGCGGCAAGGGGACATCCGCGGCCGGTACCGCGGCCTGCGTCTGTGGCGGATCGGGCCAGGGCGCTCCCGCATCGGCGGCATCAGGCATGGCGAGCGGTGCAAGCTGCGGCAATTTGGCCGCCGGCGGCTTGGCTGATGGAGTGCTCGCGGGCGCCGCGGCTTGCGCTTTGATCGAGCCGGTCACGTCGCCAAGCTGCTGCTCGAGACTAGCAAGCCGCGTGGCCAGGCGATCGCGGTCGGCGGTGAGCGCCTCGACCTCTGTGGCCAGGCGGCGCGTTTTGGCTTCGTTTTCGACCGCGCGCGCGACCACGCGTTCGACCACGGGCGGCGGCGCCTCGGCGCTGGCGACAGCGCGAACCGGCTCGCTGATGGGGGCGAAGGCAAGCTGGAGCCGTTCGGCGCCGGGTTTGGTCTGAGCGACGACGGCGACCGCGCTTAGCATCACCGCCGCGGCACCGCCCCAGCCGCATAAGCGCCACAGCGCGCGCATCTCGCGGCGGCGCTTGCGCAGATCGATGATGTCAGGCAGTTGCGGCGTGGCCTCGATGGCCATAACGGTCTCCGGCGGCGAATCACGTCATTGAAAACATTAGCAGAATCCGGCAATGCTCGCTTCCATCGCGGTTGCTAACGGCCTATGCAGACTCGGCCGCAACTCTGGCCAGAAAAGGGCGAGCCGAATTTAATGCGTGGACGGACATGCCTTGCGATCGTGCTCGCCGCCGGCGAAGGCACGCGCATGCGTTCAACGCTGCCGAAGGCGTTGAACCGGATCGGCGGCCGCACGTTGATCGAGCACGTGCTCGGCGCGGCGAAAGCAGCCGGCTGCGGCGCGACCGCGATTATCGTGGGGCCCGATCACGACGAAGTGGCGGCGCAAGCGCGCAGCGTCGCGCCCAAGGCCGACATTTTCGTGCAGCGCGAACGGCGCGGCACCGCGCATGCGGTGCTGGCGGCGAAAAAAGCGCTGGCGCGCAAGTCCGACGATATTCTGGTGATGTTTTCAGATACGCCGCTGGTGCGTGCCGGAAACACTCAAACAATTGCGGGCGGCGCTGGCCCGCGGCGCAGCGGTGGCGGTGCTGGGGTTCAAGGCCAAGGACCCTGCCGGCTATGGCCGGCTGCTGATGCGGGGCGATGAACTCCTTGCCATTCGTGAAGATCGCGACGCAACGCCAGCCGAGCGCGTGATCACCTTCTGCAATGGCGGACTGATGGCGTTGGCCGGCAAACACGCGCTCAAGCTTCTTGAGCGCATCGGCAATGACAATGCGAAGCGCGAATACTATCTCAGCGATGCGGTTGCGCTGGCCCGCGATATGGGCTTGAAGGCAGTCGCGATCGAAACCTCGGAGGATGACGTGCGCGGCATCAACACCAAGGCGCAGCTCGCCGAAACCGAAGCCGTGTTGCAGCAACGTCTGCGCGCGGCCGCCATGGACGCCGGCGTCACCATGATTGCGCCGGATACGGTGCATTTGTCCGCCGACACCAAATTCGGCAAAGATGTGATCATCGAGCCCAACGTGGTGTTCGGCCCCGGCGTCACCGTCGAAGACGGCGCAACCATCCGCTCGTTCTCGCATCTGGAAGGCGCCCATGTCGGCAAGGGCGCGCGCGTCGGCCCGTTCGCGCGGTTGCGGCCGGGCGCCGACTTGGGCAAGGACGTGCATATCGGCAATTTCGTCGAGGTGAAGGAAGCCAAGATCGAGGCCGGCGCCAAGGCCAATCACTTAAGCTATATCGGCGATGCGCGGGTAGGCGCGGGCGCCAATATCGGGGCCGGTACCATCACCTGCAACTACGATGGCGTTTCCAAGCACCATACCGATATCGGCAAGGACGCCTTCATCGGCTCGAACACCGCTCTGGTTGCGCCGGTCAAGATCGGCGACGGGGCTTATGTCGGCTCGGGCTCGGTGGTGACCAAGAACGTGCCGGCGGACTCGCTCGCCGTCGCGCGCGGCGAACAGACCATTAAGGTTGGGTGGGCAAAACGCTTGCGGCAGCTGAAGGCCTTGGGCAAGAAGGTCCGAAAGAAGTAGGCCGAAGCAGCGTTAACGTATGACCGTTGCAGCCTGTCACAAGCCGACATGCGTTGTGATTTCCGTAAACGCGCCGGCGGCGGCTAAACCAAAGAGTTAGAGTTAAAGGGAAGGGGCCATCCAAAAGGATGTGCGGGATCGTCGGAATATTGGGCGCAAAGCCTGTCGCCGGCCAGTTGGTCGATGCGCTTAAGCGCCTCGAATACCGCGGCTATGACTCGGCCGGCATCGCCACGCTCGACCACGGGGCTCTGGCGCGCCGGCGCGCCGAAGGCAAATTGCGCGCGCTGGAAACCCGGCTTGAGCGCGAGCCGCTGCCCGGCAATATCGGCATCGGCCACACCCGCTGGGCGACGCATGGGCGGCCAACCGAAAGCAACGCGCATCCGCACGCCACCGAAAAGGTGGCGGTGGTGCATAACGGCATTATCGAAAATTTCCGCGAGCTGCGCGAGAAGCTTATCAAAGACGGCGCCAAGTTCGGCAGCGAGACCGACACCGAAGTCGTCGCTCATCTCGTCACCGAAGAGATGAAAAAGGGCAAGACGCCCGCGCAAGCCGTTGCGATCGCGCTCAAGCAATTGCGTGGTGCCTTTGCGCTCGCCTTTCTGTTTGCCGGCGAGGACAATTTGATGATCGGCGCGCGCAAGGGTTCGCCGCTCGCCATCGGTTACGGCAAAGGCGAGATGTATCTCGGCTCCGACGCCATCGCGCTCGCGCCCTTCACCGACATGATCAGTTATCTGGAAGACGGTGACTGGGCCGTGCTCACCCGCAAGGGCGTCGAGATCCGCAACGAAAAAGACGAGATCGTCGAACGCCCGGTGATCAAGTCGACCGCATCCTCGCAGATGGTCGACAAGGGCAACCACAAACACTTCATGGCCAAGGAAATCCATGAGCAGCCGGAAGTGGTCGGCCACACGCTCGCCCATTACATCGACATGGTGCATGAGCGCGTGGCGCTGCCGGGCGAATTGCCGTTCGACTGGAAAAAACTCAAGCGGCTGTCGATCTCGGCCTGCGGCACGGCGTTCTATGCCGGCCTCGTGGCGAAGTACTGGTTCGAGCGTTTCGCCAAGCTGCCGGTGGAAATCGATATCGCCTCGGAATTCCGTTATCGCGGCGCGCCGCTGGAGCCGCACGATCTGGCGATCTTCATTTCGCAATCGGGCGAGACCGCCGATACGCTGGCGACGCTGCGCTACGCGCGCGAGATGAAGCAACACATCCTGTCGGTGGTCAATGTTCCAACATCGACCATCGCGCGCGAAAGCGACGTGGTCATGCCGACGCTGGCCGGGCCTGAGATCGGGGTTGCCTCGACCAAGGCATTCACCTGCCAGCTTGCGGTGCTGGCGTGCCTGGCGATTGCGGCCGGCAAGGCGCGCGGCCATTTATCCGACGCCGACGAGCAGAAGCTCGTGCATGCGCTGGTCGAGGTGCCGCGCTTGATGGCGCAGGCGCTCACGCTCGAACCGCAAATCGAAAAGCTTTCGCATGAACTTTCCAAAGTGCACCACGTGCTCTATCTGGGCCGCGGCACCAGTTTTCCCATCGCGTTGGAAGGCGCGCTGAAGCTCAAAGAAATTTCCTATATTCATGCCGAGGGTTATGCCGCCGGCGAGCTCAAGCACGGGCCCATTGCCTTGATCGACGAGACCATGCCGGTGATCGTGATCGCGCCGTTCGACCGCGTGTTCGAAAAGACCGTGTCGAACATGCAGGAGGTGGCGGCGCGCGGCGGTAGGATCATATTGGTGACCGACCCGAAGGGCGCCAAGGAAGCCACCATCGAGTTCGACGGAAACTATCGCGTTGCCCGAAATGGCTTCCACGGTGACGCCTTTGGTCTATGCCATTCCGGTGCAATTGATCGCCTATCATACCGCGTGCGCCATCGGCACCGATGTGGACCAGCCGCGCAACCTCGCGAAGTCGGTCACGGTAGAGTAAGATCAACACCATGAGCGATATCGAGCCTAAGCCGATCCAAAGTATGGCGCCGACCGCGCAAACGAGTTTTGCCGGACGGCTGCGCAATTATTTTCTCACCGGGCTGGTGGTGGCGGGGCCGGTTCTGATCACCGGCTATCTCACCTGGTCGTTCATCACTTGGGTGGACGGCTGGGTGCGTCCGTTGATCCCGCCGACCTACCGGCCGGAAACTTATCTGCCGTGGCCGATCCCGGGCACCGGATTGATCGTCGCCTTTGTCGTACTCACGCGCGCTCGGCTTCCTCACCGCCAATTTGGTCGGGCGCACGCTGGTCGGCTGGGGCGAAAGCCTGCTCAACCGCATGCCGATCGTGCGGCCGATCTATAAGACCATGAAGCAGATTTTCGAGACGCTGTTCTCCAAGACCGGCTCCAGTTTCCGAAAAGTTGCGCTGGTCGAATTTCCCGCGCCCGGCATGTGGTCGCTGGTGTTCGTGTCGCAGCCGCCGGGCGGCGATATCGCCGGGCGGCTGCCGCCGGGCGAACACGTGTCGGTATTCCTGCCGTGTACGCCGAACCCGACCACAGGTTTCTTTTTCTACGTCAAACGCGCCGATTTGGTTGAGCTCGACATCACGGTTGAAAACGCCATGACGACGCTGATTTCCGCCGGCATGGTGCAGCCGGATGCCGACGCGCAGAAAAAGCTGGCCGCCATGGCGACTACTGCGCGCGTTGCTCAAGCGGCGAAAAAGCCCGAGGCGGCCGAGTAACGCAGCTAGCCCGCGCGGATCAATCTGATCGCTTCGTCTTTGCCAAATAAATAGAGCAAATGCCGTAACGCTTGCCCGCGCTCGCTCGCAAGGCCCGGATCGCGATTGAGCACCAACGCTGCATCGTCGCGGGCGGCGCCGAGATATTTGCCGTGGCTTTCGATGCGGGCAATATGGAAGCCGGGCACACCGCTCTGGCGCGTGCCGAGCAAATCGCCTTCGCCGCGCAGCTTCAAATCTTCCTCGGCGATGCGGAAGCCGTCTTCGGTCTCGCGCATGATGGCAAGGCGCGCTTTGGCGGTTTCGCCGAGCGGGGCCTTGTAGAGCAGCAAGCAGGTTGAGTGACCGGGCCCGCGGCCGATGCGGCCGCGCAACTGATGCAATTGCGCAAGACCAAAACGCTCGGCGTGCTCGACCACCATGACGGTTGCCTCCGGCACGTCGACGCCGACCTCGATCACGGTGGTGGCGACCAGCAATTGCGTTTCGCCGGCGGCAAAGCGCGCCATGGCTTTATCTTTGTCGGCGACCTTTCATGCGGCCGTGTATCAGATCGACTTTGTCGCCAAAACGTTTTTGCAATTCCTCGAAGCGGGCCTGCGCCGCCGCCAGATCGATCTTTTCGGATTCTTCCACCAGCGGGCAAACCCAATAGACCCGCTGGCCCGCCTCAAGCGCGCGGCCGACCGCGTCCTCGACTTCCTCACTGCGCGACAGGGGAATGGTGCGGGTATCGATCGGCTGGCGTCCGGGCGGCTTTTCGCGCAATTCAGAGACGTCCATGTCGCCAAAAAACGTGAGCACCAGCGTGCGCGGGATCGGCGTCGCCGTGAGCACCAGCACATCCACGGCCTCGCCCTTTTGCGTAAGCGCCAGGCGCTGATGCACGCCGAAACGGTGTTGTTCGTCGACGACCGCCAAGGCGAGATCGCGGAAGGCGACATCGTCCTGAAACAGCGCATGGGTGCCGATCAGAAGATCGATATCGCCAAGCGCCAGTCGATCCAGAATTTCCTTGCGCGCAGGGCCGCGCTCGCGACCGGTTAAGATAGCAACGCGCAAGCCGGCGGCCTCCGCCAGCGGTGTAATGGTCGCTAGATGCTGGCGGGCGAGAATTTCGGTCGGCGCCATGAAGCGCGGCCTGGCGGCCAGCCTCGATCACGCCCGCCGCCGCCAGCAGCGCCACCACGGTCTTGCCGGAGCCGACATCGCCTTGCAGCAGCCGCAACATGCGTTGCGGACGCGCCAGATCGGCGATGATGTCGTCGACGGCTTTTTGCTGGGAGTGCGTCAGCGCATAAGGCAGGCTTTTAAGAATGCGCGCGCGCAACCGGCCTTCGCTGGCTGAGCCGCGGCCGGCTTGCCGCCGCATATGCGCGCGCACCAGCGCCAGCGCGAGTTGGCCGGCAAGCAATTCGTCATAGGCAAGCCGCGTCCAGGCCAGACTTTCCGGCGCCACGTCATGCGGCTCAGATGGACGGTGCAGATGGCGCAGCGCTGCGGAAAACGGCGGAAAGCGTTCGCGCGAAATCCAAGCTTCGTCCTGCCATTCGGGAAGCTCGGGTAACGTTCGCCAGCGCGCCATCCATCGCGCGCCGCACATTGCCTAAAGCGAGCCCCTCCGTGAGCGGATAGACCGGCTCGACCAGCGGCAGATCGGCGAAGCCCTTTTCGTCCACGACCCGGTCGGGATGCACCATTTGCAACATGCCGTCGTAGAATTCGGCGGTGCCGGAGACGTAACGCAGTTCGCCCACGGGCAGCAGCTTCTCCAGATAATCCTTGCGGGCATGGAAGAACGTCAGCGTCAGCGTCGTTCCGGTGTCGTCGCTGGTGATGATGCGGTATGGCGCGCGTGAGCGATGCGGCGGCGGCGCGCGATGCTCTTCGACCGTGACCGCGACGGTGACGATCTGGCCGGCCTGCACCTCATTGAGCTTCGGGCGCGCGCGCCGGTCGATGGTGCCTGACGGCAAGTGAAACAGCAGGTCCACCACGCGCGGCGCCTCGTGGTCGAGCAGGCGCGCATAAAGCACCGCCAGCTTCGGCCCGACGCCGGGCAGGCTGGTGAGGGCTGCAAATAGTGGATTGAGCAGAGGCGGCCGCATCAGGCGGCCATGCTGGCTTGCGCGCTGCTCCGACGCAATGCGGCCCTGTGAAAAGCAGGCGCTGACATTGGCGCCCAACCGCTCTATATAAACCCCGCCCGGCCCCGTCCGGGTTTTTGGCGTTGGAGAGACGAGTGACCGGAACGCGGATTTCGAGCGAAGGGCTGGACGCGCGCCGGCGCAAACTGCTGTTTCGCTCCTGGCATCGCGGCATTCGCGAGATGGACCTGGTGCTCGGCCGCTTTGCCGATGCGCACATCGCGGGACTGAGCGAGGCTGAGCTCGATGAATACGAACGCTGGCTCGAAATTCCCGATCAGGAGATGTTCGATTACGTGAAGGGCGCACAGGCTGCGCCGCCTGCGCTCGACACATCGCTATTCAAACGCTTGTGCGACTTTCACCGCGACGGCTCGGCGCTGAAATGATGGCGATGGCTCAATCTCCAGCCGACAAACTGAAAGCCGGAACGCCGCTGACGCTGGCGCAAGTCGCCGACGGCGCCGAAGGCCTGGTGCTAGCCGATCTCGCGCGCAGCCTTGCCGCGCGCACCGATGCGCCGGCGATTTCGCTTGCCGTGATTTGCCGCGACGGCCAGCGCATGGCGGCGCTGTCGCGCGCGCTGGCCTTCTTCGGGCCGGATATTCAGACCATGGAATTCCCGGCCTGGGATTGTCTGCCCTATGACCGGGTGTCGCCGAATGCTCCGGCTGTAGCGCAGCGCATGACCGCGCTGTCGCGGCTTGCCCGCGTGACGGGCCGCGACAAACCATCGGTACTTTTGACGACGGTGAACGCCGCGCTGCAGCGCGTGCCGGCGCGCGAATTTGTCGCCACGCATGCGCTGTCGGTCGCGCCCGGCAATGTGCTCGGCATGCAAAGCGTGGTCGAGTGGCTGGAACTCAATGGCTTTACGCGCGCCTCCACCGTGCGCGAGCCTGGTGAATACGCGGTACGCGGCGGCATTCTCGATCTCTTTCCGCCGGGCATGGATATGCCGGTGCGCTTCGATTTCTTCGGCGACGCGCTGGAAACCATCCGCACTTTCGATGCGCAAACGCAACGCAGCGAAACGCAATTGCGCGGCCTCGATCTGGTGCCGGTGGCGGAATTCCAGTTGATCACCGAAACCATCCGCCGTTTCCGCACCGGCTACGTGGCCGAGTTCGGCGCGACATCGCCGGATGATCTTTTATACGAGGCGGTGAGCGAGGGCCGGCGCTATCCCGGCATGGAGCATTGGCTGCCGCTGTTCCACAACAAGCTCGAGACGATTTTCGATTATTTGCCGGGCACCGCGGTTGCGCTCGAGCATCTGGCGGACGACGCCGCCCATGAGCGGTTCGAACAGATCGCCGATTATTACGACGCGCGCCGCGAAGCGCTCAAACAAGGCGTGACGCCGCCTTATAAGCCGATGCCGCCGGAGCGGCTTTATCTCTCCGAATCCGAATGGCGTGAGCGGCTCGACACCTCGGCGCTGGCGCGGCTATCGCCCTTCGCGGTGCCGGACGCCGCCAACGTGATCGATATCGGCGCGCGCGCCGGTCACAATTTCGCGGCCGAGCGGGCAGAGCCTGGCGCCAATGTGTTCGAGGCGGTCAGCCGCCATGTGCTGGCGCTGCAGGCCTCGGGCAAGCGCGTCGCCATCGCGCTCTGGAGCGAAGGCGCGCGCGATCGCATGAGCCACGTGCTCACCGATCATAAATTGCACAATCTGACGCCGATTGCGTCCTGGCCGCAGGCGGCCGGCTTGCCGAAGGCGTCGGTGGCGCTGGCGGTGCTCGGCATCGAGAGCGGCTTCGAGACGCAAGACGCGGCAATCGTCAGCGAGCAGGACATTCTCGGCGACCGTCTGGTGCGGCCGCGCCGCGCTATGCGGCGGGCGGAAAATTTCATCGCCGAAGTCACCAGTCTCGCGCCCGGCGATCTGGTGGTGCACGTCGATCACGGCATCGGGCGCTTTGCCGGATTGCAGCCGATCCACGCCGCCGGCGCGCCGCATGATTGCCTCGAAATCCATTACGCCGAAGGGTCGAAACTCTTTCTCCCCGTTGAGAACGTCGATCTGCTGTCGCGCTACGGCGCCGAGCAGAGTCATGTCGATCTCGACCGGCTCGGCGGCGGCAACTGGCAGGCGCGCAAAGCGCGCATGAAGAACCGCATCCGCGAGATCGCCGGCGAGTTGATCAAGGTCGCGGCCGAGCGGCTGACGCGTGAGGCGCCGCGCTTGACGGTCGGACCCGGCTCCTACGACGAATTCTGCGCCGGCTTTCCTTACGAGGAGACCGACGACCAGCTCGCCGCCATCGACGCCACCATCAAGGATCTAGGCTCAGGCCGCCCGATGGACCGGCTGATCTGCGGCGATGTCGGCTTTGGCAAAACGGAAGTGGCGCTGCGCGCAGCGTTCAGCGCGGCGCTTAACGGCAAGCAGGTGGCGGTTGTTGTGCCGACCACGCTGTTGGCGCGCCAGCATTTCAAGACCTTCACCGAGCGCTTCCGCGGCTTTGCCGTGAACGTGGCGCAGGCGTCGCGCCTGGTGCCTGCGGCGCAACTCGCGCAGGTGAAAACGGGCCTGGCCGACGGCAGCGTCGATATCGTCGTCGGCACTCACGCGCTGCTCGGCAAGGGGATCGCGTTCAAGGACCTCGGCCTTCTGGTGGTGGACGAAGAGCAGCATTTCGGCGTCGCGCACAAAGAGAAACTCAAGACGCTGCGGTCGGAAGTGCATGTGCTCACGCTCACGGCAACGCCGATCCCGCGCACGCTGCAATTGGCGCTCACCGGCGTGCGCGATCTTTCCATTATAGCGTCGCCGCCGGTCGACCGGCTGGCGGTGCGAACTTTCGTGTCGCCGTTCGATCCGATCACCGTGCGCGAGGCGCTGCTGCGCGAGAAATACCGCGGCGGCCAGGCCTTTTACGTTTGCCCGCGCATCGAGGACCTCGGCGGCGCCAAGAATTTCCTCGACAAGAATATTCCGGAAGTGCGCGTCGGCGTCGCGCACGGGCAAATGCCGCCGACCGTGCTCGACGATATTATGAGTGCGTTTTACGACGGCAAATACGACGTGCTTCTGTCCACCACCATTATCGAATCCGGCCTCGACATTCCGACCGCCAACACCTTGATCGTGCACCGCGCCGACATGTTCGGGCTGGCGCAACTTTATCAATTGCGCGGCCGGGTGGGGCGCGCCAAGCTGCGCGCCTACGCGCTGTTCACGCTGCCGGCGCAGCAGAAGATCACGGCGCAGGCCGAGCGGCGGCTCAAGGTGCTGCAATCGCTCGACACGCTTGGCGCTGGTTTCCAGCTTGCTTCGCACGATCTCGACATTCGCGGCGCCGGCAATCTTCTGGGCGAGGAGCAATCCGGCCACATCAAGGAAGTCGGCTTCGAACTCTATCAGCAGATGTTGGAAGAAGCTGTGATGAGCCTGAAGGCCGGCATCACCGCGCCGGTTGCCGACCGCTGGTCGCCGCAAATCACCATCGGCACGGCGCTGCTCATTCCGGAGGACTATGTTGCCGACTTGTCGGTGCGGCTCGCGCTCTACCGGCGACTCGCCGAGATCGAGGACGAGGGCGATATCGAGAGCTTCGCCGCCGAGTTGGTGGATCGCTTCGGCAAGCTGCCGGGCGAAGTCGAACATCTGTTGCAGGTGGTGGCGATCAAGGCATTGTGCCGGCGCGCCAATGTGGAGCGGATCGAAGCGGGCACCAAAGGCGTGGTGTTGTCGTTCCGCGACAATATTTTCGCCAATCCCGACGGCTTGATTGCTTTCATCCGCGAGCAAGGCTCGGCCGCACGCATCCGCAACGAGAAAACCGGACAGAAGCTGGTGTTCCTCGATGAATGGGACAAACCAGAAGAGCGCCTGAAGGGCACGACGGCGATCCTGCGCCGGCTCGCGTCGATCGCCGAGCAGGCGAAGGCGGCGTAGCTTTATTCGGCCGCCGCTTCGTTTCCTTGCGCAACGCGCTCGATGGCCTCGGCCAGAGCTTCCGGCGCCTGCGCGCCCGAGACCGCAAACTTGCCGCCGAAGATAAAGCAGGGCACGCCCTCGATGCCGGCTTCTTTGGCCGCCAGTGCCTCGCGTTCGATTTCGGCGACGTCTTTGTCGCTGGCAAGATCGGCCCGCACCGCGTCAGCGGAAAGCCCAACATCGGCAGCAGCCTTCACCAATGTTTCGCGGTCGGTGAGATCGGCGCCGTTGGTGAAATAGAAATCCATCAGCTTTTGCTTCATCTCGGGCGCTTTGCCGATTGCTTCCGCCCAATGGATCAAACGGTGGCAATCGAGCGTATTGGGCTGCCGCTTCATTTTGTCCATCGCATAAACCAGGCCTTCGTCGGCCGCTGCCTGCGACACACGCTGGGCGATGCCCTTGTAGCGCTCGGGCGAGCCGAACTTTTTGGTCAAATAGTCCGCACGCGAAATCCCCTCGCGCGGGATCCAGTCATTGAGAAAATACGGCCGGTAATGCACCTCGACCGGAATGCCGGGCTTGAGCTTGAGGGCTGCCTCCAAGCGGTGCTTGCCGATAAAGCACCACGGGCAGACCACGTCGGAGACGACGTCGATGCGGACGGGCTGTTGCGGCATGGCTGGCTCCTGTTGGAGCTAACTTAGTCATAGGATTATCCGGCGGCAACCGCCCGCCTGCTTGGCGCACGCAGCATCAGCCCGTCGGCAACAAGCGAGATCAGGCGGCGTTGTCCTGATGGCGAGGACGAAATGCCCCGGCGATCAGCGGATTGGCGCCGCGCGTCTGCAATTCGGCACGCGTGATCGCCGGGTCGGTCGCGCTACCGGCAAAGCGCTGACCGAGCAAAGCGTCGGGCAGCGCGACAATAGTCGCGTCGAGATCGGCCTCCGCCACCAGCCAGTCCACATCGTTCTGGCGGAAGCGATAGCCGCCGATGGCAGTGAGGCCGGCGGGCGGGCCGGTGACCGTCAACGTGTTGGTATCGCGCTCAAGGCGGCAGGCAAAGCCGGTATCGGAGAAGGCATCCGCTGTCGTATCGGCGCCAGGCGGAAACGTCTGCAGCGGGACCATCGGTCCGCGCAATGTAAGCGTGCCGGCTTTGCTGCGCGCGGTTTCGGCAACGGTAATCGCGCCGGCAGCGCCGCGCGGCGCAGTGATGGCGCCGAGCGGGATCGGCACCGGCAGACCGTCGCCGCCGCGCCGGGCCGGTAGCAATCCCGCTTCGCCGAAAACGGCGATGTCGGTGAGCGATGCCGCGCCGCGCCAGGGTGCCGCCGCGCCCAGCCGCTCGGGCGCGCGCCACAGCACCAGAATATTCTTGGTCGCCGCGCCGATGAGCCCCGCATCCGCGATCGGTGCGAGTGCGGCGCTCGGCAACACCAACGTGTCTGGATTGTGCGTACGGCATTGGCCAGCGAAAGGCGCGCGCATCGAAATCTTGATGCAGCACCAGCGTGCCGCCGCTGATCAGCCAGGGCATAAGGGTGAGCGCCAGGCCGGCAAAGGAGCCAAGCGGAATGGTGGATAATATTGTTGCATCTTCCGCAATTCCGCCCTCCAGCAGCACCGCCAGCCCGCCGGCGATCAGCTCGGCGTGGTTGCGCGCAACCGGCATGAAGCCTGCGGCCGTGACATCGAAAGTTGTCACCGCGATATGGTCGGCGGCGTTGCCCGCGCGCGCGGGTGGATGAGCAGCATCCATTGGGCTCGAATTGAAAACATCATCGAGCCCCATCACCCCATCGGGCAGGTCGCGGCCAAAGCCACAGATAAAGCGGACCGGAAACAATTCGGCCGCCGCCTGCATGGCGATCATCGGCGGCCGGTGCATGAGTAATAATGGCTTTGGCGCCGACTTGTGAAAGGCCTGCGACCATGTCGTGCTTGCGCCACAGCAGCGGCAATGGCGCAGCAATCATGCCGGCGCGCAGCACGCCGAGCAGCGCGATTACGCTTTCGACCGTGTTGGGCGAGTTGCAATCCAATCACGGTGTCGGCTGCAAGCCCAAGCTGGAGCAGCCGCGAAGCGACATTGGCGATGGCGCGGTCGGCTTCGGCGTAAGTCAGCTGGCGCGACGGATCGCTCAGCGCCAAGGCGCCGCTGCGCCGCACGCCGGCGCGGCGGAACAAATCGTCGAGCGTGGCGCGGTTCGCGCTTGCGTCCTGGCCTGTGCCGCCGAGGATCATGTTTTGGCGCTCCACCAAGTTTCCGGCAAATAGCCAAACAACGAGGTGCGCGAGGGATGCGCGATTCGCGTCCAGCGCGCCACCCATTGCACCGGCGGATAATAGAGCGGCACCACGTAAAAGCCGGACAGCAGCACGCGGTCGAGCGCGCGAACGGCCGACACGAAATCGGGCCGCGTGGTGGCGGCGAGCAAGGCGGCGATCATGGCGTCGATCGCTTTCGATTTGACGCCCATGTAATTGCGGCTGCCTTGGTCGCTCGCGGCGGCCGATCCCCAATAGAACAGCTGCTCGTTGCCGGGCGACAGCGATTGTTCCCAACGGTATTGCATCATGTCGAAATCGAAACCGATGCGGCGGCGCTCGAACTGGGTGGCGTCGACCGTGCGCACGCGCGCTTCGATGCCGGCGCGTTTGAGGTTGCGCACGAAAGCAAGTGCGAGACGCTCTTGATCGCGGGTGGTGGTGAGGATTTCGAAATTCAGCGGCCGCCCGCTGGCGAGATGGGTCAGCTGCGTGCCTTGCAGCGCGTAGCCTGCTTCTTTGAACAGTGCGAACGCCTTGTGCAAAGGCTTGCGGTCGTGGCCGCTGCCGTCGGTGACCGGCGGCGACCAGGTGCCGTCCATGATGTCGGCGCGCACGGCTTCCGGATAAGGGCGCCAGCAATTCCTTTTCGCGCGCGTTTGCCGGCACGCCATGAGCGGAAAGATCGCAGCCGTCGAAATAGCTGGCGGTGCGCTTGTAGAGGTCGAAGAAGAACGTGTGATTGATCCATTCGAAATCGAACAACTGTAAAATTGCTTCGCGCACGCGCACATCGGCAAACATCGGACGCCGCATGTTGAACACCAGGCCTTCCATGCCCTTGGGCAGGCCGTAGGGGAATTCCTCTTTGACCACGCGGCCCTCGCGCAGCGCCGGAAAATCGTAAGCCGTCTGCCAGCGGCCGGGATCGGTTTCCGCGCGCACGTCGTAGAGACCTTTCTTGAAGGCCTCGAAATGGGTGTTGCCGTCACGGTAATAGTCGAAGCGGATGGTATCGAAATTCCACAAGCCGCGATTGATCGGCAGATCGCGGCCCCAATAATTCGCATCGCGCTTGAAGCTGACGCTCACGCCCGGCTCGACTTTGCTCACCGTGTAAGGGCCGCTGCCGAGTGGGGCGGTGAACGTTGTTTCCTCGAATTTGTCGGGTTTGATCGCGTGCTGGGCGACGATCGGCATCAGGCCGAGGATCAACGGCAATTCGCGGTCATCGGCGCCGGTCAAATCGAAATGCACGCCGCGTTCGCCGACGATTTTCGCGGCGCGAACTTTCTTGTAGTAGATGCCGAAAAGCGGCCGGCCGTGATCGCGCAATAATTGCCAGGAGAAGATCACATCCGCCGGCGTCACCGGCTTGCCGTCGGAAAAACGCGCGGCGGGATTGATGGTGAAGGTGACGAAACTGCGCGCGGCATCGGTCTCGACGCTGTCGGCGAGCAGACCGTAAAGCGTGAACGGCTCGTCATAGCCGCGCGCCAGCAGGCTCTCGATGACGTAACTGCGGATATTGACCGCGGGGAGGCCGTTGACGATGAAGGGATTGAGGCTGTCGAAGGTGCCGAGCACGCCCTGCACCAGTGCGCCGCCTTTGGGCGCCGCCGGATCGGCATAAGTCGGGTGGGTGAAGTCGGCCGGCCAACCCGGCTCGCCATGCATGGCGATGGCGTGGTGCGCCGCGGCCGCCTGCGCCGGGCGTGGCGCGAGACCCGTAAGCGCCAACAGCGATCCAAGCAGAACCGAGCGTCGCGATGCCTGCCAATGCATCAGCGCGGGGGAAGCCAAGCTCGGCGAGGGCGGGTTTTGAATGCGATTCGTTCCGGTTTCGAAGGAATTTAACACAAGGCGCTTGCTCCTAACGGCACTGAGCAGAGGCCTTCATTTTTGACCCATTCGTGGCTTTATTGCCGGAAAGAATTCGGCTATCAGGCTCCCCGTGGGCGTCACGCTCCCGCCGTATTTCACGGGGAGAGAGCCGCTCATATGGCGACCGCTGCGGTCGGGACGCTTGCGGCTGCGGGCGCTGAAAAACAAAGGAATAATTGGATGGATCATCGGAACAGGTTGGCCGGACCGTTGGGTCGGGCGCTGATCGCCGCTGTGGTCGCAGCGGGGCTCTCCGCCGCGCCGGTCATGGCGCCGCAAGCGCTGGCACAGACGAAGCCCGCGGCCAAGAAGCCGGCACCCGCCGCAAAGCCTGCGCCGCAAGAGCAGGCGCAACCGGCTCAACCGCAGCAGCAGGCAGCCGCGCCGCCGACGCTGATGTATTCGCCGTGGGTGAAATTCTGCGGCAAAAACCAAGATACGAATAACAAGGAAGTCTGCGTGGTGACGAAGGACGGCAAGCTGGAAAATGGCATGCCGGTCGCGATCGTCCAGCTGTTCGAGCCGGAAGGCCAGCCGAAGGTGCTGCGCGTTACCGTGCCGCTCGGCATGCAGCTCCAGCACGGCACCCGCCTCATCCTCGATCAGGATCAACCGCTGCAATCGCCTTTCAAGATCTGCTTCCCGGTTGGCTGCATGTCGGACTATGCGGTGACCGATGAAATGCTCGGCAAAATGAAGAAGGGTAAAATGATGACCGTGCAGGCGATCAACATGCAGGGCACGCCGATCAGTCTGCCGATGCCGTTGAACGATTTCGCCAAGGCGCTCGAAGGTCCGGCGACCGATCCGAAAGTGTTCGAGGCGCAGCAGAAGAAATTGCAGGAAGAGCTGCAAAAGAAAGCCGAAGAGGCGCGCAAGAAGCTGGAAGCTGCGCAGCCGCCGACGGCTGAGAAAAAATAACGGTCAACACACTGAAATTGCAAAAAGCGCGGACTTATTGGTCCGCGCTTTTTTTGTGCCCAGGCAACGCCGGGCACTTAATTCATCTGGCTATTGCGCGGCCGGTAGGCGCCGCGCTCGTCGCGCTCGAAAACCTCCGCCACCTGCGGATGGCGGACCGGCGTATCCGAGGTATCGGGCAGCAGGTTCTGTTCGGAGACATAAGCGATATATTCGCTCTCGGCGTTTTCCGCGAACAGATGGTAGAACGGCTGGTCTTTGTGCGGGCGCACGTCGGGCGGGATCGACTGCCACCATTCCTCGGTATTGTCGAATATCGGGTCGATATCGAACACCACGCCGCGAAACGGATAAAGCCGGTGCTTGAGCACCTGGCCGATCTGGTATTTGGCGTTACGAATTTTGTTCATGTCAAACATCAGATAATGCGTCTTTACGGAATTCGCCAGCGCGGCGGTTAAAGTCCATAGCGCGCGCCCATGGTCTTGTCCTTGGCGGCAACCAGTTTTGCAAGATCGAGCAAAACCTTCGCCTGCTTCCAGGTGGCGTCGTCCTGCATCTTGCCGTCGATCATGACCGCGCCGGCGCCATCCGGCATGGCATCGACAATTTTTTTGGCGAAGGCGACTTCCGCCGGGTCGGGCGAGAACACATTCTTGGCGATTTCGATCTGAGAGGGATGCAGCGACCAGGCGCCAACGCAGCCCATCAGAAATGCGTTGCGGAATTGCGTCTCGCAGGCGGCGGCATCGGAGAAATCGCCGAATGGTCCGTAAAAAGGTTTGATGCCGGCAGCGGCGCAAGCGTCGACCATTTTCGCAATCGTATAATGCCAGAGGTCTTGCTGGTAGGCCGCACGCGGCGCGTCACCTTGCGCATCAGCGATGACTTTGTATTCGGGATGGCCGCCGCCGACGCGCGTGGTCTTCATGGCGCGCGAGGCGGCAAGATCCGCCGGCCCCAAGCTCATGCCATGCATGCGCGGCGAGGCGCTGGCGATTGCCTCGACATTATTGACGCCTTGCGCCGTCTCCAGAATGGCGTGAATGAGGATCGGCTTTTTGACTTTGTGGCGGGCTTCGAGCTGCGCCAGCAATTGGTCGACATAGTGGATGTCCCAAGGGCCGTCGACTTTGGGCACCATGACGACGTCGAGCTTATCGCCGATCGCTGCCACGATCTCGGTCACGTCGTCGAGCATCCAAGGCGAATTGAGCGCGTTGATGCGCGTCCACAGCCCGGTCGCGCCAAAATCAGTCGCCTTGGCCATGGCGATGAAGCCCGCACGCGCCGCCTCCTTGGCGTCGACCGGAATGGCGTCTTCCAGGTTGCCCAAAACCACATCGACCTGGCGCGCGAGCTCGGGCACCTTGGCGCGCAGCTTCTCCACCTGCGGCGGCACGAAATGGATCATGCGCTCCAGCCGCACCGGCAATTCGCGCAGAGGCGCTGGCGCGCCGATGGCCAAAGGCTGAAAGAACTGGCGAGGTAGTTTCAAAGGGTGCGGTCCTTCCAAAAGGCTCATCTGCCGTTTAGAGGAATGCAAAGGCCACGCCAAGTGGCGATAAGTATCTGATCTTCAAGGCCTGGCCGGACCCCTCATGATCGACGTTCTCAATCTGGCGCTGCCGTTTTTCGGGCTGATCTTCATCGGCTTTGCCTGCGGCAAGATCAAGCAGATCCCAGACACCGCGCTGGCCTGGATGGACTTCTTCATCGTCTATGTGGCGCTGCCGGCGCTGTTTTATCGCATCCTGGCGCAGACCCCGCTGGAGAAACTAAGCCAGGTCGACTTCATCTTTGCCACCACGCTGGCGACGTTCTGGGCCTTCGCCACGGCCTTTGCTATCGGCATGGCGATGCGCCACGGCAATATCGCGGAATTGACCATTGCGGGCTTGGCCGGCGGCTATGGCAATATCGGCTACATGGGCCCGGGGCTCGCGCTGGCGACGCTCGGCCAGCAGGCGGCGGTGCCGGTGGCGCTGATCTTCTGCTTCGACAACATCATCCTGTTCACCATGGTGCCGTTTCTGATGGCGCTGGCGAAGCCGCGGCCGATGAGCGTCGGCGCCATCGCGTTCGAAGTGGTCAAGCGTCTCGCCGGCCATCCGCTCATCATCGCCAGCGCGCTCGGCGTCGTGTCGGCCGCCGTGCATTTCCAGCCGCCGGTTGCGCTCGACCGCCTGATGCAGTTTCTGCAAAACGCGGCCGCGCCTTGCGCGCTATTTGCGCTCGGCGTCACCGTCGCGTTGCGGCCGCTCAAGAAGGTACCGTGGGAAGTGCCGCCGCTGGCCGGCGTCAAGCTGATCCTGCATCCGGTGCTGGTGTTCCTGCTGCTGTCGCTGTTCGGGCCGTTCGACCAGATCTGGGTCGATACCGCGGTGCTGATGGCGGCGTTGCCGCCGGCGCTGAGTGTATTCGTGTTCGCGCGCCAATATGACGCCTGGGTCGAGCAGGCCTCCAGCGCAGTGCTGGTCGGGACGCTGTTGTCGGTGGTGACATTGACCAGCGTGATGTGGCTGGTGAAAACCGGTACGCTGCCGCCGCTGTTGTTCAGGTGAGTTCATGCAACCGCTCTCGGGCCTCCTCGTCCTCGATTTCACCACGCTGCTGCCGGGGCCGCTGGCCACGCTGATGCTGGCGGAGGCCGGCGCCGAGGTGATCAAGATCGAGCGGCCGGGCGGCGAGGACATGCGCCGCTTTCCGCCGATGGTCGACGGCGAGAGCGCGGTATTCGCGCTGCTCAATCGCGGCAAAAAGCTTCTCACGCTCGATCTCAAGAACGAACGCGAAAAACTCATTCCGCTCATCAAGCGCGCCGACATTCTGGTCGAGCAATTTCGCCCCGGCGTGATGGCGCGGCTGGGGCTGGGCTATGACGATGTGCGCAAACTCAATCCCAAGCTGATCTATTGTTCGATCTCCGGCTACGGCCAAAGCGGGCCGCGCGAGCAGGAAGCCGGGCACGACATCAATTATATCGGCAATACCGGTCTGCTCGATTTGCAGCCGGGCCCGATCGCGGCGCCGGTGGTGCCGCCGATGCTGGTGGCCGATATTGCCGGCGGCAGTTTCCCGGCGGTGATCAATATTCTGCTCGCTTTGCGCGCGCGCGACCAAAGCGGGCAGGGCTGTCATCTCGACATCGCCATGAGCGATGCCATGTTCACCTTCGCCTGGTATGCGCTGGCTTTGGGCGCGGCAACCGGCAAATTTCCCAAGCCGGGCGAACTGACGCTGGCAGGCGGCTCGCCGCGTTATCAGCTTTACGCAACGAAAGACGGCAAGCTGGTCGCCTGCGGCGCCATCGAACAGAAATTCTGGCTTTCGTTCACCGGCGCTATCGGGCTGGCGAAAGAATTCATCGACGATGCGCGCGCGCCTATGGCGACGCGCGATGCGGTGGCAAAATTGATCGCTGCTCGAACCGCCGACGAATGGCGGCCGATTTTTGCCAAGGCCGATTGCTGCACGACCATTGTGGTGCCGCTGGAGCAGGCGATGCGCGATCCGCATTTCGTCGAACGCGGGCTATTCGCGCATGAGGTTGCGAGCAGCGCAGGCAAAACCATTCCAGCATTGCCGCTGCCGATTGCGCCGGAGTTTCGCGGCAAACCGGGCGTCAAAGAAAGCGCCGCCATTGGACAAGAACTAGATCGCTTCACCGCGCATGAGCCGCGGCTGCGCAGCCGCCGGCGCCACGCCTTCGCGCATCAGCGCGCGGCGCAAGGGGCCGATGCGGTCGATGAGATAGAGCCCCAAACCGCGCGCGCCCTGAACGGGGAGGAAATCGGTGAGCAGCGTGCGATTGACCAGATCGATGGCGAGCGTGCGGGTGCCGACATCGGCGCGGCGCATTTTGTCGTAGCGCGTGAGCACATTGATGCCGCCGATATCGTCACCGGCGCGATGCGCCGCGACGGCGAGCTCGCCGATGGTGGCGGCATCGCGCAGCCCGAGATTGAGCCCCTGCGCGCCGATCGGCGGGATGACATGGGCGGCTTCGCCGATCAGCGCGATGCGCTTGGCGGCGAAATCGCCTCGCAGTCGCGACCGACAATGGGAATACGCCACGGCCCGGCTCGACCTCAATCTTGCCGAGGATCGAATGCGAAGCGCGCTCGATCTCGGCCGACAATTCGGCATCGTCGAGTGCAGCGATGGCGTCGGCCTCCACTGGATCAAGCACCCAGACCAGGCTCGAGCGATTGCCCGGCAGCGGCACCAAAGTGAACGGGCCGCTCGGTGTGTGGAATTCGGTGGAAGTGTCGCGATGCGGGCGCGAATGCTTGAGACAAACGGTAAGTGCGACTTGCTTGTATTCGCGCTGGTCGAAACCGATGCCAGCCGCGTCACGGCAGAGCGATCGCCGTCCGTCGGCGCCGATCACCGAGCGGAGCATTCAACGTCTCGCCGCCTTTCAGCGTCACGGAAACGGTGTCCGCGCCGGTCTCAACGCCAAGCACCGTGTCTTCGATCATGCGCAGCGCGGGCAGCGCGCGGGCGCGGGCGTCAAGCGCCGCCACCAGATGACGGTTCTCGATATTGTAGCCAAAGGCATCAAGATCGATTTCGTCCGCGGTGAATTTCACTTCCGGCGCGCGCCACAGCCGCCCGGTGTCGTCGACGATGCGCATGATGCGCAAAGGCGCGGCCTGCGCGGCGCAGGCGTCCCACACGCCAAGCGTTTCGCAATGCGGTCACGGAACCGGCGAGCAAAGCGGTGGTGCGGTTGTCGGGCCGCGTGGCTTGCGTGCCCACCAGCACGGTGGCGAGGCCTGCCTGCGCCAGCGCAATGGCCGCGGTCAGCCCGGCCGGGCCGCCGCCCACCACGATGGCCGCAGGTAGTGCGGCCGCGCTGCCATATTTGTCAGGCATCAATTCGCTAGGCCCTGTTAGGCGTTAACTGGATTAGCATGGGCCGGTGAGGGGCGGAAACCATGGCGGCTGCTTCCGGTACCCCGGCCAGCCCCAATGGGCTAAGGAACAGGCTTAATGAGCAGCACCGCCGGCCATAGCCTCGATCATCTGACGCCCGCCGCCAGCCGGCTGGGCGCAGCCTTCGCGCGGCCGAAAGTGTTGGCGGCCGCCTGCGTGCTGGCGCTGGCGGGCCTCGGCTGGCTCTATCTCGGGCTCCTGGTCGCCGGCATGGGCGGAAGTCTAAGCGCGCTCGGTCCCGGCATGGGCGCGCTCGATCTGTTGCCGCGCGCGATCCAGATTCTGTGCAGCCCGACTTTCGGCGTCGCGCTGATGCCGGAAGGTGCGTGGGGGATTGGAGCGTTTGCACTCGTCGCGCTGATGTGGAGCGCCATGACGCTGGCGATGATGCTGCCCAGTGCTTCGCCGATGATCCTCACTTACGCCGAGATCGCCGATACCGCGGCGCGCAAGGGCGAGCCAATCGTGTCGCCTTTCGTCCTCGCCGCCGGGTACACGGTCGTATGGCTCGGCTTTGCGGGCGCGGCGACATTGGCGCAATACGCGTTCACCCGCGCCGCGTTGATCGACGCCAGCATGACTTCGGTGAGCGGGCTGTTCTCGGGCGCGATCTTCATCGCCGGCGGCGCCTACCAGTTCTCGTCGTTGAAGGACGCCTGCCTGCGGCAATGCCAGACGCCGTTCCCGTTTTTCTTCACCCATTGGGCGACCACACCGCGCGGCGTGTTCCGGCTCGGGGTCAAACAGGGTCTCTATTGTCTCGGCTGCTGCTGGGCGATGATGCTGGTGATGTTTGCGGTCGGCGTGATGAACGTTGTCTGGATGGCGGTCGCTCGGCATCATCATGACCATCGAGAAGATCGGCAGCGGCCGGCGTTTCTCCTATGCGGTCGGGGCCGCCTTGATCGCCATCGGTGTAGCTTTCGTTCTATCGGCGTTCGCTGTCCATTGGCCGGCGCGCGTGATTTGAGTTTGAAAAACAAAAGTCGGGAGTAAAGCGTTGCCTGAACATTGGACTCTGAAAGGCGAAATGGC
This sequence comes from uncultured Alphaproteobacteria bacterium, assembly GCA_963756805.1. Taxonomy (GTDB): domain Bacteria; phylum Pseudomonadota; class Alphaproteobacteria; order Rhizobiales; family Xanthobacteraceae; genus Pseudolabrys. Next base: position 44,238 of record CAVWPH010000013.1, read on the forward strand.
GCTGTCGTGCAGTTGCACGGTGTTTTGTCCCTGCGTGCTCTCGCTCGGCGATCATCCGCCGACCGAGAGCCGCTGCCAGACCTGGGCCGGCGTTCGCATCGACGACGGCCATATCGACACTGTCGATCTCTCCGGCATCAATGTCGGACTGATGATGGATCTGCCCGGCATCATGTCGCGCGGCAATTGGACGGCGGCGCTGTTCGTGGACGACAAGGCGCCGATCCAGGCGGTGAAGGGCCTCACGCGCATCTTCACCGGCCGCGTCGGCGGCACCACGCATTTGCTCTCGATCCTGGTCGGCCAATTCCTCGGCGTGCACCAGGTGCCAATTCGTTACGAGACCGACGGCGAAACGCGCCTCGTGCACATCGAGAAATACGTCGACGGCGCCATCACACCGGTACGCGGCAAGGAGGACGGCGCCAATGTGGTCATTCACAACAGTCAATATTGGGTGGGGCCCGACGTCATCGTGTCGCGCGCCGACAAGTCGCGCTTCCGCGGCTTCGGCCGCAACTGGAATCTGGCCGGCCGTTCGGCCGAAATCGTCAAGCTAAACTGGGGCAACGAATAAGTGGCGAGTAACGGCTTTATCACTTTTCGCGCCTTCGCCGTTCACATCTTCACCGCGTGCGGGGCGGCATTGGCGCTGCTGGCGCTGATATTGGCCACCGGCGGCCATTGGGCGGCAATGTTCTTATGCCTCGGTCTTGCTCTGGTCGTGGACGGCGTCGACGGCCCACTGGCGCGCGCCTTCAACGTCAAAGAGGTGCTGCCGCGCTGGTCGGGCGAGACGCTCGACCTGATCGTTGATTTCACGACTTATGTTTTCGTGCCGGCCTATGCGATTGCCGCCAGCGGCTTGCTGCCGGAGGCGCTGTCGATCGCGGCCGGTGTTGTGGTCTGCATCACCGGCGCGCTTTATTTCGCCGACCGCAATATGAAGACCGACGACAATTATTTCCGCGGCTTCCCCGCGGTGTGGAATCTCGCGGCGTTTTATCTATACGTGCTGACGCCGCCGGAATGGATTGCCGCGCTCGCGCTGGTAGCGCTTGCGGTGCTTACTTTCGTGCCGGTGCGCTTCGTGCATCCACTGCGTGTCAAGAATCTGCGCGTGCTCAATATTGCGCTGCTCGTCCTATGGGCGGTATTGGCGCTGATGGCGATCATCGACAATCTCGAGCCGCAGGCGCCAATCCGCTGGGCGCTTGGCGCCATTGCACTTTATTTTTTGCTGGCCGGCCTGTTGCGCAAAGCCACGTGATTGTGTTCATTCGGCCTCGACAAATTTAAGGGAGTTGACGATGGCGCGACCCGTGCTTTTGATCGCCGGCGGCAGCCGCGGCATCGGCGCCTCGACCGCGCGGCGCGCTGCCGAGCGCGGCTATGACGTAGCGGTCAACTACGTGAACAATGCCAATGCCGCGGCCGGCGTGGTCGCGGCGGTCAAAAAAGCCGGCGGCAAGGCGATCGCTATCCAAGGCGACATGGCGCTGGAGGCCGACATCGAGCGCGTGTTCGATCAGACCACGCGCGATCTCGGACCCATCACCCATTTCGTGCATAGCTCCGGTATCATCGGCGACTATTCGAGACTTGACGAGGCGGATGCTCGGAAAATCCACGACGTACTGGAACTCGATACATTTGGCGCCATCCTTTGTCTGCGCGCCTGCGTGCGCCGCATGTCCACCAAGAACGGCGGCACAGGCGGTTCGGTGGTGATGATTTCGTCGATGGCGGCGGTAATCGGCGGCGCCACTGAATGCGTATGGTACGCCGCCGCCAAGGGCGCCATCGACTCGCTGGTGATCGGCGTTTCGCGCGAAGTCGGCAAAGAGGGCATGCGGGTCAACGCCATCACGCCCGGACTGATCGATACTGATATTCAGCCGCCGGGCCGCGTCGAGCGCCTCACACCCATGTTGCCGATGGGCAGGCCGGGGCAGGCGGGCGAGGTGGCGGAAGCGATCCTGTTCTTGCTTTCGGACGCAGCCTCCTACGTCAATGGCGCAAATTTGCGCGTCTCCGGCGCGCGCTAAAACACGAAAGCGCGCTTGTGTTCGTCGGCTGGCTGCCTATGATCGCGGCCGAAATCCAAAAACACGGCAATCCAAGCCTTTTCAAGGGAGTGAAATCATGGTCGCGGCAGTGCGCGTACACAAACACGGCGGTCCCGAAGTCCTCACTTATGAGGACGTCGAAATCCCGGCGCCGGGGCAGGGCCAGATCAAGATCAAGCAGCACGCCGCCGGTATCAATTTCATCGATACCTATTTCCGCATCGGCATGTATCCCTCGCCCGTGGGCATGCCGTTTACCGCCGGAAACGAGAGCGCCGGCGAGGTCAGCGCGGTCGGTCCCGGCGTGACCGATCTCAAAGTGGGCGACCGCGTCGCCTATGTGGGGCCACTCGGCGGTTACGCGGCCGAGCGGCTGGTGCCGGCCGATCGTGCCGTCAAGCTGCCGAACAACATCAGCTACGAACAAGCCGCTGGCATGATGCTCAAGGGCATGACCGCGCAGTATCTGGTCAACCGCACTTACAAAGTCGGCAAAGGCACGATCGTGCTGATGCATGCGGCAGCCGGCGGCGTCGGCTTGATCTTGTGCCAATGGGCGAACCATCTGGGCGCCACCGTGATCGGCACCGTCGGCTCCAAGGACAAGGCCGAGCTCGCCAAGAAAAACGGCTGTCACCACACCATCCTTTATCGCGACGAGGATTTCGTGGCGAAGGTGAAGGAGATCACCAGCGGCAAATTGTGCGACGTGGTCTATGACGGCATCGGCAAGACCACATTCCCGGCATCGCTCGATTGCTTGCGCCCGCTCGGCTATTTCGCAAGCTTCGGTTCGGCGTCCGGTCAGATCGAGGCTTTCAACATCAACATTCTCCAAGCCAAGGGCTCGCTGTTTGCCACCCGCCCGACGCTCAACACTTACGTGGCCAAGCGCGAAGATCTCGTCGCTTGCGCCAAAGATTTGTTCGAGAAGGTCGGCTCAGGCGCGGTCAAAATCCCGGTCAATCAGACCTACAAGCTCAAGGACGCGCAAAAGGCGCACAAGGATTTGGAAAGCCGCGACACCACAGGCTCGTCGATCCTTGTGCCATAAGTCACCGGGCCGCGCGCCCGTGAGCGAGGCTCGCACACCCTGGGGGCGCTGGGCGACGCTGGGTCTCGGCGTTGCCGCGTTGTTTGCCGGTCAGTTTGCGGCGCTGGCAGCGCTTACTGCTTACTATGGAGCCTCGCTCGGCCATTTGCCGAATTTCTCCGGCGATGGCGTGGCGGTGTGCCTGGTCATCTTCGTCTCGACACCGATCGAAGTCGCGCTGCTTTTGTTGTTTGCGCAATGGCGCGGCGGCAGCGGCGCCGAATATCTTGGCTTCGCGCTGCCGCGCCGCGGCGATCTTGGTTTTCGGCGTTGCAGCGACTGTGGCGTTGATCGTCGCCGGCAATACGTTGAGCTGGTTTCTCGGCCGCAGCTTCGTGACGTCATTCCAGCTTGATATTTATCGCACCGCTAGTGCGGCAGGATGGCTGCCTTTGCTGTGGCTGGGCGTTGTGGTGGCGACGCCGATAGGCGAGGAGGCTTTGTTTCGCGGCTTTCTGTTCCGCGGCTGGCTGCGCGCTCCCAGTGACGCATGGCCGGTGATCGTGGTCACGGCAGCGCTATGGGCGATGATCCACGTGCAATACGACTGGTACGTGATCTCGCAAGTGTTCGCCTTCGGCCTGATGCTCGGCTGGTTGCGCTGGGCCAGCGGCTCTACGCTGCTCACGATGCTGCTGCATGCCATGATCAATTTCGAAGGCATGCTGGAGACCTTCGTGGATTTGAAATGGCTAACGCACTAAAGATGTGCGGCGATGCGCGCGAAGGCGGGATGCTGGTTGAGGCCGCCCGGCAGCCGCGGCAGGCCGATCACATCGACGCCATTGGAAAAGCGCATGATGCTTTGCACGGTATCGTCGAGCTCCACCGGATTGCGTTCGCTCTCCGACACCACGATGGCCGCGATTGACAATTTACGCTGGGCGATCACGTCGAGAGCGGTGAGGGTGTGGCTGATGGTGCCGAGATAGCCACCAACCACCAGCAACACCGGAATGTTGAGCGCCGCCATCCAGTCCAGCATCGTGCGGTGTGCCATCGAGCGGCACCATGATGCCGCCGACGCCTTCAATAAATAGAATGCCGGCCGCGGCATCGACAGCTTTGCGGCTGTAGGCGATCAACTCATCGAATGCAATGCTGCGGCCTTCACGCGCGGCGGCGATATCGGGCGCGAGCGGCGCGCGGAAGCGCCAGGGCGCGACGCGTTGGATCTCGTCGGCAGAGACGTGCCGACCCAGTGCTGCGAGCAGCACAGCCGGGTCGCTGGTTTCAACGACTGACGAGTCATAGCCGCTCACAATCGGCTTGAGCGCGTCGACACTCGCACCGGCGCCGCGCAAATGCCGGATCAGGCCCGCGATGACGAAGGTCTTGCCGATATCGGTACCGGTCGAGGTGACAAAATATGCAGTCATATCTTTTGAATGTGGCATACGGCGCCGCTCGCTTTTTTCGTTCAGCGGCACAACAGACACTAAAACCCGACCGCCGTCCCGTGCAAATCGTATTCGTCGGCGCGTTCGATCTTCACGGTCGCGATTTCGCCGACCCGCAGCGGCCGATGACTTGCCACATAGACGGCGCCGTCGATCTCCGGCGCGTCGGCCATGGAGCGGCCTTTCGATACGGTCGGTCCAATGGCGTCTATGATCACATTCTGCCGTGTGCCGACTTTACGCTTAAGCCGGCGCGTGGAAATCTTTTGCTGCGCCTGCATGAAGCGGTTCCAGCGCTGTTCTTTAACTTCGTCGGGCACCGGCTCCGCCAGATCATTGGCTACGGCGCCGCGCACCGGCTCATATTTAAAGCAGCCGACGCGATCGAGCGCGGCTTCCTCGATCCATTGCAGCAGCAATTCGAAATCGTGCTCGGTCTCGCCGGGAAAGCCGACGATGAAGGTTGAGCGCAACGTGATGTCAGGACAGATCGCGCGCCAGGCGGCGATGCGTTCTAGTGTTTTTTCCTGCGCAGCCGGCCGACTTCATGCGTTTGAGCACGTCGGGGGAGGCGTGCTGGAACGGCACGTCGAGATAGGGCAGCACTTTGCCGTCGGCCATCAACGCGATCACTTCGTCGACGTGCGGATAAGGATAAACGTAATGCAGCCGCACCCAGACGCCGAACTCGCCCAGTTCACGCGTGAGATCGATGAATTTCGCGCGCACTTCCCGATTTTGTCCTTGGCGGTCGCGCCATGCGCTGGCGGCGTATTTGAGATCGAGCCCATAGGCCGAGGTATCCTGCGAAATCACCAGCAATTCTTTCACGCCGGCTTTCACCAGTTTTTCGGCCTCGCGCAGCACATCGCCGGCCGAGCGAGACACCAGATCGCCGCGCAGGCGCGGGATGATGCAGAAAGTGCAGCGGTTATTGCAGCCTTCGGAAATCTTCAAATAAGCGTAGTGCCGCGGCGTCAGCTTGATGCCTTCCGGTGGCACCAAATCGAGGAAGGGATCATGCTTCGGCGGCACCGCGCGATGCACGGCTTCGACGACGCTCTCGTATTGTTGCGGGCCGGTGATCGCCAAAACGTCCGGGTAGGCGGACGAAATGCTCTCTGGTTCGGCGCCCATGCAGCCAGTGACGATCACCTTGCCGTTTTCTTTGAGCGCGCTCCCGATGGCCGCCAGCGACTCCGCCTTGGCGCTGTCGAGAAAACCGCAGGTATTGACGATGACCACATCGGAGCCGGCGTGCTCGCGCGAAAGCTCGTAACCCTCCGCGCGCAGCCGCGTGACGATGCGCTCTGAATCGACCAGCGCTTTCGGGCAGCCGAGCGAGACGAAGCTCACTTTGGGAGCGGGTTTGTCGGTTTCCGGGGCGCGCATGTGGGGAGGGCTAGCCGCGATTAGCGGCGAGATCAAGGTTAAGCTTGCAATCCTCGAGGTTACGCCGCCGATTGCCGTCATGGCAGCGAACGCGCTATCGTCGGCGCTTCCGCTGGAACGGCGTCATGAAGTTATCGATTTCCCTGGCCGCATTGCTGATCGGCGCGCTTATGGCCGCAGCGCCGGCCGCGGCCAGCGACAAGAAAGTGGGCGCGAACGAATTGCCATTCCCGCGCAGCGAACGCGCGCAATCGGTCTGGGCCGGAGGCGCCTGCTGGAGCGAATGCGGCTCTTATTGTGCCTGGGCCTTTGCCGGCTGCCTCAAACAAGATGCGCAAGGTCACTGCTTGAAATTGACCGATAATTGCGACCGCTACTGCCAGCGCCAATGCCGCACGCAAGGCGGGCCGTTGTTGCCGGTCGAGCTTCCCTGGGATTAGCGCGGGTTCTCGCTAAATGGATCTGGATTTGTGTTGGCGGAAGGGGTGAGATTCGAACTCACGGTACCCTTGCGGGTACGCCGGTTTTCAAGACCGGTGCCTTAAACCACTCGGCCACCCTTCCGAATTCTATCAACTTGCGGGATTACGTTCGCAGTTAAAAACTAGCCAGGCAAATATCAACATGGCCGCCAGAACTATTATCGAGCCAACAGCTGCAATTGGGTCGGCGCCGGCGTGCCCGGTGTGCACAAGCGCCACGCCGATCGCCATGATGATCGTTCCCAAAATCCAAATCCAAACCTGGATCATCGCCATGCGGCTGCGATCCAACTTTGGATGCAGCAAATAATAAATTCCGAACAAGAACAGCGACACCCAGCCCAAAAGGTTGAGGTGGGCGTGCGCCGGATATGCCGAATGGTCTTCCGATATCGCCATCTGTAGGCCCCAGATCATGCCCGCGATGACGAATAGGACAGCGGCTTGGAAGCTCAACGACGAAGCCTTCATGACGTCCTCCTAGAGCGATTTCACGTTCAAACAGATCCGTAGTTTGGCCTGACAGGTGCGATCGTCTTGGCCACCTCTTCACAGGCGGCGTCC
>CAVWPH010000014.1:0-39134 GCA_963756805.1 uncultured Alphaproteobacteria bacterium
CAACAATGCCCCGATCGCGCAAGGCGCCGACGATTGCTATGCCGCGGCGCTCTATATCCAGAAGCTGCGGGGAAAACGCCCGTTTCTCACCTACGGAATTTCATCGGGCGCGCTGCGCGCCGCTCTGTTCGCCGAACGCCACCCTGAGATGGTGGCGCGGCTGGCGCTCGATGCCATGGTGTGGACCGGCGAAGGTTCGCCCACGCTCGCCGAACGGCGCAAGAAGCTGCCCGAATTCCTGGCCAAGAACCGGCGGCCGATCGACAAGGCCTTCATCCATTCGATCTTCTCGCGCGATCATCCCGGCACCGCCGAGGAAAAAGTGATCGAGGCCTTCGCCGATGCGGTCGTGGCGCTCGACGACATCGTGCCGACCGGCACTTACGTCGACATGTGCTCGAAATTGCCGGTGGTGGACCCGGAAAAGATCACCGTGCCGACACTGATCATGCGCGGGCAATGGGACGGCATCGCCTCATTCGATGACCTGGCGAAGTTCTTTGCCAAGCTGCCCAACCCGGACAAGCAGTTCACCGTGATGCCCGGCATTTCGCACGCCAGCTTCCAGCAGAAGAACTACATGATCGTCTATCACATTCTGGAAAGCTTCTTCACGCAGCCGGCGCCGGTGTATCGGGGGTGAGGATTCAAGCCCCGAGCTTGCCGGCGAGATCGGCCAAATCTGCGCCGCCAAATCCACCTTCACCTTCGGCCCCGCCTCGCCCGTGCCGGGCCCGTATTCGTTCACGCGCGCGGTGTGGCCGGTGCGCAAGCCGCATAGCGCGGCCGCCGCCAGATCGCTCGAGTGCGCCGCCACCATCATGCATTGCGCCGGCTCCAGATCGAAGGCCGCGCAGGCGGCGAGATAGACGCGCGGTTTCGGCTTGTAGTCGCCGGCCACTTCCGCGCCGAGGATCGCGTCCCAGGGAAAATTATTGTGGCGGGCGAGATCGACCATCAGCGAGATGTTGCCGTTCGACACCGGCGCGATTTTGAATTTGCGTCTTCAGGCGCGCCAGCGCCGCCGGCACGTCCGGCCAGGCGTCGAGCCGGTGCCAGATGAGCGTGAGATCGTCGAGCACTTCGTCGGACAAATTCTGCAATTCGAAACGCGGCAGCAGGCGCACGAGATTGCGCCGGTGCAGCACGTCGAGTTTGGAAAACGGGATGCGGCCCGAACGCACCTCCTCCATGCCGGGCTGGTATTCGCCGCGCCAGGCATCGGCAAAGGCCAGCCAGTCGAGCTCATGGCCGAGCGCGCCGAGGATGCGTTCGGCTTCGCGGGCGACCGAAGTGCGCCAATCGACCAGAGTGCCGAACACGTCGAAGAACAGCGCTCGGACGCCGAGGATCGGGGCTTCTACGAGCATGAAAACGCGCCCCGCAAGCGCCGGCGGTTGCCGCATCGCGCAACCATGGCTAAGTCATTGATTAAATGGCGGGAGCGACGGGACTCGAACCCGCGACCTCTGCCGTGACAGGGCAGCGCTCTAACCAACTGAGCTACGCCCCCGCGGGCGTTGGATCGAGTTATAGGCGGCCCCAACCCAAGTCAAGTTGAGGGGCCCTCCCGCGACGGAAATTGCGAAAAAGCCTTATTTACCGATAAGAAACGATGGTCAGACCGCCCCCGAATCGTCTAATCCGGGCAGCGTGTTTGGCGCTTCGCCAAGCTCACGGATTCACGAGGAGGGTCCCACAGATGGCTACGGTTCCAGGAAAAGCTCCGACACCACCGACCGTCACACTGAAGCATCTCGCCGCGGCTCTCGCGGAAACCCATGAGATGTCGAAGAAGCAGGCAGAGATCGTGCTCACCGATCTCGTGGACAACATCGTCAAGCATTTGAAGAAGGGCGAGCGCATCCGCATCGGCGGCCTCGGCATCCTTCAGGTGCGCAAACGCGCCGCGCGCATGGGCCGCAACCCGGCCACCGGCGAAGCCATCCAAATCAAGGCGAGCAAGAAGGTCGCCTTCCGCGCCTCGAAGGACTTGAAAGAGGCGGTCTGACGGCGCTTTAAGCCGGACCCTCCGGGGACATAACGCGGGCGCGGAGCGAAAAGCTCCGCGCCTGTTGTATTTTGTTGACGGCTGGCGAGGCCCGCTCTGCGCGGTGCAGTCCGCTTCGCTAAGCTTCGGCAGGCAGCCTTCGCGATCGAGGCTGGCTTGCCAACCGAAGCTCCGGAGGCGCGAAGGCTGGTGGGCGATGACGGACTCGAACCGCCGACATCCTCCGTGTAAAGGAGGCGCTCTACCAACTGAGCTAATCGCCCTTTGACGTGCGTTTATCGCCTTAGCGCATCGCGACGCAAGTATATCACAAACGAAAACGGCGCCTTGCGGCGCCGTTTCCTTTTTCTGTCGATGCCGCAGGCCTTAGTGCGCGGTCAGGCCGGACTCGTCGCCATCCGCGGCGGCGTCCTTGGCGGCGGCAGCCTCGGCGAGCTTGGCGCTCGCCTCCGGCCACTCGATCGGCGTGAGCGGACGCACCAGCGCCTTGGCCAGCACTTCGTCCATGCGGGTGACCGGGATGATCTCCAGGCCCTTTTTGATCGCGTCGGAGATTTCCACCAGATCCTTGGCGTTCTCCTCCGGGATCAGCACGGTCTTCATGCCGCCGCGCGAGGCGGCCAGCAGCTTCTCTTTCAGGCCGCCGATCGGCAGCACGCGGCCGCGCAGCGTGATCTCGCCGGTCATGGCGACGTCGCGGCGCACCGGAATGCCGGTCATCACCGAAACGATGGCCGTGACCATGGCGACGCCCGCAGACGGTCCATCCTTGGGCGTCGCGCCTTCCGGCACGTGCACGTGGATGTCGCGCTTGTCGAACAGCGGCGGCTCGATGCCGAAGGCAATCGCTCTGCTGCGGACATAAGACGCCGCAGCCGAGATCGACTCCTTCATCACGTCACGCAAGTTGCCGGTGACGGTCATCTTGCCCTTGCCGGGCATCATGACGCCTTCGATGGTGAGCAGCTCGCCGCCCACATCGGTCCAGGCAAGCCCCGTGACCATGCCGACCAAGTCCTCGGCCTCGATCTCGCCGTAGCGGTATTTCGGCACGCCGAGATAATCGCCCAGGCTCGCCGCGGTGACGGTGATGGCCTTCTTCTTCGAGGTCATCAACTCCTTCACCGCCTTGCGGATCAGGGTCGAGAGCTCGCGTTCGAGATTGCGCACGCCCGCTTCCCGCGTGTAGCGGCGGATCATGGTGAGCAGCGCCTCGTCGTCGATCGACCATTCCTTCGCGTCGAGGCCGTGCTTGGTGACCGCGTGCGGGATCAGATGCTTGCGCGCGATCTCGACCTTTTCATCCTCGGTGTAGCCGGCGATGCGGATGATCTCCATGCGGTCCATCAGCGGCGGCGGAATATTGAGCGTATTCGCCGTGGTGATGAACATCACGTTGGACAGATCGTAGTCGACCTCCAGATAGTGGTCGGCAAAGGTGTGGTTCTGCTCCGGATCGAGCACCTCGAGCAAAGCCGAGGACGGATCGCCGCGGAAATCGGCGCCCATCTTGTCGACCTCGTCCAAGAGGAAGAGCGGGTTCGAGGTCTTGGCCTTCCGCATCGATTGGATGATCTTGCCGGGCATCGAGCCGATATAGGTGCGCCGGTGGCCGCGGATCTCGGCCTCGTCGCGCACGCCGCCAAGCGACACGCGCACGAACTCACGGCCGGTCGCTTTCGCGATCGACTTGCCGAGCGAGGTCTTGCCGACGCCCGGAGGGCCGACCAGGCACAGAATCGGCCCGGTCAGCTTGTTGGCGCGCTGTTGCACGGCGAGATACTCGACGATGCGTTCCTTGACCTTCTCCAGGCCAAAGTGGTCGGCATCGAGCGTCTTCTCGGCGAGCGCCAGATCCTTCTTGACCTTGCTCTTCTTGTTCCACGGGATCGACAAGAGCCAGTCGAGATAATTGCGCACGACGGTGGCTTCCGCCGACATCGGCGACATCTGGCGCAGCTTCTTGAGCTCGTGGGTTGCCTTTTCGCGGGCTTCCTTCGAGAGCTTGGTCTTCTTGATCTTGTCTTCGAGCTCTTGCAGCTCGTCTTTGCCTTCCTCGTCGCCGAGCTCCTTCTGGATCGCCTTCATCTGCTCGTTGAGGTAGTACTCGCGCTGGGTCTTCTCCATCTGCCGCTTGACGCGGGTGCGGATGCGCTTTTCGACCTGCAGCACGGAAATCTCGCTCTCCATCAGCCCAAGCACCTTCTCCAGGCGCTGGGTGACGGTGGGCGTCTCCAGGATGTCCTGCTTGTCGGGAATCTTGACCGCGAGATGGGAAGCCACCGTGTCGGCGAGCTTGGCGTAATCCTCGATCTGCTGGATCACGCCGACCACTTCCGGCGACACCTTCTTGTTGAGCTTCACATAGTTCTCGAATTCGTTGACGACCGAGCGCGCCATAGCCTCGGCCTCAACGCGCTCGCCCATTTCATCGGCAAGCACGGTGGCGTCGGCTTCGTAATATTCGCTGCGGTCGGTATATTTGATCACCTTCGCGCGCTCGGCGCCCTCGACCAGCACCTTGACGGTGCCATCGGGCAGCTTGAGCAACTGCAGGACGCTCGCCAGCGTGCCGACCTCGAAGATCGAGTCGGTCGACGGATCGTCGTCGGACGCATTCTTCTGCGTGGCGAGCAAGATGAAGGTGTCGGAGCGCATGACCTCTTCCAGCGCCTTGATCGACTTGTCACGGCCGACAAAGAGCGGAACGATCATGTGCGGGAACACCACGATGTCGCGCAGCGGCAGCACCGGGTAGGCCCGGGTTTCGCCTGGTTGCAGCTGAGGTCGTGGCTTGGTGGTCATTGCAAATTTCCTTTTTTGTTGTGCCCCTGGTCGAGCAACCCGCAGATGCGGCATCGCAAGAACAGTGCCGGTCGGGATGGACGGGCAACCATGACAGGCATCTTGCGATGGCCCGGCACGCCGCACGCCCACAGAGAATTCTACGATCTATCGTACGCTACTTAGGTCGCGACGCTATACGTATGATGACCCATAAGGGTCTGCAAGTAAGGCCGGTTTTTCAGGTTAAAGCGGCCTCAGGCGACACAATTAACGCTATCGAGAGCGCGAATCGGCGGGCATTTCCGGGACCCAAGGCCGGCCCAGCGGAACTCACAATCAGGCGCTGGCGCTGCCCTGCTCGGCCGTGCGGTCGGACCGGTCGGCATAGATGTAGAGCGGGCGGGCGGTGCCCTCCACGACTTCACGCGAGATCACCACCTCCTCGACCCCCTCAAGGCTGGGGAGATCGAACATGGTGTCGAGCAGGATGCCCTCCATGATGGAGCGCAGGCCGCGCGCGCCGGTCTTGCGGTCGATGGCCTTGCGGGCGATGGCGCCGAGCGCCTCTTCGGCCAGCGTCAGGTCGATCAACTCCATCTCGAACAGCCGCTGGTATTGTTTCACCAGCGCGTTCTTCGGCTCGACCAGGATCTTCTTGAGCGAAGCCTCGTCGAGGTCTTCCAGTGTGGCGACCACCGGCAGGCGGCCGACGAATTCCGGGATCAGGCCGTATTTGAGCAAATCCTCCGGCTCGACCTCGCGGAAAATTTCGCCCGCCCGGCGGTCTTCCGGCGCCACCACTTTGGCGCCGAAGCCGATCGAGGTGGAGCGGCCGCGCGCCGAGATGATCTTCTCAAGCCCAGCGAAAGCGCCGCCGCAGACGAACAGGATATTGGTGGTGTCGACCTGCAGGAACTCCTGCTGCGGATGCTTGCGGCCGCCTTGCGGGGGCACCGAGGCGATGGTGCCTTCCATGATCTTCAAGCAGCGCCTGCTGCACGCCCTCGCCCGACACGTCGCGGGTGATCGACGGGTTGTCGGACTTGCGGCTGATCTTGTCGATTTCGTCGATATAGACGATGCCGCGCTGCGCGCGCTCGACATTGTAGTCGGCCGACTGCAGCAGCTTGAGAATGATGTTTTCGACGTCCTCGCCGACGTAACCGGCTTCGGTCAAGCGTGGTGGCGTCCGCCATCGTGAACGGCACGTCGAGAATGCGCGCCAGCGTCTGCGCCAGCAGCGTCTTGCCCGAGCCGGTCGGCCCGATCAGCAGGATGTTCGACTTCGCCAGTTCGACGTCGTTGTGCTTGGTCTGGTGATTGAGCCGCTTGTAGTGGTTATGGACGGCGACCGAGAGCACCTTCTTGGCGTGATCCTGGCCGATGACGTAGTCGTCGAGAACCTTGCGGATTTCCTTCGGGGTCGGAATGCCGTCGCGCGACTTGACCAGCGAGGATTTGTTTTCCTCGCGGATGATGTCCATGCACAGCTCGACGCATTCATCGCAGATGAACACGGTCGGGCCGGCAATGAGCTTGCGCACTTCGTGCTGGCTCTTGCCGCAGAACGAGCAGTAAAGGGTGTTCTTGGAGTCGCTGCCGCCGACCTTGCTCATTCCATTCTCCGTCACAATCGTCCGCACTTTGCGCGAGCGGCGAAAGACTTCAAGCACTCGCCTAACGCTGCATCACGAACGAAGCAAGTTTCACGCCGGAACTCCGACGCGGCGGGCTTTGGCACCGGGACACCCGCGCTCCCTTCGATCACTCCCCCACACCATAAGCCAAGCATGCTAACGACGTGATAATCAAGAATTTATTAACGATAATGCCTGCTCAACCGCCGCAGCGAAAGCGGCAGTTCCATGGCCGTCCCGGGCTTTCCACCGGATCGATGGAACCGGCGCAAAGCGGGCGCATCAGGCGGGTTTGGGAAGCATTTCCTCCGGACGGCGGTCGATCACCTTGTCGACCAGGCCGAATTCCTTGGCAGCATCGGCGGTTAAAAAGTAGTCACGCTCGAGTGCGTCTTCGATCTTCTTGAGCGACTGGCCGGTATGCTTCACGTAGATTTCATTCAGCCGCTTTTTCAGATTCAGGATTTCCTGGGCGTGCAGCATGATGTCGGTGGCCTGGCCCTGGAACCCGCCGGACGGCTGGTGGACCATGATGCGCGCGTTCGGCAGCGCAAAGCGCAGGTCCTTGGCGCCGGCGGCGAGCAGCAGCGAGCCCATGGAGGCCGCCTGCCCGATGCAGAGCGTTGAAACCGGCGGGCGCACGAATTGCATGGTGTCGTAGATCGCCATGCCGGAGGTCACCACCCCGCCCGGCGAATTGATGTACATCGAGACTTCTTTTTTCGGGTTCTCGGCTTCCAGGAACAGCAACTGCGCCACCACCAGCGTCGCCACGTGATCGTCGATCCCGCCGGTGATGAAGATGATGCGTTCCTTGAGCAGCCGCGAATAGATGTCATAGGCGCGCTCGCCACGGTTGGTCTGCTCGACCACCATGGGGACCAGATTCTGCATATAGGTGTCGACGGGGTCTTTCATCTCGGCTCCAAAAACCTAAGGGACGCGAATCACATTCGGCTAGACTAGCCTTATCGCGGCCCGCGTATCTATTTTCGCGGAAGCCCCGGCGCAAGGCGCCAGAGGTTCAGGCTGGCGCCGAATCGTCGTCTTCTTTGTACAGCTCTTCGCGGCTGACTTTTTTCTCGGTCACCTCGGCGAGTTCGAGCAGGAAGTCGACCACCTTTTCCTCATAGATCGGCGCGCGCAGGCCGGCGATCGCTTGCGGGTTCTGCCGGTAATAATCCCACACCCGCTGCTCCTGGCCGGCGAACTGGCGCGCGTGTTCCATCACCGCGCGGTTCAATTCCTCTTCGGTCACGGTGATGTTGTTCTTCTCGCCGATCTCGGCGATCACCAGACCAAGCCGCACGCGCCGCTCGGAGATGGCGCGGTATTCGGCCTTGGATTTTTCCTCGGTGGTGCCCTCGTCGGCGAAGGTCTTCTTCTCGTTTTCCATTTCCTGCTGCACCGACTTCCAGACGCGCTCGAATTCGTCTTCGACCAGCGACGGCGGCGGCTCGAATTTGTGGCGCTTGTCGAGTTCGTCGAGCAGCGCGCGCTTGAGCTTCTGGCGCGACATGCTGGAATGCTCGCGCTCGAGGCGATCTTTGACCGCGTCGCGCAGCTTGGCGATCAATTCCAAGCCGAGCGACTTGGCGAATTCGTCGTCGACCGTCACTTTGCCCGGCGTCTCGACGGTCTTTGCGGTGACGGTGAATTCGGCGTCCTTGCCGGCGAGATGCTCGGCTTGATAGTGCGCCGGGAAGGTCACCTTCAGCTTGCGCGTTTCGCCGGCGGTGATGCCGATGAGCTGATCCTCGAAGCCCGGGATGAAGGTGTTGGAGCCGATCAATACCGCGGCGTCCTCGCCGGTGCCGCCCTCGAACGGTTCGCCGCCGATGGTGCCGGTGAACGAGATGATGACGCGGTCATCTTTGGCCGCTTTCTCGCCGGCGGCACGCGGCGAATAGGGCTTGTTCTGATCGGCAATGCGCGTCAACGCCTCGTCCACTTCGGCGTCGGCGACCTCGCTCGTGAGCTTGGTGAGCTTGATGGTTTTGAAATCGGTGAGTTCGATCGGCGGCACGATTTCGAGCGCCATGGTGTAATTGAGGTCGCTCTTGCCGGCGATCAATTGCTCGATCGCGCCCTCCTCGGTCGGCAACGTGACCTTGGGCTCGGAGGCAAGCTTGTAGCCGCGCTCGCTGACGATCTGATTGTTGGCGTCGCGAACCGTCTTCTCGATTACCTCGGCCATGGCGGATTTGCCGTAGATGCGCCGAAGATGCGCGACCGGCACCTTGCCGGGGCGGAAGCCGTCGATGCGGATGCTGCCCTTGAGTTCGTCCAGACGCTCATTGACCTTGGCGTCAAGCTCGGCGGCCGCAACCACCACCTGGTATTCGCGCTTGAGGCCTTCGGACAGCGTTTCTTTAACTTGCATTGCTCACACACTTCTTTTGGTAATTGAGATTAGCCACACGCTGCGCCGCTCGAACAAGCCGACCTGCGCGCGCCGGACTTAAAGGACCCCTTCGGCGTGGTGCGGGCGGAGGGATTTGAACCCCCACGACTTTCGTCACGGGAACCTAAATCCCGCGCGTCTACCAATTCCGCCACGCCCGCAAAGGGCAGTCGAAGGACTACTTCCGGCCACGGCTTAACGCACCGCGGCGCGCCAGGGCAAGGCATTCGCCCCACCCCATAAGGGCGGCGCGGCTTATATCATGCGAAAACCCCCGGCCCAGCACAAAAATAAGCCGCATCTTGACTTGGCTCAATAGGTGGCCCGCACCACACTATATTAGCGTGTAAGGGGGGATCACAGCAGGTTCAGAGGGCCGCCTAATGACTGCCGATTTCCGCTCGCCTCCCCCGTTTACGCGCCGCCAGATGCTGACAAGCGTCGGCGCAAGCCTGACCGCCATCGCCTTACCCAGGCGCGCTTTCGGCCAGGGTTCCGACCAGAGCTACCGCGTCCTGCACGCGCGCACCGGACAGGCGTCGTTACGCGGAGCGAATATGAAGCCGACCCCGATCTGGGGTTATGACGGCGTGGTGCCCGGCCCGACACTGCGCCTGAAGCAAGGCGAAGAACTGAAAGTCCGGCTGGTCAACGATCTCAGCCAGGCCACTACCGTGCATTGGCACGGACTGCGGCTGCCCAACGCCATGGACGGCGTGCCGATGCTCACGCAAGCGCCAATCGCGCCCGGCAAAAGTTTCGACTACCACTTCACGCCGCCCGATGCCGGCACGTTCTGGTACCACACCCACTTCCTCTCTTCCGAGCAATTGGCGCGCGGACTTTATGGAGTTCTTGTCGTCGAAGAGCGCGAGCCGCCGGAAGTCGACCGCGATCTGATGCTGGTGGTGGACGATTGGCGGCTGATGGACGATGGCGCCATCCAGCCGGGCTTCGGCAATTTTCACGACGCCATGATGGCCGGCCGCCTCGGGCAATACGTCACCCTCAACAGCCAAGACACTCTCCAACTGCCGGTGAAAACCAACGAGCGGCTGCGGCTACGCATCGTCAATACCGCCAACGCGCGCATCTTCCAGTTACGTATTGCCGACCATGCCGCGCGCGTGATGGCGGTGGACGGACAGCCCTGCCCACCCGAGATCGCGCCCAACGGCATACTGCGGCTCGCGCCCGGCAACCGCGTCGATCTGTTCCTCGATGCGACGCTCAAGCCCGGTTCGCGCGCGCCGATTACGGTGGACGATCTGCGTGGCGGAGAATTGGAAGTCGGCGCGCTCGTTTACGATGCGGGCGCGCCGCTGCGCGCAGCGCCGCTCGGGGAACCCAAGCCGCTGTCGCCGAATCCGCTGCCGGCAAAGCTCGACCTCGCCAATGCGCTAAAGCTCGACGTGCCGCTCGATGGCGGCGGCATGGCCATGATGATGGGCCGCGGCGGCACGGGTCCTGGCGCTTTTACCGGCTACGGCATCCCGCCGCCGGAGCGCATCTGGGCGCTGGCCGGCGTTGCATCGAGCGGCCATGACGGGCCGCCGATGTTCACGGTTCCGCGCGGGCGCACCGTGGTCCTCAATTTCGCAAACCGCGGCGCGTTCGCCCATGCGATGCACGTGCATGGCCACCATTTCCGCCATCTCCAGCAAAGCGGAGACGGCTTCACGCCCTATTGGCTCGATACCGTCATCGTCGACGTGAACCGCGCCGAACGCATTGCCTTTGTGGCCGACAATCCCGGCAAGTGGATGATCCACTGCCATATGATCGAACACATGGCGGCTGGCATGGCGGCCTGGTTCCAGGTCACCTGACGATAGGCTTTTGGAAATCCGCAAATAGCCGCCGATAGACCCGCGGCAGCTCTTCCGGGATGTCCTCGGATATGAGGCCGGGCCCAAAGCTTGCCGCCGCCTCGCCATGCAGCCAGACCGCAGCGCTGGCCGCCTCGAAGCCTGGCATGCCTTGCGCCAATAGGCCTGCGATCATGCCCGCCAGCACGTCGCCGGAGCCAGCCGTGGCGAGCGTCGGCGGGGCGTTATCGGCGATGCTGGCGCGCCCGTCGGGGGCGGCGACCACCGTATCGGCGCCCTTGAGCAGCACGATTGCACCACTCAAACGAGCGGCTAAGCGAGCTTTCTCAAGTTTTGCTTTAACATTAGCGTCTTCATCTATCGCTTTAAATAACCTCGAAAATTCGCCTTCGTGAGGCGTCAAAATCACGTCCCGTCCGGCGCGGCCCGCGATCATGCCCGTCAGCGCATCCAAATTGCCCGCAAAGCTGGTCAGGGCATCGGCATCGAGGACAACTGCCGCCGAGCTCTGGAGGGCCGCCTGAACCTGGTCCCGCATGGCCTGACCCACCCCGCCGCCGGGCCCGAGCACGACGGCATTGCGCCGTTTGTCGGCGAGGAACTCGGCCAATGCGGCGGCCCCGTCAACCGGGCGCACCATGACGGCCAAGCTTCGCCGCCGCGTTGACGGCGAGCGCTGCCTCAGGGCTCGCGATCGTCACCAGGCCGGCCCCTGCCCGCAGCGCTCCTCGCGCCGCCAGCCGCGCCGCGCCCGTCGTGGATACCCCGCCCGACACCACGACCGCGTGGCCGCGGGCATATTTGTGCCCCGCCGGCGCCGGCATTGGGAATTTCGCGCCCCAGAGCGCCGGGCTATTGGCGAAGGTCATCGGCTTGATCGTCTCCAGCACGCGGTCCGGGATGCCGATATCGGCCACTTGGATGGCGCCACATTGCAGGCGGCCCGGCAGCAGCATGTGGCCGATCTTACGGCGGAAGAACGTCACCGTCTGGCTGGCCTTAACCGCGATGCCCATCGTAGCGCCAGTCGTCCCGTTCACGCCGCTCGGCAGATCGACCGCAACCACCGGCGCGGCGCCGGCGTTCATCGCTTCGATCATCGCTCGCGCAAGACCTTCGACATCGCGATCGAGCCCGGCGCCGAACAGCGCGTCGATGACGATATCGCATTTTTCGAGCGCGCCCGGCGCGGCCGGTTCGGTCGGCCCGCTCCAGCGCTCGGCCGCGCGCGCCGCATCGCCCTTGAGCCGCGATTTGTCGCCGACGAAAGCGACCCGCACGACATAGCCTCGCGTAGCGAGATGGCGCGCAGCCACAAATCCGTCGCCGCCATTATTGCCAGGGCCAGCCACCACCAGCACGCGCCGCCCCGGCAGCGCCGCCGCGCCGTCGGCGACTGCAATGCCGGCATTTTCCATCAGCTCAATACCGGGCATGCCGCCGGCAACCGTCAGCCGGTCGGCCTCGGCCATTTCGGCGGTGGTCAGCAACTCGATCATAACGCGAAGCGGACCAGCATCGCTGGCCTGGGTCAATGTCGACACCTTCGTGAACGCTCAGCGTTCAGCGTTCGAATTTCGAAACGAGTTCGTCGAGATATTTCGAAGTGATGGCGCCCTTGGGGCCGCTGATCACGAAGAACACCATTTTCTTGCTGGCGATGCAGCGGATGGCGGCGGTATAGGCGCCGCTGCGCCGCGCGTAGATCGAATTCTCGGTGCGGGTAATATCGGCTCTGAACGATGCCCGGCGCAGCGCATCTTCGGCGTGCTCTTTGCACGCGTCCTGATCGAGCTCGATGTCGTCCCATTGGGTGTACATGGCGTAGCCCGCGTCCTCGCCGCGGGCTGACGGCGCGCCAAGCAGCGACAGCACGGCGACGGCCAAAATTCCATAACGCTGCATCGAAAACGCCCCCCGTTTTTCCAAACCTAGCATGCCGCGCCAATCGCGGCATCGCTGCCCGGCCGGTGGCGGAAAACCGTCTAATTGACTGCGCCGCAACATTTCTCCGCCCGCTGGCAAAAGTTTATGCAGGGTGCTTAATTGCCGGGCACCGAGTATTAGGCAGTCTGGGCACCGGCTGCCGATCCATGGCCTAACCGGTTGCCGGCAAACAGCTATTGCTGGTTCTCCGGCTTGGCACGGGACCTGCAAACCGGTAGCGCGGCTCGCCGGATCAACACGGCGGGTTTGGGGAGGAAGGAAAAGGCGATGAAAAAGATTGAGGCCATCATCAAGCCCTTCAAGCTTGATGAGGTGAAGGAGGCGCTGCAAGAAGTTGGCCTGCAAGGCATCACCGTAACCGAGGCCAAGGGCTTCGGCCGGCAGAAGGGACACACCGAACTTTATCGCGGCGCCGAATACGTGGTCGATTTTCTCCCCAAAGTGAAGATCGAAATCGTCACCGGCGACGACATGGTGGAGAAGGCAATCGAAGCGATCCGGCGCGCGGCGCAGACCGGCCGTATTGGAGACGGCAAGATTTTCGTGTCTAACATCGAGGAAGCGATCCGGATCAGGACAGGCGAGTCCGGCACCGACGCTATCTAAACCGCGGGGCAAAAGTCTCTGGCGGAAGACAATGTTATCAAAAGGGGGAATGCAATCCATGACGACAGCTAAAGATGTCATGAAGCTGATTAAGGACAACGACGTGAAATACGTCGATTTCCGCTTCACCGATCCGCGCGGCAAGTGGCAGCACGTCACCTTCGACGTTTCGATGATCGAGGAAGAGACTTTCGCGGAAGGCCAGATGTTCGACGGCTCCTCGATCGCCGGCTGGAAGGCGATCAACGAGTCCGACATGAACTTGATGCCGGACCCCTCCACCGCCGTCATCGATCCGTTCTTCGCCGAGACCACCATGTCGCTGATCTGCGACGTGCTCGAGCCGACCACCGGCGAACCCTATAACCGCGATCCGCGCGGTATCGCCAAGCGGGCCGAGGGAATGGTCAAGTCGATGGGTGTCGGCGACACCATCTTCTTTGGACCGGAAGCGGAATTCTTCGTGTTCGACGACGTCAAATATTCAGCCGAGCCCTATAACACCGGCTTTCGGCTCAACTCGATCGAACTGCCGTCCAACTCCGCCACCGAATACGAAGGCGGCAATCTCGGCCACCGCGTCGGCACCAAAAAGGGTTATTTCCCGGTGCCGCCGCAGGACTCGGCGCAAGACATGCGTTCGGAAATGCTCGGCGCCATGGCGCGCATGGGCTGCGTGGTCGAAAAGCACCATCACGAAGTGGCCTCCGCCCAGCACGAACTCGGCTTGAAGTTCTCGCCGCTCACCGTGATGGCCGACCGGCTGATCATCTACAAATACTGCATCCAGCAGGTGGCGCAGATCTACGGCAAGTCCGCGACCTTCATGCCCAAGCCCGTCTACGGCGACAACGGCTCCGGCATGCACTGCCACCAATCGATCTGGAAAGCCGGCAAGCCCGTGTTCGCCGGCAACAAATATGCCGACCTGTCGGAGACGTGTCTCTCCTACATCGCCGGCATCATCAAGCACGCAAAATCGATCAACGCCTTCACCAACCCGACCACCAATTCCTACAAGCGTCTGGTACCGGGCTTCGAGGCGCCGGTGCTGCTCGCCTACTCGGCGCGCAATCGGTCGGCGTCGTGCCGCATTCCCTACACCACCAACCCGAAGGCCAAGCGCGTCGAGGTGCGTTTCCCCGATCCGCTCTGCAATCCCTATCTCGGCTTTGCCGCGATGACGATGGCCGGCCTCGATGGCATCAAGAACAAGCTCGATCCGGGCGCGGCGATGGACAAGGATCTGTACGATCTGCCGAAGTCCGAACTCAAGCACATTCCGACGGTGTGCGGTTCGCTCCGCCAAGCGCTGGAAGAGCTCCAAAAGGACCACGCCTATCTGACGGCGGGCGGCGTGTTCGACGACGATTTCATCGGCTCGTATATCGACCTCAAGATGCAGGAAGTGATCCGCTTCGAGCACACTCCGCATCCGGTCGAGTTCGAGATGTACTATTCGGGGTAAGCGTTCCTCCCAAACATCGCGCAAGTGACGTCGAACTTGGCGATGCAACTTCTCGGGCGCTCCCAAAAGGGGCGCCCGTTTTTCTTCGCCGCAAGGTGAAATGATTAGCGTCGGACGAGCAACGCCGTGTTCGACCTAGATCAAGCCGCAACCGAAATCGTCGACGAGACGCGGCAGCGGCCGGATCGGGGCAAGACCGCGAATTATATTCCAGAGCTAGCCCGCGTCGATGCGAGCGCCTTCGCGCCTGGCGGTGATCGACTCCAACAACACAATTAATTCTTGCCGGTGCGCTCCGCCTCTTCGATTGCCGCGTCGTGATACCAGCCGCTGCCGGATGCGGCTTTGACGATGCGCGCGGATGCAAATTTCGCAACCGTATTACTTTGCTCGCGCGCGCCGTCGGTGGCGAAGCGTCCTCGCGCCGGAAACTTATAAACCTGCGCAGACTCGCGTTGAATTTCTGTGGTCATTGTTCGGCCCTCCATGGCGGCGCCGGATGTTTCTGACTGTGCGTGTACGCCTTATAACGCTCTCGCCGTTGATTCTTCGTGTCTGCCTCACATCAAATCATCGTTTGATCGAATTCTAGGCATTTGCGTTTTTGCCGCTTTGTGCAGCATCGTCGAGCGCATCGCTAAGCCAGCAAATACGCTGAAAAAACGCCTGCCGCCTCAAGGATGTGGAGCGAACTTCGCGGGCGGGTCGATTGGCATATTAAATGCTTTGAATGCGTCAGCAGTTGGCGGCCGGGTGCCGTTGGCGGCCGAGGAGTGCCTCTCGGGCATTCCTGACATTCGCGTCATCAGCCAAGAGAGAATTGCAATGACAAAGTACAAGCTCGAGTACATCTGGCTCGACGGTTACACTCCTGTGCCAAATCTTCGCGGCAAGACTCAGATCAAGGAATTCGCCAGTTTCCCGACGCTCGATCAGCTGCCGCTTTGGGGCTTCGACGGTTCATCGACCATGCAGGCGGAGGGGCACAGTTCCGATTGCGTGCTCAAGCCGGTCGCGATCTATCCCGACGGCGCGCGCACCAACGGCGCGCTGGTGATGTGCGAAGTCATGATGCCCGACGGCGTCACCCCGCATGCGTCGAATAAGCGCGCGACCATTCTCGACGATCCTGGCGCATGGTTCGGCTTCGAGCAGGAATACTTTTTCTACAAAGACGGCCGCCCGCTCGGCTTCCCGTCGTCCGGTTATCCGGCGCCGCAAGGCCCCTACTACACCGGCGTCGGCTACCAATACGTCGGCGATGTCGCACGCAAGATGGTCGAGGAGCATCTCGATCTCTGCCTGCATGCCGGCATCAACCACGAAGGCATCAACGCCGAAGTGGCGAAGGGCCAATGGGAATTCCAAATCTTCGGCAAGGGCTCCAAGAGAGCTGCCGACGAAATGTGGATGGCCCGTTATTTGATGCTGCGGCTGACCGAAAAATACGGCATCGACATCGAATTTCACTGCAAGCCGCTTGGCGACACGGACTGGAACGGCTCCGGCATGCACGCCAACTTCTCGACCGCCTACATGCGTGAAGTCGGCGGCAAGGCGTATTTCGAAGCGCTGATGAAGGCCTTCGAGACGAATTGGAAAGAGCACATCGACGTGTATGGTCCGGACAACGACAAGCGTCTGACCGGCAAGCACGAGACCGCGCCGTGGAACAAGTTCAGCTACGGCGTTGCCGATCGCGGCGCTTCGATCCGCGTGCCGCACAGCTTCGTGAAGGGCGATGCCTACAAAGGTTATCTGGAAGATCGCCGTCCCAATTCGCAAGGCGACCCCTACCAGATCGCTTCGCAAATCTTGAAGACGATCGCCTCGGTGGCCAAGGCGAAAGCGGCGGCTGCGGCCTGATCGCCCAAGCCAGAAAAAATCAAGGGGCGCTCCCACAAGGGGCGCCCTTTTTGTTTCCGCTTAGAGGCGCAGGCGTTAAGGCTTGGATGCATCGAATTATCCGACGCATACGGCTTGACGGCTATAAACATCTCAGCCGACAATTCCGTAGTTGGATTGACTGGCAAGCGACAATCTAGCCATGCCGGTGGTCCCTTTGCGGGGGTTGGAATGACCAAGTTTGGTGGCGCGCGACGTATAACTTTTTTGCTGGCTTCTTTGTTTCTTGTTGCTTGGCGAACGGACGCAGCGTTAGCCGAGGACGCAGCCGTCAAAGACTTAAAGCTGGTCGAATTCACGCCCTGGCTGACGGTCTCGAAAGGCCCGGCAAACGCGAAAGGCGTCATCTATTTCATCCGCGGCTGGGGCGGCGTGACGACCGGCGGCGGATCTTTGGACGATTTCAAACTCGTCCCCTATTTCGTCAAGACGCTGGCCGACAACGGCTGGGACGTCATCGGCGCGAAATTTCCGAATACGGCGACCAAGCGGCATAGCGCCGATTTCGTTCCGCCCGCGGCGCGGTTCGTGGAAGGCCGCGTCAAGGAACTCAAGCGCCAAGGTTACAAGCGTGTCGTGCTAGCCGGGCATTCTTGGGGCGCCTGGGTTTCAATGGCCACGGCGACAGCCGGCAGCGGCGTCGACGCAGTTGTTGCGATGGCGCCGAATTCATTCGGGCCCAAGGTCGTCCCTGGCGGCCACAAGAACCCGCGCTTTACGATGAATGTGAGCGAATTCACTCCGCTCACGCGCGCCATGAAGGCCCCGGCAATCGTCATGCTGTTTGAGGGCGATGAGTTTGAGGCCGGCCAACGCGGCAAAATTGCGAAGGAGCAATTAGCGAAAAATAATCTTGCGTCGCTCATCATCGACAAGCCCGAAGCGTTCAAGGGGCATTTCGCCGGCTGGCTGCCGATCTTCGATTTCGCCTACGGCCCCTGCATCCAGGCGTTTCTCGATAATCCCAAAGCGGAAACTTGCCAACTGGCGCCGCTGTCAAACTCCGATGTGCGTTCGATCGTGCGCATTGCGCAAGTTGCCGGCGCCGACGGTAAAGCCATTGCCACGGCTGCGCCGTTGGTCGGACGGAAATTCGTGGCCTACCCGCTTGGCGCCTATATGCGGCACTACGACTATGTTTCGGCGACCAAGCGGCACACCATGGTGTCGATCACAGAGTTCGATGAAGGCGTCGAATCGCGCGACGGCATCCAATGCTCGCGGAAAATCTGTAGTAAGCTTGTTCGCTGGTCTGACCACGATATTCTGGAGTTCGATCCGGAAAAAGGCGATCTTCGCGCCTGGTGGTTTGAGCAATAAGGATTGCAAATGCGCCGGATATCATTGCGGCTGCTGTTCGTGCTCGCAGGAATTGGCGGGTTGATCGGTGCGGCCTTCGCCTCGGACACAGGGATCGGTGGCTTTAGCTCGGGCTCCTATGGCGGCGGTTCGGGCGGCGCTGCGAGCGGCGGCGCGGCCGGGAACAATGGCGGCAGCGGATCGGGATCGGGCGCAGGCGGCGGCGCTGCAGGTGCATCGGGTGCCGGTGCCGGCGGCGCGGGCTCAGGCGCAAGTGGCTCAACCAGCGCATCGGGAGGCGGCAGGTGCGGGCGGCAGGCGGAAGTGCCGGCGCTAGCAGCAGTACCGCCGCAGGCAATGCGGGCGGATCGGGATCCGGTTCCGGCGCAGGTGGCGGCAGCGGTAGCGGTGCTGCAAGTGCATCGGGTGCGGGGTGCCGGCGGCGCGGGCTCAGGTGCAAGCGGCTCAACCGGCGCTTCGGGCGGCGGAGGCGCGGGCGGCGGCGGAAGTGCCGGCGCTAGCAGCAGTACCGCCGCGGGCAGAAGGCGGCGCGGGTCGGGATCGGCGTCCGGATCAGGCGCGGCCGGAAGCGGCAGCGCCGGGGCAGCGGGTTCAGGTACAGGCGCGAGCAGCGCTTCCACCGCCGCCGGTGGCAGCGGCAGCGGAGGAACTGGTGGTGGCGCAAGTGGCAGTAGCGGTGCCGCGGCAGGCAAAGGCGCCGGCGCATCCGGTTCTGGCTCTGGCTCGGCCGCAGGCGGCGGCACGGGGGCATCAGGTTCGGGATCGGGCTCGGGCAGCGGCGCAAGCGCGTCAGGTGCAGGCGCCGGAAGTGGCGGCAGCGCCGGCGCGTCGAACGATAGCGGACAAGCGTCGAGCCCCGCCGGTAAGGCGAAATGAAAGAAACATCGTCAGTAGTGCTAATTGATGTCGGTCAACCGGTTCGCGCGTAAGCGATGCCGGCTGATCTGAGCGCGGTCGAAGCTCGGTCAGACGATCAGAAAAACCAGAACCGCAAGCCCCGCGGCGATGCCGGCGAGCGTCACCAGCAACTGCTTGCGATGACGGCGAGGTCCGTAGACGCCGGCGGCGCGGCGCTCGGCGATCAAGGCAGCGTCGAATTCGGCAGAGCTTGAATAGGCGCAAGCCAAAGCTGCGCCCGCGCAAGCCGCATGGGCTTCGAGCGCCATAAGGTCGGTTTCAATGCGAAACGGAATCGAACGCGACATGCAGCGATGTTAGCGCCGATATAGTAAACGAGAGGTTGCTGCCTCCCCGACCGCGGCTATGCCGGTCGCTTTTGAAACGCTGCGGCGTTTTCTTGCGCTGCAGCAAAATCACCGAACTCTCGGCCTGGCCGCTGCGGGCGGCGGCGATCAGCCGGCCGCGCTCGCTCGCTGGTTCGGCTTCATCGCCGCGCATGCGGTTACGGCCCTCGCGCTTGGCGCGATAGAGCGCGGCATCGGCGCGCGCGAGCAGCGCATCGAGTTGACCCGCCGGCTCATAGGACGTGGCGGCGCCGACCGAAACCGTGCCGCCGATCATCTGCTCGGAAATGACGTCGCCGGCGGTCTCGAAGCCGCAACGGATACGCTCGGCAATGCGCGCTGCGGTTTCCATCGGCTCAGGGACAATGGCCGCGAATTCCTCGCCGCCGATGCGGCCGAAGAGGTCGCTGCCGCGCGTGCTCATATGCACGACGCGCGCAAACACGCGCAGCGCTTCGTCGCCCATGGCATGGCCGAAGCGATCGTTGATCGCCTTGAAATGATCGAGATCGAACATCAACAACGTCACCGGCTCGCCGCGTTTGGCCTGCAGCGCGCAAAGCTCCCGTGCGCTCTCCATGAATGCGCGGCGGCTGAGCAGCCCGGTCAGCGGATCGGTATTGGCGGCGTCGCGGAAGACCCGCACGTCATAGTCCTTGACCATCAGGATGACGATGAACGCCGCGCCGATCATGTAGATCACGGTCTCGATCGCGAACACCGTGACCCAATCGGTGGCGAACATTTCCGGCAGGAAGGCGCGCATGGCGAGCGGCATCAGGAAGATCGCCGCATGCAGGCTCGGCACCACGACGGCCGCGACGCGCGAATGCAGCCGTTTGCGCCGCTCGCGCCAGAGTTCGTAGGCGATAAAAAACGTATAGGCCGCGACCACGATGGCGCCGAGCGCGATGCGCCCATTGCTGCCTTCGTGCAAGGCGGGAAACTGGCACAGCACCAGCCACACCAGCGCGCCGGCGGAGGCCGCGATCGGCTTGAGCTTGCGCCCATGGAACAGCCGCACGCCGTTCCAGATCATGCCGCAGGCGACGAAAATCAGCGCGGCCGGCACTTCCGGCGGCAATTTGAACAGCGGCGCCGGCGCGCTCCACAGCGCCATCGAGGACGCGCCGATCAGATAGGCCGCGCCCCACCAGGCGAGCGCGCGCACATTGCGCTGCTGCAGCCAGGTCAGAACCAGCAACAGGCCCAAGACCGCAACGACGATGACCGAAACGAAACACAGCGTCGGCATGTCCAACGACGTCGCCGGCGGGCTTGATGCGATGAAACCGGTTGCGATCAACATGCGGCGCGTTTCCTGAGCGCCCGGCCGGCAAATGTTACGCGCCCGGGTCGCCGCCGGTAAATTACCGCGTCACTCATGGGGAAAAGCTTGCGCGCTTGCCCGCGCTTCGACGAAAG
Source organism: uncultured Alphaproteobacteria bacterium (assembly GCA_963756805.1). Taxonomy (GTDB): domain Bacteria; phylum Pseudomonadota; class Alphaproteobacteria; order Rhizobiales; family Xanthobacteraceae; genus Pseudolabrys. The sequence goes on from CAVWPH010000014.1 coordinate 20,584, forward strand.
ACTTGCGCTAATTCTAATCAATCCCGCGCGAAATTCGCGGCGATATCAGGCGGCTCGGCTTCAAACGCAAAAAGAGCGCACTTTCGTGCGCTCTTTTTCGAATTCGCCGGTAGCCGGCAGTTAGCGCTTGGAGAACTGGAACGAGCGGCGGGCTTTGGCCTTGCCGTATTTCTTGCGCTCGACCACGCGTGAATCGCGGGTGAGGAAGCCGCCCTTTTTGAGCGCGCCGCGCAGGTCCGGCTCGAAATAAGTAAGCGCCTTGGAAATGCCGTGGCGCACCGCGCCCGCCTGCCCCGACAGACCGCCGCCGGAGACGGTGCAGGTCACGTCATATTGGCCGGCGCGATTGGCGGCGACCAGCGGCTGCTGGATCAGCATGCGCAGCACGGGGCGCGCGAAGAACACTTCCACCGTCTTGGTGTTGACGATGATCTTGCCGGCGCCGGGCTTGATCCAGACGCGCGCGACCGCGTTCTTGCGTTTGCCGGTGGCGTAAGCGCGCCCCTGCGCATCGATCTTCTTTTCGTATTTCGGCGCTTCGGGTGCTGCCGGCTTGAGTGTCGCCAAGCCTTCGAGTGACTGTACGGTCTCGGCCACGATCAGGCACTCCTCAGGTTTTTGCGGTTCATGGCGCCGACGTCGACTATCTCTGGCTTCTGCGCTTCATGCGGATGTTCGGGGCCGGGATAGACGCGCAAGTTTCCGAGCTGCACGCGTCCAAGCGGTCCGCGCGGCAGCATGCGCTCGATCGCCTTCTCGACGATGCGCTCGGGGAAGCGGCCTTCCAAAATCGACTTGGCGGTGCGCTCTTTGATGCCGCCGATGAAGCCGGTGTGATGGTAATAGACTTTCTTCTCGCGCTTGCGGCCGGTTAGCACCGCCTTGGCGGCATTGATGATGATGACGTTGTCGCCATCGTCCACATGCGGCGTGTAGGTCGGCTTGTGCTTGCCGCGCAGACGCATGGCGACGATCGTGGCGAGACGCCCGACCACCAGCCCGGTGGCGTCGATCAGCAGCCATTTCTTGTGGATGTCGGCGGCCTTGGCCGAAAAAGTATTCATGGTCGATCCTGGAGGAAGGCGCGCGGCTATGGCGCTCGAGTGGCGGGTATCTAACCGAGCGGCCGGGCGCGGTCAACGCCCTTGCCCAACAAAACATCTATATTAATCAATAAGATATACGAATGGTATTTTGGCACCAGCGGGTAATTACGGCGATGTACCTGAACTCGACAGACGTGTCATTCCCGTTCTACGGGAACGCCTATCAGGGGTACGATCCGCGGGCTTGAGAATATTGACATGGGAACGCAGGTGGCGTCGTCCGCGACATAGCGCTGGTCGTGAGCTAATGGCTATCCTACTATCCTTTAGATGTTCTTTGAGCGCCTGTGTTTCACTTTGAGGCGGATGATTTTACGGGAGCTGACGGAAGAATTTTAGTTCTCGTGAGCGAGAATCGCAGTGAGTAATCGTATTCTTCGGTTTGTCGGAGTCTGAGCGGGAAGCGGGGGCGTAATAGCTTTTTTGATATTCAAGAATTGGGGACGGGGTATATTTAGTACGCGCAGTAACTGCGCTTCTGAAAGGTAGCCCAATGCGAATGATAGGATAGCAAGCACGCGTTTTGGCTAACTTTAATGTATGATTGACAGTAATTAGTATACGCGAGGGCAGGCATCGATTAGTGATGCTCGACCCGAAAAAATAATACCTATCGATCCGGGTCATTATGTGGCGCGGCTCGTTATTGTACGAGGTCAAGATACATACAGGATTGACCAAGCATTTAGAGTGGCAAACGTAGACCACGAAACGATCTGGGATCTGAGAAACGTTGTCAGCATCCTTCGATAGCTGTGCCGAAAATATCGTCGTTGAACCGGTTGTTGTAACGGAATTGAGGCACCGCGACGTAGAGCGGCAGATATTTACGGCTGACCTTGTGATAGCTGGCCATATCACCGCTGCGCCGGGAATAGAATAGGTCGACGTGACATGCGCGACCGGCTCGTCCTCGCCGGCCGAGCGGATCACCACCTCCCCCACCGCCAGGCGTTTGCCCACTTTCATCAGTTTGGCATGCGCCGTCAGGTCGGCCTGCGCGGGCTTGCGCAGGAAATTGATGTTGAGATTGGTGGTCACCGCCAGCGGCTGCGGCCCGACCGCCGAGAACACCGCCACATACATGGCGAAGTCGGCAAGCTCCATCATGGTGGGGCCGGAAATGGTGCCGCCCGGCCGCACGCTTGACATGGTCGAAGGTCCAGCGCACGTGCACGTCGCCGTATTCGACGCGCTCGATGCTGTGGCCGCAGCCCGGATAAAAGGCCTGCGGAAATTCCTTTTCCAGAAGCTTGCCGATCTCCTCGGCCGACATGGCTGACGCCGGCATTCGCTTAATCCCCCAAAAGGCCGGACGATCCGGCGCCCCCTCATAAACGGGTCTGCGGTGGCGTCAATTGCCCGCGTGGCCGCCTGCCCGCGCGGCCTTGCGCCGAGGCACGGCTGGGTTAACTATCGCATGGCAAGCGACCAAATCCGGATCTAATCCATGGACGCCAAGACCACCGCCCGCGCCAGCGACACCTCCGCCCCTGTGCTTTTGCGCGAGCGCGACGGCGACATCGCGATCCTTATTCTCAATCGGCCGCAGGCGCGCAATTCCCTGTCGGAGGCGCTGCTCGGCGCGCTATCGGATGCCTTGACTGACATTGCCGCCGACACATCCATCCGCGCGGTGGTGCTGGCCGCCAATGGGCCTACGTTTTGCGCCGGCCACGACATGAAGGAATTGACCGCGCGGCGCAGCGACGGCGACCGCGGCCGCGTCTATTTCCAATATATCATGACGACTTGCAGCGCCATGATGCAGCAAATCGTCAATCTGCCGCAGCCGGTGATCGCCGCCGTGCAAGGCGTCGCCACCGCGGCCGGCTGCCAATTGGTCGCGAGCTGCGATCTGGCGATTGCCTCGACGGCGGCGCAATTCGCCACGCCCGGCGTCGATATCGGCCTGTTCTGTTCGACGCCGATGGTGGCGCTGTCGCGCAACGTCGCGCGCAAACACGCCATGGAAATGCTGCTCACCGGCGATCTCGTTTCGGCCGAACACGCCGCCCGCATCGGCCTGATCAACCGCGCGGTGCCGGCGGGAGAAGAACGCAAAGCTGCGCTCGCGCTCGCCAAGGAATTTGCCTCGAAATCGTCTTACGTGCTCAAGATCGGCAAACAGGCTTTCTACAAACAGGCCGAGATGGGATTGGCGCAAGCTTACGCCTACGCCACCGAGGTGATGACCGAGAACATGATGGCGCGCGACGCCGAGGAAGGCATCGGCGCCTTCATCGAAAAGCGCGACCCGACCTGGGAAGACCGCTGACGGCGTTCGCCGCGGCATGCCGATGAACCACGACACATATCCCGACAGCTACATCCGCGGCATTCTCAACACCGTGAAGACCATCGCCATGGTCGGCATCTCGCCGAAGGATAATCGGCCGAGCTTTTTCGCGTTCAAATATTTGCTCGAGCGCGGCTACCGCATGATCCCGGTCAATCCGGGCCAGGCCGGCAAGGAAGATCGCAGGGCAGACGGTTTATGCAAAACTGTCCGATATCCCCGAACCGGTCGACATGGTGGACATCTTCCGCAGCCTCGCGAACACGTGCTGCCGACCGTGCAAGAGGCGATCGCGCTCACGCCCAAGCCGCAAGTGATCTGGATGCAGCTCACCATCCGCAACGACGAGGCGGCAAAGCTCGCCGAAGACGCCGGCATCAAAGTGGTGATGGACCGCTGCCCGAAAATCGAATACGGCCGGCTGTCGTCGGAAATTTCCTGGATCGGCGTCAATTCGCGCACGCTTTCTTCCAAGCGCGCGCAGGTGCTTGGCAAAGGCGTGCAGCGCATGGGGCTGGGCCGCAAGGACGACGACAGCAAGCCTTGACCCGTCATCCTGAGGCGCGCGCCCGGCCGCAGCCTGCTTCAAGTTTCACAGAGTTGATCGAGTTGTAATCGAAATGCAACGGCAGTTCATTCCCTCATCTCGGTCATGAAGACTTTCTGCGCGATTTGCCAACGGCCATCGATCTTCAGCAGCGACAGTTGATCGGTGAAGAAGCGCGGTGGAATAGCACAATTGAGCTTTACATAGGCCATTGTTGGACTGATGAGGTCGATTTTAAGCACTTCTCATGGCGCGACAGACCCTGCTTCTTGGGGGACGGTCTTGCTCGAACTTTGTCCAGCCACTTGTCGCGCGGCGTGACGACCAGTTCGCCATCATTCGTGACGCTCGTCAGCGCGCTTGTTGGATGAAATACGCTCGCAATCTTACCAGCGTCGCTCTCGTAAAGTCCGTCAAGGTATGTCTGGATCACGCCTTCGATGATTTTGACTTCGTCAGTGCCGGTCATGGCGATTAGGTCCTTAGAGTAGAATTTTCCAAGAATCAGAGGTCGAAAATACGCAACGCTGCCTCCTCGGGCCTATGAGAGCTTGGAGGCAGGTCGTGTCATGAGCATTGATATTGCGGACGCTGCGGCGACTCAAACGAATTAAATTGAGGGATCGAGGCAGAAAATCTGATGGAGGCCATTTTGCCAACCGTGCAAGAAGGATTTAGAATTGTGCGCATGTTTCGCGCGCGTTTCAGTTGCAGGTGTAAGCGCGTATGGTCCCGGATGCACATGTTATATTCCAGCGCCATATGGGGTATCTGTTGCTTTGTGGCATTGGAAAAGTGATGTGATTTGCGGCGGCGCGACTTGACCAGCCGTAGGATACCCGCAGTTGGCGTTGTTCTGATTGCAGGCAATCGCACCCCAACCGCAACGGACTTTTCCGGGACCAGGAATGTTGCGAGTATCAAGCAAAGACCTACCAGAAACAAATGCTTCGTTTTCATTTCATCCCCCTTACCGACGTCGGTTCCGCCAACAAAACCTACTCATTCGGTTTACTCCGGTCTAGCTTTTCGACGTTCGTCTTCGCCACTTAGCGGACAACGCGACCGCGCTCGAGCTTGTCCACTTTTAGATCAAAGCGAACTTTCAGTGGTGACTATCCTTGCAACGGTATTGACTGTCCGCTCCGGCGAGTTCCGAGCCACCAGTAAAGCCCAGCCGTTACCGAGCCCGGCGAACGGAAACGTCGCCATCGTCGGATCGGCAACCCAGCGCAGGAAGAACACCACGAGGTTTTCGGTCGGTGGACCGGAATTGGGCCCGCTGCTCGCCCATGCGATCACTGTCAGCGGGACGATGACCACCGCGCCCAGCACGAAGCCTAGTAAGCAGACCTTGAACGCGGTCATGGGCCGCCTTGCGGACAGCAGATACAGCGAGGGCAGGAAGAGGAAAATCGTGGCGCCATAAGACACGATGCAACTTGGGATAATCAGAAATAGGAACGCAAACAGCGGATTGCTCGCATGCATGAGACTCAGCATCACCGCGCTGACAATCACGGGCACCGGTAACGGCGCGAAAATTAGGCCGGTCCAACTGAATCGCATCGCCGGCCGCTCTCCGGGGTGGTCTGGATGCCTATGATAGGGCTGCAACCAGTCAAAATCACCAGGGTCTGATCTAGCCATCCACTACCCTGCTCTCGCCTTGACGCCCTCACGCCCGATAAAGCGCGCGTCTTTCCGGAGCCAAATTCTGTCTTGGATGCGGCGGAGAATGTCCGCTTTTGGACCAAGGCGGGCAAAGGGCTTTTTTTTAAGCTAGCGACGTTTGTGCGCTAATGACCAACAGCAGCCACTATGATTGGAACCTTTTTGGCTCTGCGAGTGTTGAGTTAGGTATTCAATCAATCGACTAATTCATCACCGTAGCACCTTCGAGCGTCGGTGATCGAGAGACGTTCCTGCGTTCGCGCTCGTGCTTTTGAAAGATAATTTTGACTGACGCTGCGATCCAGGATGTTTGGTTCGATGACACCGCGACCTTGTTATGGGCGAGGCATTCGACCGTGTCTTCGAATCGCTTTCTAAGCTCGGCGCTTAAAGCCGCGCTACAGCAACCAAGATGGAGGCTTCAATGACTATGAACGATCCAAATCGGCCAGTTAGCCAGCGGCGAGCAAGTTCGAACTTCGGCTGGATTGCGACTGCACTCTTCGCTGCCGTCGTTCTTATCGGCGGGCATCGCCTGGGTTACATGGGGCGGAAACAATACCAATACCGCGGCCAATCCGCCTGTAACGAAATCTGAGACGACGGGTTCCGGCGCGGCTAGTTCGCTCCCGGCTGCGAAGGCCCCTGTCACTCCGTCCGAAACGGCGCCGACAGCACCTGTTGCCAAGTAGCAAACCATCGCTACCGGTTGCGCTGTGCCCTCACGGCGCAACCGGGTGAACAGCCCCGTCACGGTCATCGGAGCAATACGCTCGGGGATCTCGGTTCGCTACAGGCCAGCTGCGATCCGCAGCCGCTTCACATTCCACCCCGCCTTTCGCTATACCGCGCTTCACTCCTTGGCCTCGGTGAGAACACTCATCCGTCTTTTTGCATGGGTCAATTTTAACCAGATCACGCTGTAGAACCGTTCCGAGCATTCATCGCGATGGATGCCTGTTGTTGGCACTTAGCGGACACACCAACCGGACCCACGTTTGTCCATTATTGGACAGACAACGGACAAAGGTGAAATTTGGACCGCGATGATTTGTTCGTTTATGACCCCATTGCAGACATTGGTAGCGAAAGGGTGTCTACGCAGCGCCACACATGGCTCGGCGGCGCTCGCGCTTGTGCGCCTGTTTCGCGCGCATTTTCAGTTACAGGTGTAAGCGCCGTATGGTCCGCGGATGCACATGTTATGTTGCCAGCGCCATATGTGGCAGGACCTATTTACTTTGTGGCATTCGAAAAGTGCATACGATTCCGCGGCGGCGCGAGTTGACCAGCCGTAGGATACGCCGCAGTAGGCATTGTTCTGATTGCAGGCAATCGCACCCCAACCCGCAAATGCCTTTTCCGGGGCCAGTAATGTTGCGAGTATCAAGCGAAGAGCCAGCAGAAACGAATGCTTCGTTTTCATTTCATCGCTCTTACCGATGTCGGTTCCGCCAGCAAAACCTACTAATTCCGGTTACTTCGGTCTAGCTTTTTGAGGTTCGTCTTCGCCGCCTGGCGGACAACGCGACCGCGCTCGATCTTGTCCGCTTTCCGATCAAAGCGGACTTTCAGTGGTGACTATTTGCAACGGTATTGACCGTCCGCTCCACGAAGTCCCCAGCCTCCACTAAAGCTTATGGCGCCTTGACGCAGCCCCTCACCGCCCCGATAAAGCGCGCTTCTTTCCGCATTGGCCAAAAATGGCCGCGCACGACACGAGGTAACGGATTATGGCCGAGGCAGAACGCATTCCGGGCTTTGCAACGCTCTCCATTCATGCCGGCGCCAAGCCCGATCCCACGACCGGGGCGCGCATCACGCCGATCTACCAGACCGCGTCATTCGTGTTCGACGACGTCGATCACGCAGCCTCGCTGTTCGGCCTGCAAGCCTTCGGCAACATCTATACCCGCATCGGCAATCCGACCAACGCGGTGCTGGAAGAACGCGTCGCGGCACTTGAGGGCGGCACCGCGGGCCTTGCGGTTGCCTCCGGCCACGCCGCGCAAGTGATCGTGATGCACGCGCTGATGACGCCCGGCGATGAGCTGATCGCGTCGAAGAAGCTCTATGGCGGCTCGATCAACCAGTTCAATCATTCCTATAAGAATTTCGGCTGGAACGTAATGTGGGCCGATCCCGACGATATCGCCTCGTTCGAGAAGGCGGTGACGCCGAAGACGAAAGCGATCTTCATCGAGTCGATCGCCAATCCGGGCGGCGTCATCACCGACATCGAGGCGATCGCCAAGATCGCGCGCAAGGCGAATGTGCCGCTGATCGTCGATAACACGCTGGCGACGCCCTATTTGTGCAAGCCGTTCGACTACGGCGCCGACATCATCGTGCATTCGCTCACCAAGTTCCTCGGCGGCCACGGCAACTCCATCGGCGGCATGATCGTCGATGGCGGCACCTTCAACTGGTCGCGCGACAAGAAATATCCGATGCTGTGCGAACCGCGGCCGGAATATTCCGGCATCGTGCTGCACGAGACCTTCGGCAATTTCGCCTTCGCCATCGCCTGCCGCGTGCTGGGCCTGCGCGATCTGGGGCCGGCGCTCTCCCCGTTCAACGCCTTCCTCATCATCAACGGCATCGAGACGCTGCCGCTGCGCATGCAGCGCCATTGCGACAACGCGCAAGCCGTGGCCGAATGGTTGTCGAAGCGTCCCGAGGTGGCCTGGGTGAGCTATCCGGGGCTTGCAGGCGACAAATACAACGCGCTCGCCAAAAAATACGTGCCGAAAGGATGCGGCGCGGTGTTCACGTTCGGCCTCAAGGGCGGCTATGACGCCGGCGTGAAGCTCGTCTCCAACGTGAAGCTGTTCTCGCATCTCGCCAATATCGGCGACACCCGCTCGCTCATCATCCATCCCGCCTCCACCACGCACAAGCAATTGTCCGACGCGCAGAAAGTTCAGGCCGGCGCCGGACCGGACGTGGTGCGGCTCTCGATCGGGCTGGAGGACAAGGAAGACATCATCGCCGACCTGGAACAGGGTCTCAAAGGCGGCTGATCGCTTTTACTTGAGCGTGCGCTCGACGTAATCGCGGATGTAGACGATCGTTTCCGGCGCCGACCAGATTTCGGTCACCGCAGCGTCGGTCACCGGGCCGCTGCGATTGAAACGCTCGGTGACGGCCTGGCGCAGTTGCGTCTTGGTCTGCGCGAAGGCCTTCGGCGACAAAGCGGCGAACGCTTTTGCCGCGGCCGTGGCGCGCATCATCAGCGCGTCCGGCGCGACGACCTCATCGACCCAGCCGCGCTGCAAGGCGGCCTCGCTCGGATAAGTCGCGCCGCTGAGCGCGAATTCCGCGAGATAATGCTCCGGCACCGCACAGCGCACGATTTCGAAGGCGAGCGCTGGAAACGGCACGCCCACCAGCAATTCGGTGATGCCGATGCGGCCGCTGTCGCGCGCCATGATGCGCCGATCCGCGCAACAGCTGAGCACGGCGCCGCCGGCAATGGCATGGCCGTTGACCGCCGCCACCACGGGCTTGGGATGATAGAACACGGCATCATAGAGCTTGTGCAGCGCGGGCAGGAATTTGCGGATGTAATCGGCGCCATCTTTGCTGATGCGCTTGAGATCGACGCCGGCGGAAAAAATGTTGCCGTGCCCGGTCATGACCACGGCGCGCGCGTCCGAGCGGCGCAGCTCCATAAAGCGCGCGGCGATGGCCTCGCAGAATTCGATGTCGAGCGCATTGGCCTTGCCGTGCCGCAGCGTCATCATCGCGATGCCGTCGATGGTCACAACCTCGATCATGGTCTTTTACGTCCCCGCAGGTTTTGCCGGCATGAAATCCGCACGATGCCACAGCCGCTCGGCATGCATGACCGCGACGGTGAACACCAGGATCGCCAGCACCTGATGCGCCAACGCCAACAGAATGGGCGCATGATTGAGCAGCGTGGCGATGCCGAGTGCTGCCTGCAACGTTACCGCGCCGCCGAGCAGATATCGCGCCGAAGGTTTCCCGCCGCATGTCCCAGGCGTCATTGGCGTGAAACATCGCCAGCAGCCAGATCAGATAGGCCATCATGCGGTGATCGAACTGAACCGTGAGCGTGTTCTCGAACAAATTGCGCCAGGCCGGCGCGATGAACCAAAGCCGCGCAGCCATCCGGAACAAAGCTGCCGTCGATCAGCGGCCAGGTATTGTAGACCAGTCCGGCATCAAGGCCTGCGACCAGCGCGCCCAGATAGATTTGCACGAGCAGCAGCAACAACGATGGCCAGCGCGACAGCGCGCAGCCGCCGCGGCGGTTCGTGCAGCGGCCGTTGCGGCATGATCTGCTGCGCCGTCCACAGCACCGCCGCATAGATCGCGCAGGCAAGCGTCAGATGGAAAGCGAGCCTATATTGCGACACGCTGACGCGGCCCGATCCGGTGAGGCCTGAGGCCACCATCCACCAGCCGACCGCGCCGAGAAATGCGCCGGCGCCGAAGATGATCCACAGCCGCGTGCGCAAGCGCGGCGGAATGGCGCCGCGCCAGAGGAAATACAAAAACGGCAGCAGGAATACAGCGCCGGTCGCGCGCGCCAGCAGGCGGTGCGTCCATTCCCACCAATAGATGATCTTGAACGCGGTGAGATCCATGCCGCGGTTGAGTTCCTTGTATTGCGGGATGGCCTGGTATTTCTGGAATTCGGCCTGCCAGGCGGGCTCGCTCATTGGCGGCAGCACGCCGGTGACCGGCTTCCATTCGGTGATCGAAAGGCCGGACTCGGTCAAACGCGTCGCGCCGCCCACCAGCAGCGTGAGAAAAATCATGGCCGCAACGCAAAGCAGCCAGCCGCGCACCGCGCGCGTGCGACTATCGGAAACGGCAGGCTGATCGGGCATGGAATGCTTGCTTGCAGGAGACAGCGCGGACCATATAGTCATGCGCCGCGCACCGCAAATCCAGTCCGAAACCAAGGCTCATGCCCATGCACATCCGCACCCGCAAACTGATCGGCACCGTCGCGCTCATCGCTCTGGTGCTGGTCTGGGGCCTCTTCGCCATGGCGCTGGCGCAGTCGGTGCTGACCGACATCAACGGCTTTGTCGCCGCGCTCTATTATGTGGTGGCCGGGCTCGGCTGGGTGCTGCCGGCCATGCCGCTGGTCAAATGGATGGTGCGGCCGGATGCGCATGATCCCGAAAGTGGAACCGTTTCCCCCTCGCGAAGCGCGGCGGGCGAAGTATCGGATAGATCGCGCCATACTAAGCCGCGTTGATGCGGCGGAAGCGGTTCCACATGGCGGTGGCCGCGCCCGACATCAGCACCTTCAGATAGCGCTGCTGCTGGAATTCGCCGTTGACCGAAATGCGCGGCAGCGCGGTCAAATGATCGCGGTGCGCCTTGAACAGCACGCCCGGCCGCGTGGTGACCGCGGTCTTGAAACCCAATTCAGCCGCGATGCGGAATTCGCGCGGGCCGGCGGAGGTCGGATCGCCCACCGGATAGGCCAGATGCTGCGGCCGTTTTCCGAGCGCTGCTTCAAGCACGGCGCGGCTCATTTCCATTTCGGCGCGCACGGTGGATTCGTTCGGCACTTTTTTCAGCATCATGTGATTGACGGTGTGGGCGCCGATCGTGCACAGCGGGTCGGCGGCCAGATCGATGATCTCCTGCCAGTCCATGCACAGCTCGCGGCAGACCTCGCCCATATCGACGCGGTGACAGGCGGCAAGATCGCGCACGATTTTGCGCACCTCATCGTCGGTCTTCAGGCTGCGCAGATAGCGGTACATGGCGTCGTACAGCTCGCGCTTTTCGCCGATCGTGCTGCATTCGAAGAACTGATCCTTGCCGTTGATCACCATGCCGATGCGTTCGTTCTTGGCGATCACCGCTTCGAGCGCGACCCACCACAATTCACCCAGGCGGTCGGGAAAGCTGGTCGGGATATAGAGCGCGAACGGCAGCTTGTATTTCTTCAGCAGCGGATAGGCCCAGCGCATCAAATCCTTGTAGCCGTCGTCGAAGGTGATGCAGACGAAGCGGCGCTTGAAGTCGTCGGCGATGAAGCGCCGATGCATCTCGTCGAGCGAGATCACGTCGATGCGCGCACGCGCAAGCCGGCGCAGCAGCCCCTCCAGGAACAGCGGGGAGACTTCCAGCAGCCGGTTGGGCTGGAAGGCGTCGCTGCGCGGCGGGCGCACATGGTGCAGCGTCAGGATCGAGCCGACGCCGCCCACCAGCGGCCGCATCATATGATGCATGCCGCTGAAATAAAGCGACTCAAGGCCGCCGCGGATGATGGTTTTTTTCAGGTCACGCTTGCCGATACCCAATCGTCCGAATATTCCAAGCCTTTATTGATAAGTGTTTGTGGAGACGTGACCAGTCTACGCGTCGTGAAGCGCAGTGGCGCGAGTGTATGGCTGTGCGTGCCGGTGAGGTCCTGGCGTGCTGTGCGCGCGCCTTGATATTGCGATTTATTGAGAAATCTTTGTGAAGCTGTTCGCGAGTTTAGCCTAGTCTTCGCGGCTCGCCCAAGAAGCCCCAACGAACGCATTATCTGAGCGAAATAGGCGGCAACAGCTTGCGCCCCGCCCGCGAGCACCGTCACATCGGCAAACCCCGCTTGCATCAGCCGGTCGCGCGCCGCGCGTGTCGCCGGATTGGCCGGATCGGCGGCCACCAGCACCGCGCGTGGTGAAAGTGGCGCGAAGCGCTCCACCGCGCCGTCGGCGGCGGAACCGGCATCGAGCACCACGTGATCGTAGCTGCGCACCAGCGCCTCGATCACCGTCGCCAGCATCGGCGAAGCGGCGAGCGCTGCGGCATCGCTACCGACATTGCCGGTCGCCACCAGATGCACCGGCGAGAATTGATCGCTGGTAATGATGTCGCCGAATGACGCCGTGCCGCGCACGAGTTCGGCGATGCCCGGCGCTTTCGGGTCGCTCGAGATGACCGACAGATTGGGGGCGCCGAAAGCAAGGTCGACCAGCACCACATTGGCCTCTTTGGCGAGCGTGCGCGCCAGCGTAATCGCGGCAAAAGTCGTGCCCACATTGCGCTCGCTGCCGACCACCGTCACCCTGCGGCCGGCATCGCCCGATTGGCGCAATGCGCGCGCGATCTGGTCCATGGTGCTGGCCGCCACCGGCATCGCGGCGGCAGCAGCAGCCATTGGCGCAGGCGCCAAAGGCGGCGAAGCCACCCGCGGCATCACCGGCGGCCACCATCGCGGGCGGCGCGTAGACCGGCGCGGCGATAGGGCGCCGGCGCATAGGCGTAACCATAGGGCGCCGCGTCCGGCGCCAGCAGCGCGCCAGTCACGGTGAAGCCCGCCGACAGCGCGAAAGCCGCCAAGGCCGCGATCAGAATGGTCGGCATTTTCTTCGGATAGACCGGCTTGAGCGCAGGCGTTGCGCGCGAAATGATGCGGGCTTCCGGCGGCGCCGCGTTGATGTTGTCGCGCGCGGCGGCTTCGCGATATTTCGCCAGATAAGATTCAAGCAGATCGCGCTGGGTCTTGGCCTCGCGCTCGAGCGCGCGCAATTGCACGTCCTGCTCGTTGCTCTGCGAGGCGAGCTTCTTGACCGTATCGAGGCTGGCGGTGAGCGTTTCCAGCCGGTCGCCGGCGACCTTGGCGTCGTTGTCGAGTTGGCGCGCCAGCCGCTCGCCTTCGCTGCGAATGGCGCGGTCGGCCTCGCCGATCTGCGCTTTGAGTTCCTTGATGCGCGGGTGCTGGTCGAGCAGCGTGGTGGACTGCTCGGCGAGTTGCGAGCGCAGCGCCATGCGCTGCTCGATCAGCCGGCGCATGGACTCGGAATTGGCGATGTCGGCGGAATCGATCGAATTGCCCGAGCGGATGAGGTCGCGCAATTGCCGCGCCCTCGCCTCCAGATCGGCCTTCTGCCCGCGCGCGGCCGCGATCTGCGAATTGATTTCGGTGAGCTGCTGGCTGGGCAGCGAGGTATTGTTCGACCCGGCGTAAAGATTGGACTTGGCGCGATAGGCTTCGACTTTGTCCTCGGCGTCGGCGACCTTCTTGCGCATCTTCTCGATTTCTTCGGCCAGCCAATTGCCGGCGGCCCGGGTCTGATCCTGCTTCGTCGTCTGCTGCATGCTGAGATAAGTCGCGGCGATCGCATTGGCGACGCGGGCGGCGAGGTCCGAATTGGCCGATGAGAAGCTCACCACGATGACGCGGGATTTTTCGATGGAATAGACGTTGAGCCGGTCGTAATAGGCTTCGAGCGTGCGCTCTTCCTTCGACATCTCGCTCAGGTCGCGGCCGACGCGGAACAGACCGATGATCGATTTCAGCAGCGACGTGCCGCCCGCCGTCGGATCGAATTCCGGATTGTTGGCGAGATTTTCCTTTTTGATCACTTCGCGCGCGAGATCGCGCGACAGCACGATCTGGATCTGGCTGGTCACCGCCTCGGGGTCGATCATGCCGCTGCGATCGCCGACGTTCTTGTCGGCTTCCGCGCGCAGGAAAACGTTCTCGCGCGATTCGAGCAGCAGACGCGATTCGGAGCTGTAGCGTGGCGTGATCGAATTGACGGCGAGCAGGGCTGCGGCGGCGGCGAACAGCGTGAAGCCGAGGATGCGGGCCTTCTTGTGCCATATAACGCGGCCTAAACCGCGCATATCGGGCTCGCCGGTAGGACCGACCGCCATCGCAACTGGAGCAGGCGCGGCGGCGGCTTTCGACTTTTTACGAAACAGCATTCCCTACTCCAAACGCACGGACCCGTGGCAGCAAAAGGATCACAAACTATTATGGTTGCTTCTGCGTTAATTCGGCCGGTCAATTTGCCGTTGGTTAGGTTTTGTTAACCAGCCAAGGCCCCTAATCCGGTTCCAAATACCTCTGACCCGGGCGCGGACAAGTTTCGAGCAATGGCTCCCTTGAACATTCTGCACGTCTTGCGCGCGCCGGTCGGCGGCCTGTTCCGCCATGTGCTCGATTTGACCCAGGCGCAGATCGCGCGCGGCCACCGCGTCGGGCCTGATTGCAGCGCTCGGCACCGGCGGCGAGCGCGCGGATGCAGCGTTGCGCGCAGATCGAACCGTCGCTTGCACTCGGCCTTTCCCGCATATGCGATGCGCCGCCAGCCCGGACCGGGCGATGTGCCAGCGCTTGGCCATGTCATGCGCCGGATCGCGGATGCCAAAGCCGACGTGGTGCACGGGCACGGCGCCAAAGGCGGCGCCTATGCGCGGCTGGCCCTCGGCAACCCGCGCGCGGTGCGCGCCTATACCCCGCATGGCGGCAGCCTGCTGTTCGGCCACGACACGCTGGCCGGCAAATTTTATCTGGCCACCGAGCGCTTTCTGATGCGGCGCGGCGACCTGTATCTGTTCGAAAGCGCCTTTAGCGCCGAGATGTTCAAACGCAAAATTGGTCGCGCCAAATGGCCTCATTCGCATCGTCCACAACGGGGTGACGCGCGAGGAATTCGAGCCGGTCACGCTCAGCGCCGAGGCAACCGACCTGGTGTTCATGGGCGAGCTGCGTTTGCTCAAGGGCATCGACCTGCTGATCGATGCGATTGCGAGTTTGCGCAAAGACGGGCGCAACGTGACTGCGACGCTGATCGGCGATGGCCCCGACAAAGATGCCTTTCACGCCCAGGTCGAGCGGCTGGGCCTAAACGCTGCCGTGCGTTTCAAGTCCGCTATGCCGGCGCGCCAGGCGCAGGCGCTGGGAACCATCATGGTGGTGCCGTCGCGGGCGGAATCCTTGCCCTATGTGGTGCTGGAAGCCGCCGCCTCGCGGCAAACCGCTGATCACCACCAAAGTCGGCGGCATCCCGGAAATCTATGGGCCGCTGACCGATACTTTGGTTCCACCGGACGACGCCCCCGCGCTCGCCCAGGCGATCGCCCGGGCGCTCGACCGGCCGGATGAGCGGACCGAAACGGCACGAAAACTTCGTGAGCGGGTATCGGCCTCCTTTTCGGTCGAAAACATGGTTGACGGCGTGCTCGAAGGCTACGCGGCAGCGCTTGAAAAGCTGGCCCAAGCCGGCCGGCGTTAAGACTTATTCGGGCTATCCGATAAGCCTTTTTTGAGACTCTTTCCCTAGAAATTACCGTGAATTAAGGACAATCCTTGCCGGCGCTGCGGGGCTCGCGGACGCCCGGCTTTAGGCGCGCGCCATGACCGAAACTGATACTCATCCACCGCTCGCTGCATCGACTGCATCCGCCATTCTCGACCGCGTGCGCGCGACACCGCGCGGCCCTGGCAAATCGCAAACGCTCACGCCGGAAGCGCTCGCGGTCGCGTCCAAACCCGCGCCTCCGCCAATCTCGCCGATCGTGCTGGCCGGCGTCGTGCGCATGGCCGAGTTCGCGCTGATCGTGCTGGTTGGCTTTGCGGTCTACGCAGCTTACCGGCTGTCGTCGGAAGACTTGCTTCGCAAGTTATACGTTCGCGATCTTCGCCATCGCGGTGCTTTCGATGTTCGCCTTCCAGACCGCTGACATCTACCAGGTGCAGGCCTTCCGCGGCCACGAGAAGCAATACATGCGGCTGGCCTCGGCCTGGTCGGTGGTGTTCCTGATCGTGATCGGCGCGTCGTTTTTCGCCAAGGCCGGCGAAACATTTTCGCGCGTCTGGCTCGGCAGCTTCTACGTCGGCGGGCTGGTGGCGCTGATCGGTTCCCGCAGGCTGCTGTTCCTACTGGTACGCAAGTGGACGCGCGAAGGTCGTCTCACCCGCCGCACCGTGATCGTCGGCGGCGGCGATTACGGCGCCAACGTCATCGAGGAGTTGCAACGGCAAAAGGATTCCGGCGTCAAGATCATCGGCCTGTTCGACGACCGCGGCGACGAGCGCTCGAGCGCCGACTGCGCCGGCGAACGCAAGCTCGGCACCGTCGACGATCTGGTCGAATTCGGCCGCCGCACGCGCGTCGATCTCGTCATCTTCTCGCTGCCGATCTCGGCGGAAAACCGCATTTTGCAGATGCTGAAGAAATTATGGGTGCTGCCCGGTCGACATCCGGCTCGCCGCCCACACCAACAAGCTGCGCTTCCGTCCGCGTTCCTATTCCTACATCGGCGAGGTGCCGGTGCTCGACGTTTTCGATCGGCCGATCGCCGATTGGGACGTGGTGATGAAATTCTTGTTCGACAAGATCATCGGCGGACTGATGCTGTTGTGCGCGCTGCCGGTGATGGGCCTGATCGCGCTCGCCATCAAGCTCGAAAGCCGCGGCCCCGTGCTGTTCAAGCAGAAGCGCTACGGCTTCAACAACGATCTGATCGAGGTCTACAAATTCCGCTCGATGTACACCGATGCGACCGACGTTTTGGCCGACAAGCTCGTCACCAAGGACGATCCGCGCGTCACCCGCGTCGGCCGCTTCATTCGCAAGACCAGCCTCGACGAACTGCCGCAACTTTTTAACGTCGTGATCAAGGGCAATCTGTCGCTGGTCGGCCCGCGACCGCACGCCGTCAACGCCAAGGCCGAAACGCGGCTCTACAACGATGCGGTGGATGGCTATTTCGCGCGCCACCGCGTGAAGCCCGGCATCACCGGCTGGGCGCAGATCAACGGCTGGCGCGGCGAGACCGATACCGACGAAAAGATCCAGCGCCGCGTCGAGCACGATCTCCACTACATCGAGAACTGGTCGGTGCTGTTCGATCTCTACATCGTGGCGCGCACACCGTTCGCGCTGCTTAGGACCGAGAACGCGTATTGATCACCGCCCGCGACATCGCATTGCTGCAAGGCGCGCCGGCGATGGCGGCTGCGCCCGCGGCCGCGTTTACCGAGCGCCTGCTGCATGTGGTGCTTTACATCGCCGTGCTGGCGAGTTCGGTCGCCTTCATCGAGCCCTCGCCGCATGATTTTCTGATGGGCTTGCTGGCGCTGGCTTGCCTGATCGCCGGCGTGCGCTTCGAGCGGCCGATCGTGCTGCTGCTCGTGTTGCTGTTGCTGTGGAACGTCGCCGGAATGGTCTCGCTCATCAAGGTGGTCGGCGAGGAGCAGACGGTGCAATACGCCGCCACCTCGGTTTATCTGGGCATCGCCGCGCTATTGTTTGCCTGTCTGTTTGCGCAGAACACGGTGCCGCGGCTCGCCACCATGCGCTCGGCCTATGTGCTCACCGCGATCCTGTGCACGCTGTTCGGCCTTGCGGTCTATCTGCATTTTCTGCCCGGCGAGGACACATTCTTGTGGTCCGGCCGCATACGCTCGACCTTCAAGGACCCCAACGTGTTCGGGCCGTTTCTCATTCTGCCGGCGCTGTTCCTGATCGAGCAGATGGTGACCCGCGGCGTCAAGCTGCGTCATCTCGCCGGCAGCGCGATCCTTCTGCTCGGGTTGTTGTTTTCGTTCTCGCGCGGCGCCTGGGTGAATTTTTCGGTGGCGGCCGCCGTCATGCTGGCGCTGATCATGCTGACGGGGCCGACGCGCAGCGCGCGCATGCGCCCCGTCATCCTCGGCGTGGCATTTGTTGCCGTCGTCGCATTGGCGCTGGCGGCATTGATGAGCATCGACTCGGTGCGTCAAATGATGCTGGAGCGCGCGCAATTGGAGCAGTCCTACGACGTCGGCAGCGGCGGACGCTTTGAATTGCAGGAACTTGCGCTGGGCGTGTTGTTCGATCATCCGTTCGGCATCGGACCGTTCGCCTTCTCCGCCATCTATGGCAATGGCACGCAGCAGCACAACGTCTACCTGCAAGCCTTCCTGGTCTATGGCTGGGTCGGCGGCGTCACCTATGTTTCATTGCTTGCGGTGACGCTCGCGGTCGGACTGAAAAATGCGTTGGTGCGCACGCCCTGGCAGTTCTATTTGATCGCGGCCTATGCGGCCTTTATCGGCATCGTGGTCGAAAGCTTCATCATCGATACCGACCATTGGCGCCACTTTTTCCTCATTCTCGGCATGATCTGGGGGCTTTCCGCCGCCACCATCAAATTCAAACGCGGC
>CAVWPH010000015.1:0-22667 GCA_963756805.1 uncultured Alphaproteobacteria bacterium
CTCGGCCAGCACCTTGCGCGCTTTGTTGAGTGCCGGATTGTCGAACGACAATTGCAGCGGCGGCGCCAGACCGAAATTACCGAACGTGACTTTGCAATCTGCCGGCACGCGGGCGCGCACAAAGGCGCGGAAGGCATCGCGCACTTTCGCCGGGTCCTGCTCGCCGACCAGGCGGAATGATACTTTGGCGCTGGCCTCGCCGGGGATGACGGTCTTGGCGCCCTCGCCGGTATAGCCGCCGATGATGCCGTTGACCTCGGCCGTCGGGCGCGTGGTCACCATCTCAAGCACCATGCGGCCCTTCTCGCCCGAAGGCTCCTTGAGCCCGATGGGCCCCAGGAATTTTTCCGGCGTGAGATCGAGCCCTTTCAGGTCGGCCTTGATATCCGCCGGCAGCTCGGCCACCCCATCGTAAAAACCGGGAATGGTGACGCGGCCGTCTTTGTCGTGCAGTCCGGCGAGGATGCTTGCGAGCACATGCAACGGATTGCGGGCGGCGCCGCCGAACACGCCTGAATGCAGGTCACGGTCGGCGCAGGTGATCTTCACGTCTTCATAGACCAAGCCGCGCAGCGATGTGGTGATCGCAGGCGTGTCGCCATCCCACATGGCGGTATCGCAGACCAGCGCCAGGTCGAGCTTGAACTCGGCCGCGTTGTCGCGCACGAATTTGAACAGGTGTGCCGAACCGCACTCCTCCTCGCCCTCGATCATCATGGTGATCGGCAGCGGCAGTTTGCCGGTGACCGCCTTGAAAGCCCGGCAGGCCTCGATGAAGGTCATGGCCTGGCCCTTGTCGTCGCAGGCCCCGCGCGCGACGATGATCTTGCGCCCGCCAGGGAGCGTCTCGATGCGCGGCTCGAACGGCGGCGTCTTCCACTGGTTTAGCGGATCGACCGGCTGCACGTCATAATGGCCGTAAAACAGCACGCGCGGGCCGGAAACCCCGTTAGTTTTGCCCACAACCACCGGATGCCCCTCGGTCGGGCGGATATCGGCGGTAAAGCCGATGCCGCGCAGGTCGGCGGCCACGTGCTCGGCGGCGGCGCGGCATTGTTCCTTGTAGGCCGGATCGGTGGAAATCGAAGCGATGCGCAATAATGCAAACAAACGCTCGACGCTTTGGTCGATATCCTGGTCGATGCGGCTCAAAACCGCGTCGAGTGCACTCATGACGGTCTCCTGTTCGGCCAATCAGGCACGCTAGCAATGCCCGACGCGGGCTGGAAAGCACGCTCCGAGCCATGCAGTTGGGATAAACGGCGCGGAAACGCAAGGTGAACCGCCGGCGTTTCGATGACAGCCTGTGTTTTCTTCGCGCTCTTTCAGGAATTCGAAAGCATAGGCGGTCGGTACGCTTCCAAAACGCAAAAGATTACTGCTGATTGGCGCCAAGATACTGCCGAAGCCGTCGCCGGACGGCTTCTGAATTTTCCGCGCGGGTACGTCAGCCGGTTTTATGACAGGAGATCGACTTCATCCAAGAGCAAGCCGTCTTGCATACGGCGGTGCAGCGGCGGCGCGAAGAGAATTACATTTTACTTGACATGCGACGGCGACAAGAGATGCGCGCGGCAAGGGGCCGCGATACGAAGCACGCAACACGCTTGTCATTGGCTGCGCCTGCGTTCAATATAAACGCAATCCGCCGCCAGTGCGGAAGAGCTGAGGGGGTCATGGAAGAGTTGGTCGCCCGTCTCGTCGCCAATGTCGGCGTCGATCGAGGTGCCGCGGAAAAAGCCGTGGGCATCATATTCGAATTTCTTCATAAAGAAGGTCCGGCCGACAAGGTGACCGCCCTGCTCGACCGGATTCCGGGCGCGCAGGCGCTGATGCAGGCGCAGCAAGGTGCGGGCGGCGGCATGTTCGGGATGGGCGGCATCATGGGCGCCGGCACCAAGATGATGGCGGCGGGACTGAGCATGGGTCAGGTGCAGGGCGTTACCCGCGAGACCATCGCCTATGCCCGCGAGAAAATCGGGGAAGACGCGATCGGCGAGATTGTCGGCGCGATTCCCGGCTTGAGTCAGTTTGTTTGAACCGATTGCAGTCGTAGGCGACATAAGAAGCAGAGGCGGAGGCGGCGCGAATGTCCTATCCAATCACCGATATCGAAGGGATCGACGACGATGTCGCCAAGATCCTGGCATTGGTGAAAATCCGCTCGACCGGCCGCCTGCTCGAAGCCGCCCGCACCGTCAGTGGCCGCAAAAAGCTGGCGATCAGAACCGGCTTCGATGAAAAGCAATTGCTGTGCTGGGCGAACGTCGCCGACCGCATGCGCGTCAAAGGCATCAACCGGGAATATTCGCAGCTGCTGCAAGCCGCCGGCGTCGATACGGTCAAGGAACTCAAATACCGCAATCCGCGCAACCTCGCCCAGGCGATGGCCGACGCCAATAAGAAGCGCAAGCTGGTCCGCCTGCTGCCCTCCGAGAAAGTGGTGGCGCGCTGGATCGACTACGCCAAGAAGCTGCAATTGATGATTTCGTATCGCTGAGCCCTCCTTCGGCTCGCTTGACAGCCCCTCGCGTCCCAGCGCAAAGCCACTCCCATGGCGCTGGCCCGTCACCCTCGAAACCGCCCCTAAAACCGCCCAAAAACCGGCGCCGGACGCGCTTTCGGCGCTGCTTTCGCTTGGGCGCCCGCTGGTCATGGGCATCCTCAACGTGACCCCGGATTCCTTCTCCGACGGCGGCGCGTTCATCGATCCCGCGAAGGCCATCGCCCATGCCGCCGACATGGTCCGTCAGGGCGCCGATATCCTGGACATCGGCGCGGAATCCACACGGCCCTATGGCGGCGCCAAGCCGGTCTCGGCAGCGGACGAGAAAGCGCGGCTCGCGCCTGTGTTGCCGGCGGTGGTCAAGCTCGGTGTCGCGGTGTCGATCGACAGCATCAAAGCCGAGATCGCCGCCTGGGCGCTCGACCAAGGCGCAAGTATCGTCAACGACGTCTGGGGCCTGCAAGGCGACCCCGACATGGCGCCCCTCGTCGCCGCGCGTGGCGTTCCGGTGATCGTGATGCATAACCGAGAGGCCGCCGATCCGGCCATCGACATCATCGCCGACGTTAACGCCTTCTTCGCCCGCTCGCTGGCGATTGCGGAACGCGCCGGCATCGCGCGCGACAAAATCGTGCTCGATCCCGGCATTGGTTTTGGCAAGACGCCGGAGCAGAGCATCGTCTGTCTGGCGCGGCTTACCGAATTCAAACGTTTTGGCTTGCCGCTCCTGGTCGGCGCCTCGCGCAAGCGTTTCATCAATACGGTCACCCCTTCCGAGCCAAGCGAGCGCATCGGCGGCTCGATTGCGAGCCACCTCAAGGCGGCGCAGGATGGCGCGCAAATTCTGCGCGTGCACGATGTCGCGGAAACCGTGCAGGCGCTGCGCGTCGCCGCGGCCATCGAGGCGGCGCGATGAGCGACCGCATCTTCATCAACGGGCTGTCGCTGCACGCCTATCACGGCGTCATGCCTTACGAGGGCAAGGTCGGGCAGACCTTCACCATGGATCTCGCATTGGAGATCGACCTCGCCGCCGCCGCGCGCAGCGACAAGGTGATGGACACCGTCTCCTACGACAAAGTGGTCGATTGCGCGTCGAAAGCGTTTTGCGGACAGAAGTTTCGACTGATCGAAGCCGCCGCCGGCCGCGTCGCCGATGCGGTGCTCGCCGCCTTCCCGCGCGTGCGCGTCATAACGGTGACGATCCATAAGCCGCATGCGCCCATCGCCGCGACCTTTAGCGATGTCGGCGTCACTTTGGTGCGGAGCCGGCAAAAGCCATGAGCGAGGCGTTGATCGCGCTCGGCGGCAATGTCGGAAACAGCCGCAATATTCTCGACCGCGCCGTCGACATGCTGTGCGACGGCTTCACGGTGAGGCTCAACGCACGCTCGTCCGATTATCTGACGCCGCCTTGGGGCTTCAAATATCAGCCGCCTTTCGTCAATCTATGCATCTCAGTCGACACCTCGCTGTCCCCACGCGAATTGCTGGCGCGCGCACAGGACGTCGAGCGTCGGCTCGGCCGCGACCGCGCGCATGAAAAGAAGAACGGCCCGCGCACCGCCGATATCGACATCCTCTCTTATGACGATTTGACGGTCGACGAGCTGGGCCTGACCCTGCCGCATCCGCGCCTGTTCGAGCGCGCTTTCGTGCTGGTGCCACTGGCCGAAATAACGCCCGACCGCGTCATTGCCGGGCGGCGCGTGGCCGATGCCGCCAAGGCCGTCGATGCAAGCGGGATCGAGCGTTTAGCGCCTTTGACATCGCCCGCAGGCACGTAATTTGCCTTCATTCGCATGGCGGCAGTGCGCCGCATGTGGCAGTTTCCGCCAATGACTGACGAACTTTCCCTCGCCGCCGAATTTCCGCCGACAAGCGAAGCCGACTGGCGCAAGCTGGTCGAGGCGGCGCTCAAAGGCGCCTCGTTTGACAAGCGGCTGGTGAGCCAGACCTATGACGGTCTGCGCATCGAACCGCTTTATCCGCGCGCGGTCGGCGCCAAGGCAATCGCTGGGCGTGCACCGGGCACCGCCTGGACCGTGATGCAGCGGATCGATCACCCCGATCCGGCGGCGGCCAACGCGCAGGCACTGCAAGATTTGGAGAACGGCGCCACCGGTCTGACGCTGGTGTTCGCCGGTTCGCTCAACGCCAACGGCTACGGACTGGACGCTTCGCCTGAAACGATAGCTCGCCTGCTCGACGGCGTCATGCTCGACGCCGGGATCACCATCGACTTCAACCTGAGCCCGGCGACGCGAACCGCCGTGCAACATTTCGCCGCCTTCGTGAAAAGCCGCAAACTAGACCCGGCAGCAATCGACATGCGCGCCAGCATCAATCCGATCGGCGGGCTTGCCGCCACCGGCGTGAGCCCGCGCCCATGGAGCGAACTTTCGAAATATTGTTGCCGAGATGATCCGTGGATCTGGCCGACCAGGGCTTTCGCGGACCGTTCGCGGTGGCCGACGGACGCATCATCCACAACGCCGGCGGTTCGGAGGCGCAGGAACTGGCCTTTGCGATTGCCGCCGCGGTGGACTGTCTGCGTGCGCTCGAAGCCGGCGGCGTGCCGCTCGATCGCGCGCGCGGCATGATCTATTTCCGGCTGGCCGCCGACGACGATCAGTTCCTCACCATCGCGAAATTCCGCGCCATCAGAAAACTATGGGCGCGCGTCGAAGCGGCCTGCGGCTTGGCGCCCAAACCCGACCACGGTCGCGGCCGAAACCGCTTGGCGCATGATGACCAAGCGCGACCCTTACGTGAACATGCTGCGCACCACCATCGCCGTTACCGCCGCCGGCCTCGGCGGCGCCGACAATATCGCCGCGCTGCCGCACACCGCAGCACTTGGCCTGCCCGATGCTTTCGCGCGCCGCGTCGCACGCAACACGCAGCTCATTCTGCTTGAGGAGTCGAACCTGGCGAAGGTCGCCGATCCCGCCGCCGGTTCCGGCGCCATCGAGGATTTGACGGCCAAGCTTTGCGCCGCCGCCTGGTCGCTGTTTCAGAGCTACGACAAGGCGGGCGGCGCCTGGGCCGCGCTCGAACAGGGGCTCATCCAGCGCGAGGTCGCTGCCGTGCGCGAAAAGCGGCAAGCCGCCGCCGCGCACCGCAAGGATGCCATCACCGGCACCAGCGATTATCCCAATTTGGCTGAAGACGCGGCGCGCATTCTCGATGTCGCGCGGGTCGCTGTGCCGAAGGAGGCTGGTGCCGTCGCCTGCTGCGAGCCGCTGCCATCGATCCGCCTGGCCGAACCGTTCGAGGCCTTGCGCGAGGCTTCCGACCGCTGGCTCAAAAAGACCGGCAGCCGCCCGAAAGTGTTCCTGGCCAATCTTGGCAAATTATCTGACTTCACCGCGCGCGCGACCTTCGCCAAAAATTTCTACGAGGCCGGCGGCATCGAAGCCTTGAGCAATGACGGCTTCTCCGATCAGGCCGCGATGGTGGCGGCGTTCAAAGCCTCGGGCGCCAAGCTCGCCTGCCTCACCTCCTCCGACAAGATCTACGAGACGCAAGCAGCCGATGCCGCCAAGGCGCTGACGGCTGCGGGCGCGACCGTCCATCTCGCCGGCCGGCCCGCCGAGAATGAGGAAAAATGGCGGCAGGCCGGCGTGAAAACCTTCATATTTACAGGCTGCGACGTGCTGGCGACGTTGCAGGCGGCTCATGATATTCTGGGGCTCAAATGAGTCAGGTCCCCAACTTCGCCAAAGTGGACTTCGCCGACGCTGCCGTGCCGCCCGGCAAATCGGCCGTGCCACCCTGGGTCACACCCGAAGCGATCGCGGTGAAACCCGTGTACGGCGAAAGCGATTTGGCCGGGCTCGATTTCCTCAACACATATCCCGGCAAGGCGCCGTTACCTGCGCGGTCCCTATCCTGCGATGTACGCCGCGCAGCCCTGGACCATCCGGCAATATGCCGGCTTCTCCACGGCGGAGGATTCCAACGCCTTCTACCGGCGCAATCTCGCCGCCGGACAAAAGGGTCTCTCCATCGCCTTCGATCTCGCCACCCATCGCGGCTATGACTAGCGATCACCCGCGCGTTTCCGGCGATGTCGGCATGGCGGGCGTCGCCATCGATTCCATCTACGACATGCGCACGCTGTTCTCCGGCATCCCGCTCGACCAGATGAGCGTGTCGATGACCATGAACGGCGCGGTGCTGCCCGTGCTCGCGCTCTATATCGTCGCCGCCGAAGAACAAGGCGTGCCGCACGCGAAACTGTCGGGCACCATCCAGAACGACATCCTCAAAGAATTCATGGTGCGCAACACCTATATCTATCCACCCAGCCCGAGCATCCGCATCATCTCCGACATCTTCGCGTATACGTCGGCCGAAATGCCGAAGTTCAATTCGATTTCCGTGTCCGGCTATCACATGCAGGAAGCCGGCGCGACGCAGGATCTCGAGCTTGCCTATACGCTCGCCGACGGCGTCGAATATGTGCGCGCCGGCATCAAGGCCGGCCTCACCGTCGATCAATTTGCGCCGCGCGTTTCGTTCTTCTGGGCGATCGGCATGAATTATTTCATGGAGATCGCCAAGCTGCGCGCCGCCCGCATGATCTGGGCCAAGTTGATGAAGCCGTTCAAGCCGGAAGATGCGCGCTCGCTCTCGCTGCGCACGCATTGCCAAACCTCGGGATGGTCGCTGGCCGCGCAAGACGTGTTCAACAATGTTTCGCGCACCATGATCGAAGCGATGGCGGCGACCCAAGGCCAGACCCAGTCGCTGCATACCAATGCACTCGACGAAGCGCTCGCGTTGCCGACCGATTTTTCCGCCCGCATCGCCCGCAATACCCAGATCGTGCTGCAACAGGAGGCGGGCGCCACCCGCATCGTCGATCCTTGGGGCGGATCGTATTACGTCGAGCGGCTCACCTATGAATTGGCGCGCAAAGCCTGGGGCCATATCGAGGAAGTCGAGGCGCTCGGCGGCATGACCAAGGCGATCGAGGCCGGCATCCCCAAGCTGCGCATCGAGGAAGCCGCCGCCAAGACGCAAGCCCGCATCGATGCCGGCGCGCAATCGGTGATTGGCGTCAACAAATATCCGCCCACCGACGAAGCGCCGATCGATGTGCTCAAGGTCGACAATTCGGCCGTCATGCGCATGCAGCTCGACAAGCTCAAGCGGCTGAAAGCCGAGCGCGACCCGGCCGTTTTGCAGGAGGCGCTCGACGCGCTGACCCGCGCCGCCGACCGCGGCAACGGCAATCTGCTGGCGCTGGCGATCGAGGCCGCCCGCGCCAAGGCCACCGTCGGGGAGATTTCGTCGGCGCTCGAAAAGGTGTACGGACGCCATCGGGC
Source organism: uncultured Alphaproteobacteria bacterium (assembly GCA_963756805.1). GTDB lineage: Bacteria > Pseudomonadota > Alphaproteobacteria > Rhizobiales > Xanthobacteraceae > Pseudolabrys. Next base: position 7,843 of record CAVWPH010000015.1, read on the forward strand.
CGAGATCAGGGCCATTACCGGCGTCTACAAGCGGGAGGTCGGCAAGGAGGGCAAAATGTCCGGCGCGGTCGAACGGGTGCGCAAGGCGGTCGAGGGTTTCGAGCAGGCGGAAGGCCGCCGCCCGCGCCTGCTCGTCGCCAAGATCGGCCAGGACGGCCACGACCGCGGGCAGAAGGTGATCGCCTCGGCCTTTGCCGATTTGGGCTTCGACGTCGATATCGGGCCGCTGTTTGCAACGCCTGCCGAAGCCGCCCGCCAGGCGGTGGAAAACGACGTCCACATTCTCGGCGTCTCGTCCTTGGCCGCCGCCCATCTCACTTTGGTGCCGGAGCTCAAAAAGGAACTCGCCGCCCAAGGCCGCGACGACATCATGATCGTCGTCGGCGGCGTGGTGCCGCCGCAGGATTACGATACGCTCATGAAAGCCGGCTGCGAGGCGATTTTCCCGCCCGGCACGGTGATCGCGGAAGCGGCCGAGAAACTGCTCAAGACGCTGAACAAGCGATTGGGCCACGGCAAAGAGGCAGCAGAGTGAAACGATTCATTGTCCGTTCTGGCTTTGCCGCGCTCTGCGCGCTGTCGCTTGCCGGCTGCATCGACTCCGCCGATCCGATCCTCTCGGATTCGCAAGCCGTCTTCGGCCCGCAGGTGAAGCTCCAGCTTTACGGGCTGCGCAAGGACTACGCGACCGAACCGCAGCAGGTGAAATTCAAGTGGAACGGCGCGCTTTACGTTCACGCCGGCGGCGGCTTGCGCGAGGTGAGCGCCTTTTCGGTGCAGCCGTTCGAGGGCGGCGATTACATCATCCAGGAAGTGCCGGCCAAGAAGCCGCGCAGCACCGAATATGCGCTGCTGCACAAAATCGCCGAGGGCACCTATCTGGTCATCGTCATCGACGAGGCTGACGCGGATGAGCCGACGCGCGCGGCTTTTTGCGGCAAAGGCACCAAGGCCGATCCGTCATCTTGCCGCATTACGACCCGCGAGCAGCTGATCGCTTTCGCGCGGGCGACCGCCGCCCGCCGCCACATGGACGGCGGGCTGGCGATCCGGCTTGAAGACGACGAGCCGGCGAGAAAACATCGCGGCAAGCGGCGTTAGTCCGAGCGCGTCTCGTTCACCGGCTTGACCCGGATGTTGGGACGCCCCCCGTCCACGATCTGGCGTACATGCAGCATCACGCTGTCAGCCACCATGGCATGGGCCTCCGCACTCGGATGCACGGCGCCGCTGTAGAGACCCGCATAAGCCGGCTGCATGATGTCGAAGGGCAGGATGCCTTCGCGGTGCGTGTTGGCGGTGAGGAAGGCATCGTTGGGCGTGCGGAACAGCCGCCAGCGATGCGCGTAAGGCAGTTCATCGGCCGGCGAGTAAGGCGTGAACTCGTCGGTGATGCGCGACTTGCGCGGCATTCCCATCATGACGCCGTCGGAAATCGCGCGCTTGGGATCGCGCGCGCAAATCCCGCGTTTGGCGAATTTCACCAGATGCTCGGACACCAGGTTGAAGCCGGTGCCGGCGCCGGTCGCCAAGCCACGCGGACAATCCGCATGGCTGCCGGCATTGATGGTGCATTCAAGCCGCGTCTGGAAGTCATGCAGGAAGCTTGCCGTCTCGGCGATACGGCCGCGGTTGAGCTTGAGCTTGGGCTGCACGTCCATGCCGAGCGCCGGCATCGAGCCGCACAAGGCCCCGGTCTCGTCGAACTGGATGGGTTCATAGGAACTCTGCACCACGTGCGAGGGCTCGACGCCGAAGCCGTCATGCAGCGCCTGTTTCACCGCTTGCAGGCGGCGGTCGAGCACGCTGAGATAAACGCGCGACACCGCGGGCGGAAAGCGGATTTGCGACCCGATCAAAGCCGCGACAGGTGCTAGATCGGCCGCGGTTTCGGTCATCGCATAGGCGGCTAGCCCGCCGAAGCCGACGTCGTTGCCGCCGATCGAGAGCATCACCAGATCGATCGGGCGTTTGCGCTGTTCGGGCGGGCACCAATGCTGTGCCGCGGTCTGCATCGCGATGTTGGTGTCGCCGGTTTTGAACATCGGCAGCGTATAGTTGACGGTGCGCGTGCGGCCGGCAGCACCGCCGCGGCACAACAGATCGCTGAGCTGGTCGAATTGGGCGCGCACTTTATCGGGCTTGCCCTCGCGCGCCGTCATCGGAAAGAACAGCCCTTCGGTCACTTCGGCGCCTGAACAGGCGAACGACATGAAGGTGACCGCGCGGTGGCGATTTTCCAGCGTGAGTTCAAGACCGACGCGGAACGGATAGCCGTATTGCGAGCGGTGGCAATCCGCGCTCAGCCATTGCGCGTTCGCCTGGGTGAATTCCTTCGCGAATTCGGGCGAGGTGAGCTTGTAGATCAATTCCTTGCGCTCGTCCTCGAGCAGCCGGCGCGGCAACACCTTGGGATCGTAATGTTCGTTCGAGCTGGCGGTGTTGAAATTCGGCACCATCTTGAGCGTGTCGTTGGTCGCCACGTTGTCGCGCAGCTGCGAAGGATCGTAGAGCATTTCGCGCGCCGCGCTGAAGGTGACCGGCTTGTCCGGATTGCTTTCGCCGGAGGCAAATGAATCGCCCATCGCGGTGATCAGCAGATCCTCGACCACCACATTGGGATCGCTCAGTTCGCTGCCATCCGGCAGCTTGACGCTGACGGCGACGCCGGAGCGGGCGCGGTCGAGCGAGAAAGGCACGCGCGCGATGGTGAGCTTGTTCTTGCAAAGCTGTTTGCGCGTTTCGGCCTTGCCGCCTGCGGCGCGCGCATGCCAGCTCCATACGCATTCGCCGGCGCCTGCGCTCGCGAGTTTCTCAGGTGAAAGTCCGATATTGACCGTGTGCGCTTCGGGCAGCACATAATCTTCCTTGGCACTGCCCCACGAATATTTGCGCACGCATTGCGTCGGATAGTGGCGCGGATTGGCAAAACTTTCGTAGCAGACCGAATTGATGGTGCGCGCGGCCCAGCCGAGGCGTTGCTGGTCGTAATGCGCGCGCCGCGTGGCCGCGCAGGTGGTGGGCGTGGTGGGGTTGGCGCAATCGGGATCGTTGAGTTTGCGCTCGGTGCGCCAAATCACGTCGGCCGGCAGCGGGGTCTCCGCAGGCCCACGCGCGGCATCGTATGCGTGTTCGTACATGGCGTAAGAGGTGGATTGCTTGAAAAAGCGGAAGGGATTTTCGACCTCCCAGACCAGATCGGCCGCGTGAACCGGGACCGCCGATAGTCCAATCGTGACAAGAGTGAACGCGATCGGGAGCCTCAAGCTGCGCATGAACGTCCTCCGCCGCCAAATCCAGGGCTACAATAGCCCATTAATCTGATTAGTCGCCGCCACTGGGAGGAAAGTTCATCGCTCATTTACGATCCAGCATGTTATTGAATTTACTTGCAAAATTCTCCCCGCTTGACCTCTATAGGTGCCTTGGCTGAAGGACAAATGATGGCTTTGCGCAGCTCCCCACCTTCCGATCTTAGCCCCGGCATCCGCGCCGGCGACCGCGCCGTTTTGGCCAAGGCGATCACGCTGATCGAGAGCAAGCGCACCGACCACCGCACCCGCGCCCATCATCTGGTGCAGGATCTGCTGCCGGAAACGGGGAAAGCGGTGCGGCTCGGCATCACCGGCGCCCCCGGGCGCCGGCAAGTCCACCACCATCGACGCGCTCGGAACCTACCTCACCGGCAAGGGCCACAAGGTCGCCGTGCTGGCGGTCGATCCCTCGTCGAGCCGCACCGGCGGCTCGATCCTTGGCGACAAGACGCGCATGGCGCGGCTGGCAGTCGATCCGAACGCCTATGTGCGCCCCTCGCCCACGTCCGGCACGCTCGGCGGCGTCGCCGCCAAAACGCGCGAGACCATGCTGTTGTGCGAGGCCGCCGGCTATGACGTGATCATGGTGGAAACCGTGGGCATTGGCCAATCGGAAACCGCGGTCGCCGACATGACCGATTTTTTCCTGGTGCTGATGCTGCCCGGCGCCGGCGACGAATTGCAGGGCCTCAAAAAGGGCATCGTCGAGCTTGCCGACATGATCGCGGTCAATAAAGCCGATGGCGATAATGTCGCTCGCGCCAGAATTGCCGCCGCCGATTATCGCGCGGCGCTCAATATTCTTAAAGCCCAGTCGGAGAATTGGTCGCCGCCGGTCGTGACTTATTCGGCGCTCACCGGCGACGGCATCGAAGGCCTGTGGGGCCAGGTGCTCGAGCACAAGCAGAAGATGAGCGCGTCCGGCGAATTGGCTTCGCGGCGGCGCGACCAGCAAGTCAAATGGATGTGGACCATGCTGGAAGAGCGCCTCACCGCGCGGCTGCGCAGCGATCCCGCGGTGCGCACGAAGTTGCGCCAGGCGGAGGCCGCCGTTGCCGCCGGAAAGCTCGCGCCCGCGCTTGCCGTCGAGGAGATCGCGGCGCTGCTGGGGGTGTGAAGCGCGTTGCTTTCGTACCCTCTCCCCTTGTGGGAGAGGGTGGTGAGCATCGAGCAAAGCGAGATGCGAGCCGGGGGAGGGGGACGGTCTCACGATAGCAGAAACCTCCTCACCCGCCCTCGCTTCGCTCGGGCACCCTCTCCCACAAGGGGAGAGGGAAAGAGAGATCGCCGCGCGCGTGCATTCCTAATTCGATTTTCAAATAGCCAACGCCGCGCGCGGCGGGCTTGCCCGCTTCGCGCCAAGGCAAGCACCATCGCCCGTATTCTTTGGCCGGCCCCGGGTAGGCCGTCTTCCAACTTCGTCCCTCGGATGAACCGAGGGGGACGGCGCGCCGATCGGCGCGTCATTCCTTATGTGCGTGCACGGTTTCCCGTACACGGCGCCTTTCGGCGCGCCATCGCGGCTCTCGTCGCGGCCTTGCGGCCGCAACTCAACTCCAGGCCGCGCTTCCTGGGACGTGACCTTGACGGGTGTTGCCCGTTTCAGTCTGTCCCAGTCCAGCGAGCTCCTCGCAGACCGGTCTTAATGCCGGACGGGCGGGGCCCCGGAGCCGCCCGAGTGCAGAGGGAGCGTACCCCTCCGCCCGCAGGCGCCGCATCCGGTTCCATCATTTAGACGCCTCTAGATGACGCCCTCAGCTGAACCGGACAATGTGGAATATATTCCATCAGTAGGATTAAAGTCAAGTGCCTTGGCGAAATATTTTTGCCGGGCACGGCGTGTAATCGACACCCGCCGAGGCATAATCCGCGCAAAGCATGACCACCGTTCTCATCACCGGCTTCGGCCCGTTTCCCGGTGCGCCGTTTAATCCGACCGAAACGCTGGTGCGCAGGCTCGCGCGCATAAGGCGGCCGGCATTGGCGGGGATAAGTCTGGCCGCGCATGTGTTCACGACCAGTTATGCCGCCGTCGACCGCGAACTGCCCGCTTTACTCAAGCAATACCGGCCCGACGTGCTGCTGATGTTCGGACTGGCGGCAAGCCGCAAAACACTGTGTATCGAAACACGGGCGCGCAACACGCTGGCGCTTATCCCCGATGTCGCCGGCGCGACCTTGCGCAGCGGCCCAATCGCGGCCGGTGAGCCCGCCGCAATCGCCCTGCCCGCGCCCGCGTGGCGGATGCTTGCGGCAACGCGCGCCGCGCGCGTGCCGGCGAAGCTGTCGCGCGACGCCGGGCGCTATCTGTGCAATTATCTGGCCTGGCGGGCGGTAGAGGCCACCCACCAGCTTCAAGGTCCACGCTTGGCGGCGTTTATCCATGTTCCACTGGTCCGCCGCTTTCCGGTTCCGCGCGCCCGCGTCAAGAAACGCGCGCTGACGCAAGGCGATCTACTGCGGGCCGGCGGCGAGATTTTAAGGGCGGCCGCAGCACGGCGTTAACCTGCACGGGGGCAAAATGAGCCGCCTATGGACCTGACCCGCCGCAACTTGCTCGCCGCCGCCGGCACCCTCGCTTTGGCAGCGCCCGCCGCTGCCGCCGTGCCGCTGTCGCGCTTTGGGCTGGACGCCGCGCAATTCGGCGTGCACCCCGGCGGAACGAGCGACCAGAGCCGCGCGCTGCAACAGGCGATCAATCAGGCCGCGCGCCAGCGCGTGCCGCTGTGGCTCGCGCCCGGCACCTACCGCGCCGGCGATCTCAAGCTGACTTCGGGCGCGCATCTTGCCGGCGTGCGCGGCCAAAGCCGCATTATTTTAACGCGCGGTCCCTCGCTCTTCTCGGCCGACAACGCCGACACCATCACGCTCTCAGGGCTTAAGCTCAACGGCGGCCAGCAGAAACTGCCGGACGGCCGCGCGCTCGTTCACATCGACGGCACCAAAGCGGTGCGCATCACCGATTGCGAGATCAACGAGCCGGGCGGCAATGGCATCACGCTGGAAGCCTGCGACGGCGAGGTCACACACTCTACGATTATCGCCGCCGCCGACACCGCGCTCTACACCAATAATTGCCACGGCCTGCTGATCACGGCGAACACGATCCGCATCTCCGGCAATGGCGGCATCCGCGTCTGGCAAAGCAGCAAGACGCATGACGGCAGCACGATCGCCGACAACACCATCGAGGAAACTCATGCGCGCGACGGCGGCTCAGGGCAGAACGGCAACGCCATCAATGTCTATCGCGCCGCCGGCGTGATGGTGCGCGGCAATCACATCCGCAGCGCCGCCTTTTCCGCCATCCGCGGCAATGCCGCCTCCAATATCCAGATTATCGGCAATCAATGCACGGCGATCGACGAGGTCGCGATCTATTGCGAATACAATTTCGAGAACGCCGTGATCGCCGACAATGTGATCGATACCGCCGGCAGCGGCATTTCGGTGACCAATTTCAAGGAAGGCGGCCGGCTTGCCGCCGTGCGCGGCAATGTCGTGCGTAACTTACAAGTCCGCCGCAAGGACCAGGCCTCAGAGGATGTCGGCGTCGGCATCAGCGTGGAGGCCGACACTTCCGTCACCGGCAACACCATCGAGCACGCACAGATTGCCGGCATCAGCGCCGGCTGGGGCGAATATCTGCGCGACGTCGCGATCACCGGCAATGTGGTGCGCGCTTGCGGCATCGGCGTCGCGGTCTCGGTGGTCAAGGGCGCCGGCACCGCGACGATTTCCGGCAATCAGTTGGCCGGGTCAAAGCGCGGCGCCATTGTCGGCATGGAATGGCACAAACGCGTCACCGGCGATCTCGCGCTTTCCGGCGCCGAGCGCTATCCGCAGCTCAAGATCAGCGGCAATCAAGTGGACTGAGGCTTGTTTCGGGCACGAGCCATCGCCACCTTTCGGCCCTGAACGCCACTATAGTGCCGGCCACAATGACCCGCCGCAGCCTCATCATGCTTTTACTTTTTGCGATTTTCCTTAGCCCCATCCTTGCCCGCGCCGCGCTCTACGCCATGAGCAGCGATCCACGTTCATGGCGCGATGCCGACTGGTCGAGCACCGGCATGCTGCCGGCGGCAAGCGCCTATAAACCTGCGCGCGTCATCGTGTTCACCGGCAAGGCCGGCGCCTGGAAGGGCGTGTTCGCGGTGCATAGCTGGATCGTGATTAAGCACGCCAACGTTTCAACCTGGAAACGCTACGACGTGGTCGGCTGGGGCAACCCAGTGCGCGCCGACAACTGGCCGCCGGACGGGCGCTGGTACGGCAACACGCCGGTGGCGATTGCCGATATTTCCGGCGCCCAGGCCGAGGCGATCATTCCGAAAATCGAGGCGGCGGTGCGCGATTATGGCTATGCGCATACCGGCGACTATCGCGTCTGGCCCGGACCCAACAGCAACAGCTTCACCGCCGCGATCCTGCGCGCGGTGCCGGAACTGCAGCGTGGCGCTGCCGCCGAACGCGGTCGGCCGCGACTATCGCGGCGTGTTCTATGCGGGGCTGACCGACAGCCGCACCGGTATCGAGCTCAATGTGCTGGGCATCGCCGCGCTGAAAATCGGCTGGGTCGAGGGCGTCGAGATCGATCTGCTCGGTCTGGTGGCCGGGCTCGATCTGCGCCATCCGGGCATCAAGCTGCCGGGATATGGCCGCATCGGCGTCGAATCGCCGGTGACGACGGCGCTGGCGCGCTGAACTTCACAAATTTTCACATTGATTTGTTCCGCGCTTGGACGCAGCGGGGTGACGCGGGCACGGCGCCCGTGGCAAGTTAGCGCGACCCCTGAGGACACCGATGCGCGATCTGCTGCCGCTGCTTGAAAAAATTCCATTTCCGGAACTGCGCCGGGACGCGCTCGACACGTTGCAGATCAATGTCGGCTATCGCTGCAACCAATCCTGCTTCCATTGCCACGTGAATGCGGGCCCAACCCGCACCGAGGAGATGACGGCGACGTCGCCGACATTGTGCTCGAATTCGTCAAACGCCGGAAAATCGCGACACTCGACATCACCGGCGGTGCGCCCGAGCTTAATGCGCATTTCCGCCGGCTGGTGCGCGGCGCACGCGCACTTGGCGTCAAGGTGATGGACCGCTGCAATCTCACAATCCTGGAGCAGCCGGGCCAGGAAGATCTGGCGGAGTTCCTGGCGGAGCAAGGCGTCGAGGTGGTGGCCTCGATGCCGTGTTATCTGCAAGACAATGTCGAACGCCAGCGCGGCAAAGGCGTGTTCGACGGCTCGATCCGCGGGTTGAAAAAACTCAACGCGCTCGGCTACGGAAGCGACCCGCGCCTCATTCTCAACCTCGTCTACAACCCGCAAGGCCCCGCGCTGCCGCCCGGCCAAGCCGCGCTCGAAGCCGACTACAAGCGCGTGCTGGGCGGGCAATACGGCATCGTGTTCAACAAACTTTACGTGCTTGCGAACATGCCGATCCAGCGTTTCGGCTCTATGCTGGTGACCAAAGGCGAGTTCGACGGCTACATGCAATTGCTACAGGACGCGCATCTCGACGCCAATCTCGACGGCGTGATGTGCCGCAATCTGATTTCGGTCGACTGGCGCGGCTTCGTCTATGACTGCGACTTCAACCAGATGCTCGATCTGCCGCTGGCGACGCTTTCGCGCGAGCGCGTGCATTTGTCGGATCTGCTCGACACCGACTTGAGCGGGCAGCCGATCCGCACCGCCGGACATTGTTACGGCTGCACCGCCGGACAAGGCTCGAGCTGCGGCGGCGCGCTCGAGGAGGCGGCGGAATGACGCTCTCCATCGTTATGCCGGTGCTCAACGAGGCCGGACAAATCGAAGCGGCGCTGACGGCGCTTGCGCCGTACCGCGCGCGCGGCGTCGAAGTGATCGTCGTCGACGGCGGCAGCAGCGACAACACAGTTGCGCTGGCGCGGCCGCTCGCCGACAAAGTTCTCAGCGGCCCGCGCGGGCGAGCCTTGCAAATGAATGCGGGCGCCGCGGCCGCAACCGGCGACGTGCTGTTGTTCCTGCATGCCGACACGCATCTGCCCGATAATGCCGACGCGCTGGTGCGCGAAGGCCTCAAGCGCTCACGCCGCGCCTGGGGCCGCTTCGACATTTCCATCGAGGGCGGAGGTCTGCTGCGGCTGATCGCTGCCGCAATGAATGCGCGCTCGCGCCTGACCGGCATCGCCACCGGCGACCAGGCTGTGTTCGTCACCCGCGAAGCCTTCAATGCGGTGGGCGGCTTTCCGCCGATCGCGCTGATGGAGGACGTGACGTTGTCAGTGCGGCTTAAGCAGATAAGCCGGCCGGTGTGTTTGCGCGCGCGCGTCACCACCTCGGGCCGGCGCTGGCACGAACACGGCGTGCTGCGCACAATTCTCCTGATGTGGAAGTTGCGGCTGTCTTATTTCTTCGGCGCCGATCCCTTGAGCCTGGCGCGGCGTTACGGCTATCCGGCCGATTCAATCGAATAGTCGAAATTCTCTCGACATTTCCATTGCATCGCGCGCTTTCCGGGTCCATATGACAAATTTGTGACACGGCGGTGCTGCGATTCCCGCGCGCCGCCACTGGGAGACATGAGTTGCCCGGGACTGAACTGATCATCTCATTCCTCGGCGCGGTGGCGCTGCTGTTGTGGGGCGTGCGCATGGTGCAGACCGGCATCACGCGCGCTTTCGGCGCAACTTTGCGTCACATGCTGGCGCAATATGTGCGCGGGCCGGCGAGCGCGTTTTTTGCCGGCCTCGGCCTCACCGGAATTTTGCAAAGCTCGACCGCGACCGCGCTGCTGCTCGCCTCCTTCACCGCGCGCGGGCTGATCGCGCTCTCGATCGCGCTGATCATGATGCTGGGCGCCAATGTCGGCACCACGCTGGTCGCGCAAGTGCTGTCGTTCGACGTCACCTGGCTGTGGACCGGCATGCTGGCGCTTGGCGTCTTCACCTTCATGGCGACCGAAGCCGACCGCACCCGCGCCATCGCGCGCATCGCCATCGGCCTCGGCCTGATGCTGCTGTCGCTGCATCATCTGAGCGCCGCGGCGCAGCCGCTGCGCGATTCCGTCGGCTTCAAATCGTTTTTGTCGGGGCTCGCCGGCGATCCGATCATGGCGTTCCTCGCCGGCACGCTGATCACCTGGCTGATGCATTCCAGCCTGTCGATGGTGCTCCTCGTGATGGCCTTTGCCGGCGCGCACGCCATCCCTGCGCCGCTGGCGCTCGCTTTGGTGCTGGGCGCCAATGTCGGCGGCGCCATCGCGCCGATGACGGGGCTGGCGCACGCGCCGCCCGCCGGCCGCCGCGTCGCCGTCGGCAATATGCTGATGCGCGCCACCGTCGCTCTGCCGTTTCTGTTTTTGGTGCACCCATGCGCCGACCTTTTGGCGCGGCTTGAAGCCGATCCGGCGCGCATCGTGGTGAATTTTCACACCGCCTTCAATCTGATCGCCGCCTTGGTGCTGCTCCCGCTCGCCGGCCTCTACGCCAAGCTCACCACGAAACTGGTGCCCGACCGGCCCGAACGCGAGGACATTTCGCGGCCGAAATATCTCGACGCCGCCGTGCTCGATACGCCGTCGGAAGCTCTCGCCTGCGCCATGCGCGAGACGCTGAACATGGGCGACCGCGTCGCCGACATGTTGCGGCAAGCTTTGACCGCGATCGTGAAGTCCGATGTCAAACTGGTGCGCGATGTCGAGCGCGCCGACAACGCGGTCGATGCTCTGCACGAGGCCATCAAGCTTTACTTGGTGAAGGCGTCCAAGGCCGAGATGAGCGACGAGGAAAGCTCGCGCTATGTCGAGATTTTGACCTTCACCACCAATCTCGAACACATCGGCGACATCGTCGACAAGAACCTGATGGAACTGGCGGCCAAGAAAATCCGCCACAATTTAACTTTCTCGGCCGAAGGCGTCGAGGACATCAGCCGCTTCCACGCCCAGATGATGGAAAGCCTCAAGCTTGCCTTCAATGTTTTTGCCACGCGCGATCTGGCGTTGGCGCGCCGGCTGTTCTCCGACAAGGCCGCCATGCGCGCCGCCGAAAGCAAGGCTTCCGACAGCCATTTCGCGCGGCTGCGCGAGGGCCGCACCGAGTTCGATCGAGACCTCCTCGATTCATCTCGATGTGGTCCGCGACTTGAAGCGCATCCACAGCCACATCGTGTCGGTGGCCTATCCGATCCTGGAAGCGGCGGGCGAACTCTCCGAGACGCGGCTGGTGGCAAGCGGCGATGCCGCGAGCAAGCCGGTGGCGCCGTAACAAGCTACTGCAATCTGATCAGCACCAATCCGGCAAGGATGAGCAGCGCGGCGCCGATGCGTACCGCGCGCAGCGGTTCTTTGAGCACCACGACCGCAATCACGGCGCTAAACAGCACGCTGGTCTCGCGCAAGGTGGCGACAATCGCGATCGGCGCCAGCGTCATCGCCCATAGCGCAGTGCCGTAGGCCACGGTCTGCAACGCGCCGCCGGCAAGCCCGCGCAGCCAAAATCGTTGCATCGCCGGGATGACATCGCGGCCGTCGCGATAGAGCGCATAAGGCACGAGCAAGAGCGCAGTCCCGATCAGCAGCCAGAGCACATAAGACTGCGGGTTGTGCGACACCCGCGCGCCGATGCCGTCTACCACCGAATAGGTGCAGATGGTGAGCGCGGTAAGCAGCGCAAAGCCGACCGCGCGTCTGTCGAAGCGCACAAGATCGCGGCCGCCGCGCGCCGACAACAGCACCACGCCGAATGCCAGCGTCACGATCCCGGCCCAGCCGATCGAGGCCCAATTTCTCGCCGACAATGAAGGTGGTGGCGGTCGCCGTCATCAGCGCCGCAACGCCGCGCGCGATCGGATAGACTTGGCCGAGATCGCCGGTGCGATAGGCTTCGACCAGCGCCGCAAAATAAAACAGATGGATAATGATGGAGGCGATCAGCCACGGCCAGGCGGCGATTGCGCGGGCATGCCGGCGAACGGCAGACAGACGAGGCTGACCACCGCGGAGCCGATGCCGATCAGCGTGGTGGTTGCGAGCGGGTCGAGCCCGACTTTGATCAGCGCGTTCCAGCCGGCATGGCAGAGGGCTGCGAACAAAACGGCGAGGAAGACGAAGTTTTCCACGTTGCTTATTCCTCTCCCCGTTCTTTACGGGGAGAGGGTGGCGAGCCGCGTGAGCTGCGAGCCGGGTGAGGGGCGATTTGCAAATACTCAGAATTGGGGAAACGCCCCCTCACCCGACCCGCCTTCGCTAAAGCTTCGGCGGGTCGACCTCTCCCCGCGCGCGGCGAGAGGTAACTCGCGCTGCTTTTCACGCACCTCACGCCTTCGCCGCCGCCGGCGCCCATAGCTTGGGGCCGACCCGCTGATATTGCAGCGGGCGCGCCACCTCGGCGCCGAGCGCCTTGGCGGCGTGCCAGCCCCAATGCGGATCGTCGAGAAAAGCGCGCGCCAGCGCCACCATATCGGCTTCGCCCTTGGCGATGATGGCCTCGGCCTGCTCCGGTTCGACGATCATGCCGACAACGCGGGTGGCGATGCCGGCTTCCTTTTTCACGCGCGCGGCGATCGGCACGTTGTAGCCGGGGTCGCTCGGCGTGCGGATTTCGGCCAGCGCTCCGCCGGACGAGATGCCGACGAAATCGATGCCTTCGCCCTTCAACGCCTTGGCGATAGCGACGGCATCGTCCGCCGTCAGCCCGCCCTCGCGCCAGTCGACGGCCGAAATGCGGGCGCCAAGCGGAATCTCTTTCGGCACAACGGCGCGCACCGCGCGCGTAACGGAGAGCGGAAAGCGCATGCGGTTCTCGAAACTGCCGCCGTATTGGTCGGTGCGCTTGTTGGAGAACGGCGACATGAAGCTGTGCATCAGATAGCCGTGCGCCATATTGCACCGGCTCAGGCGCGGAGCGGGCAGGCCAAGGCGGCATCGCACCGCCCGGGCCAGCCCAAGTCGGGCCAGTCCAAGTCGGCGCCGCCGGGTCCGGGCCGAAGCCGGCGCACAGCTCGCCGCAGCACGTCGAGCGTGCGCGCACCCGCCGGCCGCGCCGCACCCAGCGCGCCGCCTGACCACCGCGCCCTTGCGGTGCCGGCCCGACGGGAATACCCTCAAACCATGTCGCGACCGCGGGAGGCCGTCATGAAGCCAAGCGCTCGCAGCCTGCTGCCGGGAGCGGTCAGGGGATGGTAACCGGCGCGGTGACTTCGCACGTCCGCCCTCAGGTCGGCTACGCGCTGGCGATCGCCTCGATCACCAACGAGGCGGAGCTCGGGCGCATGGTCGGCGACGAGGTGTCAGGGCCACCGACGTGATCATCGGCAAGGACACTGACGGGCGCGGGACGTTGCGGCGCCTGTCAGCTGTATTCGGCCTCGTCGCACTCTTCGTCGCCGAGGTCGCGACCGCCGGCACCTTCACCGACGCGACCGGCCGCAGCGTCGCGATCCCCGACGCTCCGGCGCGGGTCTTCGCCGCCGGTCCGCCGGCGAGCGTGATGCTCTACGTCCTGAAGCCCGAGGTAATGCTCGGCTGGTCCCGCCCGCCGCGCGACGGCGACAAGCCCTTCCTGGTCCCGGAGGTTCGCGACGTCCCCGAGCTCGGCCGGCTGACGGGCAGCGGAGACACGCTCGACCTCGAGGTACTGCTCGCCGCGAAGCCCGACCTGGTCTTCGACCTCGGCACCGTCACCGACACCTACCGCTCGCTCGCCGAGCGGGTTCAGGCGCAGACCGGCATCCCCTATATCCTCGTCGACGGCTCGTTCGAGAACACCCCAGCAGCACTTCGCGCTGTCGGCACGGCGCTCGGCGCGCCCGACCGCGCCGAAAAGCTCGCCGCCTATGCCGAGGAGACCTTCGCCCTCGTCGACGCCACCCTCGCCCGCGTCCCGGAGACCGCCCGCCCCCGCGTCTACCTCGCCCGCGGCGCCACGGGCCTCGAATCCGGCGCGCGCGGCTCGATCAACACCGAGATCCTCGAGCGCGCCGGCGCGGTAAATGTCGTCGAAGGCGTCGCCGGCGGCGGCAACCTCGTCACCGTCTCGCCCGAACAGATCGCCGCCTGGGCACCGGACGTGATCGTGGCCCAGGACCCTCAGTTCGTAGCAGCCGTGATGACCCTGCCCGCCTGGTCCGGCATCCCCGCCGTCGCGCAAGGCCGGGTGCTTCTCGCCCCCTCCGCCCCGTTCGGCTTCCTCGACGGCCCGCCCGGCGTCAACCGCCTGTTCGGCCTGCGCTGGCTCCTGCACGAGCTCTATCCCGACCACGCCCGGGGCGACCTCCGCGCCGAGGTCCGCGCCTTCTACAGCCTCTTCTATCAGGTGGAGCCCGACGACGCCGCCCTCGACCGCCTCCTCGGCGGCTGAGCCGCGCGTCCACCGCTTCCGGCCTTGTTGGAGCGCCTCTCCGAGGTCTGCGGCGTCGCGGTCATCGTCGAGATCACATGCGGCGGCGGCGCCGTCTTCGGCGGGGCCGCCGCACCGGTCAGCTCGCGGCGACCAGCCGCGTGGTGCCGCCGCCCTGTAC